>CBJMVH010000010.1:0-119525 GCA_966433195.1 uncultured Ralstonia sp.
GCGCGTCGTTGGTGGCTTCGGGGCGGCGCAGTTGCGTGCTGCGGCTGCCGTCCACGGAGATGGCGGTGTCGCCGTGCACGGTCACGCGCCGCACCACGCGCGGCTGGTTGCCGTAGTCGTTGATGGCGTAGTGCTGCGTGGCGCGGTTGTCCCAGATGGCGACGTCGCCCTGGCGCCATTGCCATCGCACGGTGTTTTCCAGCCGCGTGACGCGGTTCTGGAGTAGCTCGAACAGGCGCGTGGATTCGCTGCCCGGCAGGCCGGCAAAGCGCTTGACGAAGTGACCGAGCAGCAGGGCCCGCTCGCTGGTTTCCGGGTGAACGTGCACCACGGGGTGCGAGGCTTCATACACCGCAGCGGCAAACACGTCGCGGTGATGCCGCAGGCGGGCGCCATCGAGTTGCGTGCGCTCGGCGCCGTAGTCGTAGTCGTTGGTGTGTACGGCCCAGAGCTGCTCGGCCAGCTGCTTGAGCGTATCGGGCAATTGCTCATAGGCGCGGGCGGTATTGGCCCAGACGGTGTCACCGCCATAGGCGGGAATCGTCACCGCGCGCAGGATCGACACCTTTGGAAACGCATCGAGGAAGGTCACGTCGGTGTGCCAGGAGTCGGCGCGGCCGCCGCCTTTTGAGGCATCGAGTTCAAACAGCTGTGTGCCGGTGGGCGCGGGCACCGTCGGGTGCGCGACGATGCGGCCGAAGCGCTTGCCGAAGGCCTGGTGTTTGTCGTCGTCCAACTGGTGCTGGTCGCGAAAGAACAACACCTTGTACTTGAGCAGGGCAGCGTACAGGCTGGCGAACGTGTCCTCCGGCAACTCTGCACCCAGTTGGAGGTTGAGTACCTCGCCACCGATATGCCCTGCGACCGGGCGTACTTGCAGGGTTCCGAACGTTGTATCGATGGCGGTGTGGTCGTGCGGCATGGCGGCTCCTGCGGGAATGGCGATGGACCATGCTAGCCAGCCACCGCCTCACACAGAACGAACGGTTCCACATATCCAAATGCAGTTCAGTCCGTCATTTTGCTGAACTGTTCGCGAAAGATGCTGAACAGTTCAGCCAAAGTGTTCGCAACTGTTCATGTCAACGGTGTGGCCTGCCGCGCAAGATGGAGTCGTGCCGATCCGCAGTCCCCATAAAAATGCCACCACGAACCCCGGCACAGGAGTCTCCATCATGCGCGAAATCAGAATCTTTGAACTTGACCGGCCGGGCGTGCCGGTGAGCTGGCGGTCGGCACGGGCCCAAACCATCGCCGCACAGGCCGGCCGGTTGTGGGTCACGCAAGAGCACCAGTTGCAAGACATCTGGCTCAAGCCGGGCCAATCGATCGACGTGCCAGCGGGCGTGCGCTTCTGGCTGTCGGGGGAACCGGTGGACGGCACGCCGGCGCGCTTTGCCGTGACGGAAGACATCAACGCGCCGCGCCGGCTGTTGCGCTTCATCGGCTTGCTGGTGGGCGCTGCCTATCGCCAGGTGCTGCGCGACGACGGCCAAGACGCCGCGCGTACGCCTTCCGCGCTGCGCATTGGCACCTAACGGCACCTGACGGCGCCGAGGGACCTAAGCCGGAAACACCAGCCGGAACTCGGTCAAGCCGGCGTCTCTCTCGGCCCGGCTACTGGCCTGCACGCGCCCGCCGTGCAGGTCCATGATGGTCTTCACGATAGCCAGACCCAACCCCGTGGACTGGCTGGACTGCGCCCCCGATTGCGCCCGAGAGGGGTCGCCCCGGTAGAACCGCTCGAACAGCAGCGGCAGGCTGACGGCCGGAATGGCCGGCCCCGGGTTGCGCACGGCAATGCCAATGCCGTCCGTGCGCTGTTCGATCACCACGTCGATGCGCGCGCCAGAAGGCGTGTGGCGCAGCGCGTTGTCCAGCAGGTTGTTGATCGCCCGGCGCAGCAGCGTGGTATCGGCACGCAATTGCGCATCGCCGCTGACCGCGATGGCAATGTCCCGATCGGCAGCCACCGCCTCGAAATAGTCGACCAGCACCTGCACTTCGTGCCGCGCATCGAGCGGCGCGATAGACAGCGCCACGCGCGCGTGGTCCGCCCGCGCGAGGAAGAGCATGTCTTCGATCATGTGCGACAGGCGCGCGTATTCCTCCAGGTTGGATTCGAGCACGCTGCGGTATTCCTCCACCGCGCGCGGGTGCGCGAGTGTGACTTCGGTCTGGCCGACAAGGTTGGCCAGCGGCGTGCGGAAGTCGTGCGCCAGATCCGCTGAGAATTGCGACAGCCGCGCAAAGCCATCCTGCAAGCGCGTGAGCATGGCGTTGAGCGAGGCCAGCAGATCGGCCAGTTCACGCGGGGCGCCTTGCAATGTGAGGCGTGTATCCAACTGGCTGGGCATCACGGCGGCTGCCTGCTTGCCGATGCGTGCCAGGCCACGCAGCGTGCTGCGCACCAGCAACAGGCTCAGCAGCGCCACCGCCGCCACCCCACCGATGACGGCAAACACGATGTGGCGCTGGTAGTGGGTCAGCAACACGGCACGGCTGTCGCCATCCTGCGCGACCAGCACGATGACGTTCGCATCGCTTTGCCCCAGTCGTGCCTCCGCCGCCAGCGCCCGCGATGTCATCCCTGCCTGCGACATCCACGTGTGGACGGCGGATTCCGATGGGGGTACTGCGGCGCGCACCACGGGCGGCATCGTCACGTGTTCGCCTTCGGGGTTCACTTCCACCAGTGTGCGGCCTTCGGGCGTGGCAATGCGCAGGATAAGGCCATCGTGGCCGGACACCACATCGGTATAGCGGTGCGCGGTGCGAGCCAGGTCATCGGCGCTCAGCGCTTCGCTTGCCAGGTGGCGCAGCTGCGTGATCTTGCCGATGAGCATGGCATCGTCCGTTGCACGCAACTGGGCGTTAAGCGCGTAGTACAGGTACGTGCCGGCCGCCGTGAGCGTGACCGATGCCACCACCACGAACGCCAGCACCAGCCGGCCAGCCAGCGATGCAGGCCAGCGCATCAGCGTGCGGCCTCATCCAGCACGTAGCCCATGCCGCGCAGCGTGTGGATCAGCTTGTGCTCAAACGGGCCGTCTACCTTGGCGCGCAAGCGGCCGATGGACACATCGACCACGTTGGTGTTGCTGTCGAAATTTACGTCCCACACCTGCGAGGCGATCAGCGAGCGCGACAGCACCTCGCCCGCGCGGCGTGCCAGCAGGTGCAGCAGCGCGTATTCCTTGGCGGTCAGGTCGATGCGTTGCCCGGCACGCGTCACGCGGCGCTTGATGGTGTCGATGGTCAGGTCGGCAATTTCGAGGATCTCGCTCTCACGCAGTGGGCCGCGCCGCAGGATCGTGCGTACGCGCATCACCAGCTCGGCAAAGGCGAAGGGTTTGACGAGGTAGTCGTCCGCGCCCAGCTCGAGGCCTTTCAGGCGGTCGGCCAGTTCATCGCGCGCGGTCAGGCACAGCACCGGCGTGCTCTTGCGGCGGCGCAGTTCCTGCAGCACCTGCCAGCCGTCCATGCCGGGCAGCATGACGTCGAGCACGATCAGGTCGTAGTCGTGCTCCATGGCCTGGAAGAGGCCGTCGGGGCCCGTGCGGGCGAGGTCGGCCACAAAACCCGATTCGGTCAGGCCTTTGAGGAGGTAGTCGCCCGCCTTGGGCTCGTCTTCAACAATGAGCAGTCGCATGAGAAAAAGGGCGGGCATTTCTCGCCCCGCCGTGGCTGCCGTGGTTACCGATAGCCGCACGATATGCCAAAACGCCCCACGCGGGGCTGAAGATGACAAGTTTGTCATCTTCGGGTCATGCCCGCGTGGTGCACGCCTCCCTAGACTGGCCGCACTGACACCGCCCCCTGTTTATTCCCGTTTGCTGGTGTTGGGCTTTTCGAAGGAGATTCTCATGGCGATTCGATTCCAACGCGTGCTTCCCCTTGCCGCACTTGCCGCGGTGAGCACCCTGCTGGCAACGGGCACGGCCGTCGCCGCGCAAGACCACAGCGCAATGGCCGCACCGCTGGCAAACACCAGCGCACGTGACCCCTACACCGATGGCGCCCGCGCCGGTGCGCGTGACCCGTACACCGACGGTGCCAAGACTGGCGCCCGTGATCCGTACACGGACGGCGCTGCGCAAGCCGCGCTCGAAGCCCGCGTCGGCACGCGTGACCCGTACACGGATGGTGGCTTCATCAGCCCGCGCGGTCGTGATCCGTACACCGATGGCGCCAACGCGTAATGCGTGGCTTTCAGTCCGTCGGGGCAGCCCTTGCGTGTCTTTTGGCCGCCCCTTTGGCCACCGCAGCGGCTGCTGACCCTGTTGCAGCGGTGGCGCTTTCTACGCCAAGTGAGCCGGCTGCAAGGGCGTCAGAACGCGTGACGCTGCAGCAGGCTGTCGAGCGGGCCATGCAAACGCATCCCGCATTGGCCGCGGCCGGTTATGAAGTCGCCGCCAGCGAAGGCGCGCTCGATCAGGCCCGCCGGTTGCGCAATCCCGAGGCCGCCTTTACGACGGAAGACGTCCGCCGCGACCGCGCCACGATGACGGCGCAGCTGAACATCCCGCTGGAGCTGGGCGGCAAGCGCAGTGCACGCACGCGCGCTGCGGAAATCGCCCGGGACGCCGCAGCGCAAGATGCCGCCGTACTGCGTGCTCAGTTGCGTGCTGATGTCACGCGAGCCTTCTTCGACTTGGTGATCGCGCAAGAGCGCTTGACGCTCGCGCAGGCCTCGGACGCGTTGGCAGCCCAGGCGGTACTGGCCGCCGCGCGGCGCGTGCAAGCGGGCAAGGTGTCACCAGTTGAGCAGACCAAGGCCGGCGTTGCCCGCGCCGGTGCGGCCATCGAGCTGCGTGATGCGCGTGCGGAATTGCAGGTTGCACAGCGTGCATTGGCCGCTTTCTGGGGCAACGCCTCCGCCACGCCCGAAGCCGACGGCAGTGCCGAGACCTTACCCATCGTGCCGCACGAGGCGCGTCAGGCCACTGGCGTGTTGGAGAGCTCGCCCCGCGCCGTGCGCGCCCGATTGGAGATCGACCGCCGCCAGGCGCTCGCCAATGTGGAACGCAGCAAGCGCGTGCCCGACGTGACGCTCAGCGTGGGAGCCAAGCGCGATAGCGCCGCGAACAACAACATGGCGGTGCTCGGTATTGCCGTGCCGCTGCCGCTTTTTGACCGCAACCAGGGCAGCCAGCTCGAAGCGCAGCGCCTCGCCGACAAGGCGGTTGAAGACTACCGCGCCCTGCAGTTGGAACAGGGCGCCGCCCTTGCGCAGGACGTTGCACGGCTCGAAGCGGCCCGCACCGCTGTGCAGTCGCTGCGGCAAGACGTGTTGCCCGGCGCCCAGCGCGCCTATGACGCGGCCCGCATCGGCTTTGATGCCGGCAAGTTCAATTTTCTCGATGTGCTGGACGCTCAGCGCACGCTGTTCCAGGCGCGTGCGCAGTACCTGGCCGCGCTGTCACACGCGCACCAGGCGGCGGCTGGCATTGATCGCATCCTCGGCCGGTGATGCCGCGCTCCCTTTTCTGCTGACTCTGCTGACATGACACTTCCACCGCAACAACGGCGCGCCATCGCGCTCATCGTCGTGCTGGGCTCGCTGGCTGCTGCCGGGCTGTGGTTCGGCATGGGCACGCGCCAGACGGCAACCTCCGAGGCAGAGGCCGCCCCCGCGCTTGCTGCCGCGCAACAGGCACAGGGGCACGGCGAAGAGGCTCCGCATGCGGAAATCCTGGCTATGACCGCTGATGCCATCGCCAATGCAAAGATTGGTGTGGAAACCGCGGGGGCGACCGAACTCCGCACAGAAGTCGTTCTGCCCGGCGAGATCCGCCTGAACGAAGACCGCACTGCGCACGTGGTGCCGCGCGTGGCGGGCGTGGCAGAGAAGGTGGCGGTGGAGCTAGGCCAGCCGGTAACGCGCGGGCAACTGCTGGCCGTGCTGTCGAGCCCGGCGCTGTCGGACCAGCGTAGCGAACTGCAAGCCGCACAACAGCGCCTGGCGCTCGCACAGGAAACGCACGCGCGCGAAAAACGCCTGTGGGAACAGGGCATCACCGCCGAACAGGATTACCAGCAAGCCCGTACCGCGTTGCAGGAAGCGCGCATCGCTGCCGACAACGCGCGGCAGAAGCTGGCGGCCATCGGCGCGGCGCCGGCGGGTTCAGCGTTGAATCGTTTCGAGTTGCGGGCCCCGTTTGACGGCGTGGTCGTTGCCAAACACTTGTCGCAGGGCGAGGCCGTGCAAGCGGAGACCGCTGTCTTTACCGTGGCCGACCTGCGTACCGTGTGGGCGGATTTTTCTGTTACGGCCAAGGACCTGGAAGCCGTCACCCCCAACGCCGCCGCCACCGTGCGGGCCACGGCCACCGGCACTGCCGTACAGGGCAAAGTTTCGTACGTGGGTGCATTGCTGGGCGAGCAGACGCGCACCGCGCCCGCCCGCGTGACCATCGACAACCCCAAGCTCGCCTGGCGTCCGGGCATGTTCGTCAACGTATCGGTGGAAGCGGGCCGCGTACCGGTGCCGGTGGCTGTGCGTGCCGATGCCGTGCAGACGGTCGACGACAAGCCCTCCGTGTTCGTGCCCGTGCCTACCGGCTTTGAGGTGCGCCCCGTCAAGACTGGCCGCACCGACGGCATGTGGACGGAAATCCTCGAAGGTCTGCCCGCCGGCACACGCTACGCCGCCGCCGACAGCTATGTGCTGAAGGCCGAAGCCGGCAAGTCGGCCGACCACGGCCACTAAGGAGGCGCCATGTTTGAACGCCTTCTGCGCACCGTCATCGCGCAACGCTGGCTGGTGCTGATGGCCGTGCTGGCCGCTGCCGCGTTCGGCGCGTACAGCTATACGCGCTTGTCCATCGACGCGGTGCCCGACATCACCAACGTGCAGGTGCAGATTAATACGCCTGCGCCGGGCTATTCGCCGCTGGAGACGGAGCAGCGCATCACCTACGCGCTGGAAACCGCCATGGCGGGTTTGCCGAAGCTGGAGCAGACGCGTTCGCTGTCGCGCTACGGCCTGTCGCAGGTGACGGTGATCTTCAAGGAAGGCACCGACATCTACTTCGCGCGCCAGTTGGTGAGCGAGCGCTTGCAGGCCGCCAAGGAGCAACTGCCCGCCGGCATCTCGCCCAGCATGGGCCCCGTCTCCACCGGCCTGGGTGAAATCTATCTGTGGACGGTCGAGGCCGATGCCAACGCGCGCAAGCCCGATGGCACCGCCTACACCCCCACGGACTTGCGCGAGTTGCAGGACTGGGTCATCCGCCCGCAGATTCGCAACGTGCCTGGTGTGACGGAGGTCAACACCATCGGTGGCTTTGCCAAGGAGTTCTTGGTGGCGACCAGCCCTGAGCGATTGGCCTCGTACAAGCTCACGCTGGCCGATGTGGTGACGGCGCTTGAGCGCAACAACGCCAACGTCGGCGCCGGCTATATCGAGCGCAAGGGCGAGCAGTACCTCGTGCGTGCGCCCGGCCAGTTGCGCGACGCGGCCGACATCGGCAACGTCGTGCTCGCCAGTCCCAACGGCACACCAGTGCGCCTGCGCGATGTCGCCACCATCGAAAGCGGCAGCGAACTGCGCACGGGCGCGGCTACCAGCAATGGGCGCGAGGTGGTGTTGGGCACCGCGTTCCTGCTGATGGGCGAGAACAGCCGCACCGTTTCGCAGGCGGTGGATAAACGCATGCAGGAGATCCGCAAGACGCTGCCGGCGGGCATTCGGGTGGAATCGGTGTACGACCGCACGGTGCTCGTCGACAAGGCCATCGCCACCGTTAAGAAGAACCTGCTGGAGGGCGCCATCCTGGTGATGGCGGTGCTGTTCCTGTTCCTCGGCAACCTGCGTGCCGCGGTGCTGACTGCGCTGGTGATTCCACTGTCGATGCTGATGACGTTCAGCGGCATGGTGTCGGCCAAGGTGAGCGCCAACCTGATGAGCCTGGGCGCGCTGGATTTCGGCATCATCGTCGACGGCGCCGTGGTGATTGTGGAGAACTGCGTGCGGCGCCTGGCCCATGCCCAGGGGGCGCGCGGCCGGCCACTCACCCGCGCTGAGCGTTTCGAAGAGGTGTTCGAAGCCGCCCGCGAAGCCCGCCGCCCGCTGCTGTACGGCCAGCTCATCATCATGGTGGTGTACCTGCCGATCTTTACGCTCTCGGGCGTGGAAGGGAAGATGTTCCACCCGATGGCGATGACCGTGGTGCTGGCGCTGGCCGCCGCCATGATTCTCTCGATCACCTTCGTGCCTGCAGCCGTGGCGCTGTTCATTGGCGATCGGGTTGCGGAGAAGGAAAACCGCTTGATGACCTGGGCGCGCAACCTGTACGCGCCGCTGCTCGAACGCGTGCTGGCTGCGCCCGCCGTCGTGCTGACCTTTGCAACGGTGGCTGTGCTCGTCTCGCTGGTGGCTGCCACGCGGCTGGGCGCTGAGTTCGTACCGAGCTTGAACGAAGGCGATTTCGCCATGCAAGCGATGCGCGTGCCGGGCACGGGGCTGGCGCAATCGCTGGAGATGCAGATGCAGATCGAGCGCACGGTGAAGGCGAAGTTTCCCGAGGTTGAACGCGTTTTCGCGCGCACCGGCACGGCGGAGGTGGCCACCGACGTGATGCCGCCCAGCATCTCCGACGGTTACATCATGCTCAAGCCTGAACAAGACTGGCCCGCCGGCCCTGACGGCAAGCGCCGCAGCCGCGACCAGTTGCTCGCCGATATCCAAGCCACCGTGGATGCACTACCCGGCAATGCGTATGAGTTCTCGCAGCCGATTCAGTTGCGCTTTAACGAGCTGATCTCGGGCGTGCGCAGCGACGTGGCCGTCAAGCTCTTCGGCGACGACATGAGCGTGCTGGAGGCGCAGGCCAGGGTCGTCGCCGCGCAACTCGGCAAGCTGGCAGGCGCCGCCGAGGTGAAGATCGAACAGACCGGCGGCCTGCCGTTCCTCAATGTGGACATCGACCGGGACAAGGCCGCACGCTATGGCCTCTCCATCGGCGTCATTCAGGACACGCTGTCCGCTGCCATTGGTGGCAAGGATGCCGGTACGGTGTTTCAGGGGGATCGCCGCTTCGGCATCGTTGTGCGTTTGCCCGAAGCCGCGCGGAGCGACCCCGCCGCGCTGGGCCGTCTGCCGCTGGCGTTGCCCAACGGGCAAGGCTACGTGCCGCTCTCCGACGTGGCCGCGCTCAACGAGGTGACCGGCCCGAATCAGGTCAGCCGCGAAGATGGCAAGCGGCGCATTGTCGTCAGTGCCAATGTGCGCGGGCGTGATATCGCGTCGTTCGTGGAAGAGGCGCAAGCCGCGCTCGATGCGCAGGTGCGTCTGCCGACCGGTTACTGGATGGCTTGGGGCGGGCAGTTCGAGCAGTTGCAATCGGCCACCGCACGCTTGCAGGTTGTGGTGCCGCTGGCGCTGGCTATGGTGCTCACGCTGCTGTTCATGATGTTCGGCAACCTGAAGGATGGTTTGCTGGTGTTTTCGGGCATTCCCTTCGCGCTGTCGGGCGGCATTCTGGCGCTCGCGTTGCGCGGCATTCCGTTGTCGATCTCAGCGGCCGTGGGGTTTATCGCGCTGTCGGGGGTGGCGGTGCTCAATGGGCTGGTGATGCTGAGCTTCATCCGTAGCCTGCGCCAGGATGGCAAGTCGGTCGACGAGGCCGTGCGTGAGGGCGCGCTCACACGGTTGCGTCCGGTGCTGATGACCGCGCTGGTGGCGTCGCTTGGCTTCGTGCCGATGGCCTTGGCAACGAGCACGGGTGCTGAAGTGCAGCGTCCGTTGGCCACGGTGGTGATTGGCGGGATTCTGTCGTCGACGGCGCTGACGCTGCTGGTGTTGCCGGTGCTGTACCGGCTGGCGTATCGCCGGGATGACGGGCGATACGTTGCGGCGCAGGCGGAGTCGGCGGTGCCATCCGCTGCGCCGTAGAGAGGGGCGTTATTGGTCCGCTTTCAATGCGGTGATGATCTTCTCTGCGTGGGCCTTCAGCTGCTCGGTGTCGGCCTGCACGCGGGCATGCGGTTGCAGCGGGGTATCGCTGTAGCGCGGCAGCACGTGGAAGTGCACATGCGGCACGGTCTGGCCGGCGGCGCTGCCGTTGAGTTGGAACACGGCGACGCCCGGCGGCGTGAACGCGGCACGCACGGCGCGCGCGAGTTTGCGTGTGGTGCGGATGGCTGCCGACGCGGCCTCGTCGGACAAATCGAACAGCATGGCGGCGCCTTCCTTGGGCAGCACGAGCACGTGGCCATCAGCCTGCGGCATGATGTCCATGAAGGCGATGGTGTGGTCGTCTTCGTACACCTTGATGCACGGCAGTTCGCCGCGCAGGATCTTGGCGAAGATGTTCTGGCTATCGTAGGTCGCTTGGTAGGTCGCGTCAGTCATGGTGTCTCCGGCAAACAGGAAAGGCACAAAAGGGCAGCGAGCAGTATATAGGTGGCCGGAGATGTCGCGCGTGGCACGCGCTTGGCACAGATCAAGCCGGGGCGTCGTCTGCTGACAGGGGTGCTGCCACGTGTTCGAGCGGTTTGCGCTCGGCAGCCGTTCCCCAAAGGGCTTGCACAACGGCCGCCAACACCATCAGCACCGCACCGAACGCATAGCCGCCAAACACGGCACCGCGCGAGTGCGTGTCGATCAGCCAGCCGAACAGCGCTGGCCCCGCCACGCCTCCCAGGCCGGTGCCCACGGCGTAGAACAGCGCGATGGCCAGCGCACGCACTTCCAGCGGAAAGGTCTCGCTGACCGTCAAATACGCCGAGCTGGCGGCCGCAGACGCAAAGAAGAACACCACCGTCCACGCGAGCGTTTGCGTGGCGCTGTCCAGTACGCCTGCCTTGAATAGCGCGCCGCTGGCCAGCAACAACACACCGCTGAGCGCGTAGGTGGCGGCAATCATCGTGCGCCGGCCGACCACGTCGAACAAACGCCCCAGCAGCAGCGGCCCGAGGAAGTTTCCCAACGCGAACGGCAGCAGGTAGGTGCCCACCTTCGTTGCGGGCACGTCATAGAAGTCCGTCAGCACCAGCGCGTACGTAAAGAAGATCGCGTTGTAGAAAAACGCCTGTGCGGCCATCAGCGCGAGCCCCACCAGCGCGCGGCGACGGTGCTGCACAAACACGACGCGCGCGACTTCACGCAGATCAGGATGGTCACGGTTGCGCAGCCGCAGCGTGGGCAGCGGCGCGGTGTCGAAGCAGTGGCCGCGCGCGGTGATGTCGCGTTCGATGTCGCACACAATGGCTTGCGCTTCGTCATGCCGGCCGCGCGTGATGAGCCAGCGCGGGCTTTCGGGAATCCAGAAGCGCATCACCAGAATAACGAGCCCCAGCACCGCGCCGATGAAGAAGCACAGTCGCCAGCCCGTATCCACGCGCAGGTGTGCCGGGTCCAGTAGCCACAACGATGCGCCAGCGCCCAGCGCCGCTCCCACCCAGAACGTGCCGTTGATGGCCAGGTCCGTCCACCCGCGCACGCGCGCAGGGGTCAGCTCCTGGATGGTCGAATTGATGGCGGCGTATTCCCCGCCGATGCCCGCGCCCGTCAGCACGCGAAAGAGCACGAGGCTGGCGAAGTTCCATGAAAACGCCGTGGCCGCTGTGGCCGAGATGTACACGCCCAGCGTGATGAAGAACAGCTTGCGACGGCCCCATCGATCCGTCAGCCACCCAAACAGCAGCGCGCCCAACACCGCACCCACCAGGTAGGCGCTGCTCGCCATGCCCACCTGCGCGTTGCTGAGGTGCAGCGCGGGGCTTTGCTTGAGCGCGCCAGCCACCGCGCCGGCCAGGGTGACCTCCAGGCCGTCGAGCAGCCACGTAATGCCCAGCGCGATGACCACGCGGGTGTGGAATCGGCTCCACGGCAGGCGGTCGAGGCGGCTGGGCAGATCGGAGGATTGGGAAGCGGCGGAACCGGGCATCGCAATGCACGCAGGATGGCATGCGCGCGATGCAGCACGTTTTATTCCTGAGCGGCGTCGCGCGAAGCGGCAAGCGGCGCGCCAGCCAGCAGCGTGTCTTCAAAGAAGCGGCGTCGCGCGTCCTTGTCGGGCTTGCTGCCCTGGTTCCACAGCAGCGCTTCGGAGAGTTGGTAGGCGTAGAGCATGAACGCGCGCGTCTTGGCGTCCTTGCGCGTAAAGCCGATCGCCTGGAAGTGCTGGATGTAGTAATCCATGCGGTGCTCGTCCACCGCGTCGACGGCTTCCTGCGCCATCGGGTCGCGCCGTGCCCAGGCGCGGATGGCGAACTCGATCATGGCGGTGCGCCGCGCGCTGCGGCCGCGAAACGGCAGCGCCAGCAGGTCGCGCACCAAGCCTTCCACCGAGGCGTTCTGCCGCTCGAGCTTGGGGCCGATGCGTGTGCGTTCGCTCCAGTCTTGCAGCACCTGATGCAGCAGGTCATCGCGGTTCTTGAAGTGCCAGTAGAAGCTGCCGCGCGTGACGTCCAACTGCTTGGCAAGCACATCCACGCGCACGGCATCGATGCTCTTGGTGACGAGCAGATCGGTAGCAGCGCGCACCCAGTCGTTGGGCGTGAGCTGCGCACGCGGTGCAGTGGCGTCGGCAGCGTCGGCGGGCGCGTCGTGTTCGTCGATGAGCGGCAAAGGCTTGGGCATGAAGGCGGATTCTAGCCGCGCGGGCCCCGCTGTCCAGCGCTTAAATCATGCTGACGCCCCCAGGTTTGCGCGGGTTGACATGTCAACGAACGTCTTCCTACCATGCACATACGTTTGTGTATGGAAGGATCGAGCTGCCGTAAGCCTTGGCTTGCGGTTTTGTGCAAGACCCCTGCTCGACGATGCCTTCAGCACGGCGTCCAACGATAAGACATCAGGAGACATTTGCATGAAGGCATTTCGAGTCGCACTGTGCGCGGCCACCGTGGCGGGCGCATTTTGCGCAGGGACTGTTCACGCTGAAACCGTCAAGATCGCCTGGATCGATCCGCTGTCCGGGCTGATGGGTGCGCTGGGCCAGAACCAGTTGCGCAGCTGGCAATACGCGGCCGACCTGGCCAACCAGCAGAACTGGAGCGGCAACGGCACCAAGTTTGAAGTGGTGGGCTTTGACAACAAGGTTTCGCCGCAAGAGAGCCTGACGATCCTCAAGCAGATCACCGATCAGGGCATCCGCTACGTCGCCCAGGGCGATGGCTCCAGCGTGGGCATGGCATTGCAGGACGCCATCGCCAAGTACAACGACCGCAACCCCGGCAAGGAGATCATCTATCTCAACTACGCCGCGGTCGATCCGGACATGACCAACAGCAAGTGCAACTACTGGCACTTCCGCCTGGACGCCAACTCCGACATGAAGATGGAAGCGCTGACCAGCTATCTGGCCAAGGATGCAAACATTAAGAAGGTCTATCTGCTGAACCAGAACTACTCGTTCGGCCATCAGGTGGCACGTGCCGCCAAGGAGTACCTCAAGCGCAAGCGTCCGGACATCCAGATCGTGGGTGAAGACCTGCATCCGCTGGCGCAGGTGAAGGATTTCTCGCCGTATGTGGCGAAGATCCGGGCGTCAGGCGCCGATACGGTCATCACCGGCAATTGGGGGAGCGACCTGGCGCTGCTGATCCGCGCGTCGAAAGATGCGGGCCTGACCACCAACTTCTATACGTACTACGCCGGCACCACGGGTGTACCGACGGCGATGGGCGCCTCGGGTGCCGACCGCGTAAAGGTGATCAGCTACTTTGCGCCGAATGACGGCAACCCCAAGACGAATGCCGTGCTCGACGGCTTCAAGAAGAAGTACAACGACGATTTCTTCAACGCCGATGTCTACACCGGAATCGCCTTCCTGGCCAAAGCCATCAAGACCAGCGGTTCGGCCGAGCCCGCCAAGGTGGCCAAGGTCATGGAAGGCATGACGGTCGACAGCCTGAACGGCCCGGTCGAGATGCGCAAGACCGACCACCAGGCCCAGCAGACGCTGTACGTCACCACCTGGGTCAAGGCCGACGGCAAGAAGATCAAGTACGACCAGGAAAACACCGGCTACGGCTGGCGCACCGACGTCACGCTCGAGCCGCATCTCGGCGCGCAGCCGACGTCGTGCCAGATGAAGCGCCCGGCGTGATCCTGCAAATGCGTTAGGTAGCGGTGGTGTCCCTCGGTCAACTCATCAGACTGGGGATACCACGCCTGTGCCCGCCAGGTGTCCGCGGGCGTTATCCAGAAAGCGGTCCACCGTGGCCTGCACCGATTCCGGCGACCAGCCGGCAATGTGCGGCGTCAGCACGACCTGGTCCAAGTCCAGCAGCCCGGCCGGCGGCTTGGGCTCGCTCTCATACACATCCAGCCCCGCGCCGCCCAGCTTGCCCGCGCGGATGGCCGCTTCCAGCGCCGCCGTATCCACCACGCTGCCGCGCGCGATGTTCACGACATATCCGTTCGGGCCCAGCGCTTCCAGGATCGGCTGGTTGACGAGGTGCTTGGTCTGCGCGCCACCCGGTGTGGCGACGATCAGGAAGTTGGCCCACTCGGCCATGTCCTTGAGCGCGCTGAAGTATTGATACGACACGCCCTCACGCGGCTTGCGGTTGTGATAGCCGATCTGCATGTCGAAACCGGCAGCGCGACGCGCGATCTGCATGCCGATGGTGCCCAGCCCCACGATGCCCAGCCGCTTGCCACATACGCCCGGTTGCAGCGGAATGTCGTCGCGCCAAACGCCCTCGCGCGTGGCGCGGTCCAGTTTGGGAATACCCCGCACAGTGGCCAGCAGCAGGCCGAAGGCGTGGTCGGCCACGCAGGCATCGTTGGTGCCGGCGCCGTTGGCCACCACGATGCCGCGCGCGCGGGCGGCCTCCACGTCGATGTTCTCGTAGCCGGCGCCGAGCGCACAGGCCAGCTCGAGCCGGGGCATCGCGGCCATTTCGGCGCCGGTGAGGCCCGTCGAGCCGTTGGTGAGCACGATGCGTACGTTCTGGCCGTCGCGTGCGATGGCGGTATCGCGTTCGGCGCGAGTGGGGGCGTGGATCACGTGAAAGTGTTCGGCGATCTGCGCCACGTTGTCGGGCGTCATCGCAATGAGGATCAGGAGCGTCGGTTGCATGGTGAGGAGATGAGGGCGGCCGCGTCTTTGTCGCGTGTGCCGGGAGGTGCCGCGCACGGCGCCCGGTGATGATAGCGTGCGCTGCCGCGCGCCGTGTGGCAGCGCTGGAGGCCCTGGCGCCGGTGCGGTTACACCGCGTTACCAATGAGCGGGTTTGGTTTCACGGCCCGCCGGGGCGGCGGCATAGACTTTGCGGCAAGAGGCGCATTGCCGCAGGCCGGGATGGACACCGGTGCGGATCAGACGCCTTGTCCACAAGACGGGATTCATCATGCAAGCAATGAACAAGGCAGCACGGGCAGGGCGGTGGGTGGCGGTGGCGACCTTGGCCGCCGCGGCAGCAGGGCTGACGGGCTGTGTGACCGCACCGTACCCCGGTTATGGCGCGGGCTACGGTGCCGGCTATGCCGCGGGCAGCAGTGCCTACAGCAACAGCTACGGCGGCACCACGTACAGCAGCGGCTATACCAACGGGTACGACAACACCAATACGTACACCAACGGCTACAACAGCTACGACCAGAACGCGCCGCAGCCGTATCCGCAGCAGCCTTACCCGTCGCAGCAGCCGGCGCCGGTCTATTCGCAGCCGAACTATTCGCCGTACCCGTCCAACAGTGGGCCCGCGTATCAGGCCCCTGCGGACAACCGCTACGGCGTGGTCGAGCGCATCGACGCCGTGCCGGTGCGTGGTCAGCCTTCTGGCGTGGGCGCCGTGTTGGGCGGCGTGGTCGGCGGCCTGCTGGGCCATCAGGTCGGCGGCGGGCGCGGTAACACCGTGGCGACCATTGGTGGCGCGGTGGCGGGCGCCATGGCCGGCAACGCGGTGGAAGGCAACACTGTAGTCGGCCAGTCCTATCAGGTGACGATGCGCCTGAACGACAACTCGCGCATCACGCTCACGCAGAACAACCCGAACGGCTTGCGCCCGGGTGACCGCGCCCGCATCGAAAACAACATGGCTGTGCCGTACTAGCCACATCTAGACGAACCCTCGGCATGGGGGGCCGGCCCGCTTCAGAAATGCGGCAGGCCGGCCGATATACCGGAAGCGATAACCCGCTCCGACTCCCATGTTTAATCGACTCTCTATCCGCTTCCGACTCAATGCCGCGCTGGCGCTGCTGGCTGTGCTGCTGGCGACCATCGGCACCATCGGCGTGGTCGGCATGCGCGCGTCCGACGCAAACATCAAAGACATCTACGGCAATCAGCTGGCCTCGACTTCCCTGGTCGGCAAGGCACAGCTGAATGCCGCCATCGTGCGCACCACGCTGGACCGCGCCGTGTTCCACCCCGATGCGGCTGACATTGCCGCCATCATCGACAAAGCCAACGGCTACCGCGCCAAGTCAGAAAACGCCTGGAAGCAATACAAGGCGTTGCCGATGAGCGCGGAAGAATCCCGTCTCGCCTCGGAAGTCGAGGCTAAGCGGGCTGCGCTATTCCGCGACGGTATCGAACCCTTGATTGCAGCCCTGCGCGCCCATGATGTTGCAACGGCCGACAAGGTGGTGATGACCGTCATTCCGCCGCAGTTTGTGGCGTTGTCTGCGGCCGTTGAGGCACTGGACCGTAACCAGGCCGAACAGGCCAAGGCCGCGTATGACGGCGCTGTGGCGCGCACGCAGGCGTTCCTGATGCTCACCATCGGTGCCATCGTAGTCGGCATTGCTGCTGCACTGGGCTGTGCATTCGGGCTGCATCGTGCGATCTCCGTGCCGCTGTCGCGCATGCTGGGCCACTTTGGCGAGATCTCGCGCGGCAACCTGACCGAGCAGATCACGGTGACGAGCCACGACGAGATGGGGGCGCTCACGCGCGGCCTCATCGACATGCAGGTTGGCTTGATCCGTACCATCCAGACGATGCGCGGCGGCAGCGAATCCATCGCCACTGCCACCAAGCAGATTGCGGCCGGCAACATGGACTTGTCGCAGCGCACGGAAGAGCAAGCCAGCTCGCTGGAGGAAACGGCCTCCAGCATGGAAGAGCTGACGAGCATCGTGAAGCAGAACGCCGACAACGCGCGTCAGGCCAGCCAGCTCGCGGGCAGCGCCTCGGACGTCGCCGTCAAGGGCGGTGAAGTTGTCGGTCGCGTCATCGAAACGATGTCGGGCATCAATGACAGCAGCAAGAAGATCGCCGACATCATTGGCGTGATCGAGGGCATCGCCTTCCAGACCAATATCCTCGCGTTGAATGCAGCGGTTGAAGCTGCGCGCGCCGGCGAGCAAGGCCGGGGCTTTGCGGTGGTGGCCGGTGAGGTGCGCAGCCTGGCGCAGCGCTCGGCTACCGCGGCCAAGGAGATCAAGGAGCTCATCAGCGATTCCGTGGGCCGCGTGGAAAACGGCTCGGCCCTGGTGACAGAGGCCGGTGCGGTGATCGACGAAGTGGTGGTGGCCGTCAAGCGCGTGACCGACATCATGGGTGAGATTTCTGCTGCGTCGGACGAGCAGAGCTCGGGCATCGAGCAGGTGAACCAAGCTGTGAACCAGATGGACCAGGTTACACAGCAGAACGCCGCGCTGGTGGAGGAAGCTGCTGCCGCCGCGCAGTCGCTGGAAGAACAGGCCGGTGTGCTGCGCGCGGCTGTGGCGTCGTTCCGCTTGCCGGATGGGGGCACGCATACTGCGTTGGCTGCTGTGCCGAAGGCATCTTCTGTTCCGGTTGCCGCCAAGCCGGCGCTGCGCAAGCCCGTGGTGAAAACGGCCTCAACGGCTCGGGTTGCGCGCAAGGCCGTTTCTGCTGCCGCCTTGACGTCCGCAGCATCCGCAGCACCGGCTCCAGCGCCTGTTGCGGCGCCTGTTCCGGTCACGGCAGCACCTGTTGCCTCGAAGCCGGGCAAGCTCGCCCTGGCAACCACCTCCGACGACGCGGGCGACTGGGAACAGTTCTGACGCAGACGTAACGCAGTCGGCCGCAACGCATGCAAGCCGCGCCTCGTGCGCGGCTTTGTGTTTCAGAGCTGCAACCAAATCGTGTGCTGGCACCGATCAATATTGCCGGTGCAGTGGATTGATGCGATGGGGATGCCGGGCGATCGGCCTATTTCCCTTGCGGCGTTCACAGTCTTTCCACGCGCGTCTTGAACCGGGCGTGTGCCGTGTTCCGCGCAGCCTTGTGCGACAAGGGTTTGTTGATGTCGCGGCCGGTACTGCGCCATCTGCGCCGAAAACGGCCCGCAATGTGCCGTCAACCGGTCCACGGCACCCTTAACCCGAACACCCTGTACGGGCGCACTCCACGCATCCATCGTTCGTACGGCGGCCTTATCGGCTGCGTGGATGAGTGTCCCGCGCCGACAGGGCGCATTGCATGCCGCGGCGGCGATCACTTTGCTGCTGCGTACCCCGTCTTGCGTTCACCCATGCAACAACGCCGCGCGTTCGGTGCGTGCCAACGCCCGTGCAGGCCGTGCCGTACCGCACAACGGCGCGCTCTTGCGGCAGTTGGTACGGTCCTCGCGTTCTCCCGGCCCGAAGCGGGCTACAGAACGTTGCTCTGGCGACCCTCGGTTGCATACGAGACGCCGGGCGCTGATAAAGACCTTGGGGGAAGCGATGGGCGCCACAGCGCAGAACGAGGGCCATCACGACGGGCGTGCCTGCCAGGCGCGGCTTGCTGCCACCTGGGGGCAACCATGAGCAATCTCCCATGGGACCTCTATGTGGCGCTGCTCAATACGCTGACGGTGGCGACCACGCTGGTCATCCTCATCAGCACCGCCGACGATTTCTTCCTTGACGCGTTTTACTGGTTGCGCGAGCTGTGGCTTTGGCCGCAGCGTGGCCGCACACCCGTCACGATTTCCGCGCAGTCCTTGCGTGAGCGCGAAGAGCAGTGGCTCGCCATCATGGTGCCGGCGTGGAAGGAGTACGACGTCATCGCAAAGATGGTGGAGAACACCCTGGTGACGATGGAGTACACGCGCTTCATCATCTTTGCCGGCGCCTACCGCAACGATGCTGAAACCACGACCGAGGTGGACCGCATGGTGCGCCGCTACCCCGGCCGTGTGGTACGCGCCGCCGTTCCGCACGACGGCCCCACCTGCAAGGCCGACTGCCTGAACACCATCATCCACACCATCATCCGCTACGAGGCGGGTCACGGCATCCGCTTTGCAGGCGTGATCATGCATGACTGCGAAGACGTGATCCACCCGCTGGAACTGAAGTACTTCAACTACTTCATCAGCGATCAGGATCTGGTGCAGTTGCCGGTGCTCTCGCTCGAGCGCAAGTGGTACGAGTGGGTGGCCGGCACCTACATGGATGACTTTTCCGAAACGCACCAGAAAGACCTCGTAGCACGTCAGGCGCTAACGGGCACGGTGCCCGGGGCGGGTGTGGCGCTCTGCTACAGCCGCCGCGCCATCGAGGCAGTAATGAAGGTGCGTGGTGATTCTCCCTTCAACACCAGCACGCTGACCGAAGACTACGACTTCAGCTTCCGCCTGCGCGAACTGGGCATGCGCGAGGCGTTCGTGCACTTCCCGATTTGTGAGGATGCGGGGCCGGCGTCGGATGCTGGCGACAACATGCGCACGCATTCGCGTCGCCATCGCCGGCCAGGGCGTCCACAACTGCTGGCCACGCGCGAGTATTTTCCGAGCACGTTCCGCACGGCGTATCGGCAGCGTGCGCGCTGGGTGTTGGGCATTGCGTTTCAGGGCTGGCTGCAGATGGGGTGGAAGGGCAACCTCATCACCAAGTACATGTTCTTCCGAGACCGCAAGGGCGTGCTCACGGCGCTGTTCTCCATCCTGGCGTATGTGCTGTCGCTCAACTACCTGCTGGTGGGGGCGCTGCAGCTCAATGGTTGGATCACGGTACCCGAGGGCTCATTTGCGGTGGCTACGTGGTGGATGCAGGATCTGCTGGCCATCAATGCCACGCTGCTCATCAACCGGCTGGCACAGCGTGTGTACTTTGTCGGACGGCTCAACGGCCCGCTGCAGGGGGTGTTGTGCCTGCCCAGGCTGGTGGTGAACAACTTCATCAACTTCTTCTCGGTATGCCGGGCGTGGAAGATCTTCCTGATCTACTGCCTGACCGGCAAACCAATTGCCTGGGACAAGACGCAGCACACCTATCTGTCGAACGACGCGCTGGGCCGCACGCGTTGCAAGCTGGGTGAAACGCTGCTCAAGTGGGAAGTGCTGACACCGGAGCAGCTCGATGCCGCATTGGTCATTCAGCAGAAAACCGGACGCCGCCTCGGGCAAGTGCTGGTGCAGCAGGGCCTGGTGACCCCCGATACGTTGGCCGATGCGCTGGCCGAGCAGGCTGACCTGCCGCGCGTGAGCTTGACCAACGTGGTGCTGGGCGCGCTGGCCGATTGCCTGCCGCGGGATCTGGCAGTGCGGCATCACGTGGTGCCGTTTTCCATTGGCGAAGATGGCTCACTCAACATTGCCGTGTCGGAGCTGCCCAACGGCGCGGTGCTGGAAGAGCTGGCACACGCAGCTGGCCGCAAGGTGGCGTGCTTCATGGCCTGCGACCACGAGATGCTGGCCGAGCTTGCCCACATGGCGGCACCCTCGCACCGCCGCACCACAGTGGTGTTCGGCCCGGCGGCGCAACCGGCCGCGCTGGCGACCACCCTGATCACCGAGTCCATGACGGGCGCCGGCCCGAACACCTTCCCTGGCACGGCACCCGCACCCGAGGCTTCCACCATCCCCCCGATGTCCGTGCCACCCGACCCGCACCCTGGGTCTGAGGCACGCCCCAATCCATCAGTCGCGGGAGGTGTGGCATGAACCCCAAACGAGATCACCGTTTTTCTTTGCGCCGTTTGTCTGATCTGCGCTGGCCGATTGCCGCTGCGGTGTGGACGCTGTGTCACGGCGTATCGCTGGCGGAGCAGGCAGCTCCGCAGCCGTTGCAGCCCGACGCGTACTTCCGGGCAGACCGCGCGTATCGCGCCATCGAAGCCAGCAAGCTTGACGACGCAGAGGCGGCCACCCGCGCTGCGTTGGCTGTGCAGCCCGATAGCCTGCAACTGAACTTGCTGCTGCTTGATGTGCTGACGCGCAAGGGCCAGCTGGATGCGGCGCGCACGCAGGCCGATGCGCTGCTCAAGAAGTATCCCGACGAGCCGCGCGTGTACGCCCAGCACGGCTTCCTTGCCCAGCGGGCGAATGAGCCGGCCGTGGCCGAGCAGGATTTTGCGCGCGCGGTGCAGGGTACCGACTGGACGCCGCAGGAGCAGCGCAACCTGCATGTAGCGTGGTCGGATAGCGCGTACTCCGCCAAGCATCCGCAGGCGGCACTGGATGCGCTGAGCGGCCTGCAGGACCAGCCCGATGCCGACGTGCAGTTGCGCCTGGCCCAATCGCGCCTGCAGTTGGGCGATCGAGACGGCGCGACACAAGCCGCCACGCTGGCCGCCGAACACACCACAGACCCAGCGCGTCAACGCTATGCCAAGGCGCTGCTTGCCCAGGCGATGGCGCCCCAGGCACAGGGCGACGCCACCTCATCCGATGACCCGCGCACGATCGGCCAGCGTGAACTGAACGAGGGCTATAGCCACCTGCGCGCCCGCGATGACCGTGCTGCACTGGCGGCCTTCCAGCGTGGTTTTGCCACGGGGCAGGGCACTTGGATGCACTACGCCGATGCTGCCTATGCCGCCAAGCGGCTGGGTGACAACCCGACTGCCATCAAGCTGTTCCGCGAGAGCCTTGACCACGCCGACGCCGATGCCAAAGGCGACAGCGGCAAGGATCGCGACACCAGCAGCGACGACCGCCTCCCCGCAGACCGCCGCTTCGGCTATCGGCGCGAGGTGGAGCAGATGCAGCGTACCTTTGGCGTGGTGCTGTCGGGCGCGTATCAGACTTCGGCCTTCGGTTTGCCCAACACTGAGAGCGCGGCACAGACTGGCGCGGAGGTGTACTGGCAACCGCCGGGTATCGGCTACCGCGACGGCAGCATCTTCCAGCTCTTCGTGCGCGGCTATGACAGCGTGTATGACCGCAACGGCGCCACCGGCTTGCCGACCGCGCAGGGCTCGGTGGGCGCGCGCTACAAGCCGATCAAGGATCTCAACCTGGTGTTCACGGCCGAGCGCCTGTTCCGCATTGGCCAGTTGACCACCAACGACACCCTGCTGCGCATTGGCTTCTCGACCGACCAGGGCCTTGATCTGCAGGTCACCAAACCGCGGTGGCAGACGTGGCAGGTGTTTGGCGAGGCCGCGTACTTCCTCAACCAGGGCCGCCTGATCTTCAGCACCGAGATGCGCTACGGGCACACGTGGCCGGTGAAATCCATCAGCGATCGCCTGACGGTGTATCCGCACGTGGTGCTGGCCGGAGACCACGACAACAAGGCGGACCACCAGCTCGCGCTGGGTGCCGGCCCAGGCATCAACTTCCGCTACTGGTTTCGGGAGTCGCACTACGCAGCACCAGCCAGTTGGCTGGATTTGACCGTGCAATACCGCCTGCCGCTGACCCATGCGGACCGGGCGAAGGGGGTGGTCGCACGCGCCATCCTGTGGTTCTGACGAACCACACACTCACGCTGACCCCGTCAGAGGTGTCACGAATGAAACGTTTCTGAACACCGAGGCAAGCGGGTCACGAACACAGGCGGCAGCGATGCACTGCAGGACGGCGTCGTGCCGCCAAGACAGGTCAAGGCAGCGCGCATGGCACGGCCTTCGCTCTTGCGTGAAGGCTGCACCAGCGTGGGAAGCGGCGCGCTCGTCGCCGCGCCTTGTTTTGCGCGTTGTGCATGCAGGCAGATGAACGGGGGAGGGGAAATCATGACAGGAAAAATTTTGACCGTATTCGGCACGCGCCCGGAGGCCATCAAGATGGCGCCGCTGGTCAAGGCATTGCAGGCCGAGGCAGGTTTTGCCTCGGCGGTGTGCGTGAGCGCGCAGCACCGGCAGATGCTCGACCAGGTGCTGGAGCTGTTCGGCATCGTGCCGGACTTTGATCTGAACCTGATGCGGCCAGGGCAGACGCTGTCGGACATCACGTCCAACGTGCTGGGCGGTATTGACGGCGTGCTTGACGCCTATCGGCCCGATGCCGTGCTCGTGCATGGAGATACCACCACGACGCTGGCAGCGAGCTTGGCAGCGTTCTATCGGCGCATTCCGGTCGGGCATGTCGAGGCGGGGTTGCGCACAGGAAACATCTGGTCACCGTGGCCGGAAGAGCTGAACCGGCGCGTGACGGATGCGGTCACCACGTGGCACTTTGCGCCGACGGCGGAATCGCGCCAGAACCTGCTGGACGAGGGCATCGACCCGGAGCAGGTCACCCTCACCGGCAACACCGTCATCGACGCACTGCTGGCCGTCAAGCAACGGTTGGATGACGACGCTGCGCTGTCGGACGAGATTGCAGCGCGCTATCCGTTCCTCGACGCACGCCGGCGGATGATTCTGGTGACAGGCCATCGCCGAGAGAATTTTGGCGAGCCGTTCGAGCGTTTTTGCGTGGCGCTGCGCGTGCTGGCGGCGCGGCATCCGGATGTGCAGATCGTGTACCCGGTGCACCTGAATCCGAACGTGCAGCAGCCGGTCAACGCCATTCTTTCCGGCCACGAGAACGTTCATCTGATCGCGCCGCAGGACTACCTGCCCTTCGTGTACCTGATGGACCGTGCCCACCTGATCGTTACCGATTCGGGCGGGATTCAGGAAGAGGCGCCTGCGCTCGGCAAGCCCGTGTTGGTCACGCGTGACACCACCGAGCGGCCGGAGGCCGTGGCCTCTGGCACGGCACGCCTGGTCGGTACGGATACGCAGCGCATCGTCGATGAAGCCGAAACGTTGCTGGACGACGCGGCTGAATACGCGCGCATGGCCCAGGCCCACAACCCCTATGGCGATGGGCAGGCCTGCCGGCGCATTGTCGATGCATTGAAGGCGGCGTTCTACGCGCAACCGCAGCAGGCAGCACGCGGCCCGCAACTCATTCGCAAGCCGGCCACCGAGGCCGAGATCATCCATCTGGAAGCGGCTCGTGCCATTGCGCAAGGGCCATCGGCACATCACCGCTCAAGTGGCTAGGAGGGCTTCATGAAAGCGAAATACATCGGGGGCGGCGCGTTGCTCGCCTCCGCACTGGTTGCCGGCTGGCTGATCCTGGCCCCCCCATGGGCCGACAATACGGAGGCGCCGGCTTTGGTTGCCGGCGCCTCCAACCCGGCGCAGCCGCCGGGCAGTGATGCAGCAGGCAAGCACAAAGCCGCGCCCACCGCTTCACCGGGCGCGGTTGTGGTCGCGCAGCCCATGCAGCCCGAGCGGCCGACCATGGTGGCGGTCGCCACGCCCAAACCCGTGACCGGTGGCCCACGTGCCTACGGCTACGGCGTCATGGATGAAAACGGACAAGTGGTCCCCCCGCCACGGCCAGCCGTTATGACAGAAATCCGACCTGGCATGCCGGAGACGGAAGTCTCTGGTACGGAGCGCGGCCACGATCGTGGCCCCAACTTCAACCTCGGGCTCTACCGCCAAGCGGATGGCTCGATTTATCGCCCATGAGTCGGAGAGTCATCATGAAGACATTGCTTCGAAAGTTTCTGTGCGCGCTCGTCTTTGCGGGCGGCATGCTCGGCGTTTCGCTGACGGGCCCGGCGCAGGCGGCCACCTGCACCATCGGGCTTGGATCCGTCTGCGTGACGGTGGGCGGTACGGCATCCGCGCAGACGACGCCGGCGCCCATTCTCGTGCTGTACGACGCGCCCGCGAATGATCAGTACACCAACCTCGGCAAGGCGTACGCGATCATGCTGTACAACCTGCTGGCCCACTTCAATACGACGATCACAATGCTGCCCGTGCAAAACTACACGGCCGGCATGACGGAGAAGTACACAGCCACGTTCTACATGGGCAGCTATTACGCCAACCCCATCCCGGCGGCGTTCCTGTCGGACGTGAGCACCACGCAGAAGACCGTCGTCTGGTTCAAGTACAACCTGTGGGAGTTGGCCTGGAACACGGCGTATCCGTTCACCTCGCGCTACGGCATCAACTTTGTCGGCCTGCGCGGCATGAATGCGGCGCCATCGGCGAGCGCTCCCAACCCGGGGTTCTTCGATACGGTGACGTACAAGAACCAGACCATGACGAAGTACTACGCCTTCAATGCCACAACCGGCGCCATCAGTGCAGACCCGGACATTGGCGTGACCTCCGTGGCGGACGCCACCAAAGCCACCAGCCTGGTGACCATCACCAACTCGGTCACGAAAGAGACCGCGCCCTACGTCATCCGCTCCGGCAACTTCTGGTATTTCGCCGATATGCCGTTTTCGTACATCGGGCCGCGGGATCGTTACCTGGCGATGTGCGATCTGCTGCACGACATTCTGGGTACCAATGCGCCGACGCTGCATCGTGCGCTGGTGCGCCTGGAAGACATCAATGCCACCAATACCGTCACGTCCATCAACACGCTGACGGACTATCTGTACAGCAAGAAGATTCCGTTCTCGCTTGCAACGATCCCACTGTACACGGATCCGAACGGCGTCTACAACGGCGGTGTGTCGCAGACCATCCACCTGGTCAACGCCACGGGGCTCAAGTCGGCGCTGAACCATGCGCTGGCGCGCGGCGGGAAGATCCTGATGCACGGCTATACCCACCAGTACAGCAACATCCCGAACCTGATCAACGCAGTCAGTGCGAACGACTTCGAGTTCTGGTTGGCCACGCAGAACCGGCCGGTGAATGAAGACTCGACCCAATGGGCGGCTGGGCGATTGTCTTCGGGGTTGCTGGAGCTGCAGCTCAACGGCTACTTCCCGTTTGCGTGGGAAGCGCCGCACTACCAGTCTTCACCGCTGGCGATCAAGGCGGTGCCGCAGTACTTCAAGAACACGTATCAGCGTGTGGTGTATTACACGTCCGACAACCCGCAGACGCTGAACGCGACCACCGTGGGACATGACTTCTCGGTCGGCCAGTTCTTCCCCTACATCATTCAGAAGGACTACTACAACCAGCGCATCATTCCGGAAAACCTTGGCAACGTGGAATACAACATCTGCAATATCGATCCGTCGTCATGCCTGACGTACACCGCGCAGGACATCCTGACCAACGCGAACTATGCGCTGGTCGTGCGCGATGGCTTCGCCTCGTTCTTCTTCCACCCGTTCTGGCTGGAACCGGAACTCGGCACGCCGGGCTATACGGATTTCCAAACCATCATCACCGGCATCACGTCCCTGGGCTACACCTGGGCAGATGCCAGCACGGTGCAGTAGCCATGCACTGGATGCGCTTGATACCGGCAGCCGCCATGCTGGTATTGAGCGCATCCTCCCAGGCCGCAGGGCCAGTGGGCGCCATGCCTGCTGGCCCTGCGCCGTTGTATGGGGTGACCGTCGATGGGGTGGACAACCTGCCTGCCGTGGTCGACGCACTGGCGCATCTTTCGCGCACGCCCACCGTGCGCATCGTCTTTGATGAGGGCATGGACGCGCCGCACTATGCCGCGGCCGTTGCCGCCATTCGCCGCGTGGCCTACGTGATGGGCGAACTGGCCGATTCCTCCACGCTCAAGCAGTACACCGCGGCGCAACTGCGCGAGCGCGCCATCGCCTACATCGACATACTTGGCGCCAACGTTGACGTGTGGGAGATCGGCAACGAGATCAATGGCAAATGGACCGGCCCGGCGCGTGACGTGGTCGAGAAAACCTTGGCTGCGTACGACGTCATTCACCAACGCGGCGGCCGCACCGCGCTCACGCTGTACTACAACGAGGGCTGTGCCGAGCAACCTGCACGCGCGATGTTCGATTGGGCCGATCGCAGCCTGCCGCAGCGCCTGCGCGATGGCCTCGACTACGTGTTCATCAGCTTCTATGAAGACGACTGCAAGATCGCACCGCCGGATTGGAACGCTGTGTTCGACCGCCTGGGCGGCCTGTTTCCACACGCCATGCTCGGCTTTGGGGAAGTCGGAACACGCCAAGCCTCACGCAAAGCGGCAATGCTGTCGCACTACTACGGGCTGACGATTGCACATCCCCGCTTTGTGGGCGGCTACTTCTGGTGGTACTTCAGGCAAGACATGGTGCCGCGTGCAAGGCCGTTATGGCGCACCCTGGATGCAGCATTTTCTGCCATGCCCGTACCTAGCCGCTCGCCCGCGCGTTAACGCGTTGCGTGCTGCCTGAGGGCTTTCTGCCAACCATATCTTCGGGTTCAACCGGTTCGCCGTCACGACGCACGAGCTGGATGGTGCGCGTGGGCAGCGCGAACGAGGTGCCGAGGTTTTCCAGCCCCTCCAGGATCGTCAGATTGATCCGTTGCTGGATGTCCATGTAGAGGTTGAAATCGGGATCGGTCACGAAGTACACCACCTCGAAGTTCAGCGCGTTCTCGCCAAATTCCTTGAAGTGCGCGCGATCAAAGCGCGTGTTGCCGGCGGCCTCCACCGCCTTGCGCACGATGTCAGGAATTTTTTGCAGCTGCGCCGCGCGCGCATCGTACGTCACCCCAAACGTGAAGACGATGCGTCGTTCCGACATTCGTTTGTAGTTGTGGATCGTGCTTTTGAGCAGCGCCGTGTTGGAGGCGACGATCTCTTCGCCCGACAGGCTACGGATGCGTGTGGTCTTCAGCCCCACATGCTGAACCGTGCCGGCAATCGATTCAAAGACGATGAAATCTCCAATCTCGAATGGCTTATCCAGCCCGATCGCCAGCGAGGCAAACAGGTCGCTCAAGATGCTCTGCACCGCCAGGGCCACCGCCACGCCGCCCACCCCCAAACTGGCAACAAAGGCCGTGATGTTGACGCCCACATTGGCCAGGATGGCTAGCAGCAGCATTGACCACAACGCAAACCGCAGCACCCACGCGGTCATTGACGTGATGACCGGGTTGCGTGTGGCATGGGTTTGCGACGAAAGCCTGTCGCGTGCCCACAGCTTCACGCCGCGGTTCAGCCACAGCGCCACCTGAAAGCCGATGATGACGAACCAGACGTGGTCGAGCTTGTTGGCGATGCGCGTGGGCAGATCAATGAAATAGGAACCCGCAAGCAATGCGGCCAGCGCAATGAACAGCGGATGCGTATCGCGCAGGACGGCGGTGACAAGAATGTCGAAGCGATAACCGGTGCGTTGGGCGCGGGCATCTAAGCGATTGCAGATCAAGTGCAGCACGCTGGACAGCACCACATACGCCACGATGACGGTCAATGTGGCGGCGGCCCAGTCGCGGGCCGGCACGCGCAGGAAGGTGTGGGTGTTGAGCCACTCCATCAGCATCTCCAGGATTGATTACTGAGATGCGGCGCCGCACAAAATGTGCCTGCCTAAATGTGCCCGCTTGATGAGGTCACGTTGGGCGTGACGTGGGCCGTGGCGTCGGCAGGCCTTTGCAGATCGGGAGGCACGCAGACGCGGTTGCGCCCTCGCCGTTTGGCTTCGATGAGGCCGACATCAGCATCGGCCAGCAGGTGAGCCAGGTCTTGCCCCGGCCGCAACGGCGCGGCACCCACGCTGATCGTCAGCGGGCCCACGGGCGTGTGCGAGGCGGCCACCGCGCCCTTGAGCCGCTCGACCACAGCCAGCGCATCGGTCAACCCGCAGTTGGGCAGCAGCACAGCAAACTCGTCACCGCCCAATCGGCCGAACAGATCATGCGGGCGCAGCACTTGCGCCAGCGCGTCGGACAGCGCAATGAGCGCTTCGTCGCCGGCGGCGTGTCCCCATGCGTCGTTGATGGACTTGAAGTGGTCGACGTCCAGATACAGCGCGCACAACGGCTCGGCATGGTGCTGGGCACGCTCCACCGCAAAACTGCCCAGCTCGAAAAAGCGCTGGCGCGCCAGCATGCCGGTCAGGTGGTCGGTGTTGGCCCGGTCGGCCAGGGTGCGTTCGGCCGCAAAGTGGCGCGCCATCGCACGTAGCAGGTAGGTGTGAATGACCGCTGCTGCCGCGATGCAGATCGGCAGGTACAGCACCAACCCGAGCCATGCCTTGTGCAACGCGGCGGGCGAGGTGCTCGTCGTGAACATGGCCACCAGCGGCCCGGCTGCACACAACACCATGGCGATCGCGAAATCGCGCCGCGTCAGCCATGCCGGGCTGGTGGCGAGCGGCATCAGGTAAAAGGCCGGCAGCACCCATTCAAGCCCCGCCTGATGTCCGAAGAGAACGATGGCGATTTCTTCCGTCAGCAGGTGCGCGAGCGCCAGCGGCGGCCACAGGCCCGTGTGCTGGTGCCGCTCGGCGGTCAGCACAATCGCCATCAGCACGCCGAGTGTCGCCACCAATGGGGCGAGCGTGTGCAGCATGCCTGTCGACCAGCCCAGCAGCACGGCGAAGGCATACGCCAGCACACCGCACTTGGCCAAGGCCAGGATCATCGGTACGAAATGGCGTGCCTGATAGTCCCGCGACGGTGCACGCGCGTCGGGCAGGGCAGTAGCGTTGAGAAGGGTAGGCGGGTTCGCGCTCAAGGCAGAAAGCGGGCCTCTGGCGCGGTGGATGGTGCAGGCGCGGTAGGGCCAGGTTGCGCAGCAAAGCGCGCATTCTAATGGGGCCGTGCCGCGTGTGTGTGCGTTGTGTATGAATTTGCGCGTGGATTTTTAACGCCGCGCAAGCACTCAGCCGGCCAGCACCTGCCACACCAACCACACGTTGGCCACGCTGATGACGACAAACAACGCCCAGGCGAGCATTGACGTTAATCGGTTGTTAACAAATGCGCCCATCAGCGTGCGGTCGCCGGTCATGCGGATCAGCGGGAACATCGCAAACGGCAGTTGCAGGCCCAGCACCACCTGGCTGATGACGAGCAGCTTGCCGATGGCATGATCGCCCAGCATCGCCACGCCGATGAACGCCGGAATCAACGCGAGCGCCCGCGTAATCAGCCGCCGCTGCCAGCAGGGGATGCGCAGGTCCAGAAACCCTTCCATCAGGATCTGTCCGGCGATGGTGCCCGTGAAGGTGGAGCTTTGGCCCGCCGCCAGCAGGGCGATGCCGAACAGCACCCCGGCCAGCGCGGTGCCGACAATCGGCTCGAGCAGGTGGTAGGCGTCTTGAATGTCGGCCACGTTTTGATGGCCGTGGGCATGGAATGCCGCGGCTGCCAGAATCAGGATGGCGCCGTTTACCAGCAGCGCCAGGCCCAGCGACACGATCGTGTCGAGCCGCGACAGGCCGATGGCCTCACGTTTGGCGGCTTCGGTGTTGGCCGTCATGCGCGTTTGCACGATCGACGAATGCAGATACAGGTTATGGGGCATCACCGTAGCGCCGAGGATGCCGATGGCGAGGTACAACGGCCCGCGCTCGCTCAGGGCTTGCCAGGATGGCATCAGCCCAGTCGCCACCGACGGCCAGTGCGGTTTGATGAGCACCAGTTCAACGAAGTAGCACAGCCCGATGGTCAGGATGAGGCCCAAGACGATGGCCTCCAGTTGCCGGAAATTCTTGCCCTTCAGGCCCAGCACGATCAGCGTGTCGAGCGCCGTGAGTGCCACGCCAGCCAGGATCGGCACGCCCAGCAACAGATGGAAGGCCAGCGCGCAGCCCAGCACCTCGGCCAGGTCGCACGCGATGATCGACAACTCCGCCAGCAGCCATTGCACGCGCAGCGCACCCGGGCGGCGCTGATACCGTTCACGCGAGGCACGTGCCAGATCCATGCCGGTGACGATGCCCAAGCGCGCCGACAGGCACTGCAGCACGATGGCCGCCAGGCTGGATAGCAGCACCACGAACAGCAGCGCGTACCCATAGTGAGAGCCCGCCTCGATATCGGTCGCCCAGTTGCCCGGGTCCATATAGCCGACGGACACCAACAACCCCGGCCCCGCAAACCGCAGCAGCTTCTTCCACAGCGGCAAGCCCGGCGGGACGGCCACGGTGCCGCGGACCTCGGATGGGCAAAACGGTGCGGTGGCGGTGGTGGGCAGGCGGAACATGGAGGAGGGGCGGCGCGTTTGAGGAAAAATCAATTAAAACGGCAACATGATAGCCAAAGCCAGATTTGCGCGCCCTGGGCCGCGCGCCAAGCCGGTTTGCGGGCACGTCGGTCGTCACATGACGCCACACATTTAAGGCAAAGCTCAGTCCGTTGCGGTAGATTTCGACCTTTGCCGGCACCGGTTTCCCAGGTGCCGGCTGTCCGTTTACCGTAGTGACGGCCCGCTTGCCGTCGACACTCTCCGCCGAGATTTCCGCGCATGAACGCCATCCTCCTCATTGAAGACGACTTGCCGCTGGGTACCGCACTGGCTCGCGCGCTACGTCAGGCCGGCTACAACGCGACATGGGTGCGCCGTCTGGTTGACGCGCAGAAGTGGATGACCACCAACACCTTCGAGGCGATCGTGCTCGACCTTGGCCTGCCCGATGGCGAGGGCCATGTCTTCCTGGAAGAACTGCGCGCCGCGCACCGCGACGTGCCGGTCATCATTGCCAGCGCGCGCGATGCCTTGTCCGAACGGTTGAAGGGTCTGGATGCCGGCGCGGACGATTTCCTCGTCAAGCCGTTCCCGGTGGATGAGCTGATTGCCCGCCTGCGTGCCGTGCTGCGTCGCCACGCGGGCCAGAGCACGAACCAGTGGAACGTCGGTAACCTGGTGGTGGAGCCGTCGCAGAAGCGCGTGACGCAAGAGGGCCAGGTCATCGAACTCACGCCACGCGAATACCAGTTGTTGCTCGAGCTCGTGCGCCGCGCGCACCGCTGGGTGCCGCGTGAAACGCTCATGGATGCGCTCTACCGCGAAGGCGACAGCGTGAGCGCCAATGCGCTGGAGGTGGTCATTCACCACTTGCGCCGCAAGCTCGGCAACGAAACCATCCAGACCATCCGCGGTGTCGGTTACATGATCGGCGGCAACCGCGGGGGCAGCCAATGAAACTGGCGGTTCCGGCCATCCTGCGAGTTCGCTCGCTGTCGTTCCGGCTGTATGTGCTGATCCTGCTGGCGCTGGTGTTGATGCTGCTGGTGCAGCTCGTCATCGCGCATCTGGAAATCTCGCGCACCAACAGCCGCCAAGTGGTGAGTGATCTGCGCATGTCCGCACAGGCCTATGCGGACCTCACCACGCTCAACATGGATGACGTGCCGCGCCGCGAAGAATTCCTGCGCCGCCTCACCGACATCAAGTTGGGTCTGTCGCTGCCCAATATCCTGCCGGGGGAATTCCGCTACGTACTGTGCGATCGCGCCGGCAACGTTATTACCGCGTTCCCCGGCGCGCCGACCATGCCGTGCGGCAAGGCGCACGACACCGTGGTCGAGATCATGCTCGAGGGCAAACCGTGGCGCAGTTACACGGTGGATAGCGTGGACGGCAAGCTCTCTGCCACGGTGGCGCAGCCGCTGTCGGCCTACGAGCGTGCCATTCGTGATCTGTTTCAGGAAGTGGCCATTGCGCTGGCCATTCTGGCGATCGCACTGATGGTGATGGTGGGCTGGGCGGCGCACCAGGGGCTCAAGCCGTTGCGTACGCTCACCCGGCAGGTGGAGGCGCGCGACTCCGCCGATCTCGAACCCGTACAGAGCGTCGAACATGCCGAGTTGAAACCGCTCGTCGATGCGTTGAATGGGCTGTTCGCACGTGTGCGGCGCGGCATTGAGGCGGACCGCCGGTTCTTTGCCGATGCCGCGCACGAGTTGCGTACGCCGCTGGCCGCCATCCAGGCGCAGGCTTACGTGGTGTCCCATTCCGACAGTGAAGAAGACCGCTCGACGGCGCTGCGCGAGTTTGATCGCGGTATTTCCCGGGCAACGCAATCGCTGGCCAAGCTGCTTGCCATTGCACGGCTGGACGCACGTCGCGTGGAGGCGCAGCTGGCGCAAGGTGCGTTGTCCGATCTGGCTGGCTGTGCGCGCAGCGGCGTGATCCAGCAGGCGTCGCGCGCAGAGCGTCGCAACATCACGCTGTCGTACGAGGGGGCCAACCAGGCATGGGTGTCGGTGTCGCATGAAGACGCTGCCACGCTGGTTGAAAACGTGCTCGACAACGCTGTGCGCGAAACACCGAACGGCGGCGAAGTGCGCGTGTCCGCCCGGCGCATCGACCAAGCCGGCGTGCCGATGGTCGAACTGCGCATTGAAGACTCCGGCCCGGGCATCCCGCCCGATGAACGTGAGCGCGTGTTCGAGCGGTTCTATCGCCCGCGCGCCAGCCAGTCGCAGGGAAGCGGTCTCGGGTTGGCGATCGTGCGCCGTATCGCTGAGCTGGGAAATGGTTCGGTCGCCATTGAAGATGGCCTGACCCATGCAGAAGGGCGAGGATGTGCGATCGTGATCCGCCTGCCGGCGCTCGATGCTGTGCCGGAACCGATCGAGCCGGATGACGTGCCTCCCGGCATGGCCGATACGCCCCGCCACTGATTGGCGCGGCTCACGCTGGGTTGTCCTGGCCGTGGTGGTGCTGGGGCATCTGCTGCTGTTGGCATGGTGGCGCGAGCGTCCGATGCCAGCAATGCATGATGTGCCGCTGTTGCATGGGCGACTGCTGAGCAGCGAGGTTCCGTCAGAGTCTCCGGCGCGGCCGGTACCGGCGCTGCGGAGTTCGCAGCCGCCGGTGACGTCACCTTCGCCGCGCTCCGCTTCCCTTTCTGATACGACTGAGCAGGCGCAACAGCCCCCGGCTGCAGCGCCACCGGCCGATGCCGTTGAGGCGCGCACGCTCGATTTGGGTATGCCGCCGGTGCCAAGCCACCGCGCGCCATCGCAGGCGGAACGCAATATCACCGCCAGCGTCGCGCGCGGAACGGGCCATGCCTTCGGGGCGGACGCCGCGTCTGCACCGCGCGCGGCGAACGCATTTGGAGAATCGCGCGGCGCGGCGGGCCGCTGGCAGGCGCGGGTGAGGGTGGGCGGCGGTGACTATTGCCTCAACGCGCAAGACCCCAGCCTGCGGCGGGACCCGTTCGAAAAGGCGCTGACCGTGCCGTCCACCTGCCGCTGATTAGTAGCTGACCGTGAAGCGCTGGCGCGGGTGCGCGGGCTTCTCCGTCTCGTCAAGGAAGGCGATTGCATAGTCCTCCATCGAGATCCACGGCTTGCCGTTGGCGTCCACCAGCAGCGCGTCTTTGCCGACGCGGAAGTGTCCCGTGCGCTCGCCCGGCTCAAAGATGGCTGCCGGCGACACGAACGTCCAGTTCAGCTCGGTTTCCTTGCGCAGCGCATTGAGGAAATCTCGGCCGGCCGAGGCTTCGTCAAAGTACTCCTTGGGGAACTGCGGCGTGTCAATCAATGCCACGCCTGGCGCCACTTCCAGGCTGCCGGCGCCACCCACCACCAGCAGGCGCGGCACACCGGCTTTCTTTACCGCACCGACGATCTGATCGGCATTGGCTTGCAGGAAACGCACGGTGCTGTGCACCACATCATGCCCCACGAGCGCCGCACTGAGCGCCGCCTGGTCGGCCACGTCCACGTCCTTGGTGGTCAAGCCGGCGCGTGCCGGCAGCTTCGAGGCCGTGCGCGCAATGGCCGTGACTTGGTGGCCGCGACGCAGCGCTTCGTCGATCAGGCGGGTACCCACGCGCCCCGTGGCGCCGATGATTGCAATCTTCATAGTGAACTCCGTGTGAAACAGTTGGGGTGGTTGATGATGGATATGTAATTAACTCAGTTACACATATGGACAAAAAAATATGCCGGAGCACTAGGCCCGGCGACGACGGCGTTGTGCGTGTCCGACTTCGTTAAGGATGCTGGCAATGGTACGCGCAGCCAGTTCCGCCTCTAGCGCCGCTTGCGCGCGCTGCGTCACGCTTTCCAGCACACCGGTGATCTCGCGGCCGACCTCGCATGCCGGGTTGGGCGCATTGGGTGGCAACGCAATCAACACCGGCGACTCCACCACGCGAAACACATCGAGCAGGGTAATGCGGTCCGCCGGCTGTGCCAGCGTGGCACCGCCCGTCGCTCCCATCTGCGAAATCACGAAACCGGCATCGGCCAACTGTGCGACCAGGCGGCGGATCAGCGCCGGGTTGGTACCCACACTGCCCGCAATGAGCGACGACGGTACCGGCCCCTCTGCGCAGGCGAGCAGGGTGAGGATGTGCACGGCGACGGCGAAGCGGCTGCTGGTCATGGTGGGCAAAACGAAGTGTAACCAGTGTAGATACAGATGGTGGGTGGTGTCAACCCTGACATTGTGTGCGTTACCTCGGGCCGCTGTACTGGTCAGTTGGACCTATCGGTGCATACAATCCGGCGTTCTCGCGGCCGCCGAATCACCGACAGCGCAAGAGATCCTCGTCAAATAGAAAGGAATAACGTGAGCACCAAACTATCGGTCAATCTCAACAAGATCGCGCTGATCCGGAATGCCAGAGGGGGCAACTATCCGGATCTAGGCCGGTTTGCGGAGCAGTGCCTGATGCGCGGCGTGGACGGCATTACGCTGCATCCCCGGCCGGACGAGCGGCATGTGCGCTTTGCGGACCTGCCTGACATCGCAGCGATTTGCGCCCGCTTTGGCCGGGAACTGAACGTCGAGGGCTATCCGTCGGAACGTTTCATGGACGCGATGGCGTACATCCGACCGGCGCAAGTCACGCTGGTGCCAGATGCGCCGCAGCAGTTCACGTCGGATCATGGGTGGGACGTGCAGGCGCACGCGCCTTTTCTTCGGGATATCGTGGCGCGGCTGAACGCGCTTGGCTGTCGAGTGTCGTTGTTTATCAGCGCAAATCCGCAGGACGCACGCGATGCGGCGGCCGTGGGTGCACAGCGCGTCGAGCTGTATACCGGCCCGTATGCGTCCGCCTATGCGGTTGGCGATGTTCAGACACTCCTGGCGGCCTATCGGGACACGGCGCAGACGGCCCAGTCTTGCGGCATCGAGGTGAACGCCGGTCACGACCTCAACCTGCAAAACCTGTCTACTCTGCTGCAGGCGTTCGACGTATCCGAGGTGTCGATTGGACACGCATTCGTGGTCGAGTGCCTAGAGCAGGGTCTGGACGATGTGGTTGCGCAGTACCTGAAGATCGTTCGCGCCTGAAGGCCCAGTACAAACAGCGCAGCAAACGCTTCTTCTACGTTTGACATTGCGGCACGCTGACAGAAGTTATGTGCAGATGCAGCAATTTTCCTGCTAGTATCCCGGTCAATGTTCGTGACGGACTTTTTCTCCTCTTCGCCTGTGCTGCCGCGTGCGAATGCGCGTGGGCTGCGTTCGCGCATGCGTGGGGTGCGATGGGTCCTCACCATCTGGTGCCTGTTGTTCACGGTTTCGGTGTTTTCGGCCACGCATTTCCCCGACGGACAAGCGGCGGACGAGGCGCTGGAAGCCATCGAAGCCGCGATGGACGATGGGTTTGCCGATGCCACCGCGGCGGTGAAACCTGGCCAGGGTTTCAAGCAGGCCATGAGTGCCGCGCTCGACAAGCGCATCACGCAGCCCAGCCAGTGCTTCAGCACCGAGCACGGGATCGCGCAAGCTCAGGACGCGCCCGATGCGCCGGCCACCAATGCCGCCGCCCCCGATCACCCCAGCGACGCGCCGGAACTCTGGCTGCCGCCGCCTCCCATGGTCTTGACGCCCGCCCTGCGTGTCGCGCACGTCCGTGTTGCTCTACCGCCTTTCCAGGCTGGCCCCACGCCGGCCCCCATGCTGCGTCCGCCCGCACGCGCCTGATCTCCGGCCTTTGCCGGAAACCATCCCCTTGAGTTGCTAGTGCTGCGCCAACCGGCCTTTTTGACCGGCTGGATGCTCGCGCTTGCCTGTTCTTCTTTTTCAGGATGATTTCGGATGTTGTCCAATCAGGATGCGGCCGTCCCGTGCCCCGCAGCGGGTGCGCGCGCGTCGCGACGTGTTGTTCTTTCCGCCGTGCTAGCTGTGATGGCGGCTCATGCCCACGCAGCGCCTTCTGCGTCTGCCCCGCCTACCGCCGCACCGGCCATTCAGCCGCAGCGTGACGAGGCACTACCTCAACCGCGCTACACCTTGCCGCAGCTGCTGGAGCTGGCCCGCGCCAATCATCCCGCGCTGGCGGCTTCACAGGCCCAGGTCCAAGCCGCGCAGGCGGGTATCACCACCGCACGCGCGTGGCCCAACCCCGAGGTGGAAGCCATGGCGGGCCGCCAGCGTGCCCGCATGCCGGGTGCGGTAGAAGGTCGCACCAACAGCGTGTCGATCACGCAGAAGCTTGATCTGCCATGGCAGCGCTCCGCCCGCACGCGCGCCGCCGATGCGGCATACGAAGGCTCACAGGCGGCCGCACAGTCCAGCGCCCGGGATGTGGAAGCAGAGCTCAAGCTGCGCTTCTACGACGTGGTGCGCCGCGAAGCTGAACAGCGCAACGCGCGCGAAGACGTGGCGCTGGTCGAGCAGATCCGCCGACGTGTGGCCGTGCGTGTTGAAACCGGCGAGGCGCCGCGCTACGAGCTCATTCGTGGCGATGCTGAGTTGCTCAATGCCCAACGCACTGAGCAGGCGGCCGCGCTGCGCGTGCAGCAGGCGTTGGCTGAACTGCGTCGTGCCGTTGGCGCAGACCTGCCGCTTACGTTCGATGTGGACGCGGGCACCGACACGCCAGCCGTTTCGCATCTGCCGCCGCTGGCCGATCTCGTGAGCCTCGTCGTGGCCACGCACCCTGACCTCGAGGCCGACCGCGCTGCCGTACGCGAAGCCGAGGCGCGCCTCGCATATGAGCGCAGCCAACGCTGGCCCTCGATCGCGCTGCGCGGCTCCGTGGATCGCCAGCCCGATTTGCAAGACAGCCGCGTTGGCTTGGTGATGTCGATTCCGTTGTTCGATCGCCGCGACGGCCCGGTAGGCGAAGCCGTGGCAGCGCTCGAACGCGCCCGCGCCTTGCTGCGCGATCGTGAGCTGCGCACAAGGCAGGCCGTTGAATCCGCCTATCGCCAATACGAGATCGCCGAGTCCCAAGTGAGTGCGCTGGAATCGGGCGTGGTCAAGCAGGCCGAATCAGCCCTGCGTGTGGCCGAGGCCGCCTATCGCCATGGGGAGCGCGGCATCCTCGATTACCTCGATGCGCAGCGCGTCTTCCGTCAGGCGCGCAACGACCTCATTGCCGCACGCGCCGATTTGCGCACCGCCGCCGTTGAACTCGACCGCCTTCGCCCGGAGGCGCCATGACAGACGCGCGCCAACACATTGCTCCCCGAATCCACGTATCCAGCCTGACCATGAGCCCTCGCATTGCTTTCTCTTCTTCGATCCGGCTGGCCGGTGTTGCCCTGGCGGCGATGCTGTTGCTCGGCGCTTGCGGCAAAGACGCCCCCAGCGACGCCAAGGCCGCGCAGCAAGCCGCTGACCCGAACCTGGTCGTTGCACAGCCCACGCTGGTGCAGCGTTTGAAAGTCGCCCCGGTGGGCAAGCAGTCGATTGCCGAACGCTTGCACGTGCCGGGGCAAATTGCCTTTGATGAACAACGTGTCGCGCGGATCGGCGCCACGGTGACCGGGCGTGTGACGGAGTTGATCGCCACGCCGGGGCAGAGTGTCAAGGCGGGCGACATCCTCGCGCAGTTGCACAGCACCGAACTGGGCGCCGCACAGCTTGCGTATCAGAAGGCCGCCGCGCAGCGCGATTTGCAGGCGCGCGCACTCGAACGCGCCAAGCTGCTGCTGGCCGCCGACGTGATCGGCTCGGCCGAGCTGCAGAAGCGCCAGAGTGAACTGGCGATGGCCGATGCGGAAGTGCGCGCGGCTGTGGACCAGCTGCGTGTGATGGGCGTGTCGCCAGGCACGCTGGCGAAAATGCGCACGGGCGGCATGTCGTCGATTTCGCCGGTGGTGGCGAGCATCAGCGGCACGGTGGTGGAGCGCAAGGTGACGCGCGGCCAAGTCGTACAACCTGCCGATGAGCTGTTCACCGTGGCCGACCTGTCGCGCGTGTGGGTGGTGGGCGAGGTGCCCGAGAACGCCGCTGCCGGCGTCCGCGCAGGCCAGACGGTGGAGATCGACACCGGCGCGGGCGAGCGCATTGTCGGCAAGTTGATCTGGGTGTCCGACATCGTCGATCCGCAAACGCGAACCGTCACGGTGCGTACAGAGGTCGATAACGCCGAGCGCACGCTCAAGCCGTCGATGCTGGCTACGCTGCTGATCCAATCGCGCCCGGAAGAGAAGCTCGTCGTGCCGACCTCCGCTGTGGTGCGTGAGGACAATCGCGACTATGTCTTCGTGCGTACCGGCGATACCCACTATCAGCTCACTCCTGTCAAGCTGGGCGACGAGTCGAACGGTGTACGCCCCGTGATCTCGGGCGTGCAGGCTGGCCAGCCCATTGTCGTTGAAGGCGGCTTCCACCTGAACAACGAGCGCAAGCGCGCCGAGATGGAGGGCGCATGATCGACGTATTGATTCGCGGCGCGCTCAAGCAGCGGCTCGTGGTGGCCGTGCTGGCTGCCGTGCTGCTGTTCTTCGGGTTGGATGCCGCACGCAAGTTGTCGCTGGACGCGTTTCCGGACGTGACCAACGTGCAGGTGCAGATCGCCACCGAGGCACCAGGCCGCTCGCCAGAAGAAGTCGAACGCTTTGTGACCGTACCGGTGGAAATGGCCATGACCGGTTTGCCTGCGCTCACGGAGATGCGCTCGCTCAACAAGCCAGGCCTGTCACTCATCACGCTCGTCTTCACCGATGAGACGGATGTGTACTTCGCGCGCCAGCTTGTGATGGAGCGGTTGATCGAGGTGCAGTCGCGCATGCCGGCAGGCGTGACGCCGGTGTTGGGGCCCGTGTCGACGGGGCTGGGCGAGGTGTACCAGTACACCCTCGACAAGCCGGATGACGGCAATAAGGAGCTCTCGGTAGAGGAGCTCACGCAGCGGCGCATCGCGCAGGACTGGGTGGTGCGCCCGCTGCTGCGTTCCATTCCCGGCGTGGCTGAGATCAACTCGCAGGGCGGTTACGAGAAGCAGTATCAGGTGCTCGTCAACCCGGAGCGTTTGCGTCACCACAACGTGACGGTCAAGCAAGTGTTCGAGGCGCTGGCCGCCAACAACGCCAACTCGGGCGGCGGTGTGTTGCCGCACTTTGCGGAGCAATACCTGATCCGTGGTGTGGGCCTGGTGCGCGATACCAACGACATCGGCGCCATCGTGCTCAAGGAGGTCAACGGTACGCCGCTCACCATCCGCGATGTGGCCGAGGTGAAGATCGGCACGGCAGTGCGCGCCGGGGCGGTAGTCAAGAACGGTGTGACGGAATCCGTCGGCGGTGTAGTCATGATGATGCGCGGCGGGAATGCGAAGGAAGTTGTCGCCCGCATCCAGGATCGCGTCAAGGCCATCAACAACGATGGCATGCTGCCCGACGGGTTGAAGATCGTGCCGTACTACGAGCGATCAGATCTGGTGGACTCTGCCTTGCAGACCGTCATCAAGGTGCTGGCCGAAGGCGTGGTGCTGGTGGTGATCGTGCTGCTGCTGTTCCTGGGCGATATCCGCTCGTCGCTCATCGTGGTCGGCACGCTGATTCTCACGCCGCTGCTGACGTTCATCGCGATGAACAAGCTGGGCATTTCGGCCAACCTGATGTCGTTGGGTGGGCTTGCGATCGCCATCGGCTTGATGGTGGACGGTTCGGTTGTGGTGGTGGAGAACGCGTTCGCGCATCTGGCCAAACCGCGTGATCCGAACGAAAGCCGCGTCCGCATCATCCTGCATGCGGTAACGGAGGTCGCCACGCCGGTGATCTTTGGCGTGGGCATCATCATCCTCGTGTTCCTGCCGCTGATGACGCTGCAAGGCATGGAGGGCAAGATGTTTGCGCCGCTAGCCTTCACGATTGCGATTGCGTTGTTCTTCTCGCTGGTGCTGTCGCTCACGCTTACGCCGGTGCTGTCGTCGTATCTGTTGAAGCCCAAAGCGCACAAGCACGTGGAGGGGGAGCATAGCGACGACCCGCATGCCGAGCACGATGCGCACGACACGTGGCTGATCCGCAAGATGAAGAAGCCGTATCTGCGCTTGCTGGAGCTGAGCCTGAACAACGGCCGCAAGACCGTCATCGTGGCCGTGGCGGTGTTTCTTGCCACAGGCGCGCTGATGCCGTTCCTGGGCACGGCGTTCATCCCCGAGATGAAAGAGGGCTCGGTGGTGCCCGGCATCAACCGCGCGCCGAACATTTCGCTGGAAGAGTCGATCCGCATGGAGATGGAAGCCATGCGCTTGGTGATGCAGGTGCCGGGGGTGAAGTCGGCTGTGTCGGGTGTGGGCCGGGGTGAATCGCCGGCCGACCCGCAGGGCCAGAATGAATCGACCCCGATCGTCTCGCTCAAGCCGCGCGATGAGTGGCCGAAGGGCTGGAACCAGGACGACATTGCCGAGGCGATGCGCAAGGCGTTGCAGGTGCTGCCCGGCGTGCAGATCGTCATGGCGCAGCCGATTTCCGACCGCGTGGATGAGATGGTGACCGGTGTGCGGTCGGACGTCGCGATCAAGGTGTTCGGCGACGACCTCAACACGCTGCGCGAGAAAGCCGAGGCGATTGCCAAGGTGGCGCAGGGCATCCAAGGTGCGCAGGACATGCGGGTTGAGCGCATCACTGGCCAGCAGTATCTGCAGATCGCGATCGACCGCCAGGCCATAGCGCGCCACGGCCTGAACGCCGCCGACGTGCACAACGTGATCGAAACCGCCATCGGCGGCAAGGAGGCCACGGAAGTGTTCGAAGGCGAGCGCCGCTTTAGCGCGGTGGTGCGCCTGCCGGAGTCGTATCGCGGCAGTGTGGAGGCGATCCGCAACCTGATCGTGGCGGCACCTAATGGCGCGCAGGTACCGATGGAAAGCATCGCCCGCATCGAGGTAACCGACGGCCCCGCGCAGATCAGCCGCGAGCTGGGCAAACGCCGCGTGGTGGTGGGCGTGAACGTGCGCGACCGCGATCTGGGCGGCTTCGTGGCCGAGCTGCAGGGTGCCGTGGCGCAGAAGGTCAAGCTGCCCGAGGGCTACTATCTGGAGTGGGGCGGCCAGTTCCAGAACATGGAACGCGCCATGGGTCACCTGAAGGTGATCGTGCCGATTACGGTGGCAGCCATCTTTTTCCTGCTGTTCCTGCTCTTCAACTCGGTGCGTTACGCCACGCTCATCATCCTCGTACTGCCGTTCGCTTCTGTGGGCGGGATCATCGGCCTGTTCGTCACGGGCGAATACCTGTCCGTGCCGGCATCGGTGGGCTTCGTGGCGCTCTGGGGCATTGCCGTGCTCAACGGCGTGGTCCTCGTCAGCACGATCCGCAGCCTGCGCGAGCAAGGCATGTCGGTGGCGGAGTCTGTACGGCTGGGCGCGCGCATGCGTTTCCGCCCGGTGATGATGACGGCCACCGTGGCCATGCTGGGTTTGATCCCGTTCCTGTTTGCCACGGGCCCAGGTTCGGAAGTGCAACGCCCGCTGGCCATCGTTGTCATCGGCGGGTTGCTGACCTGCACGCTGCTCACGCTGGTGATGCTGCCCACGCTGTACAAATGGTTTGACGAGGAGGCCAAGGCATGAAGGAAATCCGCATCGTAGTGCGCCCGCAATTGCTGGAGCGCGTGCATGAGGCGCTGCGCAGTTGTCCGGGTTTTCCGGGCATGACGGTGGGCGAAGTGAATGGTTATCCGCCGGCGGATTCGCAAACGGGCGCGCATTCCATCAAGGAAGACCTAACGGAGTTCGTGCCGCGCGTGCGTATCGAAATCGTGGCGTCCGATGCGCTGGCGCCGCTGCTGTTCGATAGCGCGATCAAGGTGCTGGAGCACGGCCAGACTGGTGACAGCGCCGTGTGGATGACCGACGTCGTCCAAGCCACTTTCCTGCATCGCACGGGGTGACGCATCGTGTGATGCGCTCATGAAAAACGGCGGACCGTGTCCGCCGAAACATTCAGGAGCCAACGTTGCGGCGGGCCGCATCGCAAGACGCGGCCCGTTTGCTTTGGTGCTTACCGCTTGATGTCGGTCAGATGTTTCATCAGACCTTCGTAGCGGAAGCTGTGGATCGGGCGATCCATCGATTGCATTTGCTGCAACTGAGCTGCCTGCGGGCGCAGCGAGCCGGTCGGCGTCACACCCTGGGCACGCAGCGTGGCGACGGTGGGCTGGAAGCTCTGGATGCCAACGATCTGGTCGTACAGCGCCTTGTCGATGATCTGGGCGTTGTACAGCTGCGTGGCGTCGCCGGCGATATTTGTCGTCGCTGCCTTGTTGGTAATGGACCCAGCCTGCGCCAGCAGCGCGCTCCACAGCGTCGGACTGTAGTTGGTTACGTAGTAGTCCAGGCCCGTCGGGTTGGCCAGCACGGCCGAGCACGTCGGCAGCGTGACCTGTGCGGTCTGCTGGTCCAGCACCACCGTCTGCGTTTGCGCCAGCCCATCACCGTAGGCGATCGTGAGCGGAATATTCCACTGATAGCCGGAATAGACGTTCTTGTTCGGGAACGCCTTCTGCGTGATGGTCAGCACGTTCTGGTTGGTGGCCGGATTGCACTGCGCGTCGATGGTGACGAGCGGCACACCAGTCTGGCGTACGAAGCTGTCGCCCACCTTGCCGACTGGCTTGCCGCTGGCGGCTTCCAGTTCTGCCCACAGGCGCGGCGGCGTGCCGTTGCCGAACTTGTATTTGTTCAGATAGCTCTGCAGGCCCTTGCGCATCGCGTCTTTGCCGACGTAGTTCTCCAGCATCTGGAGCACGTGGCCGCCCTTGTTGTAGGCAAAGCGGTCGAGGAAATCCATCGAGCCGGCGTCGCTCAGGTTGTGCTGCACCGGCACGGCGGTCGGTTGCAAGTCCAGCGTGTACACGCGCTGTTTGACTGCCGCGTAATCGGCCCACGTGTTGCCCTGGAACTCCGGATGGATGGTGATCTTGGTGACGTTCTCGAACCAGTTGGCAAAGGATTCGTTCAGCCAGATGTCGTCCCACCAGTCCAGCGTGACGAGGTCGCCAAACCATTGGTGCGCCAGTTCATGCGACACCACCACGAACGAGCGCGCCTTGCCCATCGTATGGACCGACGTGGGTGCACCATCGGGCGGCACCAGCACCTGGTCGGCAAATTCGAAGATGGCGCCCCAGTTTTCCATGCCGCCAAAACCGGCGTTCTTGTTGTTGTAGCTGTCGTTGGCGGCGATGGTGTCCATCTTGTCGAACGGCAGCGGGATCTGGAAGTAGTTGTAGTAGTGGTTCAACGCTTCCTTGGTGAACTGCATGCCGGCCGTCGCCGAGTGCGCTTCGCCAGGCGGCACCCACCAGCGCAGACGCATGCTGCTACCGTCCAGCGGGCTGGTGAAGGTGTCTTCCGCAATGTCGAACTTGCCGGCGCCGAAGAACAGCAGGTACGCCGGCATCGATGGCGTCTTGGCAAACGTCACCTGCTGATAGCCATCCGGCAGCTTGGTCGCGCCGGTCTGCTTGCCGTTGGCCACGGCCTTCCAGTCGCCCGGAATCTCGGCCGTCACCTCGAAGGTGTTGCGGAAAGCGGGCTCGTCCCAGCTCGGGAACCATTCACGGGCGAAGTTGGATTCGCCTTGCGTGACGATGGCATCCGAGCTTTCGCCGGTTGCAGCTTGCAGGCCCAGCTTGAAGATGCCCTCGGCCTTAGTGAAGTTGATCGTGCCCGTCCACTCCATGTGCAGCACGTAGCTGCCAGGCTTGATGTCGCCGGTCGGGTCGCGCAGGTCATAGAAAGCGCCTTGCGATTGCGGGATCGGCACCAGCACGCGCGACGGGCCCCCCGACATGGGTGTGAGCGTCAAGCGCGAGGCGTCGAACTTCAGGTCACGCACGGCCAGCGAAACGGCGCCGGTCTGCTTGGTGACCTTGATCTCGACATCGGCGCGGCCTGAGAAGCTATTCAGGTCTGCGCTGGGGCGGAACCACAGCTTGTAATTGACCGGCTTGATGTAGTCCGGCAGCTCCACCGGCGGCACCGATGCATCGACGGCAGGTGCCTGCGCGTTGCCGGTATTGGTATTGCCTTGCTGTTGTGAGCCGTTGTTGTCGAGCTTGCCGCCGGCCGGGGTGAGCGCGTCGTCTCCGCCGCCGCCGCATGCCGCCAGGATCATCATCGCCGCCGCAGCCTGGGCCGCAAGGGCCAGCTTGAATGCGCGGCGGTTTTTGCCGCTGCCGCTCGTGGCAGGTGTCGCGCCGGTACGACGGGTGGTGGTCGAATCCCGCATTGCCTTTCTCCTCAAGTGGAAACGAATCGGCAGCCCAGGGCTCGAAAACACGTGGGGGGGAAGGGCCACCGAATCGAAACAGGAATAACCCCGCAACAGCAGGACGAAAATGGCGGCATTGCGTGACAGCGCCGTCACAGTCCCGCCCAGGGATGCACGGATTCTGGAGGAAAAGTTCTCTGAATCGAGACGAAGTTTTTTAAATCGCGCGGGACAACTTGCAGGCCGGCAGTTTGCAGTTTTTGGCTTGAAACAGCGTGTGGCGAGCTCGTGCTGCGGTGCGCATGGGTGAGTTCTGCAAACTGAATTGAAAAATAGAAATGGTGAATGGGGTTCTTGAATATTCCGTAAAAATGAGCGGCGAATTATTACAACGCCAGATACAGCAAAACTGTACGCGCCACGCCGGTCGATTAAGCGGAGCCAAAAATCACTGGATATATCCTGACGATTCACTGATGAGGGCAGGTGGCGGTGCCCAAGGCCGGGGTAGTTCTTCCGGATGAGCCCGGCACCCTGCGCGGCGTTGCGCAAAACCGGTACGCTCACGCGGTGTATGAAGTGTTTTCCGTAGAGCGATTCATGCAATCCGCGTCCGATAGCGTCAACAGCCCGGCGGCTGTGGGTGTCAACCTGATCGACTTCTTCGATGTCACCCCCACCTCCTTGTGGCTGGAGGATTACAGCGACCTCCATCGCCTCTTTGCGCAATGGCGCGCAGCCGGTGTCACCGACTTGCGGCGCTTTCTGGAGGAGGATTCCGCACGCGTAGCCGCCTGCTCGGCCTGTATCAAGGTGCTGCGCGTGAACCGGCGCACGTTGTCCATGTACGCAGCCCCAGACGCCGAGACGCTCACCGCGCGCTTGGCCGACGTCCTGCGCGACGACATGTTGGAAGCGCACGTGGGCGAGCTCGTACAGCTCTGGTCGGGCGAGCCGTCGTTCGAGAGCCGCAGCGTCAACTACACGCTCGACGGCCGGCGGCTCGACATCCTGCTCAAGGGCGTACTGCTCCCTGACCATGATCAGCCATGGGACCGCGTGCTCGTGGCCGTGGACGACATCACCGAACTCGAAGACGCCCGGCGCCGTGCCGCCGCCAGCCAGCTCTATGCGCGCGGCGTGTTTGAGCACGCGCCGGTGTCGCTGTGGGTGGAGAACTTCAGCACCATCAAGGCTCTGCTCGATGACGTGCGCATGCAAGGCATCACCGATTTCCGCACCTTCACCGACGTGCACCCCGAGTTTGTCGAGCGCTGCATGCAGGAGATCCAGGTGCTCGACGTCAACGGCTTCACGCTGGAGATGTTCAAGGCGCGCAATCGCAATGACTTGCTCGCCCGCTTGCCTGAAGTGTTCCGTGACGACATGCGTCCACACTTTCGCGAGCAGTTGATCGACCTGTGGGAAGGCAAGCTCTTCCAGCAGCGCGAGGTCGTCAACTACGGCTTGGACGGCAACCCGCTGAACATTCACCTGCAGTTCTCAGTCTTTCCAGGTCGCGAGAAGGATTGGGGCATGGTGCTGCTGGCACTGACCGATATCACCGCGCGCAAGAAGGCCGAGTCGTACCTCGAATATCTCGGCAAGCACGACGTGCTCACCAAGCTGAAGAATCGATCGTTTTACGTGGATGAGGTCAACCGGTTGGAGCGCAAGGGGCCGTTCCCGGTCACGGTCATCATGATCGACCTGAACGACTTGAAGACCGTTAATGACCAGCTCGGCCACGCTGCGGGCGATGCACTGCTGCGCCGCGCGGGTGAAGTCCTCAGCAAGGCCATTGACAAGCCTGCGCATGCCGCGCGCATTGGTGGCGATGAGTTTGCGGTGCTGATGCCCGGCGCTGACGAACAGGCAGGCGTTGCGCTGATGGAAAGCCTGCGCAAGCTGGTCGAGCTGAACAACCAGTTTTATCCGGGCGCCGTGCTTGGCTTTTCCATGGGTTGTGCCACTTGCCACGCAGGCGAGCGCCTTGAAGAAGTGCTGCGCGAGGCCGATGCCGCAATGTACGAAGACAAGCGCATCCAGCACGAGGGCAGCCGCCCGGCATAAGTCGGGGCGATCTGTGCATCTCGCGCACAGATCTTGTTGTGCGTGTGGTCTGGTCACCCGCCAGATGCGCGCACAGACTGCGCTCCTGACCTTTTCCTCAGGAGCCACCATGACCTTCCGCTTTTTCCATTTCATCAAGACGTTCGCCACGGGCATGTCGCTCACGGCTGCCGTGGTGTCCAACGCCTCTGCAGCACAACCGAATCCGCATCCGACCATTCGTGCCATGGCCGGTGCCGGCACGCTGGATCATCTCGACCCGACCTCGACCGCGCTGATGGTGATCGATTTCCAGAAGGAATACTCCACCGGCAGGATGCCGATTCCGGACGGCGCCAAGGCCGCGGAAAACGCCAAGAAACTGATCGCGTTTGCAGACAAGAACAAGATGCCCGTGTTCCAGGTGCAGCACGTCACGCCGGCCGGCTCCGCCGTATTTGCGGCGGATGGTGACACCGTGAAGTTCCAGCCGGGTATGGAACCGCGCGGGACCGACATCGTGGTCCAGAAGGACACCGTGAGCGTGTTTGCCGGTTCCGATATCGACCAGCAACTGAAGGCCAAGGGCATCAAGACGCTGATCATTGCCGGCCTGATGACGCACGCCTGCGTGGCCGGTGCCGCGCGGGATGCAGCGCCGCTTGGCTATCGCGTCGTGATAGCATCCGACGCCTCGGCGACGCGCGACATCACGCGTGCAAACGGCCAGACGATCGACAAGGACACGCTGCATCGCGCCGCATTGGCGGAAGTCGAAGACACCTTCGGCGATGTCATGACGACGTCCGAGATCATGCATCTCCCCTTGCGCTAATACCTCTTATCTGATGGACCAGTTGCTTGCCATGCGTGTCTTCTGCGCCATCGTTGAGGCGCAAGGGTTTTCCGCTGCGGCGGAGCGCCTCGACAGCACGCACTCGGCCGTCTCCAGGCAACTGAAGCGGCTGGAAGCCGCGCTTGGCGTGCAATTGCTCAATCGTACGACCCGGCGTTTCGCGCTCACGGCAGCAGGGCAGCGTTACTACGACGCTTGTGTCGACATCCTCGCGCGCGTGGACGCCTCCACACAGGCTATGGCGAACGAGCACCAGCGCGTTGCCGGCACCTTGCGCGTGAGCGTACCGCTGGCCATCGGCACGCTGGAGCTTGCCGACTGGCTACCCGCGTTTCAGCAGCGCTATCCAGACATTCGCCTCCATCTGTCATGCAGCGACGAGATGGTCGATCTTGTCGCCAATGGCTTTGATGTTGCACTGCGGATCAGCCAGCCGTTGGGTGACAGCAGTCTCGTCGCCAGAACGCTCGTCGAATCCGACATCGTGCTGGTGGCATCACCGGCCTATTTGGCCCGGCATGGATTGCCGACTGTCCCGCAAGAATTGGCGGCGCACGAGCTGATTACCTTTTCTGGTTCGAAAACGGCCGCAGAATGGGTGATTGAGCCACCACAGGGCGAGGCGTTGAGCGTGCCACTGCAAGGGCGGCTAGTGACCGATGCCATCACCGCAGCCTACTCGGCTGCTCTGGCGGGCATCGGTATTGCCGCCTTCACATGGAACACCGTGCGGCCAGCACTGGCACGCGGGCATCTGGTCCACGTGCTGCCGGGCTGTACGCTCGGCAAGCGCCTCTACTACGCGCTCTACCCGCACACGCGCCACGTCGCGCCCAAGGTGCGGGCCTTTGTTGACTACATGCGCGAGTACTACCGCGCGCCGTAATCAGCACCCCGCGTACGGAATCCGCGCGGAATCAGACCGTTCCGATACGCACCATTCCAGGCCGCCAGTACATTCGCACTCGTGCCGAATTGTGACGCGCGTCCTGCACCCGCCTCGGCATGCCCTGATTCCTGTTTTCCATTCTTCAGCGAGTGATGACGCCATGTGGTTCGATCCGCCTTTCCGTCTTACACGCGAACAAGGTCGGTCCATGGCGCCCGAAGTGCCTGGGCGTCGCGTGCGACGGTCCTGGGCGTGTCTGGCGCTGCTGTCCGCGTTCGTCACCGCGCTCACGCCCGTTGCCGTGTTCGGTGTGATGTCCGCTCCGGGTGCGCCCGCACAGACGCCATTGGCAGCCGCGACGAGCGAGCAGTTCGATGTGCCGGCCCAACCAACGCAATCGGGCGCTCGTGCCGCCGTCATCACGACCACGCTGCGCCATGCACTCGCGCAAGCCGAGCTGCCGGGCGATCTCTCACAACAGGTCCTGCGTGTGTTGCGCGAGTCGGTTGACGCGTCCGCGCAAGCGTCGCCGGGTGACTACTTTCGCGTGATCTACGAACCCGTGGAAGGCAGTTGTTGCGGGCAGGATGTCCGCATGACCGCGCTCGAAGTGCAGTTCCGCGGCGGTAATCACAGCGGTGTCTGGTTTGCCACGGCCGAGCGGCCGCACGGCGACTACTACCGGTTCGACGGTACGCTCATGGGCGGATTGCGCTTCACGTTCCCGGTGGTCGCCACGCGCGTCAGCTCAACCTTTGGTGGACGCGTGCATCCGGTGTCCGGAGCGCGGCACGACCATTCCGGTGTTGACCTCGCCGCTCCGATGGGCCGTGCCGTGCATGCATCGGCAGACGGTGTCGTCTCGCACATCGGCAACGACCCACGCGGCTATGGCAGGTACGTGGTGATCCGCCACCCGAACGGATACGCGTCGTACTACGCGCATCTCTCCAAGATCGAGCGCAACCTGCGTACCGGCATGCGGGTTGCACGTGCGCAGCGTGTCGGGGCAGTCGGCAAGACCGGCACCGCAACCGGCCCGCATCTGCATTTCGAAGTCAAACGTGGCAACCACCCGATCGATCCGCTGGCCCTGATCCGCAAGACGAACTCACCTGCGTTGCGCGGCGAGCAGCTCGCCGCCTTCCAGCGTGTCGCCAGCATGGCACGAACGCGTCTTGCTGCAGCCGGTGTCGAATCGCTGACCGCAGCGATGAAGACCGCAGATCGGGTTTGCTGAGCCAGAACGCCATGAAGATTCCCGCCCGCGTCGTCCTGCTGCTTGCCTGGGTCGCACTCAGCTTGACGGGTACCGCGTTGATCATCTCGCGTGCAGTTTCGGAGGCGTATGGCCGCTTCTTCCAGGATTCGAGCATCGCCATCCGGCAGCTCAGCCAGAAGGCGGCACAGCATGAAGCCATCCTCGCAACGCTTAGCGCGACGCCGCTCTCTGCGCTGCCGGCCGACATGCTGAGCGGCTTGCGTGAGCGCATGCCGCAGGTCACGGCTATCGCCTTCTGGAAACCCGGTGTGGGTTGGCAAGGGGAGGGGGCCATCCTGCCGCCGGCCGCGCGTGTGCGCGCAGATAACGGAAAGTTCGCGCTCAAGTTTGACGGTGCGCAGGCGTACTGGCTCATCGCAGAGACAGGATGGGCCGTGCGCGTTGACCCGTTGCAGATGCTCGAGGCGGGCGATTGGCCGGAGTCAGTGTCGTCGGCCACGCTGCATCTGCGGGACCATGCGTTCCGCTTGCTCGCGCGTGAGGCAACCGTCTCGCAGCCGGGCTGGACATTTCATCTTCAGAAGCATCTGCCGGTGCAGCCGCAAGCCTTCGTGCTTAACACCACGCGCACGCTGACGTTGGCCGATCTGCCCTGGCTCCCCATCGCACTCTGGAATGCCGTTGCCATCCTCATCGTTCTGGGCGCATCGGGCGTGTGGCGGCTGCGCGAAGCGCATCGCCGCGAGCATGCCCGCGCCCGCATCGATCGCTTCGGGCGGCTCGATACCTTCGGCGAGATGGCGGCCGGCCTCGCGCACGAACTCAATCAGCCGTTGACCGCCATCATCACGCACACACGCGCCGCTGAACGGATGCTCGACATGCCCAGCGAACAGAACAGCATTCGCCGCGCCTTGCAGACCAGCGTTGCGCAGGCCAAGCGGGCCGCCGCAATCCTCGATCGACTGCGCACGGCCGTCACGTCCACGCAAGCGGGTCAGCGCAGCGCGATTGATCCTGATGCGTTGATGGGCACGTTGCTGTTTCTGCTCCGCGACGAACTGGCGCGCGACAATATTGACCTCACCTGGACCTACGCCACGCCGCGCGTGCAGCCGATGGGCGAGCAGGTCGCCGTGGAACAGATTCTGTACAACCTGATCCGCAATGCGCGGGACGCGATCGCCGCCACGCCTCGCGGCACCCGTGGCGAGATCCGTGTCAGCGGCGAGCGCGTCGGCCGACGGTTTCGCTTCCGCGTGGTCGACAACGGCCCAGGCGTGCCAGATGACGCGCTGCCACGTCTGTTCGAACCCTTCTTCACCACACGCACCGGCGGACTGGGCCTCGGCCTGCCGCTGTGCGACACGTTGGCGCAACGCCTGGATGGCACGCTGACACTGCAGAACCTGCCATCCGGCGGCGCCGAGGCAGCATTGACCCTTCCACTCGCAGAGGCGCCCACATGAAAGCTCCCCTCGACACGCAAGAAGCGGCGTCCGTCGTCGCCATCGTTGACGACGACGAAGCCGTGCGCGAAGGCCTTGCGCTGCTGTTGCGCACCGTCGGCCTGCGGACTCGCTGCTACCCGGATGCCAATGCGTTTCTGGAAGACATCAGCGACGGCACGCTCGGTTGTGCACTGTTCGACATCCGCATGCCGGGCATGAGCGGTCTCGACCTGCTGGAGCATGTAAGTAGCTGTTCTGATTTGCCGATCGTCGTCATGAGCGGTCACGGCAACATCGATTCCTGTCGTCGCGCATTCAAGGGCGGCGCGCTCGATTTCCTGCGCAAACCTGTCGATGACGATGAACTGATCGGCGTCGTCCAGCAGGCAATTCGCAACCGACGCGAGCAATGCGACGGCAAGGACGCCATACAGGCGCGGGCCGAGCGCATCGCAACCTTGAGCGCGCGAGAGAGAGAAGTCTTCGATGGCATCGTGAGCGGCCTCAGCAACAAGGAAATTGCGCGCAATCTCGGTGGCCTGTCGCCCCGCACCGTGGAGACCTATCGCGCCAATGTATTCGACAAGCTGCAGATGCGTTCCGTGGTTGAGCTGGTGCGTACCTACGCAATGTGACAGGGCGCCGCAAGCGCGCGTCCTAATGTGCCGATAGGACGGCTCCGAAAGAACGCCAGGCAGTGCAGATTAGGCCTATTCCGATGGCCTATTGCTCCCGCCATTCTTAACATGCGCCAACACGTCTTGCCGTGCTTTGACAGTACCTCGGATATCAGAGGACTCGCGTTTTGCCTCAAGGGTTGGCAGCAATAAGTTTGTGTCTGCTGATCGCTGACCGTCGCACGGCTTGTCGTGGGGTTGTCGACACAGGCCTCATCGCGTTGATGAGTCAACATGTTTATTTATTAAGTAGGAAGTCATCTCATGAAGAGCATCAAGTTTGCTTCTGCCATCGCACTGGCTGCAGGCGTTCTGGTGATGGGCAACGCTCAGGCGCAAGCCGCCAATGGTGGCACGATCCGCATTACCGGTGCTGTGACCGACGCAACCTGCACGATCAAGGGCGGTGCGGGCACGGACGGCGGTACCGGCAACGTCGGCGTGGCGCTGGATCCGGTTCAAGCGACGGCTCTGCCGGCAAGCGGCCGTACGGCTGGTCACAAGGCATTCCAACTGATCATCGGCGGCCCGGGCGAAGGCTCGTGCGTCGACGGCAAGGTTGCTGAACTGTCGTTCAACGTTGCCAGCCCGCGTATCGATGCCGCTACTGGCACGCTGACCAACGCACTGGTGGGTCAGGCTACCAACACCAACATCCAGATGACGAACGGCACCGCCGCTGGCGTGCTGAATCTGGCTAGTCCGGCCACCGTTATCAAGAGCCCTACAATCGTTGACAACACGTCTACGATCGATCTGGGCGCTCAGTACTACGCCACGGGCGCAGCAACGCCTGGTCTGGTTGACACCAGCGTGCAGTACGGCGTGACTTACAACTAAGTCGCGGCTGAAAGGGCATCGGTGTTGTGTACAGCACCGATGCTGTTATCAACGAATCGAGGTACCAAGAATGAGCAATGTGTTGCGTAATGTTGTAGCCGGCGCGGCGGTTTTCGCTGGGATGTTCGCTGCCAGTGCCAACGCCACCGTTGTCATTGGTGGTACGCGCGTCGTCTACCCGGCCGATGAAAAAGAAGTCACGGTCAAGCTGAGCAACGAGGCTAAGATCCCCTCTCTGGTCCAGGTCTGGTTGGATGACGGCGATGAAAAGTCAACGCCTGATTCGGCCAAGGTTCCCTTTACGGTGACCCCTCCCATCTTCCGTATGGACGGAGGAAAGGGGCAGGCTGTGCGTCTCATATACACCGGTGAACCGCTGCCGGCAGACAAGGAATCGCTGTTTTGGTTGAACGTGCTGGAAGTTCCTCCCAAGGCAGACAATAGCGATGGGCGCAACAGGCTGCAGTTTGCGTTCCGCACGCGTATCAAGCTGTTCTTCCGCCCAGCCAAGCTGGCAGGCGATGTTGACCAGGCCGCAGACAAGCTCAGCTGGAAGCTGATGCCTTCCGAGGCAGGTAAGCCGCTTGCGCTGCAGGTTTCCAACCCCACGCCCTATCACGTCAACTTTGCCCGGGTTGGTATCAATGCCAATGGCAAGACCATGGACGGGGACGGTGGCATGGTGGCGCCTGGAGAGAGCGCGACGCTTCCGCTCAAGGATGTAACGCATGCTCCCGCCGGCGACATCAAGGCTGATTTCACGGTCATTACTGACTACGGCTCGCTGGTCCACAAGCAGGCGTCGCTCACTCGCTGATCGTTTTCCCGCGGTCATGGGTGAGTACCGCTTCTGACGAGGCGGTTAGGCCGGTAGCTACTGCAGTACTTCAGGCAGTAAGCAGACACTGGCCGCATCTCCAAAAGTTTCCCCAAGTGTTTATGGCTGATGCCGCCTCCGATGAGGCGGCGTGGCCGCCTGCTGCTTTTTATCTGGATATCTGGAGAAGGTAAGGATGTTGCCTCGTCACGCCATGACAAAACCTGCACGCGCTTTGGGCCTGCCGCGTGGCTACGTGCTGTCTGCGATGATCGCCGCGGCGCTGGCACCGAAGGCCTATGCCGAGCCGATGGAGACGGGGGCGGCGCCTTCATCTTCTGGCAACGTGACGTTCGACCCCGACTTTTTCCCGAAAGGATCGAGCAGTCAGATCGACATCTCCCGGTTCGAGAAAAGTGGTTACATCGTCCCAGGTACCTACCGTGCCGATGTGGTCCTGAACCAGCAGTGGCGTGCGCGCGAAGACTTGACGTTCGTGACCGAGCCGGGCTCGCAAGAGACGCAACTGTGTCTCGACGCGCAATCGCTCTCACGTTACGGCGTAGACATCTGGAAAGTCGCCATGGCGGCGGCAGAAGGCAAGGCTGAACGCCTGCCAGAAGGGCGCTTTTGCGCGCCCCTGAGTCGCTATATTCCCGACGCGACCGTGAACTTCGATATGGGCAACCAAGAGTTGACGCTCACGGTTCCTCAGATCTACGAACAACGCCAGGCCCGTGGCTATGTCGATCCGTCGCAATGGGATGCGGGTACGACGGCAGCCACTGTCAGCTATAACGCGAACGCTTACACCAATACCGCCGGCACAAACTATTCCAGCGCGTACCTCGGGATAAATGCCGCTGCCCACAAGGGTTCATGGCATCTGTATCACCAGGGCGCGCTGAATGTCTCGTCCTTTGGTGGGTCCAACTATCAGTCTGCGGCGACCTACCTGCAACACGACTTACCGGCCTGGCGTGAGCAGCTCACGGCGGGCGACCTGTTCACCTCCGGTGAAATGTTTGACAGCGTACGCGTGCGCGGCGTGCGCTTGGCGACCGAAGACCGCATGCTGCCGGAATCATTGCGCGGTTTTGCTCCGGTGGTGCGCGGCGTTGCCGAGACCAACGCCCGCGTTGTGGTCCGCCAGAACGGCTATCTGATCTACGAAACCAATGCGGCCCCGGGGCCGTTCGTGATTGACGACCTGTACCCCACTGGGTACGGCGGGGACCTTCATGTGGAAGTGAATGAGGCCGATGGGCGCGTCAAGCGTTTCGTCGTCCCGTTCTCGACGGTGGCTCAGTTGTTGCGCCCGGGCATCAGCCGATGGAGCGCCACCGTGGGTAAGGTCAACGGACTGAACCTGCAGGACGCGCCCAATATTCTGCAGGGTACGTACCAACGTGGCCTGACCAACATCGTGACGGCATACGGCGGCGTTACGCTGGCGTCCGGCTATCGTTCGGTGCTGGCGGGTAGTGCCATGAACACCGACGTTGGCGCGTTCTCGCTGGATGTTACGCAGGCACAGCAGTCGGTGGCGGGCCAGGCTACGTCCAACGGCACGTCCGTGCGAGTGGGTTACAACAAGAATATCGTCAATACCGGTACGAACCTGGCAGTTGCTGCCTATCGCTATTCCACCAACGGCTTTGTGGGCCTGAGCGATATGGTCGCCGTTCGTGACGCCGCGGCGCGCGGCCTGCCGACAGATATCGTGTTGCGCCAGCGCAGCCGGGTCGACCTGAACGTCGCGCAATCGCTTGGCGAGAAGGCCGGTTCGCTCAATGTGTCGGCCTCCATGCGCAACTACTGGTCGGGCGGCGGCAGTCAGTTGGACTACACCATCGGCTACTCAAACCGGTGGCGCAATCTCACTTACAGCATTACCGCCCAACGGACGCGCGAGTCGATTGCCAGGCCTGGACGATGGAGCGATTTCAACCAGATTCCCGGTGCAATCGACGCACCCACGCCGACGCTGGATGCCCGGTGGGACACGCGACTCTTCTTTACCGTGTCCATCCCGCTGGGCACGAAGGCCACTTCGCCGACGGTGTCCGCGACGCACAATCAGTCGCATCGCGATGGCAGCAACAGCCAGGTCACCCTGTCCGGCAATGCTGGCGAGGACCAGCGTATCGGCTACGGCGTGACCGCGGGCCGCAACGACGGCAGCGGGGCGTTGAGCGCCAATGCTCGATACAACGGCGCCTTTGGCCAGGTTGGTGCCAACTATAGCCAAGGCAACGGGTATCGCCAGGTCGGTGTTGGCGCGTCGGGCGGTCTGGTTATCCACGGTGGGGGCGTGACGTTAGCGCCAGCGCTGGGTGACACCATTGGCCTCGTGTATGCCCCCGACGCTGCCGGGGCTCGGGTGTCGAATAGCCAGGGTGCCGTGGTCGACAGCAAGGGCTACGCCGTTGTATCGAACCTGAATCCGTACGAAATCAACACCGTCACGCTTGACCCCAAGGGCATGGCGGCCGGTACCGAGCTGAAGTCGACCACGGTGAGTGTTGCGCCACGCGCGGGCTCGGTGGTCAAGCTAACGTACGAAACCAAGGCCGGGCGTGCCGTCATCATCGACAGCCAGCAGCCGGACGGCAAGCCGCTGCCTTTCGGCGCGGAAGTGCTGGACGACCAAGGTACGAATGTGGGTGTGGTCGGTCAGGCCAGCCGCGTCATCGCCACGGGCCTGTTGGCTTCGGGTGGGCTGACGGTGCGTTGGGGCGAAGGCGCCGAAAACAGTTGCCGCATCAATGTCACGCTGCCTGATAAGCCGGCAGCAAGCGGTTTCGAGCGCTTTGATGCGGTGTGCGAGCCTGCCTCGCCGGTGGTGACGCCAGTCAAACTCTCCGACGCTTTCAGTCAGGCAACGCAGCCCGCCGGCGCCGTGCAGACGAAGGCACGTTTCTCATCCATGCGGGTGACGCCATCCCCGCGCACCGAAATGCAGGGCTAACACCATGCGACAACGCTTCTTCTCAATCCGCAACGTGTCGCTCGCTTTGGTGACGTTGGCGCTGTGCGGCGGTGTCTCCTCTACGGCGGTGGCGCAATCGGCGGTAAGTGTGGTGGGCAAACTGACTGCGGGGACGTGCCAATGGGGTATTGGCGGCCCAGACCATGCGGTACCCCTGGACCCGGTCTATCCGTCGCAACTCAAGCAGGGACAGATCGCCGGCGTGAAGTCATTCACGCTCACGCTGATGAACTGCACCGTGGGGCTAGCCAGCGCAACGTTCACGTTCTCTGGCACGCCTGATGCCACGGACAAACTGCGCTTTCGCAATAGCAGTACTGCAAGGGGTGTAGCGGTCGAGCTTCAGTCGGCCGATGGAAGAACGATCGGCGCCGACGGTACCGACAATCAGCGCACTGCCACGGTGTCCGGCAACCAGATCGTGCTGCCGCTGCAAGCGGGGTACTGGCAGGTTGGCTCCAGTGTCACACCAGGCAACGTTGAGACAGCCGTGACTTTCACGATCCAGTACAAATAGGGATAGGGTTTGAAGACAGAAAGGGGCGAATGACCTCAAGCCAAGCGGTGCTGCAGGGAATGACCTGCAGCACTGCTCGGCGGTGTCGGGTGGCCCACCGCAGATTTGCGGCTGTATCACTTCAGTGATCAAGACATACATGCGCCGGTGTTGTTCGCAACGCCGGCTTTTTTTGTCGGAATTTCTGATGGCGAGGCGTGCTCCGTAGCGCTACGGAGGCAAGACCCGTAAGCAACCGGGTTCAGCCAAAGCTACGGACTTTTTACGATGGCGGTCTCTCTCTCCTCTCAAAGACTAAGGACCGTTTCCATGATCAAGACTCTTGCTCTGCCGAGCGCGCTGGCGCTCCTGTTTTCGGGCGCTGCGTTCGCTCAAGCCGCGGATGCTTCGAAGGAACAAGGCTACTACGGCGCTGCCCGTATCGTAGGTGCCAAGCACAAGGCCGAAGACATGGCCTCCAGCGCGCGTCCGCGCATTGGCTCGTTCGTGCAAATTGACGACAGCACCAATCTTGTGACGGGCTCGTTCGCCCTGGGTTACGACTTCGCCAACGGCTGGCGTGTGGAAGGTGAATACACCCTGCCGCGTACCGACTCCTTCGTTAGCGGTTCGACGCGTTGGCCTAGCAACAACTATCACGACATCAAGTCGCAACGCGTGATGGCCAACGTGTACCGCGATTTCGCTGTCGCCAAGAACGTGTCGGTGTATGCCATGGGTGGCCTGGGTCTGGCGATGCTGAAGTCGGAAGGTTCGCAGATCAACCCGGCCAACGGTTTTGGCGGTCCCTTCAACTCCGCAAGCCAAACCAATCTGGCATGGTCGCTGGGTGCTGGCGTTTCTTATTCGCCGATCAAGAAGCTGACGCTGGATCTGGGCTACCGCTACGTCGACATGGGCAAGACCGAGAGCGGCTGGAACGCCTTCACCAACGCTGTCGGCATGCAAGACGAAATGCTGCGCGCCAAGCTGGTGTCGCACGAAATCTACCTGGGCGCGCGTTACAAGTTCTAAGAACGCGTTTGCACCGCAACATCATCGCCATCATGAATCGCACACTGGGCTGATTGGCGGCATCCGGGATGCCGGCGATGAAACAACGGCTCTGCCACGATGTATGTCGGGCAGAGCCGTTTTCATTTGGACGCGGTAATCGGGGCTTCCAACGATTTGCGCGTCGAAATGTTTCGGGCGAATCAAGAAATCTAGGCCGGTTTTACCCCGTCCGCAAATTCAAAGCGGTGGCTGAATGGCAAATCGATCTCCTGCACAGGCTTTTCCATTGCGACGATCACGTACTCACATGCAGTACTGAAAATCCGTCTTGCAGGAAATTTAACTCAGGTGATATAACCCATTCCACGCAGCAAAGTCTCAAAAAGTCTCAGCAAGATCCCCCCGTCAGATTGCGAGTGATAACAATGAAAAGACATGCGTGGAAGTTGGGTGTTGGAGGCGTGGCAGTTCTCACCGGTGCAGTGCCGGTGGGTGCTTATGCAACGTGTTCCGCCACGGCTCCTGGCAGTGGCACAACCGTGACCTGCTCAGGCGCGGGCGTTCCTTCAGTCGTGGCGGTGGGTGGTAGTACCAACGTCGCCATCAATATCGATACAACGGCGAGCGGCAGTTTTGCGTTATCCACCACGCCCACGCCATTCTCGGTCGATACCTCGAGCACCATTACCAACAGCGGCAATCTGTCGATGTCGGGTAATGGCACGGGTGTGGCCAATCGCGGTGCGATGCTGCTGGGCGTGAACAACGGCAATACGATCACGAACGCCGCCGGTGGCGTGATTTCCACCTCGGGCGCCTATAACGACGGGGTCGCCGCCAACGGCAACAACAATACGTTGGTCAATAACGGCACCATCACAACTACCGGCAATAACTCCTATGGGATGACGGCCGCGTGGGGGCAGAGCAATACGGGCGCCTCCGGCAATACGATCACCAATACCGGCACGGTGACGACGTCGGGCAATAATGCACGCGCGGCATCGCTGCTGGGCGGCAGTGGCACCATCACCAACAGCGGCACGCTCACCACGAGCGGCCACGATGCCCCTGCTGTTTACATGCAGGGCAACAACGACACGCTCATCAACAGCGGCACGATCCAGACCACGGGCACCGCCACCAGCGGCGGCAGCGTCGATGCGGTGGTGTCCAACACGCTTGGCAGCTCCTTTACGGGGAGCATCACCAACCAGGCCGGCGGCCGGATCATCAGCAACAACGGCATCGGCGTGCGTTCGACCAACGGCGCCACCACGATCACCAACGCTGGCCTGATCCAAGGTGGCGGCGGCACGGCCATCCAGGGCGGCAATGGCAACGTGACGCTGATCCTGCAGACGGGCTCGCAGATCATCGGCACAGCCAATGGTGGTGCCGGCACCAACACGGTCACGCTGCAAGGCACGGGTACCGCGTCCAACGCGTTCACGAACTTTCAGAGCCTGACGATGGCCGGCACCGATTGGACGTGGGCCGGCACTGGCACGTTCTCGACCGCGCTGGTGCAAAGCGGCACGCTCAACCTGACCGGCTCGCTGGGCACGACCACGGCATCGGTGGTGGCCACCGTCAACAACGGTGCAACGCTGCAGGCCAATGCATCGAACCTGCCGCTGTCGGTCACGGACAACGGGCTCGTTCGCTTCCAACAGGACAGCACCGGCACCTACACCGGCACCATCAGCGGGGGCGGCATCGTCGAAAAAACCGGCGCGGGCACGCTTAGCCTCACACCGTCGTCCGGCAACACCTATGCAGGCGGCACGATCATCACGCAAGGCACGCTATCGGTCGCGGCGGACAACGCGCTGGGCGCATCGTCGGGTGGGCTTACGCTCAACGGTGGGACGCTTCAGCTCGGTAGCACATTCGACCTGGCATCGAGCCGTGCGCTGTCCATTACCGCCAGCAACGGCACGATCGATACGCAGGGCTTCAATTCGACGATTGCGCAAGGTATGACCGGCGCGGGCATGCTGACCAAGCTCGGCAGTGGCACGCTTACGCTCAATGGTGTCAACAGCTACGCGGGCGGCACACAGATCAGCGCCGGTACTGTCATCGTGGGGGATGGCACCAGCGCTTCGGCAGCGCTCAGCGGTGGTGGCGCGGTGACGGTGGCATCCGGTGCTGCGCTGGGTGGGTATGGCAGTGTCACGGGGAATGTGACGAACAACGGAACCCTTTCGGCCGCCAACGCAGTGCCGGGCCTCGCCAGTGGTACGACTGGCAACTTCCAGATCAACGGCAACCTGACGAACGCCGGCGTGGTGCAGCTTGGCGGCAGCGGCAGCGGCATCGGCAACACGCTCACGGTGGCCGGCAACTACGTCGGCCAGAACGGCACGATCGGCTTGAACAGCTATCTGGGCAGTGATGGTGCAGCGTCGGACAAACTCATCGTGAGCGGCGGCAGCGCCAGCGGCACAAGCACGCTCCACGTGATAAACGTTGGCGGCCCCGGCGCGCAAACGATGGCCGACGGCATTCAGGTTGTGCAGGCTACCAACGGCGGTACCACCAGCGCGGGTGCGTTCACCCTGTCGGGTGGCACGGTCAACGCCGGTGCGTATTCGTACTACCTGGTGAAGGGCGGTACCGCCGCCGGGTCGGGCAACAACTGGTACCTGCGCAACACGGTGATGGCCGCCACGCCCACTACGCCGGTCGATGCGGCAGCCGGTACGCCCACCGCCATCACCGAAGCCATTGCAGAAGCGACACCCGGCGCCGCCCCGGTGCCCATCTACCGCGAGTCCGTTCCGCTGTACGCCGAGGCCCCGGCCGTGGCGCGTCAACTGGGTTTGCTGCAGATCGACACCTTCCACGACCGCCAGGGCGAACAAGGCCTGCTCACAGAAAACGGCAAGCTGCCCGCCGCATGGGCACGCGTATGGGGCGGCAACACCAAGTTGTCGCAGACGGGCGATGTGAGCCCGTCGTTTGACGGCACGGTGTGGGGCACGCAGGTCGGGCAGGATCTGTATGCAGACACGCAATCGAACGGCCACCGCAACCACTACGGCGTGCTGCTCGGCTTCTCGCGCGCCACGGGGGATGTGAATGGCTTTGCGTTGGCGCAGCAGGGCTTGGGCGTCGGCTCGCTGCAGGTCAACGCGTATGACCTCGGCGGTTACTGGACACACGTTGCGCCCAGCGGCTGGTACACCGACGCCATCCTGATGGGCAGCGCGCTGACGGTGCGCACAAGCGCCAACGACAACGTGCGCGGCTCGGCCAACGGCAAAGCGATCACCGGCTCCGTGGAAGCCGGCTTGCCGATTCCGCTTGCGCAAAACCTGACGCTGGAGCCGCAGGCTCAACTCGTGTGGCGCTGGACTTCGTTGAACTCGTTCAACGATGGCGCTTCCGACGTGAGCTGGAACAACGGCAACACGTTCCTGGCCCGCGCGGGTGCGCGCTTGCAGTGGTCGTTCACATCCAGCGGTATCAACTGGAAGCCGTATCTGCGCCTGAACGTGCTGCGCTCGTTCGGCTCGGACGACGAGACCACCTTCGGCGGCAGCACCACCATTGGCACGCACATCGGCCAGACCGCCGGCCAGATCGGCGCAGGCCTTGTCGCGCAGGTCACGCAGCGCGCCAGCGCCTACGCCACGATCAGCTACCTGACCAACCTCGGTGGCGAGCACCAACGCACGCTGATGGGCAATGCCGGTGTGCGGTGGGCTTGGTGAGGCCGTAACGATGTAAAAGCCGGTTGTGCCGGCGCTTGCAGACAACCCGCTGGCTCTTGTGCAGCGGGTTGTTTGCTTTGCGCTCACGTAAGATGGCGCGCACTATCCCGCGCCGCAAAAGGATTGCCACACCATGCCCAACACCCAGTCATCCACCGTGCTCTCGACCATGCGCCGCTTCCGGCGTTCGGCGCTGTTTGGTGGTGGCATCGTCCTGACCGTGATGGCGCTGCTCACCTTCGGTATTGCGGTGGCGTCGATGGTCCACGCGCATGTCGAGGCCGAGCGGCGTGAACTCGCCATCGAAGGCCAGCGCATGGCCAGCGAGGTCATGAAGGCCGAAATCGTCTTGCGCAGCACGATCTACCTGGCCGAGCTGGTCTGGAACCAGCAAGCCAAGGCCGATACCGATGCAGCGGCGCGGTTTCGCGCGCAGGGCGGCCAACTGGTGCGCCAGCACGAGAGCGGCCTGCACTCCGTCGTCTTCGCCAGCGCCACACCGCAGTCTCCCGCGCCTGATCTTGAACGCTTCATCGCCCTGACTGACAGCGTCTCGCGCACGCTGGCGGCCACCGCCAGCATCCAGGGCTACCGGTTCACCACGTATCTCTACACGCCGTCGCGCGACTTCCTGGCGATCTCGCCGTTTCCGTGGCCGGATCAAGCCAGGCTCGATGCCGCGCTCGCCAACCGGCCCGCGCTCTTCACGGCATTGATGCAGGACACCGACGGTTCCATCGCGCCCGCCACCACTACCGACCCGCGCAGCGGCCTGCACACCGTGCGCTGGCTCCAGCCTTACCGCAACCCGTTGACGGGCGAGCCGTCGATCCGCATGTCGATCTACGGGCTGGACGCGAGCAACAAGCCGTTTGCCGTGTTCGTGTGCGAAGTACCGGCCGACGCCGTGCTGGGCCCGCTGTCGACTGACCGTTTTGACGGCACCTTCGTCGTACTGGGTCACGATGGTGTGCCGATCGCCTCCAGCGCCGGCGACACGCGCCCCGACGTGCTGGCCGCCGTGCGCGAGCTTTCCCCTGCATCAGGGTCGATCCAGCGCGCCAGCAATGGCGTCTTCATGGCCGCCACGCCGCCGGGGCAGGCGGGTGGGCGCGTGGTCTACGCCTTTACCTGGCGCGACGTGCTGGCTGGCGTCTGGCCCGAGATCCGCCTGACGACATGGCTTACCGCCGGGCTGATCGCTGTGCTGTGGGGTTTGCTGTGGTGGTTCAACCGGCGTGTGTTCGTGCCAATGCTGGAGCGCTCCGAACGCGTGGTCGAAACCGAGCACCTGAACCGCATGCTGATCGAGACCGCACCCATTGGCCTGGGTGTGATCGACGCGCACACAGGCGAGCCCATGCTGCGCAGCCCGGTCATGGCCAACATCGCCAGCCAGACGCAGGTCGATGCGCAGTCGCTGTCCACCAAGCTGGCGCAGCGCTACGCCAGCCACGGCGGGGCAGGCGCAGTGCGCGACGACCTCGCGCTCGCCACCGTAGACGGCGGCCAGATTGATCTGGCCGTCAACCTGGTGCCCGCGCACTATCGCAACGCCGACGTGCTCGTCACCGCCTTTACCGACATCACCGACAAGAAGCGCACCGAGCTTGCGCTGCGCGAAGCCAAGGAGGCCGCCGACAACGCCAACCGCGCCAAGTCCGTCTTCCTGGCAACGATGAGCCACGAGATCCGTACGCCGTTGAACGCGATTCTCGGCAACCTCGAGCTGGTCGGGCGCATGCCGCTGCAACCGGCTGTGAGCGAACGGCTGCAGACGGTCACGGCATCGTCCAACGCGCTGCTCGGCATCATCAACGACGTGCTGGATTTTTCGAAGATCGAAGCTGGGCAGCTCTCCATCGAGTCGATTCCGTTTGACCCGGCGGCCGTGGTGCGCGAGGTCGCCGCCATCTTCGCGCCCATCGCACACGAGAACGGCCTGCAGTTCGACTGCGTCATCGACGAGAGCGTCGCACCGTGCTATCAGGGCGACCCGACCCGCCTGCGCCAGATTGCCTCCAACCTGCTGAGCAACGCCATCAAATTCACCGATGCGGGCGGCGTGCGGATCGAGTTGGCCGCCAGCGAGGGCGAAGGGGAGGGCACGCCCGGCATCACCATCGGCGTGGCCGATAGCGGCATTGGCATGAGCGCAGCGCAACAGGCGCGGCTGTTCGAGCCGTTCATGCAGGCAGACTCCACTATCACGCGGCGCTTTGGCGGGACGGGGCTGGGGCTGGCACTGTGCCGCCGGCTGGTGGACCGGATGGGCGGCACGATCGCGCTGCACAGCGCGCCCGGCGAGGGCAGCCAGTTCATCGTCACGCTGCCCTTTGCACCGGTGGATGCACCGGCAGATGCCGAGCGCACTGCAACGCACGACGCTGCGCAGCCGCCGGGCAATGCCGCACCCACGCCCGCTAATGTGCGCATCCTGGCCGCAGACGACCAGGCGGCCAACCGCCAACTCATCCGCATGCAGCTGGCAGAACTCGGCTACCCCGCCGACATGGCCGAAAGCGGCGGCGATGCACTGCGCCGCTTCAACGCGCAACGCTACGACCTCGTCCTGACCGATCTCAACATGCCCGGCATGGATGGCTTTGCGCTGGCCCGTGCCTTGCGCGCCCAGGGCGCCAAGGTGCCGATCATCGCATTGACCGCGCATGCCGAGGTGGAAGAGCACCGCCGCTGCATCGAAGCGGGCATTGACGGTGTGCTGGTCAAACCGGTGTTGCTCAAGACGCTCGATGCCACGCTGCGCCGCATGCTGCGCACCAAGGCACCAGCAGCACCCAAGGCCGCGCCACCCACCGGCATTGCGCAAGGACGCCTGCCGGATGCCATTCTGGCCGCGCTCACGCGCTCAACACAGGAACAGCTTGCCGCGTTGCGCGTGGCGCTCTCCACCGACGACCGCCAGGCCGCGTTGCGCGACCTGCATGCCATGAAAGGCACGTTCGCCATGGTGCATGAGGAGGCGGTCTCCCAAGCGTGCGCCAGCATGGAACGGCAGGCCAAGCAGGGCGATGCCCTGGCGACGCTGCTGCCCGCGCTCGATCAACTCGCGGCCATGGCACAGGAAGCCCTGACGCGCCGCGGCACATGAGCCCGGCGCGGCGGCGCATGTCCGGCCGGCCCCTGGCTCACACCCGGTCGGGGCGCGGTCCGGAAGGCACAAGCCCTGTCTCGATGGCGTAGTGCACCAGATCCACCTCCCGCCCGATGTGCAGCTTGCACATGGCCGTGTTCTTTTGCGTGCTGATCGTCTTTTTGCTGCGATGCAGCCGCACAGCAATCTCGCTCACCGTCAGCCCGGACACGAACAGGCGCACCACCTCCCACTCGCGGCTCGTCAGTTGCCCATCGCCCGCCGCACGGCGGCGCCGTGGCGGCGCCATGCGTAAGATCTTCTCCATGGTGGGGGATGCATAGCGCCCGTTGGCAAACGCGGCCTGCACCGCCAACAGCACGTGCTGCATCATGTCGGACTTGCTGACAAGACAGCGCACCTGCGTCATCAGCGTCTGCACGATGGCAGGGTGCTCCAGCATCGTCAGCACCACGATGCGCACGTGCGGATAGCGCTGCCCGATCATCTGCAGCAATGCCAGGCCATCGCTATCATGGCCGCCGGGCATGGCGTAATCACACACCACCACGTCGATGTGGGTGCGCTCAAGCAGTGCGATCAACTCGGTGGCGTTGCGCGCCAGACCTTCGATGGCAATCGAAGGGTGTTGCGCAAGTTCATGCTGCACGCCAAAGAGGATGGCCGGATGGTCATCCGCAATGGCCACGCGGATCAGGACAGGATTCATGAGGCAACCGCCCGGCCTCCACTGCAGGTGCGCGGCGCCGGTCTTGATGGATGAACCTCGACTCTAGGGCCGCATGCAGGGCCGGAATACCGGAAGTCTCCGAAAACCGTGTCACGCATGTTGGAAAAAAAAAGGGCCCCGGTTTCCCGGAGCCCTTCCCCTCAATTGCCGCGTGCCCGGCCCATTTGCCCCAAGGAAGGAGCGGGATAGGCTGGCCAGTTGCAAACGCGCCTGGCACAGCGGCTAGAGCCACTACAGCGTCAGTCCAGCGGCTTACCAGTAGAAGCCGCCACCCACCACCGCGCCAACTTCACCGCGGGTGCTGGTATTGACTGCGCCCTTGACGATCCACTTGCCGTTCTTCGACATGTACGAGGCGCCAATGGCCGTGCCTTGCTCACCACCGTACGTGCTGCCCGAGATGGCCATGAACGTCTTGCCCGGCATCGTCGATGTGGGCAGACCTGCCACCGCCATCGCTGCGGCCACGCCGCCCATTGCATCCTGGCGGGCGCTGCGCACGGTGTTGTTCAACTGGCGCACGTTCACTGCATCGGTGTCGCGCACACCGTCGCGCACGTTGCCCAGGAAGCGCTCATTGCCTTCCGAGCCGATCGACACCTCGCCATCTCGGGTGGTGGTCGAACCTTGGCCGAGAGCAACGGAACCAGCGTGGTTCGACGAAGCGCCCTGGCCGATGGCCGTGCTGCCGTCCTTCGTAGCCGACGAGCCTTGGCCAATCGCCGTGCTGTTATCGCCCGAGGCAGCCGACCCCTGGCCAATGGCCGAGCTCTTGTCGCCCGTGGCGGACGAACCTGCGCCAACAGCCGTGCTGCCTTCCTTCGAAGCCACTGCGCCGTTGCCGATGGCCGAGCTGTCCTTGCCGTCTGCGCTCGAACCCGCGCCCACGGCCGTGCTGCCGTCACCCTTGCCCGGCGACGGCACCGAACCCTCCGGCGTGCCCGTGCCCGGACCACCGATGGAGCCGTCTGCAATGCCCGACTCGATGGTGCCCACGCGGCCGTCCAGCTCGCCGATCTTCTGCCATGCGTCCCACAACTGGCCGCCGTTCACCGCTTGCATGCTGCCCGCGGCGATCAGGCCACCGCGCACGTTGTTTAGATAGGTGCCGAACATCGGGTCACCACCGAACGTCACGGCGCCCATGTTCGCACCGTCATAGCGCACGGCCATCAGCGGGTCCAGCGGGTCGATGATGTTGTAGCCGATCACCGACTTGAGCTGCCCGACGCTCACCGCATCGTTGTTGCCGATGCCCGCGCCGATGCCGCTGAGCACGCGCACGCCGTCCGTGCCGGTAAAGTTCACCGTCGTGCCGCCGCTGGCAGCCGCCACCGTCACGGTGTCCGAGGGCGAGGCTTGCCGCACCAGGCCCAACGCGCCGCTGCCCAGCTCGCTACGGATGTCGCCGATGGCGCTTTCGTTGTTCGTCACGCGGCCATCCAGGTTGGACACCACGTCACCCACGTTACGCACGACGACCGTGCCGCCCGCACCATTGCCAACGGTAAAGCTCGGCTGCGTGATCGAGCCATCCGAACCCACAGTCGAACCGCCGCCGATGGCGTCTGCCACGCTCTTCGATGCCGTATACAGTTGCGTGCCGTTGATGGCGTCGGTGCTGGTAGCGCTCACCGCACCTGCGGTTACGCCCGTCAGCGTGCGCGTTGCGTTAGCGTTGTTGCGGAAGTCCACGTCCGTACCGTTCGTGCCCTTGCCGACAGTCAGCGTCCGGCTGGTGGCGTCTTGCTGCACCAGGCCCACCGTGCCATTACCCAGCTCGTTGCGGATATCGCCGATGGCGGTTTCATTGCCCGTGACACGGGTGTTCAGGTTATCGACGGCATCGCCCACGTTGCGCACGATCTTCGTGCCGCCCATGCCATCGCCAACGGTGAAGCTCGGCTGCGTGATCGAGCCATCCGAACCCACAGTCGAACCACCACCGATGGCGTCTGCCACGCTCTTCGATGCCGTATGCAGTTGCCCGCCGTTGATGGCGTCGGTGCTGCCAGCAGCCACCGTGCCGGCGCTCACGCCCGTCAGCTTGCGCGTGCCGGCGGTGCCGGTGAAGTCCACTTCTCGACCGTCCGTATCCTTGCCGACGGTCAGCGTGCGGCTGGTGGTGTCTTGTTGCACCAGACCGATCGTGCCCGAGCCGAGCTGGCTTTCCAGGTTGCCCACACGGCCGTTGGTCGTCGTCAGCGCGCCATCGAGTGCGCCCAGCGCGCCGCCCACGGTGGTTTGCGCGCCGCCGTTGGCAAGGTTGTACGTCGGGCCGGTGACGGAACCATCGGGGTTGATGGTGGCACCACCGCCCAGTGCGTTGACCACCGGCGTGAGCTGCGACACGTTCACCGCGTCCGTCGCGGCCGTGCCGGCGGCCATGTTGGTGATCTGACGCTGCATCGAGGCGTTACCCACCGACACGCTATTGGCGCGATCCGTGGCCGAGCTCGTGCCCAGCGCCACCGATTCCGAATGGGCTGCGGCTGCACTGGTGCCCAGCGCCACGGCGTGGAAGCCGCTGGCCGAAGCGCCGGAGCCCATTGCCACGCCAGCCTCACCCGCGGTCTGCGCGCCAAAGCCGACGGCGGTACCGTTGCGGCCGGTGACAGACGTGTTGTTGCCCAGCGCCGTGGCGAACACGGCCGTGCCTTGTGCATTGGCGCCAATGGCCATCGCGCTTCTGTCAGCCTGCGCAGCGGTGGCGTTCGATGTCGGATCGATCTTGACGTAGGTGTCGTCCACCTTGGTCGACAAGGCCGTGTTCATCTGGCCGAGGTTCACAGCATCGGTGTTGGCCGTGCCGGTTGCCACGTTAACGATGCGGCGTTGGTTGGCGGCAGTACCCACCGACACCGTGTTCGCCACATCGGCCACCGAGCCATACCCCAGCGCCACAGCGCCGTTTGCCGTTGCATTGGCGCTGTAACCGAGCGCGACACTGTTGGTGCCCGTCGCACTGGAAACGTGGCCAACTGCAGTGGCTCCGCCATTGGCCGTAGCCTGGTTACCGAGCGCGTTTGCGCCGGTGCCCAGTGCCCTGGCTTGGTTGCCAACGGCGGTGCTGTTGTTCACAGCCCCGCCGGAACTGTCCTGAGCGGCCGCGCCCGTACCAACTGCGGTGTTGAAGGAGCCATTGGTGACTGCGCCAGGGCCGTAGGCGACCGAATTTGCGCTGCCGTTGGTGTTGCCGCCATCCAGCGCGCCATTCACGCCGATCGCGCCCATGGTGCCGATCGAGCCTGTGCCAGATACGTTGGCAACCCTGTTGGGCGACGAGCTGGCAATCACGTGCTCTTGCTTAGTGTCGTCTTCGTCTTCCGCATCAGTGGCTGCAAACACAGCGCCGGCAGGCAGTGCCAGCAGAGCGGCCACGGCAACAGCCATGGCGCGCTTGCTGCCCTTCGTGTGGCCCTTGGCCGTTTCCGCAGCAGCCGTCCAGGTGTTGGTGGTGGCGTTCCAAACGTTGCGATAGGTCTTGTTCATATCCCAGTTCCTTCCAGTTGGTCGAGTTGACGCCTTCATGCTAGGGATCGAGCGACTTTCGCTGAATAAGAAAACTCCGATAAATTGTGCGAGTGCACAAGCAAAAATGCCGCATGGCACGGCCATTTGTGGGGATCAAAAGCGCAAGGCCCCCGCACCCAGCGGGGGCCTTGCAGAGGCTGATGCGGCGTTATTCGGCCGTTGCCGTTTCCTTCTTCACAGCCAGACTGGTGAACCGCCCGAACAGCGTTTTGCGCGCGTAATCCAGCGCTTCACCCTTGCCCGATACCTTCAGCAGCGCATAGCCCTTCAGTGCTGCGATCGCTGCCCAGCGCGCGCTGCGCGTGGCGCATCTTTTTATGAGGCGGCTCGACGCGGGGCAGGCGCGTGCGCAGCGTATCGAAGCCCGCCAGGTCGCGGCGCATTTTCGCTACTTTGAAGTGGCGCGGCGGGCTCGAGATGCCAGCACAACGGTTTCCACGGGGTTTGCGATTCAGAAGCCGCCCGATAGGACTGATCGCGCGTTGCCTGCAATTTAAGAGTCTTCCGATAACTTCCGCCGCCATCGACATCCAGAATTGAGCCCGCCTCGGGCTTGCGACTCGGCAGCACGGGTGCGATGCAGTGTTTCCGAGTGAACCGATTGCCAATCTTGGCTTGGGGTGCGAAATGCGGGTGTGGTGGAACAGCGTTGGCGAGCGCGTGACTCGTGGGTGTGTGCAGCAGTGGCTGGTAGGCGCATTTCTCGTTTTGATCGGGATGGGCGCGGCTAGCGCGCAATGTGTTCAAAACGGTCGCGGGGACTTTAACTGGAGTATCAATACGTCGAGTCTGGATGCGTCCGCTGCATCCGGTACGGTGCTGGCATCGCAAACGATTAACGTGGGTGGCGGGAACTTGATCTGTGGCCCCACCTATCGGGTCTCGACCTATACGGAGACGGTTTCGCCCACCACCGGCGGCGCGACCGGTGTGTATTGGCGTGTGAGCAGAAACGGTACGGTGGTGAGTTCAAATAACGCCTCACTTGTCACCGCATTTTCTGCAAGCCCGAATACCGGGACGTACACGGTGCCGTCCCCCACCGCTTGGAGGTTGGAGTTGATTCGCTCAACCGGCGCGATTACGGCGCCTAGCGGTTCGATTAGTTTGCCCACTGTCCGGGGCGTTTACAGCACCACCGACCCGGTCAACACGGCTCCGTACTTCTTCTTCATCAACGGGGGCCGGCAGCCGATTTCGGCTTCGAACTCAACGTGTACGGTTTCCACAACCAGCGCTTCTATCGATTTGGGGAATGTGGCGGCCTCCGCTTTTGGCTCCGTGGGTTCAACGTCAACCACGAGCGGTACACAGAACCTTTCGCTGAGTTGTGCCGGCTTTCCTTCCGTCAGCATGACGTTGCAAGGCACAGCCGTCAGTGGCACCACTAACGTACTACCGCTGACAGGCGCTGGCACCGCCGGCGTGGCGCAGGGCATTGGCGTGCAAATTCTCTACAACGGCAGCACGGTGCTGACGGTGGGTACGGCATTGAGCCTGACGACGGCTGCGCCCACCGGCACGTTGAATGTGCCGATGGCCGCCCGCTACTACCGCACGGGCAACGTCACGGCTGGCAGGGCGAATGTGGCGGCCACAGTGCAGTTTGGCTACAACTGAGGCGATTTTCGAGAGGTTGTAAAGGCCGCCCGGGCCTGCCATGCGAAGAGACTGGGGACTTGAAAACCGTACGGTTGAGGCCCGACTGCTCACCGTCTTCCCTCGAATTTAAGAGGAATCCCATTTAGGTTGGATTGTCGTGTCCGCACAATCCGTTCGCGTAGCTTCGGATCAGTCCAAGTCAAGTCGGTTGCGCTGTGTTCACCAGAGCTCAGACTCTGGCAACGCCTGACTGCCCGATGCCGCATGCAGGCGCGTTAGTACAGCGCAACGCTAACCGTACTGGTCAGGTTGCCAAACTTTTCACTCACCGAGTTCTTCATGAAGATCGCGAACCACAAGCGTTACCTGCCGCAAGCACTGGCGGCTCTGGTGCTGATTGGCGGCGCCACGCAGGCGCTCGCTCAAACGGCCACCGTCAACGTGACGGGCAACATCACGGGCCAGTGCACGATTTCTGGCGGTTCGTCGATCACGGTCCCGCTTGGCGACGTTCCTGCCACTAGGTTCACGGGGGTCAACAGCAACTCGGATACGGCAGGGATGCAAAACATCACGCTCACGTGTACTGCCAGCCCCGGCATTCGAATGACGATGAGCGGTACGCAAAATACGGACATCCCGACGAACCCGACCTTGCTCGCCTTGACCAATGCAGGTGGAGCGGGCGTTGCAAGGGGCGTGGCCGTGCAACTGCTCTATAGCACCGCCACGACCGGTACCCCTACGACGGTGCTCCTCCGCGACACCGCCGTCACGATTCCCACCGGCAACACGGTGACGGTGCGCGTTGCCGCGCGCTATGTCCAATCCGCGGCAACCATCGTGGCCGGCTCGGCCAACACCACCGCGACGCTCACGTTCACCATTAACTAAGCCGGGTGCTTCATGGAGATTGCGAACTACAAGCGCTGCCTGCCACAAGCACTGGCGGCTCTGGTGCTGATTGGCGGGGGTGCGACCGAGGCTTTCGCCCAGGCGTCTAATGCGGTCAACGTGACTGGCAACATCATCGGCACGTGCGCGGCCGGCGCGGTTGCCCCAAGCACATTGAATTTCACCCTGCCCGATACAGAGTCGGCCACCTTGACCGCCGCCGGCCCCGTCGTAGCGAGCCGTGCCCCAGTCCAGTACATCAACGTCAGGTGCAGTGGTAACCCTGGGATCAAGATGACAATGACGATTACAGGCACATCGCCATCGCCAGCGAACAATGTGGTTCCCAACACTGGCACCGCAACGCAAGTCGGGGTGCAGATTCTTCGCGGCGTCAATAACGGCACCACCGCTACGACAGTGATTCCGATTGGTGGCACAGGCGTCGACTTTCCAGGTGGCGCTGTCGTCAATGTTCCGATTTCGGCGCAGTACTACGTCTTGAATGCCAACCCGAATGCGGGCACGGTCACGTCCACAGCTACGTTGACGTTCACCCCGAATTGACCGTCTAAAGGTCGCGAGCCCTGGAGCGCATTTTCCAGGGCAGTGGCATCTGAGAAAGAGGGCTTGAACCCTTACGGTTCAAGCCTTTTTTCCACATGTGGGTTGCTTGCGGGAGCTTCGCCATTACGGACGCATCTGCGCGAAGTCAACGCAGGACGCTGCCGCAGTCCATCCCTTGAACCTACTTTGGAGCCATCGGAAAAAAGCACTCGCTATGTCAAAACTTGATCTCACATCAAAACGCACCTGGGGCGCACTCGGCGTGATTGCCCTGACTGCGGGGGCGTTGACCGCCGCATTCGCCTGGACGGAGGGCTGGATTGGGTCACGGCTGACCAGCGCACCGCTGTTCACGGAAACCCCGCAGCCGTTCCCGCCGGGCTTTCGCCGTGCGCATGGCAAGGGCATCTGCATTGCCGGCACCTTTCGGCCCAGCGATGCGGCGGCGCCTTTGTCTACTGCGCGCGCTTTCACGCAGCCGAACATCCCCGTGGTGGGCCGGCTCGCCATTGCCATGGGGGACCCGCACGGCGCGGATAGCGCCAGCAACGTGGTCAGCATGGCCCTGCTGCTGAAAACCGACGATGGACAGCAATGGCGCATGGCCATGAACAACCAGCCGTATTTCCCCACGCACAACGCAGAAGGTTTTGTGGTGGACATGCCCAAAGCCATGGAGCCTGACCCCGCCACCGGTAAGCCCGACCCGGCACGGGTGGCGACCTTCCTCAAGCGGTATCCCGAAGCGGAAAAGTTCTTGAAATGGGCCGCGCAAGCGCCCAACCCGGCCAGCTTTGGCGGCGTGGAGTTTGACGGCATCAACGCGTTTTACCTGGTTGCCGCAGATGGCAAGCGCCAGGCCGTGCGCTGGTTCATGCGGCCGCAGGAGCCGTTCGTACAACTGAGTCAGGAACACCTGCAGCACGCGAGCCACGATTACATGTTCGAAGACCTGCGCACCCGGCTTGCGTACAAGCCGCTGCATTGGGACATGGTGATGCAGTTGGCCGAGCCGGGCGATCCGATCAACGATCCGTCGCTGCCTTGGCCGCAGGCGCGCAAACAGATCGTGGCGGGCACGCTGGAGGTGACACAGGCCGTAGAGCAGGCCGAGGGTGCCTGCCGCGACGTCAATTTCGACCCGACAATCGTCCCCACCGGCATCGAGATTTCTGACGATCCGATTCTGCAAGCGCGCTCGGGTGCGTACACCCACTCGTTCAACCGGCGTGAACGCGAGATCGGTTATGGCAAGGCCACCGATGCAGTCGGCAAGCAGGAGGCCAAATGAAGCGAACCAACGATACGCGCCATTTCAATGCGCTTGCACGCGGCCTGCACTGGCTGATGGCGGCGATGATCCTGTCCATGCTGTTCATTGGCGCGGGCATGATGACCTCGGTCACACATCGAACCGCGTTGATCGACCTGCATCGGCCGCTGGGCATGGCCATTCTGGTGCTGGTGGTGATCCGCCTGGTCAATCGGCTGCGCAATGCGCCGCCGCCGTTGCCGGCCAGCGTGCCGCCGCTGCAGGCGCTGGCGGCAAAGGCGTCGCACGTGGTGCTGTATGCCCTGATGCTGGCGCTTCCGCTGCTCGGCTGGGCGTTGCTGTCTGCGGGCGGCTACCCGGTCGTCGTGTTCAAGGGCGTCAACCTTCCGGCGATTCTGCCGGCCAGCCCCGAGCTGTATGCGTGGTTGCGCGATGCGCATGGCTGGCTGGCGCGGCTGTTGTTTCTGGTGGTGATCGCCCATCTGTCCGCAGCGTTGTTGCACGGATTGGTCTACCGGGACGGGGTGTTCTCCAGCATGGCCAAGGGTGGTGGGAAACGCGGGTAATGCGTTGATCCGCTGCCAATGATTTGCCCCATGCAGTGGCGAAAGAAAAAGGGACGGAAAGTGTTTTCCGTCCCTTTTGCTTTGATTGGGGATGCAAGGACCCGGCCCGCATTAAGCCGGCGCAAAGAACCGCTCGTGCAGTTCTTCCAGCCCCAGCGTGCTGATTACCTCGTTCAGTCGCTCCGTCGGGCGGCGGCGCGGCAGGTTCTTGTACTGCGCGATGATCAGCTCGTTCTTCATCGAGTGCTCCCAGCCGACCAGTTCCGTCACGCTCACCTGATAGCCGTGGGCTTCAAGCTGCAGGCAGCGCAGCACGTTGGTGACCTGGCTTCCGAATTCACGCGTGTGCAGCGGGTGGCGCCAGATTTCCGTCAGCGCATTGCTGAGCGATTTGCCCTTGTTCTTGCGCAGCACGCCAGCCACCTCGGCCTGGCAGCACGGCACTAGCACGATGTATTGCGCATGCTTTTCGAGCGCGAAGCGGATGGCGTCGTCCGTGGCGGTGTTACAAGCATGCAGCGCGGTGACGATGTCGATGGTGGCCGGCAGGCGGTCTGACGTAATCGACTCCGCCACCGACAGGTTCAGGAACGACATGCCCTTGAAGCCGAGCCGCGCAGCAAGTTCGGTCGATTTGGCGACCAGCTCTTCGCGCGTCTCAATGCCGTAGATGTGCGAGGTGCCGTCACCGGGCTGCTCCTTGCAGAACAGGTCGTACAGGATGAAGCCGAGGTACGACTTGCCCGCGCCGTGGTCGACCAGCGAGACATGGCCCTTGGCCTGCTGCACGTCGGCCATCAGCGGCTCGATGAACTGGAACAGGTGGTAGACCTGCTTGAGCTTGCGGCGGCTGTCCTGGTTCATCTTGCCGTCGCGCGTGAGGATGTGCAGTTCCTTGAGCAGCTCGATGGACTGGTTGGGGCGGATTTCGTGGGTGTTGTTGGACATCGGTGAAGCGGCGTGGCGGTATGACGGCTTGGCGGCACATGCCGCGCCGAGCGCAAAGCGGGAGTGAGCGCGCCAGTTTACCGAAAACCGGCGGGCTGCCGCGCGGTTTGCCCAGAGCGCGCGGCAATGTGACAATGGCGCCCCCGCTTGTCTGCTCCGCGGGTGATCCATCCGCCCTCCGCATGCCTGAATCGCACACTGCTCCCCTTGTCGCCATCATCGGCGCCGGCCCGGCCGGGCTGATGGCCGCTGAAGTCCTGTCGCGCAGTGGTGTGCGGATGGAGGTGTTCGATGCCATGCCGTCGGCGGGGCGCAAGTTTCTACTGGCGGGCATCGGCGGGATGAACATCACCCATTCGGAGCCGATGGACGCGTTTCTCGGCCGCTATCGCACGCGCCGTGAGGCGCTGGCGCCGCTCATCCATCGCTTCAACCCCGACGCACTGCGCGCGTGGATTCATGGCTTGGGCATCGACACGTTTGTCGGCAGCTCGGGCCGCGTGTTTCCGACCGAGATGAAGGCGGCGCCGTTGCTGCGCGCATGGCTGCATCGGCTGCGCGAGGCGGGCGTGCAGTTCCACATGCGGCATCGCTGGGTGGGGTGGGCGCAGCCGGCCGAACACGCGCAGGTGCTGCGCTTTGAAACGCCCGATGTCGAGCGGCTCGTGCAAGCCGATGCCGTGGTGCTGGCCATGGGCGGCGGCAGTTGGCCGCGCCTCGGTTCCGACGGCGCCTGGGTGCCGCTGCTGCAGGCGCGCGGCGTGGAGGTGCAGCCCCTCAAGCCCGCCAACTGCGGGTTCGATGCGGATTGGAGCGCGCACTTCCAGGAGCGCTTTGCGGGGCAGCCGGTCAAGTCGGTCGCCATCGGGTTGCCGACCGGTGATGGCGGCGCGCTGCAGTTCCGCCAGGGCGAGTTCATCGTCACGCAGACGGGGGTGGAGGGCAGCCTGGTCTATGCACTGTCAGCGCCGATCCGCGATGCGCTGTTGGCCGAGGGTAGCGCCACGATCTGGTTGGATCTGGCACCTGGTTGGAGTGCGCAGCGCGTGGCCGATGAGCTGATGCGCCCGCGTGGCGCGCGCTCGATGTCGAGCCATCTGCAGAGCAAGCTGAACATCACCGGAGTGAAGCTCGGGTTGCTGCGCGAGTGCCTGAGCAAGGAAGCGTTTGCCGATCTCCCGCAACTCGCCAAGGCCATCAAGGCGCTGCCGCTGAGGCTCACGCGGGCCCGGCCCATCGACGAGGCGATCAGCAGCGCGGGCGGTGTGGCCTTTGAGGCGTTGAATGCGGGGCTGATGATCGAGCGCCTGCCCGGCGTGTTCTGCGCGGGCGAGATGCTCGATTGGGAAGCGCCGACTGGCGGGTATCTGCTGACGGCGTGCTTTGCGACCGGCGCCGCGGCGGGGCACGGCGTGCTCGACTATCTAGCGACGTTGCAACGCTAACTTACTGGCGCGCTTTCAGCCGCCACAACGACGTCATTTCGGCAACGCGCGCTTTGTACAGCGGGTCGGTCTCGTCCGATGCCTTAGGGTGCTTCGGCTTGATGTCTTCACGGCCGACGACTTCCAGGCCCGCGGCATCGATCATGGCCAACAGGGCTTCGCGCGTGCGCAGGCCCAGGTGCTCGGCAAAGTCCGACAGGATCAACCAGCCTTCGCCGCCGGGCTCCAGATGCGCGGCTAAGCCATCCAGAAAACCTCGCAGCATGCGGCTGTCCGGGTCGTAGACGGCACGTTCGATCGGCGAGCTGGGCCGTGCCGGAACCCACGGCGGGTTGCACACGACCAGGGGCGCGCGGCCTTCGGGAAACAGGTCGGCCTCAACCACCTCCACCTGGGCTTGCAGCCCGAGGCGCGCGAGGTTGTCACGCGCGCAGGCGAGGGCGCGTGGGTCCTGGTCGGTGCCGACGACGCGCTTGACGCCGCGTTTGGCCAGCACCGCAGCCAGCACGCCTGTGCCCGTGCCGATGTCGAACGCCAGCGCTTTCGAAGGCAACGGCGCGTTCGCAACCAGATCGATGTATTCCCCCCGCACCGGCGAGAACACGCCGTAGTGCGGGTGGATGTGTTCGCCACCCAGCGCGGGAATGGGCACCCCCTTCTTGCGCCATTCGTGCGCGCCGATCAGGCCGAGCAGCTCACGCAACGAGATGACGGATGCTGCGTTGCTGGTGCCATAGGCCTCGGTGCAGGCATCGCGTACGTCGGGCGCGCGGCGCAGGGGGATCGTGTAATCCGCATCCAGCGGAATCAGCAGCATGCCGAGCGTGCGGGCCCGCTGCGACTGGGCTTGCCGGTGCAAGTTGAACGCATCGATGGGCGAGGCGGCTTCCTTGCGCGGCTTACCGGGTTTGCGGTCAGTGCGGCGGGCTATGGCCTGCAGCAGTTGGCGCGCGTTCTGGAAGTCGCCCTGCCAGAGCAGTGCGGTGCCTTCGCAAGCCAAGCGGTAGGCGGCGTCGGCGGTGGTGCGGTCGTCGGCGATGACGACACGCTTGGGCGGCGGGTTGCCGGCTTCGGAGCGCCAGAGGGCGGTGTGGACGGCGTCGCTGGCGGTTTCAGGACGGTCGTCGGTCCAGCTGAGGGTGGGGTGATCGGTCACGGGTGATATGGGAAGCGGCGGGCCAGCGTGCGCCCAAAGCCGGGCGCACGGGAAATCGCGACACGATACCGCCCGTTACGCCAACGCACAATGCCGGCCGGGTGCTGGCCCCTGCACGTTGCCGGTGGCGCGATGCGGTTGTGGCTCAGTATTGGACGAACAGTTTCACGCCATCGCCCAGCTTGCAGGTGTATGACACCTGGCTTTGCAGCGTGTAGGCGGGCATGGCGTAGATGTACGACGCGAAGTGCGCGGTACCGGTGGCGTCGATGGTGTAGCGCAGGAACTGGGTGATGGGCGTGCCGTCCTGGCGGGCGGTGAAGTGCGTGTCGGCAAAGCTGAGTGTGTGGTCGGGCAGGATGCGGTAGGCGCCGACGGTCAGCCCGCCGCGGGTGGTGCCGGGCGGGGTGGTCGGCGTGTCGCCTGTGCAGCGGGTGAGGTCGATGGTGACGTTCAGTTGCTTGCCGGCGGCCAGGGCGTGCTCGACAGCCAGCACGTCTTGCATGGGGATGGCGGGGCCCTGTGCGAGGACGGGCGACACCACCGCACATGCGGCGATGCAGGTGAGGGATCGAATCAACGTTTGCGTCATGGTTGGGTTTGGATGGATCCAGGAAAAAAGCAGAAACAAAAAGGGACCCGCTATCGAAGCCGGGCCCCCTTGTGGTTGGCATGCGCGGGTGTATGGAATCGCGCTTGTTGTTTCTGTGAGAAGCAGCGTAGATGAAGCCCGGCCCGATGTCGGGCATCAAGTCTCAACTTTGTTCAACGCCTGCCGGCGCGCAGGCAAAAAAAACCCGCCATGAAGGCGGGCTTGGATCGTCCAAAAACACACAACAGGGAGACAACGCCGCAGCGTTGTCATGGCGCGATCGCTAGATCGTGCAGCGTTGACGCATCCGCATGCCGACCATACCGGGGACATGGCGGCGGAACCATAGAGGGGCCATGGTTCCGCCTTACCCGGCACGGCGCTGGGCCTGCGTTCGTGTCAAGCTGGGCGCGACTGTAGCAGTGCTACAGCGCTGAATCCATATCGCGCGCGCTGTTGTGAGGATTGATGATTTTTCTGCGCGGAGGATCGACTTGCCTGCCTATCGGCTGAACCGCTCGCGCAGGCTGGCGCTCTGGTTGAGGTTGGTCAGCATGGCGTCGAGCCAATGATCGTCGGGCGGCGCATGCGGTGTGCTGGTGGCCAACGTCTCGCGCTCCGATGTCTGGGCCGGCGCGTGCCGCAGGGTGATCGGCCGCATGGGTTGGGCCGAATCCCGTTGTGCTTGCGCGGTAGGCTCCTGGGCGCGCGTGGTGCTCACTGGGGCGCGGGCCGCCAGCTTGCGATTGAGGATGCCTTCCACCGCGCGCGCGTAGACGCCGTTTTCTCCGGGCGATTCCGAGTGGTACGCCCCAATGGCTCGCCAGCTGTTGCCGTGCAATTGCACCTTGCGCGCCAGATGCCACGCGGCCACGTAGGCGCTCACGCACGGGTCGTACAGCGCCTGTCGGCCGATGCCGTAGCGGGACAATTCGGGCAAGTGGATCGTGTTGATCTGGAACATGCCCAGGTCTTCGCTGCCGTTGCGGTTACGGTTGTGCGCCTGCGGGTTCAGATGCGATTCCTGGTAGCCGATGGCGCGCAGCACCTGCGCGTTGACGCCGTGGTAGGCGGCAGCATCGTCAATGCAATCGGCAAGGGCGTGTGTCGGCAGGCAGGCCAGCAGCGCGAGCAGGCTGCGCGCCCACGCGCTACGCGTTCGCATGTTCGGAGGCTGCGGCGCAGCGCTGCGCAATGGGGTGGCGTTGCTGCAGACGCTGTTGCAGCCAGTTGTGATGCGAGTTCCGGCGTACGGCCGGTCGTGCAACGTGGGTGTTGGCGCGGCGCTCGCGTGCCGCCAGGGTGCGGGGCGATGGGGCATGCATGATGACTCTCGTGCAATGAAGATGCGCCGATCATAGAAACGCGCGCGGCGTGGTGGCCATGCCCACTGCGAACTCGCCTGCACTGGAGCGAAGCGGTATCGCCTGGTGGATCACACACGGGGTTCGGTGCAGGCGCGACGGGTTCGTGCCAGAGCGCGGTGCGGTGTGCGCTCGCCCATACGATGGGGGAACAGGCGGAAAGGGTTGACGCTTTCTGTCGACAGCCACTTCATCTTCTTCAGGCGACATCATGCAATCACATTTCGAGAGTGCCTCTTTGCATCCAGAGCCGGGCGCGTTTGCGGGCCGGCTGTCGCGCGCGTTGCGGCGTGCGCTGCAGCGCGTTGTGCATGGCAGACCGCAGCCGCCGGTTTCGGCCCGCGCCCATGCGCTATTGCCGCATCACGAGCGCCAACCCGCGCCGGCATCTTCACGTGCGCAACATCAGCAGCGCGCCGTGGCCGCGCGCGATGCCTTGCGCATTCAACAAGCTGCGCCGCATGGTCATGGCTTGCGTGCTGCGGAGCCCGCGACGGAGGGCAACCGCTGGCTGGCGGTATGCGACGCCGTGGCCGGGTGGCAGCAAGACATGGCGCGCCGGCTGCACCGCTATAGCGGCCCCTTGCTAACCAACACACAGCAGCCGACGGCTCAAGGGTTGGCGCTGGCTGCAACGCGCATGCTGCTGGCCATGCAGCAGCACAATCGGCACCTCGTGCTCGACAGCATTCCGGTGATGCGCCTGCCCGCCGCGCTGTGCCTGGCAGATCAGCTTGAGCAGCTGGTCATCCACGATTGCGACGTGTTTGAGTGGCCGGCATCGGGCGGGTTGCCGCTGAACCTGAGCGTGCTGCACTTCTCGCGCAACCCGCGCCTGACCGCGCTGCCAGGGCGCATTGGAAAGCTGCTGCAATTGCGCGAGGTGGTGGTGCTGGATTCGCCGCTGCGCGCATTGCCGGCCTCGCTGTCGCAACTGCCCCGGCTTGAGCGCCTGGTGCTGCAGGGCACGGATCTGCGCATCGTGCCGGTGGAGCTGGGCGCGCTGTCGCACCTGCAAACGCTGAGCCTGGCGTCGAGCCGCTTGCTGACTCAGTTGCCTATCAGCCTGGGCCAGTTGGGGCAACTGCGCCAACTGAACCTGCGTGGCAATCCGCTGCTGCCGGCATTGCCTGACACGCTTGGCGACCTGGCCTTGCTGGAGCGATTGGACCTGCGCGATGCACACACCATGACTGCGCTGCCCGACACGCTGGGGCGCCTGCACAAGCTGCAGTATCTGGATGCATCGGGCATGTCGGCCCTGGCCGCGCTTCCGGAGACCATCGGGCAGTGCACCGCGCTGCGGACGCTGCGGCTGCGCGATTGCCTGTCGCTGCGTGCCTTGCCGGCGTCTGTCGGCCAACTGAGCCAGCTGCAGTACCTCGACCTGCGCGGCTGCTATGCGTTGTCTGATTTGCCCGATACGCTGCGCGCCTTGCCGGCCGGCTGCCGTATCGATGTGCCGGCGCACCTGCTGGCCCGTCTGGCCGATCTGCGGCCCGGCATACCGCACGCCAGCGAACGCCGCGCTGTCAGCGTCATCGACTGGAATGCGCTGCGCGAGAGCTGGCGTGCACGCTTGCAGCCCTATGGCGGCGAATACGGCAGCGACGCCCTGCATATCTGGCTGGAGCGCTATATCAACACGGTGGAGCCCGACGTGGTGCGCGCCCACCGCGATTGCCGCCGCCTGGCGCTGCTGGTTGATGGCCTGTGCGATTCAGCGGTGCTGCGCAGCCACGTCTTTCAGCGTGCGCACGAGCGCTATGCACTGGGTGATCTGGACGATGGCGGGCTGCCGCTCAATGAGCTGATGACCTTGCTGCTGAACGAACGCCTGCGCGACCACGCCTTGACGGAAGACGCGGCAAGCAGCCTGCTGCGCACGGAAGCCTTCGCCACGCTGCTGGAGCGGGACGTGGCCGATGGCTCCATCGATGAGGCAGTCCAGCAGCTTGCACAGTGGGCGCCGCTGCAGGGTTATGTGGAACGCTACGCCCGGGCCGATGGCGACGCTACACACAGGCACATTGCCGTGGCGCGTACCTGGCTGCGCGCCAGATAACCCCGCGTCAATGCTGTGAGGTACCCGAGGCCGGCGAATGCCGGCCTTGTTGTTATTGGCGGCGCCCGCAGCCCGACGGCGAAGGGCAAAAAAAACGCCAACCCACGTCATCCATGGGTTGGCGGCTGAGCCGTGGAGCGGCAGCGGCTTAGGATTCGCCGCTGCCGTTGCCCGCCGGGAAGGCATTCCCCAGCGCGGCCTTGCGGCGGTCAATCTCACGCTGCGCCTTCTGGCCGATCGGCAGGTTGTTCAGGCCGCCGAGCTGCTGCAGTTGCTCGAGGTTTGCCTGCTTGACCGATGCCTTGGCCGGCTGCAGACGCGTGCGCCAAGTGGGTTGCGGCGCCCCGTGCAAAGCGGCCTGAGTGCGCGCGTTCTCGCGTTGCAAGCTCTTCGGATCGCGCAGCAGCGTTTGGATGCCGGTGTTGCGTTCGTCGGCATGGAGCAGCGCGGCCGAGTTGATGGCGCGGGTGTTGCCGATGATCTTCGAGAACGCGTCCAGCAGCGGACGCCCTTCGTTGGAGTTGCACAGATAGTCGGCCCGCGCTTCGATGGTCGGCAGAGACTGCAGGTGTGCGCGCATGGCGTTCAGATCGAGGTGGCTGACGTCGATGGGCTTGGTCAGGGGCTCGGCAAGCTTGAAGGCTTCCTCGCCCTTGGCGGTGGAACCTGGCGCATGCGCGGCCACCTGCGCCGACACCTGTGCTGCACGCGCGAACGGCGTGGCGGCGTGGTAACGCACGAACTCGTTCTTGATCACGGGCGCACGATTCTCTGCCGCAGCCGTGTCGATCTCCTGCCGGGCCGCCGCGTACTTGGCGACGACGTCGACCATCAGGTTCGGGTTGGCCAGATAGCGATCGCGCTGCACCGGGTTGGCGTCAAAGGCCTGCCGCAGTGCTGCGTCTTCGCGGTTGGCTTCAGCATCGACGATCTTGGACAGGAACGGGTGCTGCATGATCAGGTAGCTCGTGTCGGTGCCCACGACTTCGCCGGCGAAGCTCTGCGCGCTGTCGGTGTGCGAGACGCTAGGCGTGAAGGTGCCCTTTGGGGTGGGCACCGTCACCGATAGGTTCATGCCGCTGTTCTTGTTGTGCAGCACGCGTGCGTATTGCAGCTCCATCGGTGCGTTCTGCACATCGGGCGGCTGACGCATCTTGATGACGAGGCTCGTGCCATCGGTAACGTCCAATACCAGGCCTTGTGTCTGGCGCATCAGTTCGTGCGGATCAATCTTCTGCTTCTGCAGGCGCAAGTTCGGTGCGAACTTTTCAATGGCGGCCTCGATGGCCTTGTTGATCATCACGCCGGTAATGGGCGCGCCGCCTTGTGCGGTGAACGTGAACTGCAGGAACTTGCCCGTGCGGCTGGGGTTGACCTGGTGCGTGGCATTCATCCAGCGGGCTTCAGCGCTGAGGGAAACCTGGCCCGCGCTGTTGCCGATCGAGATGGAGCCCGTCAGGTGGCCCAGATCCACCTTGTCGGTCGAGCGGTGGAAGCGGTTCAGGATGGCGTTGAGTGCACTGCTTTGCGCGCCCCCCGACACCGTCGCCTTGACCCGGACGTCCGTTCGCTCCCACAGCGATTTGTCTTTCAGCGGGCCGTTTTTCTGCACGTCGTAGTTCTTGATCGGCAGGTAGGTCTTGTCGAGCATCTCGCGCGCCGTCTTGTAGGTCGAGTCCGCCGTCTTGGTGGCGGCGAGCTCATCCGGATGCGGTTGCGCACCGGCCGCGCGCTGTGCCATCTGCTGCTTGACCACCGAGATATGCGCGCCCACGCAGCCCAGTGCCAGGCTGATGGCCGCATGGCTTTTCGAGATGAACTCCTCGGGCTTGGCAAGCGCGTCTTTCTGCGGGTAGCGGCCGTTCCAGACGGACTGGTTGATCTGCGCGAAGGCGGCTTCGCGTGCCTGCGTGAGTGCCCCGCGCTGTTGGGCGGGCATGAAGCGGTCGTTTTTGGCGAGCACGGCACCGGCATCCTTGGCGAAATGCTGGTACGTCTCCATGATGTGCTCGAGCTGATCCGTCGCGTGATTCAACTGCTCGGGCGTCGCATGGGTGATGGCGTTGCGGAACTGCGCGGGGATGTTGGCCTCTTCACCGTAATGCAGGCGCTCGGCCTCCGTGAACGGCAGCGCAGGGCCGGCGTGCAGATCCTGCGTCAGCGCCTTGCGCGTCTCGTTGTACAGATGGAGCTGTGCTGGCGGCACGTCGCCGCTGCACGCTTCATCCAGTTGCTGATGCAGCTTGAAGGTGGCCTGGTAGTCCTTGTGATAGCCGGGGTCGAGCAGCGCGTGCGGCGCGGCGGCGCTTTCCGTGTACCACTTTGCGTTGTCGACGCGGCCGGTCACGTCAAAGTTGCCGTTGGCCTCCAGGTTGGTGCCGCCGTGCGTCTTGTTGCCGGCGCTTGCGTCCACGGCGACGGTGTGTTGGCGATAGGCCAGGAAGCGATCGCCATAGGCCACGGAATCGGGAATATCGCGGCGCGGCTGGGCCGGCAGCGGCTGGTCTTTGATGATGCGCTCTTCCAGCACGTCGGCGATGGGCGGGTAGGCCTTGTTCATCAGCGTGCTGAAGTGGTCGCCGCCCAGCTTGTGGTCGATCGCGCCAGCCAACAGCGTCATCTTGAAGGTGTTGAAGCCCTTGGCGATCTTGGCATCGGTGAGGAAGTACGGTTTGCCGGCGGCCTCGGTATAGTTGCGCCCCACGGCGTGCGACACCAGGTTGGCCAGCGATTCGAGCTGATGCATCAGCTGGCGTGCGCGCGGGCTGGCGGAGCTTGTCTTCAGCCAGGCGTGGTTGGCATCGCGGTTGGCGACAATCTTCACGAGCTGCTGTAGGTCATCGTGTTCGAGATAGACGTTGTGACCCGAGAAGGCATACTTGCCCGCCAGGTTCGCTGCCCACTCGCCCAGCTTGCCGCCAAGCGTAGCTTGGGCAAAGACCTGCTTGCCGGGAATGAAGTCGACGTCGCCGTCGTCATCGAGCGCATACAAGCGGCTGGTACTGCCGCCTGCGCTGGCTGTCACGTGGGCGGCCGCGTATTTGTTGGTGGGAAACGCAGAGACCGTCAGGCTGCCCGAGGTGCTGGTGCTCACATTGGAGCCCGACTTGCCGGTGCTGATGCCCGGCGCCTTGACTTCCAGGTTGGCGGTTTCCTTGGCGGCGTAATGCGTCAAGACGTCGTTGGCGCTGCCGCTCAAGTGTGTGCGCTTGAGCTCGGTGAGTAGCGCGGCGATGCCCTTGTAGGCGTCGGCCAGATCATGGCTGCCCAGCGATTTGCCAAGCTTGCCAGCCGTCTTGGCCGCTGCCGCAAAGGCATCGCGCACGGCCAGCCCAACTTCGTGCGGTGGCTTGTGGGTGTTGTCGGCCGCGATGGTGTTGATCTTCGTGAGCTGCTGTTGGAGCTTGGCATGCAGTTCAACGCTGTGTCCGTGCGAGTGCGTCAGCGCAACGGGCACGGCTGGTAGTGCATCTTTCAGTGCGCTCACCATCTGCCGCAATTGCGGCTTGTTTAGTGCGCCGGTATCAGGGTCAAAGACGGGGCCCGCCGGCGGCGGGTGACGGCCCTCTGTGTGCGTGGAGCTCGCGGAGGAGGGTTGACGCGAGAGCGGCGGCTGTCGGTGCGTTTCGTTGTGGAGCGCGGAGCCCTGGCCGGTGCCGATTGAGTCGTCTGTCTGCTCGGGAGAGCGTGCGCCGCCAATGTGTGGATCTGCCGTCGGTTGTTGCGGCGGCCACGGCAGCTTGCCCTCGCGGATGCGCTTCTGAGCCTCGCGGTGCACGGCGCGCGTGCCTCGGCCGCTCATGGTGCTATTGGACAGCGCAACCTTGAGCTGTGCGTTCGTCAACGATGCGGCGTCCTTCTTCTGCTTGCGTGCTGTGACCTTGTCGGCCAGGCCCCGCAGGCTCCCCGGCAACTGCGAGGTCTTGCGCCCACTTGGTAACGATGGCTGTGGCGTAGTGGGAGGGGTCGTGTGTGTGGTCGTGGCAGGCGGTGTGGTGCCGAACGTTTTGAAGATCTTCAGCATTGGGGGAGGCTCCGAGGTTGGCATGCCTGGGCATTGCTGCCTCGCCCGGCACAGTTGAACCATGCAAGCGTAGCCAGCGGGTGCCCGCAAATGTCACGCACACCGAAGCGGTGCGTCGGCAGCCGAAACCAGCCACGTTGGGCGTGCTTTCGGCGCGCTAGTACATGCTGCGATCCACGCCCTCGTCCAACTCGGCTGTCAGCGTGGCAATGGCATCGAGCAGGCCGGCGGCCTCGGGATCGTCATCGAGGGTGTAACGGAAGCGGTAGATGATCTGACCGCTTTGCGGGTGGCGAACGACCGTGCCACGCGCGGCGCCTTCCACCTCCAGGCACAGGCTGAGCAGCAGGTTGAGCGTGAGCGCCACATCCAGCAGCTCGCGCGTGCCCAGTTCGAGGTAGACGACCAGTGCGTCGGGTTCGGCATAGCCGTCGTAGGCCAGCCAGATGCGGCGGCTGCCGATGTGGAGAGCACGGGCATGCGCGGTGTCGTCGTCTGGCAGGGCGGAGGAGGTTTCGTCGGGGGGCATGGCTCGGGGGGGGGGGGCGGCGGTTGCGACTGCAACTGCAACTGCAACGCAGTGCTGCAACCAAGTTGCACCAGAAAACGATGCCAGCCGGGGCGCTGCGACGTTGCAGGGCCGCCGAAATATCGGCATCCCCCCCGAAAAAACACTCACCTGAAATATCAGTCCTGGGTAAAATTTGACATTCCGGTGGGGCCATTTCGAACCCCGGTCTGAGCGGGGCCGCTTGCCATGAGGCGATGGGCGGCCCGCACTGAATCTCGCGGAGGGTACCGTGACGCAAGCCTGCGAGTCAGCCAACGCGCTGGCATCCGACTGGTTCCAACAACACTACGCTTGGCTCGCCGGCCGCATGGGCCGCAAGACGGGCTGCCGCTTTGGTGCCGAAGACTTGGCGTCGGAGGCGTTTGCGCAACTGCTGCAAAAGCCAGGCTGGCAGAACACCCGCGAGCCGCGTGCGCTGTTGACCACCATTGCGCAGCGGCTGCTGTATGACATCTGGCGCCGCCGCGATCTGGAACAGGCTTATCTGACCTGGGCGGCCAGCCAGCCGCAGGCAACACTGCCATCGCCCGAAGAGCGGGCCCTGATCCTTGAAGCGCTGACGACCATCGATCGCGTGCTGGACGGGTTGCCTGCCAAGGCACGTACCGCATTCCTCTATAGCCAGCTGGATGGGCTGACCTACCCCGAGATCGCCGAGCGCCTGGATGTGTCGGTGCGCATGGTGCAGAAATACATGACCCAGGCCATGCGCCTGTGCTACCTGGCCGACGTATCGTGAAACAGCCGTTGGATGACCGGATCGCCGAGCAGGCCATCCAATGGCTGGTGTTGTTGCGCTCGGGCTTGGCCTCGGACACAGACCGCCAGCGTTTTGCGGCCTGGCAGGAAGCCGACCCCGCGCACGCGGCGGCGGTGCAGCGTCTGCAGGGCGGACTGGGCTCGCTGACATTGCCATCAGTGTCGGCGCCGCATCGGCAGACGGCCCGGCATTTGTTGGACACCCCCCCGTCGCCGATGCGGCATGTTCGGCGCGCGCTTGTCCTCGGCGGGATCTGTGTCGGCGTGGCGGCGCTGGTGGATCTGCAGATGCCGCTCTCTGGCCTGGGCGCCGACATGCGCACGGCCACTTCGGAGCGCCGTGACTTCAGGCTGGCCGACGGTTCGCTGTTGCGCCTGAACGCACGCAGCGCGGTCGATGCGTCGGTGAATGCGGCGGGTGCGGATGTTCGCTTGCGCCGCGGCAGCGTGCTGGCGGTGGCGGCGTCGCCAACGGCGCAGGTGCGGGTGTCGACGGCAGTTGGGTCGATTGAATGCGCGGGCGGCATGGTCTGCGCCACGCTGGAGCCCAGCGGGACGATGCGTGTGGCCGTGCTGGAGGGCACCGCATCGGTGGCCACGTCCGCTGGCGCAGTGTCGACGCTGCGCGCAGGGGACGTGCGACGCCTGAGCCCCAACGGCATTCAAGCTCTGGATGTGCTGGCGCGCTCCGCGGCGGCGTGGACACGCGGTCTGGTGGAAGTCGAGCACCAACCGCTCGCGAACGTGATCGACGCCCTGCGCCCGTACCACCATGGCGTGATCGAGTTGCAATCGGACGCCGCCCGCCTGCGCGTGACAGGGCGGTTCCCGCTCGACGTGCCCCGCGCCCTGCAGATGCTGGCCGAAACGCTGCCCATCCAGGTGCGGGAACTGGCCGGCGTATGGGTGCGCATCGCCGCCCGTTGAGGGGCCGCAGACCGCACGCAAATTTTTTTGCGATTCCGGTTCCGGTTTTCCACGTAGGTTGCACAGAGAGAGTAAGAGGCCGCCGCGGTCCGGATAACCCGGCGCGCCGATTGCATCCCGATGCAATGCTCACACCAGAGCGAAGGACGACATGAACGCCCGAGTCCAGAACCACGTGCTGCTACAAGCAGCCGATACGACCGCCGAAAGCCGGTATTTTTCTTCCCTGCCGAAAGTTGCGGCGGGCTGGCGCGCGCCTACGGGTGCGACGCTTCCCGTGGCAACCGCGCGGGCCGTCTTGGCGCCTGCCGGCATGCTCCTGATCGACCTGACCGAGTTGGCCGAAGCCGCCGGTGAACCGCCTCCGCCGCAGCCGGTTACGCTGGAGCAGGCGCACGCCATGCTCGGGCGGATGCTGGAGGCACGGCGCCCGAAGGCCCCAGTGCGGTCAGAAAAGACAGCGCTGTCTGCGCTGACCCGGCGCCAGCGGGACATCCTGCGCGAGGCAGCTTCAGGGAAATCCAATGTGGAGATTGCGCAGGCGCTGCATATCGGTGTGGAAACCGTGAAATCGCACGTGCGGCAGATTTTGATGCGCTTGCAAGCGCGCAATCGGACGGAATTGGCTGCGCTGTATCAGCAATGCGTCAGTGAAAGTCGAACAGGCGAAAATCATTAACGCGGTAATCATTAACGCGGTAACGATTAACACAGCAAAGATTTTATTCAGCCGGCGCTGAAATTATTAAGCCGGCACTGAAACACTTCATTTTGAAGTGTCTCCTGAAAAATCAATCCATTTTTGCCGGCAGCGATCGGGCTGGGCGGCGCGCAATCGTTTGCGCAAAAGGCCGCGTGGCGCGGCCTGTTTACGCGGCGAGTGCCGCCGTGGGGTCGGTCACAGACGAGGTGTGGTGGGGGGTCTGGACGGTGAGCTGGTAGCCGCGTGCGTACACGGTCTTCAGCTCGACGCCGATTTCCGCACCCAACTGTAGCTTCTTGCGCAGCTTGTAGATGTGCTGCTCGATGGAGCGTTCGACGATGCTGGCATCGGCGCCCCACACGGCAGAGGCAATCTGCTGGCGCGACAGGAAGGCGCCCGGCGAAGAGAACAGCAGCCAAGCGGTCGCAAACTCGCGCGCGGTCATGCGAATGGGCACGTTGTTGACGGTGGCCGTGCGCGTGAGGCGGCACAAGCGGTAGGGCCCGACCACCACATGGATGCCGGCATTCTTGCGCACGGGCTCGGCGCGGCGCAGGGCACGCTGGACGCGGGCCTGCAACTCCTCGGCCGTAAAGTGGCCCGTGAGCACGTCGTCGACCCCGGCATCGAAGGCCAGCGCCATGTCGCCCCGATCGGCAAACTGGCCGAACACCAGGGTGGGCCAGCACATGTCGGCATTGCACTCGCGCCATGACAGCACGAGTTGTCCGGCGGTGCGGAACTGCTGCGCGTCGATCATCAGCAGATCAAACGTTTCCGTACGGCGCGCCCGCAGCAGCGAGAGCGCATCGTCAAAGCGGACGCATTCCACGTCCTGCATTGACAGACAGCTTTCCACGTAGGCAAAGCCAGAGGTATTGGCAGTCAGTATTGCGAACTTCATGGTGCTCCCCTTTCTTGCCCCCCCCATTTAGAGGGGCACTTCAGACAGGAGCCCAGCATAACGTTCACAATTTCTCCAAACATCCCTACAAAGAGTGAAATTGCACTTAACTCAGATTTAGTTTTTTTAAGGCACCGATTTAGTGCCGTTTGATCATGTGCATCGTGAATTCACCGGGGTTCAGCATGCGCAGTTATCCATACATAACGGTGTATTTCGCCGGGTTGACGGGTCTTCATACAACCTGATGAATGCTAGGGGTCAACCCGGGGGGCAATAGGAATTTGGGCCGCATGGTGTCGTTGCGGCCCGCCGGCTTAGCCGCTAAGCAAGCGGGCCAGGCGTGCCGCGCAGGCCAAATCGCCACTGTGCGCGCATGTTGGGAGCCGGCCCAGGTCAGCCGAACTTGATGGCCGCCAACTCGCGTGTGCCTTCCACATCGTTGTTTGCGCGGGCCTGGATGGTGCTGGTCAGGCCCAGACTGCGGCTGGTGGAGGCCTGCTCGACGATGGCGAGCTTTTCCGGCAAGCGCGCTTCGGGCGCGTGCAAGATCGCTTCTGCCAGCGCGTTGGAGGCTTGCGCGTCGGCGGAGTTGGGGGCGAGGCTGCGGTGCAGGTCTGCCAAGTCGAGGTGGCCTTCCATCTCGCGTGCGGCAGCGGGGCGCAGGCGGTGCCGGTGCAGATAGCGCTGGTTGGGGCGTTGGTGCTTTTCCACCGTTTCGCAGTAGGCCTCGAACTCGCGCGTGGCCTTTTCCACCGTGCCGCCTGGCTTGTGGGCCAGCATCTCGATCCAGGCCTCGCGCTCGCTGCGCACCACGGCCAAGTATTCCTTGGCGCTGCGGTACTCGGTGTCGAAGTAGCACACGCGGTCGGCAATCTTGCCGTTGTGGTAGGCCATCTTGACCTTGGTCGTGTGGCCGCCTTCAGCGAGCTTCCAGTTGTAGCCCAGCGGCGTGCCGGCCACGAATGACTGCGTGATCTTGCCGCTCTCGCCAGCCTTGGCCGATGCGTTGTCGTTGGGCGCGGCGGTGTAGAACGTGTCGCCCACCGAGAACGCCAGCCCCGCCCGTGCCGTTACCTTGTGCGCTGTGCCTACGCTGAATTGCTCCACGCGCAGTGCACCGGTGGTTTCATGCACGGCGGCGGTATTGCTGAGCGTTTTCTCACCGCGTAGCCGCGCGGTGGGGCCCACGCGTACCGGGTTGTGCTTATTGCTCACGCGCACGCTAAAGCCGACGCTGCCCTCGAGCGAGGCGCGCCAGCGCGATTTGGTCTGGTCGACCCAGCCAATGGAAAGGTGCTCGTTATCGCCACTGTGCTGCGCCAGCGTGTTCCATAACGTGTTGGCGTCGGGCTGGTGCGCGGGGTCGGCTGCCGCTTGCTCGAACAGCAGATTGGCGGCTTTGACGATGGTGTCGGCGGCCGCTTTGTCGTCGTACTTGATGGCCTCCCAGTCGTCATGGCCTCCTACCGGGCGCTGCGTGGGGCGCGTGGCGCGAATCACAACGCCGCGCGGCTGGGCGGTTTCCCAGTCGAACGGCGTGACCTTGACGGCGGCCAGATTGGCGCGCAAGCGCTTGCCCCGGACGGGGAGGTCGTAACCCACAGAGGCCCCCGCGCCGACCGACAGGCGGGTCATGCGGTCAGTACCGAGAAACAGGTCGCGCCCATGCGAGCTGCGCCCGATTTCCACCACGGCCTGTCGGCTGGTGCCGACGTTGGCGTCAAGCTGCACCGACACGGGCACCGGCAGTGCCTTGCCCACGTGCGACAGACCGGTCGAGAGGCCGGAGGTACTCAGGCCCATCCAGCCACCGTTGGACAGGCGCACCTTGTTGCCGGATTCCATGGTGGCGAGCAGTGTCTCAAGGGTTTTGCGGGCGGCTTCCATGGTGGGCGCCTGCATTTTGAGGTCCTCGGGGTGTTCGAGCTTCTCTGCGGCTTCCAGCGCGCTGTGAAAGGCGGGTGCCTGGGCGGCTTCGCCGGCGTAACCGCTCCAATAGCGCAAGAGCGATGCCGATGGCTGCAGCCCGACGAGATACTCGGGGGGCTCGCCCACCAGGCCGGCGTGGCTGACGAGCTGCGCAAGATGTGCCTGCGCGAGGGGCACCCCGCCCACGTGCTGTTGCACCCAGGCCCGGTTTTGTGCATCGTCGGGCAGCCCCGCCTGGCGCACCCATTCTGCAAACTCCCGGTTGGTTGACGGTTTTGCCGGTGAGCTGGCAAGCGCCGTAGGTGTCGACATTTCGTCTTGCAGCCGGCTGGCTGCTGCCCCCACTTCGGGCTGCAGCTCGCGCAGCTTCTCGCGCGTGAGCGCGTAGTCGGCGAGCGGTGCGTTGCTGGCCGCGAGCTCGGCCCAATGGCGGAGGATGGCGCCGCGCCACAGGTCGCCAGGGTGGGCAACCGTTTGCGGTGTCGCCGTCTCGCCAGGGTGCGCGAGCGTATTGATCATGGTGCGCAGCGCGGCGGTGTAGGCGTCCATCTCCTTGACCATACCTGGCCGATGCGCGCCATGCATGCCGAGTGCCGCAGCAGACAGTGGCGATTTCTTCTTGCCGATCATCTGCCAGAAGTGGCGGCTCACGCCTTGCTTTTCCACACGTGGGATGCTGCGGCCGACGAACTTGGCCAGGCGCGCCTTGGTGTTCGCCAGGTCGGAGCCCGGGCCGTCTTCACGGAAGCCCTGGCGCCAGGCAAACAGCGCACCGGCGGCTTGCGCGCTCACCGGCTCGCCGCGCAGCTTGCTGGCAGCAGCGTGCAGAACGCTCACGGCCAACGATGTTGCCTGCGTGCCGCTGCCCGCCGGGTGCGCCCGCAATAGGGCGGCGGGGTCCGACGCGGACGTGGCTGTAGTGTGCAGATGGCTTGCCGCTTGCAGAAAGCTGCGCGCGGTCTGCCGCAGTTCGGGCGTGGGCGGTGTCTGCATCAGGCTGCACAACGTTTCAAAGCCATGGTGGCTCTGCGAGAGCAATTGCGCAGTCCGCCACGCGGCGCTCGTGACCGCAGCCTCGGTCATCGGCTGCGGCGTGCGCAAGGACGGCGCACGCAACGATGGCGCGTCCGATCCGTACTGCACGGAAAGGCTCGATTGTCGGGACATGGTCTCGTTGTTCCCGTGCTCAACCAGTGCGTTCAGGCTGAGCTCGGAGCCGTGTACCGAGGTTTCTCCCTCGCCAAAGAGTTGATGCAAGCCCAGGTCGGAGCTGCTGGAGCGCTGGGAGGACGCATCAAACAGGCGCCCCATGCCGAAGGACGAAGCATTGGACGAACGGCGCGAGTCTTCCGGGCTCGGTGGCGTTTCTGGCGTGGCAAAGGTGGCGGCATCAAAGTGCACCGTCTGTGCCACGTGCTGCAGCACACGAAGCGCGTCCGACGCGTTGTTGCCGCTGGTGGCTGCGAGCGCGCGGGCGGCCAGCATGGGCCGAACGTAGCTGCCTGCCGCGGCCGAAGACGAACCTTCAGCCGGCGCGGCCAGTACGCCGAGCCGCTCGCTTAATGCCTCGCGTTCGGCGGCGTTGTGGGCGCCGGGGAACAACTGCGCGATCGCACCACGAAATGCTTCCGGCGTGGCGGGAACGGTCAACGGCGCAACCGGCGCAGACGCGGCCGGTGCGGGCGCAGTCTTGCCGCGCTCGCGCAGGCGCTGCGCGCCCTGTTGCGCACGCTGCATCATCGACGAAGTCTTGCGCTGTGACCGTCCTGCGCGGCGTGCATCGCTTTGCTCCTGCACATGGGGTGCACCCGCTGGTGTGCCATGTGCAGATGGCTCCGGTGTGGTTTGCGGTGTGGTCGTCAGCGTGCCGCGCGTAGGGGGCTTGTAGTCGCTCACCGTATTGAGCGATTTGCCAGCTTGCTTGCGGTCAGTCAACAGCGTGGCCAGTTCCCTTTCATCGCTGTTGGGCAGCTTCTCGCGCACGCGCGATTTGAGGTTGCCGAGCCAGCCTTTCTTGCGCGGTTGTGCAACCGCGCCGTCGGGGCCGCTGGTGGGCGACGGCGTGCGCGCAGCGAAGTCGTGGAGTGTTTCGTATTCCGACTGGGAAGCGGGCGTCCGGGAAGGGGACAGACGGATGCTTGGCATGGAAGAAAACGGTCTGGCACCGCGCTGGTGAATCGAAACACCACTTTGACGGGGCCGAATGACAACCGCATCGCACTTCCGAAGCTTGTGCGATTGCAGCGAAGTCGAGTCGAGGCCGACTCGGACTCCGCCTCAGTGCACCGCCAAATGCGCGGATGGGGTAGCGGGCGTGGCCAAGGCGGCTATGGCGTTGACCAGGCGCGTGCCGGCGGGGTCGTCATCCAGCACGTAGGCAAAGCGGTAGATCAACCGGCCCGTGGACGGGTGCAGGACCACGCTGCCACGCGACGCAGCCGGCAGATCAAGGCTCAGACCAAGCATGAGGTGGAGCGCCGCTTCCAGGTCCACGCCGATTGGTTCACCCAGCTCAACGCAGACTGTGACCGAATCCGATGGGCCGTCGAGCGCATCAAACGGATCAACGGCAAACCAAAGCTGATAGATGCCGATGCGCAAAGGGTGAGCGGTAAACCCTGTGGGATCGTCCGCGCGGAAGTGCGGATCCGTGGCGTGAGGCAGATGCGGCGTGCGTGAAGCAGACATGGAGTGGGTGAGCGATGCCCCGTGCGCCGGTCAGCCGGCGGCGGCGTGCACCTACATGCGATGCCGTGAGCGTACGACCGTGCGTTTTGGTGCGTGTGCGCGTTCACGAAGTCCACATAGGCATGGCGAAGCAAGCTGTCTGCGCGTTGAAACCTCACGGTGGTCGGCGCGATGCAACGTCCGCAGAAACGAAACGATGTCCGCCGTGTGCGGCTGGGTGTGGCAGGCTGTCGCGGTGCACAGACTCGACTGTGTGATGTGCTCCCACGTGGCCTCTTTTCTACCCTCTACGCCCATGACATACCAAAACCTTGACTGCGCGACACCCGCCGTCGCCCCTGCTCCCACGCCGATCAGCTATTCGGAACACAACGGTGTTCGGTTCCTGCATTTTGCGGGCGCCGAGGACTGCACGCAGGGGGCTATCCTGCTGTCCGAGCCTGACCGCCTGCTGTTGCCCTATGCGCAGCAGATGATGGCGTGGCTGTTGTTTCTGGAGGCAGAGCAACTGAGCAATGCACATGTCGCACAGCTTGGCTTGGGCCCCGGTTCGCTGACAGGCTTTTGCTATCGCAAGCTGCCCGAGGCGCGTGTCACGGCAGTGGAAATCAACCCGCTGGTGATTGAGGCGGCCCGCACCGCGTTTCATCTGCCACCCGATGACCACCGCTTGCAGGTGCTGGCGCAAGACGCGCTGGACTGGGTCATGGACCCCACACAGCAAGGCACGGTCGACGCCCTGCAGGTCGACGTGTACGACGGTGTGCATGATGGCTGCCCGGCGCTGCAATCGCTGGAGTTCTATCGCGCGTGTCGGCAGGTGCTGCGCGCACCCGGTGTGATGGCGATCAACCTGCATTGTTCAAATGAAAGTTTTGGCCGCAACATGGAGCGCATTTGCCAGGTGTTTGACTATCGCGTGCTGATGTTCCCGATCACCATGGTGGAGAACACGATCGCGCTGGCGTTCAACGGCCCGACCATCAACGTTGAGTGGGCTGCGCTGCAGGCGCGGGCCGAGGTGCTGCAGTCCACATTCGGTTTGCCAACGGCAGATTGGATCGAGGGTTTGCGCCGGCCGAACCCGCATCAGCAGGGCAGCGTTCTGACGCTCTGATGAGCAGAGACCGGCGCGGCTTGCACGGCGCGCCGGTATGACAGCGCACTAATGCGCTCTCACGCGCGTATCCACACGTAGGTACCGTTCGAGAGGCTCTCGAACATGTCATCCGTGGTCTGCAGGATGTTGTCGCGCCAGTAGCGGCCGTGTTCGGCATAGTGGCCAAGCAACTCGGCGAGCTGTTCGCCGTCGAGGTCCGGATCGTAAGCCACGCGCACGATCAGGATGATGCCCCCCGTGTCGCCATCAAGCCCGAGCTGCGCGTGGTCTTGTGCGTAGATGGTGAGGTTGGCTTCCAGCATCAGGCGGAACACGCGCAGCGTTCGGCCGCCGGTGACGATGCCGTAGTCGAAGTTCAGGTAGAACGCATCGGCGTCCTCTTCCACGGCGTCGATGATGACTTCAAAGCCTTCCACCACGAGGCGCCCAGCAGCAATGATGGCATCGGCATCTGGAATCTGCAGATGCATGCACATGTCGCGGATGAGGCTGTCGCGCTGTTCCGTGCTCATGCTTAAACCAACAGATCTTTGGCCGCCTTGGGGCCGGCTTCCATCAGCTTGGCAAACGCCTGCGTGCGGTTCAGTGCGTCTTCCAACCGGGCCGCGTTGCGCATGTCATCGGTACCCGCAGACACCACGGCTTGCAGGGCATCCTGCGTGTGTGCGCCAGCGTGGTCATGGCCTGCGTGCGATGTCGATTCGGCGGGGGTTTGGGCTTGCGCAGCAGTGAGGGTGTTGCGGTGGATCAGTGTCATGTCGGGATCGCGGTGGCGGGTCGGATTCAGTGTTCAGTGAATCGGCTGCGGCGCGATGGGCCGAGCGAGGAGAAGCAGAAGCGCGCGGGGGGAACCACAAAAAAAACCGCTCGGGAACGGCGCGGCCCCGTTCCCGAACGTTGGCGGCACAGGATGTGCCGTCCGGAGCCGATCATTACGAGATCAGGTCCTTGGCGGCCTTCGGGCCCGCTTCCATCAGCTTGGCGAACATGTTGACGCGGTTCAGTTCGTTTTGCAGACGGGCTGCGTTCAGCATGTCTTGCTCGCCTTCCTTGGTGATGGCTTCGTTTTGAGCGTTGAACGACAGACGGCTACCTGCGTCGAGGGCGGAGGCGCCGAGGGTCAGTGCGGACATAGAAAACTCCTTTTGCAGTGGATGAATGGTCTCGGGTGAGAGCCGGGTTTTTCAACAACACGCTAGAGGAAGCATGCCGTCGATTCGGTTCAGCGAACGTGCTGCTGTTGTGTTCGCCGTGAAGACATCTTCGTGGATTTCTCGGTACTGAACTGGCGGAGATGCGAAGCCTGATGTCGTCTCGCGAAGCGCGAAAGCGCCGTGCGCGTCTTACGCCGGGATCAGCCCGGTGCACACTTGCGCCGCGCTGGAAAAGCCATGCGACAGCACGCGCAGTTGCTCGCGCTGGTTGACGTCCATCGCGCGAATGGTGCGCTGTTCCATGTCCATGATGGTGTGCCGTAGCCGGTGGATACCAAGGCTTGCAGAGCATCCTGCGCGTGTGTCACAGCGTAGTCCTGGCCGGCCTGAGATGTCGGTTCGCCCGGTAGTTGGATATGGGCTTGTGCAGCTGTGAGGGTACTGTGGTGGATCCGTGTCGTGCCGGGATCGCGGTGGCGGGTCGGATTCAGTGTTCAGTGAATCGGCTGCGGCGCGATGGGCCGAGCGAGGAGAAGCAGAAGCGCGCGGGGGGAACCACAAAAAAAACCGCTCGGGAACGGCGCGGCCCCGTTCCCGAACGTTGGCGGCACAGGATGTGCCGTCCGGAGCCGATCATTACGAGATCAGGTCCTTGGCGGCCTTCGGGCCCGCTTCCATCAGCTTGGCGAACATGTTGACGCGGTTCAGTTCGTTTTGCAGACGGGCTGCGTTCAGCATGTCTTGCTCGCCTTCCTTGGTGATGGCTTCGTTTTGAGCGTTGAACGACAGACGGCTACCTGCGTCGAGGGCGGAGGCGCCGAGGGTCAGTGCGGACATAGAAAACTCCTTTTGCAGTGGATGAATGGTCTCGGGTGAGAGCCGGGTTTTTCAACAACACGCTAGAGGAAGCATGCCGTCGATTCGGTTCAGCGAACGTGCTGCTGTTGTGTTCGCCGTGAAGACATCTTCGTGGATTTCTCGGTACTGAACTGGCGGAGATGCGAAGCCTGATGTCGTCTCGCGAAGCGCGAAAGCGCCGTGCGCGTCTTACGCCGGGATCAGCCCGGTGCACACTTGCGCCGCGCTGGAAAAGCCATGCGACAGCACGCGCAGTTGCTCGCGCTGGTTGACGTCCATCGCGCGAATGGCGCGCTGTTCCAGGTCGATGGCGCTGCGCTGGAGCGCTTCAACGGCCTTGTGCAGCGGGCCGAAATCTTTCGGGCCTTCCTGCTTGGCAAAGGCCTGAATGCCGTCAAACGTTTCGATGATGTCGAGCGTGAAGTGGTCAAACATGTGAGTCTCCAAAACAAGTGGGAAGAGGCACGAACATGGGCCGCCTTAGTGCTGCGCGGCGAGAAAATCCTTGGTTCCGTCAGAGCTTTCGATGTAGCTCAGCTCATCGACGGACAGTGCGGAGGTGGCATCGGCCTTGGGGTTGCGCAAGCGGGCTTGCGTGATGTCCAGGACGATGTCTTTGATGTTGCCGCCCAGATCACTGCGCACGTGGTCTGCTGTTGCACGTACACGCTCCGGGTGAACCGCCGGGCCCGCAATGGAGAACCGGTTGCCGCCCAGATAACTGATGCGCAGTGCCGGCTCTTGCAGCGATTCGCGTAGGTTTTCAATCACCTCCTGCGCGATGGACAGATCGGTATGGATCGACGGCGACAGCGCCCGCAGATCGCGCAGCGTGGAAAGTTCTTCGGCCGCGGAGGTGACGATGCCGTGCACGATGATCTCGTTGTCGTGCTGTTCGAGTTGCAGGCCGTCGATGCGATGCTGTGTCAGGCACAGGCGCACGCGTTCCAGCAAAGGCGGCTGGGCAGTCGGGGCGGAATGGGCGGCGAGTGATGTTTCTCGCGTGGACGCCAAGAGCAATGCACACGGCGTGAGCAGCGCAACTGCCGTCAGACCCATCCAGCCCTTGCGCGAGCGGGGCCGGGCCGGGGCAGGCGCATTGGGTAACGGCGCCTGCGTGGCGGCAATGCTCGCGGGGCTTGTATCGGTGGGCGCAGGCGACAGCACGCGCTCCAGGAGCGTCACGTCAGAGGGCCATGTCCCATCAGCAGGGCCGACGCAGAGGATCACGTCGCCAAAGCGGCGAGGCGCCAGGTCATCCCAGGCGGTGTCGCCGTCCTCCGAGCCGATCAGGACGCCGCGCTCGGCATCGACCTGCAGTGCGAGCGGGTCGGCGGCCCAATCGGGGATGTGGACACTGGCTTGCGCGTCGGGGCCCACCGTCCAGCGGCCCGGGGTCAGTTCGAGGCAGGCGCCGGCATGCGCGCCTCCCAACACGCGGATGTGCTTGTTCATGGTGATTGCAGGGAAGGATCAGGAATCTGTGGCAGGGCCAGACCGAGCCCCGCCCGGTAGGACCAGAGCTCGGTAGACCAGCGGCGCGCCACGGCGCTGCTGCGGGCGATGCTTTCGCCGCGTTCGCGGCCGATGCGCGGCCGGGATGGGCTGAGCAGTAACAGAGGAAACAACAGGTTGAATGTCTTCTCGCGGTCGGTTAGTGCGCTGACGGCAGAGTGTTGCGCAGCCGTAGTCGCCAGCAGGCGATCCTTGACGGCAAGCAGCGTGGTGGGCGTGCCTTCAACGGGAGCCTGCTTCAAATAGCTGCGCAGAATGTCAAACGCCATGCGCAGCGGCATCGGCTGGCCGGCACGCATGGCGTGCCGCACGGCCAGCAACTCCTGCTCGAGGCGCTGGTAGCCGGACGACTGCACTTCGGCCAGCAATGCCTCGGCAGACAACGCACCGGCATCGGCCACCGATGCGTTTTTGCCCACGCTGGCGGGGGCGGGCTCGTTTGCAGTTTCCTGCAAGTACTGCAGCAATAGTGCGCGGCGGCCCTGCGAGCTTCGGTGGTCTCTTGCCTGGTCGTCCTCGCCATCGCTCTGGCCTTGCCTGGGTGACAGTCCGACGACCAGCGGCTCGACCTTCTTTGCATGCTCTTCGAGCATCAACAGCAGTTCTTCAAACGTGCTGTCTGTGATGGGTTCTTCGGGCGAGCCCGCACCGCTTCGCTTACCGGTGCGCGGCCTGCGCACGCGTTTGGCGACCTGCGCCAGGTGCTTATGGTGGTGATGAAGCTGCTCTTCGGGCGGTAGCTCGCCGCCGTCATGGCCGTGCCCATGCAGGCCATGCCGATGGTGCCTGCGGTGGTGCGGCGTGACGGCGGTCGACGGCTGCGTCTGCACGGGATCGGGCAGTGTGTAGAGGCCGGACGACGAGGCGGAGATACGTGTCATGGCACGCCCCTTACTGGAAGAGCGACTGCAGGATCGTGTTGCCGAACTGCAGGATCGACGCCGCGCCCCACGGTGCCGCCACCACGATCACCACCGACACGATGATGAGCTTCAAGCCATGCGAGATGCTGCTGTCTTGCAGCGATGTCACCGCCTGCACGAACGAGATCAGCAACCCCGCAATGGCCGACACTGCCACGGCCGGCAGCGAGACCAGCAGGCACAGCATGAGCGCCGTGCTGGTCAGTCGGGTGATGTTGTCGTAGTCCATGGTGCTGCCTCTAACGGTAAGTGTTGACCAGCCCGTGAATCAGCACCGACCAGCCGTCCATGACCACGAACAGCAGCAGCTTGAACGGAATGGCGACGTTGCTGGGCGTGACCTGAGACAGGCCCAGCGCCATCAGCAGGTTGGCGATGACCAGATCAATGACGATGAAGACCAGGTACAGCAGAAAACCGATGCGGAAGGCGGAGGTCAACTCCGTCAGCGTGAAGGCAGGCGCGAGGATGATGAGATCGTCTTCCTTCAACTGCGCTGCTTTGGCGGGCGGCCACAGTTGCTGCGCAGAACGCATGAAGAACGCTTTCTCGCGCGCGTTGGTGTGTTTGTCTAGGAACTGGCGGAAGGGCTCGCGTGCTGCGTCGAGCAGCGGCATGACCTGGCTCACGTTCGCACTCGATTCATTGAGCTGCATGTGGGCGCGCTGCATGGCCTCCATGCCCACCGGTGCCATCACGAAGCACGACACGATCATCGCAATGCCGTTGAGCACCATGCTGGGCGGCACCTGCTGCACCCCCAGGGCGTTGCGCAGCAAGCCGAGCACGACCACGATCTTTGTGTAGGACGTGACCACCATGGCGGCAAACGGCAGCAGCGCAATGGCCACCGCCGCGATGATGAGCGAGGCAAACTCAATGTTCTGCATGATGGGCGCTCATTGCCGAGATCTGCAGGCCAAGGTGATCACCCACCGCGACGAGCTGGCCATGGCCCAGCGTCTGGCCGTGGCAGACCAGCCGCACCGTGGCATCGCGCAACAGCACGGGCAGTTGCAGGACATGTGAGGGCGCAAGCGCAGCCAATTCCGCCAGCGGCAGGCTCATCACCGCCACTTCAAGGTGCACCGGCACTTCCAGTGCTTCCACGGCGATACCATCTGCGGCGCCTTCGGCTGTGCCCTGGGCGCCGTCATGCGCGGTGTGGTCTGTGGTGGGCGTGTCGTCGTCTGCGAGCGCAGGAACATCGAGGATCGTCACGGTGCCTTCCTTGTAGTGAGCATGGGCGGTGAAGTGAAGCTGTCGGCTGTTGCCGAACGTCAGGTGCAGGGCACCGTCTTCGGTATCGGGTCGATAGGTGTGGGGGCCCCAGCCGAGCAGCACGTCGCCGGGCGCGAGAGACCGTAGCGTGGCGGTCGCACAGCGGCGGCTGGCCACGCGCGCGTGCACGGGCAGGCTGATCACGCCAAGCTGGGCGAGCACGGCACTGCGATCGGCCATGGGCGGAGCGGGCGGTGCGCGATGCCAATCCAGCGCGGCAATGCGGCAGGGCGTTTCGCCATGCGGGCCTTCAAGGCGCACGGACAGCGCTGCGCCGGGCTGCGTTGGCGCGCTGGAGGACTCAGGCGCAAACGCCGTCAATGCGGCATCTGCCAAGCCCGCCGCCGATAACCCGTCGAGCATCGGCGTCAGCCAGAGCCCCGCCAGCGCGGTACGGCGTTCGGCATCGCCTTCCTGGGCGATGGCATGCAGCGCCGGATGATTCGCGCCGTCAATCACGACATCCGCGGCGCATTGCGGCGCGCGAATGGCCAGGCGCAACGGCGCTTGCATCGGGGTGGCGTGGTCAGCGATACGCAGCCGCCACGCAGCGGCGTCTCCATCCGAAAACGGTGTGCCGATCAGCCGCGTGAGCGCAGCCTCGGCCGGCGTGAACGCACGCAGATGCGGTTCGAGCGGGGACGGCGTTGGCCCGTGGTTCATAGCGAGTCGGCAGGGTGCGCGTGTGGGGCGCCCGCAATGACGCGATCAAGGCGTCAAAGGACGTCACCACACTTCGAGTTCAACATCGATGCGCTGCTCCAGCAAAACGTGGATGCGTTGGCGCAGTGCATCGCCATGTTCGGAGAGTAAGTCGCGCGCCCTGGGGTGTCCGGCATGGAAGCGAAGCCATAGCGTGTGGGGCGAAAGCTGCAGCGTGAGCCGGGTTTCGGGCAGCACGCGTGGGTCAAGGTCCAACGTGACTTCCCAGCATTCACCCCCTGCTTTGACGATGCGTGAGCCGCAGAACCTGGAGAGCAATTGCGCAAGGTGTTCGGTCACGGTGTTGCCCACGCTGATCTCCGAACACGCGCGGACCAAGCGGTTAGCCATGGCCGAGGTGTGTTGCGCCGTCGGGGCTTCGGGTGTGGCGTCTTCGGGCTGTGTGTCGTCGCCATTGTCCGAAGAGGACGACTCGCGCTCGGGCATGTCTTCACGCACGCCAGTGTCGTCTGTGGCGGGCGGCAGCCACAGCACAGGCTCAGCGGCGCTGTGGTCAACCGGTGTGCTGGCGCGCGCCTCCGCATTGCGTGCCGTGGCAGCGCGCCTGGCGGGCGGGGCAGGGTGGGGCGCAGGCGTGACAGGCGGCGCGCGCCATAGGCGTACAGACGTGGTCATGGCTATTTACACGTTGGCGCGTTTACAGCGTGAGCTTGCCAACGGGCTGCAGATCCACGTGCGGGCCCAGTTCCTGGAACGAGTACACGTTCAACGCCTGCAGCCGCGGCTCAATCATGCGGCGGACGTAGCGCCGGATGTCCATCGAGGTGACGATGGCCAGCGCGCCCGCCTGCACGGCGGCGGATTGCGGCGCGCAGCGGCTCATGTGTTCGAGCCGCGTGACGATGGTGTCGACCTGCTGCGGGTCCAGCGTCAGGAAGTTGCCCGCTGGCGTCGGCTTGATCGCCTGCCGCACGGTTTGCTCCACGGTCGGGTCCAGCAGGATGGCAGGCATCTTGCGCGAGCCGCTGGTGGCCTGGTGCGCGATCTGCCGGCCGAGATCGCCGCGCACGTACTCCACCAGCATCAGCGTGTCTTTTTCCTTCGGGCCCCAGATGACGAGGCTTTCCAGAATCGCGCGCATGTTGCGGATCGGCACCTGCTCTTCCAGCAGGCGGCGCAGCACATCGGCCATGCGCTGTGCGGGCACGGCTTTCTGCGCTTCAGTGACGAGGCCGGGGTATTCGGTGGTCACGCGCTCCATGATCCATTGGGTTTCCTGCAGACCGATGAACAGGTGGGCGTTCTTGCGCAGCACGTGCACAACGTGGTCGGCAATCACCTGTTCGGCGGGCGGGGGCGTGTCGGGCGTGGCGAGCACCTTGGCGCGCAACGGTTCCGGCAGAGGATCCGTCGACACCTTGCCTTCGAGCACGCTCACCGCTTCGCCCGGAATGTCATGCACCAGCACCTCGTACGCGTCTTCGGGCTGCGTGGCGCTCTTCCATACGGCGATGCCGGGGAAGGGCAGCCCAAGCTCTTCCGCCAACGCATGGCGGCCGCGCTGGAATGCTGCGTCCAGCTTGGGAATATCCAAGCCGTCTGCCAGCCGCATGCCAAGCCGCACGCCCAGCGGCACGGTAAAGGAGGGCGCCTTGTCGGCAATGGTCGGCGCCTTGTCTTTCGAGCCCTCGCGCAGCAGTGCCGGCAGGGCTTCGGAATCGGCCGTGGTGCCGGTGTTCAGGCGCTTGCGCAGCGTGTAGCCAAAGCCGAACACCGCGCCTGCCAGCGCCACAAACAGAAATGACGGAAAGCCCGGCACCAGTGCAAAGCCGGCCAGCAAGGCGCTGGCGGTGAACATCGCGCGCGCGCTGGTGGAGAGCTGACGCACGATCTCCTTGCCGAGTGAACTGGGCTTGGCGCCGTGGTCATCGTCCGACACACGGGTGATCATCACGCCGGCCGCCACGGAAATCAGCAGCGACGGAATCTGCGACACCATGGCATCGCCAATCGACAGCACGGCAAAGCGGTTGGCAGCATCGCCAGCCGTCATGCCGTGATACGTGATGCCGATCACGATACCGGCCAGGATGTTGACCAGCGTGATGACCAGGCCGGCAATCGCATCGCCCTTGACGAACTTCATGGCGCCGTCCATGCCGCCGTGCAATTGGCTTTCCATGGCCAGCAGCGCGCGGCGCTTGCGGGCTTCATCTGCGCTGAGGTGGCCGGCGCGCAAATCCGCATCGATACTCATCTGCTTGCCGGGCATGGCATCGAGGGTGAAACGCGCACCGACTTCCGCCACGCGTTCCGAGCCCTTCGCGATCACGATGAACTGCACCGTGGTGATGATGAGGAACACCACCAGGCCCACCACGAGGTTGCCGCCCACCACCAGCTTGCCGAAGCTCTCGATGATGTGGCCGGCATCCGCATGCAACAGGATGGACTTGGTAGACGCAATGTTCAGCGACAGCCGCAGCAGCGTGGTGAACAGCAGCAGCGACGGAAACGCCGACAGCGACGTCGCGGCCGGGATGTACATCGTCACCATCAGCAGCACCACCGAGAGCGTGATGTTCAGCCCCAGCAGCGAATCGATCAGGATGGTTGGCAGCGGCAACACCATCAACGCGATGACGGCGACCACCAGTGCGGCGATGCCGATTTCGCCGCTGAATTCAGAGACGGCGGTTTTCTTGGCCATGTCGGATGCCTCAGTTCAAAGTGGAAGGGCTGATGCCCATGTGTTTAGCGCCCGGGTCTTTGGCACCGATTTCGCCCACCCAGGCCAGCACTTCAGCCACGGTTTCGAACAGCGCTTCGGGCACGGGGGCGTTCAGCTCCACCAGGTGAAGCGCGCGCGCCAGCGGTGGGTTGCCGATGATGGGAATGCCCAGTGCCTCGGCTTCTGCCCGCAGCTTGAGGGCCTCCTCGTCGATACCCTTGGCCCAGATGCAGGGCAGGCCGCACTCTTCGGGCGCGTAGCGGATTGCCACCGCGTAGTGCGTGGGGTTGACGATCACGGCCTGCGCGCCGGCCACGGTCTGCGCAGGCTTGGCTTCGTCCACCATCTGGCGCGCCAGTTGTTTGCGCTGGCCCTTGATGTGCGGATCGCCTTCGCTGTTCTTGTGCTCGCGCTTGACTTCATCCTTGCTCATGCGGTGGTCACGGATGAACAACCAGCGCTGAATGCCAAAGTCCACCCCGCCGAGTATCAAAAACAGCAGGCCGCCCGCGCCCAGCAGCTTCACCAGCATCGACATGCCGATCTGCGCGATGTCCATGATGGGTTGATAGGGCGTGCCCACGATGGTGGGCAACAGCATCAGGATCAGCTTCCATAGCGCGGCGCCCACGGCCACCGCCTTGACCACCATCTTCAGCAGATCAATCATCGAGCGCATGGAGAACATGCGCTTGAGGCCTGACGCCGGGTTGATGGCGCTCATCTTCAGCTCCAGCGGCTTGGTCGAGAGCACGATGCCGGTCTGGCCCCAGGTGGCAATCCACGCGACCACGGCAAACACGAAGCTCACGGGCAGCGTCATCAGCGCAAGCTGCAGCGCGACGTGGCCGATGGTCTGCTTGAGTGTCATGGCAGGGTGCCGGCTGTTGTCGACATCGAGCGCAAGATCCAGTAGCGCCCGCCAGCGTTCCCCCAATAGCGACGCCGTCATGGCAAGCAGCAGACAGCCAGCCAGCAGCACGACGGCGGCGATCAGGTCGGCGCTCTTGGCGGTTTCGCCGTCTCTGTGCGCATCTCTGAGTTTCTTGTCTGTGGGCTGTTCGGTTTTTTCGTCCGACATGGTGCGAGCGCAAGCGGCCGTGGCGATGCTGGGCATTGTGCGTACGCGGGTGGAGCCCGCTTGCGTTGCAGGCGAAGGCGGATGCGCCGTTGCGAAGCGTGTATGCCACGGCGCGCGAGCGGGCCGTTTGACCGCTGTGCGGGTGCGCGCACATCTTGAGCGCAACGGGGGCGGACTTCGGGGTGGTGCGCTCTTTTTCGGGCCGGTCCCCCGGCGGGCTGCATGCGGGCGTCTATGGTTCCACCCGAGGTCGGCCGGTTCACCCACGCCGGCATCGATATGACCTGACACGGAGAACCCAGCGATATGGAACCGATTCAATGCAGCAACCGCCTGCTGGGCGGGCTGCTCGAAGTCCTGATGTATGCGACCCGCAGCGGGCAGTTCGATAACGCGCAGTCGCTGCTGACTGCGCTGCGCACGCTGCGCCCGAACTTCCGCGAACTCGATCTGGTGGAAGGCTGGCTATTAGTCGGCCGCCATCAATACGCCGATGCCGCGCGCATCTTGCGTGAGCTGCACAACGGCGAGCGCGCCGAGAGCGTGGTGCCGTTTGCCTCGGCCATGATGGCCCTGTGCCTGAACGCCCTGGGCGACCAGGAGTGGCACGTGTATGCCAACGAGGTGCTCGCGCGTGACGAAGACCCGGATTCCGTGGCGCTGGTACGCACGCTGATCGGCGTGCAGGAAGACATGGATGCGGGCACGTTCAGCGCCCCCGCCGGGGCCGCCGCCGCGCCGGCCGCAGAAAGCGTGGATCTGAGCGCCTACCACAGCGCGCACTACTTCACCCGCGTTTAACCATCCTCATCATCTTGTTGGGAGTCCATCATGATCCAAGGTCCGACCGCCATTCCGCCCGTGACTGCAGGCACACAGGCCCCCGGCATTGCGCCCACTGAGGCAGCAGCACCATCGCCCGAGCTGGTCGCGCGTTTCGAGTCCATGCTGCAGAACGCCAAGCACAGCCAGCACCACAGCAAGGGGCCTTCGGCCGTTGGCGAACTCGTGAAGAAGGAAGATGCCGCGGTACAGGCATCCATGGCGCGTGTGGAAGCCATGACCGAAGCCGAGCGCGGCATGTCGGTGCAAGAGGTGGTGGCCGAAGGCGTGCGCGTGCAGATGGAGTGCGCCGCCACCATGACGAAGATCCACCTGGGCAGCACCATTGCGCATTCCGGCAAGAACGCCGTGCAGACCTTGATGCGGAACCAATGATGCGGACCGCGCTTGCATCCTCCAACATGTCCCACCACACGCGGCGCGGTGCGCTGGCACTGCTGTTCGTGCTGACCGCGCTGCTAGCCGGCTGCAACAAGCAGCTGTTCGCACAACTGAGCGAGGCCGATGCCAACGACATGCTCACCGTGCTGCTGCAGGCCGGTATCGACGCGCAAAAGAACTCGCCTGACGACGGCAAGACCTGGACGGTGATGGTGGACCAGGACGCCTTCGCGCGCGCGATGGAGGTCTTGCACAGCCACGGCCTGCCGCACGAGAAGTACGCGAGCCTGGGCGACATCTTCAAGAAGGACGGGCTGATCTCCACGCCAACGGAAGAGCGCGTGCGCTTTATCTACGGGGTGTCGCAGCAGCTATCGCAAACGCTCTCGCGCATTGATGGCGTGGCCGTGGCGAACGTGCAGATCGTGTTGCCGAACAACGATCCGCTGGCCACCGTGGTCAAGCCGTCCAGCGCATCGGTGTTCATCAAGTACCGTCCGAGCGCCAACGTGTCTTCGCTGGTGCCGAGCATCAAGAACCTTGTGGTGCATAGCGTGGAAGGGCTGACCTACGAGAACGTGAGTGTCACCCTCGTACCGGGTACGGTTGACGCGGCGGTCACCACCGATGCGGCCAGCCGCGCGCCTGCAGGTGTGTCGTGGGCCACGCTGGGTGGCGTAGTGGGGGCGCTGGGCGTGATTCTGCTGCTGTGGCGCGCCGCGACCCGGTTGGCGGCTGTGCGCACGCGGCTTGACGCAATGCGCACGCGCCTGGAAGACAAACTGCCGGCACGCTGGAAGAAGCGCGCAACAGTATGAACGGCACCAGCGCGGCCCCCGCCTCTGCCACGACGCCGGGCGCCACCATGATCCTGCGCATGCTGCACGCATATCAGGAACGGATGCAAGGCCTGCCGCTTCTGGTCGACGCATCGACGTGGGCAGCCCAGGCGAACGGCTTGCCGGCAAGTCTGGCCAAAGACTGGCGCCAAGTGTGCCTGGTGCTCGGCGTGCACCAGGTCGGGTTGCCCACGTTGCTTGCGCACGCACACCGCCTGGCAGTGTTGGACGCTGAAGACCTCCGGCGCGTGTTGGCCGCCCGCATTCTGATTGCCAGGCGCGGCGCACTGGCCAAATGCATCGACGGCGCCTACCTGGCCAGCCTTGAAGCGCTCTTGGGTAGCACCGCTTTCTCGGCTCTGACGCAGCGTGAGCACTGGGCAGCGGACCCCGGCGGCCCGCTGCCCGCCCTCGACTTGCAGCAACTGGCGCAGGCCGGCTTGCACGCCCTGATTGCCGATGGCGCGGTGACCGACCCATCGCTGGCGCAGCTCATGCGCCTGGCGATCAATATGCAAGCGCCCGTGACCGTAGCCCCGGATGCCGCAACCGCCGATGAGCAGGCCGCCGATGCGCAGACCGCGCCGTTCATGGCCGCGTTGCCGATTCTCTTTCCGGAGTTGTCATGGTTATTTGGTTGAGGCGCGACGCCGCGCTGGGCATTGGCTCGGATGTAATCCGCGCCGAAGACTATCGGCATGTGGTGGACCTGGATGCCGCATGGCAGTCCGTGCAGGCCGCGCGCGACGCTGCCCTGGCTGATGCACACGCCCAAGCCGACGCCATCGTCGCCCAAGCCCAGGCCACCGCCGATGAGATGTTGCGGCAAGCCGATCAACGCGCCCAACGTAGCGCCAAGCTTGGCTATGCGGCAGGCCAACGTCGCGCGCTGGAAGATTTCCATGCCTCGATGGCCGCACGGGCCTTTGAGGATGCAGAAGCCACACGCCGCGAAGAAGACCGCCTTGCCGCCACCGTCATGCAGGCAGTGGAGCAAGTCGTGCTCGAAACCGACCGGCAAGCGCTGTTTGCCCGCGTGGCGGCAACGCTCGGCCGCGTGTTGCAAAGCCAGTCGCGCCTGACGGTGCGCGTGTGTGCCGACGAAATTGAAGCCGCCCGAGCGGCCTTCGCCAAGGCAGTGCAGGCGGGCACACTGAGCGCCGCGTTCGAAGTGCTGGCCGATGACCGTGCCGAACCCGGCCACTGCCAGTGCGAATGGGACCACGGCGTGGCCGACGCCAGCCTGCGCGTGCAATTGGCCGCGCTGCGCCAAGCGTTGTCGGGCAAGCGCCGCGCACCTGCCGAGCCCAGCGTCACCTATGCCGATGACGAGCCCATGTACGACGAGGATGCGCAATGACCAAAGCCGCGCTCATCGACGCGCTGGACGAAACCATCCGCAGCACGGCGACCATCCAGCGTTTCGGCAAGGTGGTGGAAGTGACTGGCACCTTGCTGCGCGTGGGCGGCGTGGACGTCAAGCTGGGCGAGCTGTGCACGCTGACCACGCCCGACGGCACCGAACTGCAACAGGGCGAGGTGGTCGGCTTTAGTGAACACTTTGCACTACTGGCACCGTTTGGCGGCGTGGTGGGCTTGTCCCGCTCGACTCGCGTGGTGCCGAGCGGGCGCACGCTTTCCGTGGGCATTGGCCCCGGTTTGCTGGGGCGGGTGCTGGACGGTCTGGGCCGGCCTGCCGATGGTGGGCCGCCGCTGGACGTGGTCGACTACGTGCCGGTGTTTGCACAGGCGCCCGACCCGATGTCGCGCCGCCTGGTCGAGCTGCCGCTGGCCACCGGCGTGCGCGTGATCGACGGCTTGGCGACCCTGGCCGAGGGCCAGCGCATGGGTATCTTTGCGCCGGCCGGCGTGGGCAAGAGCACCTTGCTCGGCATGCTGGCACGCGGCACCGAATGCGACGTCAACGTCATCGTGCTGATCGGCGAGCGTGGCCGCGAGGTGCGCGAGTTCATCGAGCAGATCCTGGGCGAGGAGGGCATGCGCCGCTCGGTACTGGTGTGCGCCACGTCAGACCGCTCATCGGTGGAGCGCGCCAAGGCGGCACACGTCGGCACCGCCATCGCGGAATACTTCCGAGACCAAGGCCTGCGTGTGCTGTTGATGATGGATTCGCTCACGCGCTTTGCGCGCGCGCAGCGCGAGATCGGCTTGGCCGCTGGCGAGCCACCAACACGCCGCGGTTTCCCGCCATCGGTGTTTGCCGAGCTGCCGCGCCTGCTGGAACGCGCCGGCATGAGCGCTGACGGCTCCATCACCGCGCTCTACACCGTGCTGGCCGAAGACGAATCAGGCAACGACCCGGTGGCTGAAGAAGTGCGCGGCATTCTGGATGGCCACTTGATCCTGTCGCGCGACATTGCCGCGCGCAACCGCTATCCGGCCATCGACATCCTCAACAGCCTGAGCCGCGTGATGACGCAGGTGGCGCCGCCCGATCATTGCGCGGCCGCCGGACGTATGCGCCAGTTGCTGGCCAAATACAACGAGGTCGAAACGCTGCTGCAGATGGGCGAGTACAAGGAAGGCAGCGATGCCGTGGCCGACACCGCCGTGCAATGGAACGGCTGGATGGAAGACTTCCTGCGCCAGCGCACCGACGAGTGGTGCAGCCCTGATGAAACAGCACGGCTGCTGAGCGAAGTGGCGCAAGCATGACGCGCAAGCGCTCACACGTATGGCACACGCTGATCGAAGCCAAGACGCGCCAGCGCCGCCGCGTGGAGGCCGAGATCACCCTCGCGCAGCAGGCCGTGGCCGACGCGCAGGCCGCTGCCGAAGACAGCGAGGAAGCCTGTGAGCGCGCGCACGATCGCCTGCGCGGCCACGTCGAGCGCATGGACGCGCTGATCGCAGCCCCTGTGCTGCTGGCCGATGCGTACCTGCGCTACGACGCATTCCGCGGCGAGCTGGACGATGCCGTCGTGCAAGCCGAGCAGACCGTGGCGGCCGCACACGCCGCCGTGGCCGAGCGCGAGGCGGAACTGCAGGCGCGCAAGCAAGCGCTGGCCCGGCTGGACGCGATGCTGGATCAATGCCGCAAGACCGCTCAGCGGATCGACCAACAGGAAGCCACGGAACGCGAGCTCGCCACCGAGGAAGAGGCCGTGGAGGCCATTCTCGCGCGGCCACGCCCCCGTGCGGGCGCCTAATGTCTGATAGGTCTGACACCTCAGGCCAAAGTGCCCCGACAACTCGCCCCAACACTCACGCATGCCCATGGAAGCTATCGATACCGTTCTGCGCGCCTGGTTTGATGTTGACGAAAGCGCGGAAGTCATCCTGGCGCTACTTGCGCTGTCGTGCGTGCGCATCATGACCATCTTCGCCATCCTGCCCGCCACGAGCGACCAGTCGGTGCCCGGTACGGCGCGCAATGGCGTGGTCTACACGCTTGCCATCATCGTTGCGGCGGCGCAGCCGCCAGCCGTGGCTGAGCACCTCACCGCTGCGCGGTGGTTCCTGTTGGCGGGCAAAGAGATTTTTCTTGGGGCGTGCCTCGGCTACGCCGCTTCTACGGTGTTCTGGGTAGCGCAGACGGCCGGCACGATCGTCGACAACATGGCCGGTTTCAACAACGTGCAGATGAGCAACCCGTTGCAGGGGGATCAGAACACGCCCATCGGCAACACGCTGCTGAACCTGGCCGTGACGTTGTTCTATGCCGCAGGGGGCATGCTGTTCTTGCTGGGCGTGGTGTTTGAATCGTTTCGCTGGTGGCCGCTGGGCGCCACGCTGCCGGACATGAGCGCCGTGGCGCAGAGCTTTCTGCTGCAGCAGACCGATTCCATCTTCTCCACGGCCGTCAAGCTGGCTGCGCCGGTGATGATGACGCTCTTCCTTATCGACGCCGGCATCGGGCTGCTCTCGCGCGCGGCCGACAAGCTGGAACCCGCATCACTCGGCCAGCCGATCAAGGGCGCGGTGGCCATCTTGATGGTGACGGCACTGGTGATTGCCATGTCCAGCCAGGTGCGCGACACGCTCACTTACAGCCAGTTGCTGCAGCGGGTCAAGAGCGGGCTGGTGGGCGACCCCGTGGATGACAAGGCAGGCGACGGCAGGTCGTCAAAACCGAAACTTCCGCAGTGAGGATTGTTCAGCGCGTGACGAAGCTTTGTTGAGATTGTCGGTGCCGTGATTTCTTACGATGTCCTTAGAAGATTCAACACGGAATTGTCGGCGCGACGCCGGCTGTCACGACCTCAACGGGAGCATCGTCATGCTGGGAAATATCTACTTTGCCTTGGCCTCCGGGCTCGCCACGCGCGAACGTCTGCCCGACTATGCGAAGGCTGTCTTCGCGGAGGAATTCGAGCGCGCGTATCAATTGGTTGATGACCACGAAGGCCTGCAAGGCAAAGAGGCGAGCGACTACTTTGGCGTGCTGGCCATGGCCGACGCTTCCATGCTGCTGGAGTGCGATGAGGATGCCGAAGAGGCCTTCCGCGCCGCGCAACGCCTGATTCGCCATTCGGATGATCAACTGCGGGTCGTGTCGTGCCGCAATACCGGCTGGCAATCGTTGCTGCGTGACCGCTATTCCGCTGCAGCCGGTTGCTTCTCGCGCATGGCAGAAGATGAAGGCGCGACGTGGCCGCAACGCATTGAAGGCATGATGGGCTTGGCACTGGTGCACCACCAGCTCGGCCAGCAGGACGCCGCAGACGAGGCACTGCAATCGGCCCGCGCGATTGCGAGCGAGCGTAACGACACCGGCTGGCTCGCCACACTGGATCTGATCGTCTATGAGTTTGCGGTGCAGTCCGGCATTCGCTGCTCCAACCGTTTGCTGGAACATGCGTTCTGGCAATCGGCGGAAGTGGGCGCTGCCATGCTGCACCACCATGGCGGCCGTGACGGCTGGGCAGGCAACGGCAAGCACGACGCAGCCATTCCTCTGATGATCCAACGTCGTGCCGAATATCTGAGCCTGCTGCGCCGCATGGCCGACGGTGACCGCACCGCCATCGACCCGCTCATGGCGATCATGGGGCAATCGCGCCGCATGGGCAGCCGCCTGCTGATGCAGACCAAGGTGGAAGTCGTGTTGGCTGCACTCAGCGGCGAGCAGCATGACGTGGCGGGCAGGGTGTTCGACCAGATCTGCAACCGCGATACGTCGTTTGGCGCGCGCCGCTGGAACTTTGACTACCTGTACTGCCGCGCCAAGATGGCCGCACAGCGTGGCGACGCGGCGGGCGCACTGAAGTACTACACCGCTTACATGCAAGACGCGCTGCGCTGCCTGCGTACGGAATCGCCCGGCGTGCGCCGCATCGCGCAGACGACGCCCGCTGCCTCACGCGCGTCGGATGACGTGAGCGCACGGCTGTCCGCCAAGTACCGTCGTGCGTATCACTACATCCTCGACAACATCGAGCGCAGCGACCTGACCACGCGCGAGGTGGCCGCCCACATCAACGTGACGGAGCGCGCGCTGCAGCTTGCGTTCAAGAGCGCGGTGGGTATGTCGCCGAGCTCGGTCATCCGCCGCCTGCGTCTGGAAGGCATTCGCTCTGATCTGCTGGACGAAGGGCGCGGGCCGTCAAACATCATCGATACCGCATCGCGCTGGGGCATCCGCAGCCGCTCGGCGCTGGTGAAGGGGTATCGCAAGCAGTTCAACGAAGCGCCGTCGGAAACCATCTGGCGTTAAGCCGCGCAATGGCCGCGCGCATGTGAGCGTGCGGTCAGTCTTCTTCATCCTCTCGGAGTGCAATCATGCATCTGACTCGAACAACGAGCCGGAAGCGCGGCGCGCATGCAGCGTTCCTGCGCTTATTGGGCGCGGTGGTCGCGACGGTGTCCTTGGCCGGCAGCGCCGTGGCGGCGGTCATCCCCTGGCAGTCGCAAAAATTTGAATACGTGGCAGACCGCAAGGACGTGAAAGACGTACTACGCGACCTCGGCGCCAGCCAGCATGTGATGACATGGATCTCGCCCCAGGTGGAAGGCAGCGTGACGGGCAACTTCAACGAAGCCCCGCAGAAGTTCCTGGACCGCATGGCCGCCACGTTTGGTTTTGCGTGGTACTACGACGGCGCGGTGCTGCGCGTGACGGGCGCCAACGAAGCGCAGAGCGCCACCATCGCGTTGCAGCGGGCGTCAACCTCGCAGGTCAAGCGTGCGCTCACGCGTCTGGGTGTGACGGACCCGCGCTTTCCGGTGCTGTATGACGACGAGACGGGCAGCGTGGTGGTGTCTGGCCCGCCGCGCCTGGTAGAGCTGGTGCAGGACATCGCCCGCCTGATCGACCGTGGTCGTGAAGACGCAAACCGCACCGTGGTCCGCACGTTTCCGTTGCGCTATGCCTGGGCGACCGATCACACCATGGTGGTCGACGGGCAAAGCATGACCATTCGCGGCGTGGCGTCGATCCTCAACAGCATGTACGCCAACAACGCGCCGAGTACCGAAAGCCCGCAGGCGCCGCGCAGTGGCGATCGCCGTGTCGACAGCGTCGCCCCCGGTGAGGCGAATGCTGGCCGCGGCGGCACGCGCGCACTCTCTGGACTGAACGGCAAGCCGCCGTTGCCGCCGGGCGGTGTCGGCCAGTATGCCGGTGGCAATTCGATGGCGCCCTTGCCCGGCGGTGATACGCGCAGCCGCACCGACGGATTCCAGGACGATGGTGGCAGCGCACCCATCATCCATGCAGACCCGCGCAGCAACTCGGTGCTCGTGCGTGACCGGGCCGATCGCATGGCCGCACATCAGTCGTTGATCGAGTCGCTCGACACGCGGCCGGCTGTGCTGGAGATCAGCGCGAGCATCATCGAGATCAGCGAGTCGGCGCTGGAAGATCTGGGCGTTGACTGGCGCCTGCACAACAGCCGCGTGGATCTGCAAACGGGCTATGGCACCAACACGCAGCTGGCCAATCCCGGTTCGCTGGATTCGGTGGCGACCACCGCCAACGCAGCGGCCACCATTGCGGCCACGCCCACCGGTGGCGTGCTCACGGCTGTCATCGGCGGGGCATCGCGCTACTTGATGGCACGTATCAGCGCGCTGCAGCAGACCAATCAAGCACACATCACCGCCAGCCCCAAGGTAGCGACGCTGGACAACACCGAAGCCGTGATGGACAGCAAGCAGAACTTCTACGTACCGGTGGCGGGGTATCAGTCGGCAGATCTGTACAACATCTCAGCCGGGGTCTCGCTGCGTGTGTTGCCGATGGTGGTGTCGGATGGCGGCACGTCACGCATCCGCCTGAACATCCACATTGAAGACGGCCAGATCACCGACCAGATGGTCGGCAACCTGCCGGTGGTCAACAAGAGCGAGATCAACACGCAAGCGTTGATCAACGAAGGCGAGAGCCTGCTGATTGCCGGCTACTCGGTGGACGAGCAGCGCAAGGGTGTGGATGCCGTGCCCGGCCTGTCGAAGATTCCGCTGTTGGGTGCACTGTTCCGGCATGACCAGACGACTGGCCGGCGGTTTCAGCGATTGTTCCTGCTGACGCCGCGGGTGGTGACGCTGTAGCGCACAACCTCCATGCGCCTATGAAAAAGCCTCCCATTGGGAGGCTTTGTTCATGCTGCGTGCCGCAAATGACGCTGTCAGCCGCGACGTGATGGGCCGGCGACGCCTTCTCGCTGAAGCGTCTGCCAGTGCTGCTGAGCGATGGGTAGCAACGCCACGGCCAGCCCTTCATTGCGCTCTTCGGCACTGGCTTGCTGGTCCGCGCGTACCAGGCGATGGAGGGCTTTCGTTTGCGGGTCTTGCGCAATCCGCGTAGCCAGCGGCGCCAAGAGACTCTTGAGCGCGCTCGTGCCCCTGGCGCCTTCCGCCACCTTGCTGAGATCCAGCACGAATTGACGGCCGCCCGCAGACGCCAGCACCGGCTTCAGCTCGGTCTGCAGCGCCACCGGAAGGGCTTCGAGAGCCGCCTTGGCCAGTGTGGTGTCCCACAGATGCTGGACGATGGGCATCAGCTTTGTGGCCAGTTCGTGCGCTGGCGGGGCAGAGCGATCGCGCCGTGCCTGCTCGCGCAGGTCCTTGACTTGCGGGTGATTCGCAATGTGGTGTGCAAGCGCGGGCAGCCGTTGCTGCAGCCGGCTGTTGCCGCGCACGCCATATGCGCTTTCGCCAATGGCAATCACCAGCTGTCGCCCCGCGCTGGAGGCCACCAGGTCGGCTAGTTCATGCTGCAAGGGCCGTGGTAATGCGCGGGCAGCGGTGCGCAAGCGCTTGGTGACCTCGGGATCCGTCTCGACGTTGAACGCCTCGGCCAATGCCTGGCGCATGGCGGCGGATTCGTTGGCCTGCGGAGCGATCGGATTGCGCACGGCTTGGTTTCTCAGCGCAGGCAGTCGGTCATGGGCACCCTTCAACCGGAACGCAACCGACACGAGTTGCGCGTCGTTCATGCCGCCGCCCGAGCCGAAGACGGCGTTTTCCATTTCGTCGTTCTTGCGCTCGATATCGGCATGCAACAGTTGAAGCCGCGGGTCGTGCTGCATTGCCCATTCTCCACGGGCGTTGGCGATCTCGTCGCGCAGGTGATCAGGGAAGATGACCTTGCGGCCCTTCATCGGCGTGATGAGCGATTTCGGCAGACCCTGCATCGTGAGGCCCGTGCAGCCCTGCAGGTTAATGGTGATGTTGCTCAAGTGGCCGATGGACGCGGGCAGCGAACGTAGCTGTGGGCAGTGTGAAAGGTCGAGTGTCTTCAGGTGCCGCAGCTTTCCGATGGTGTCGGGTATCGCCGTCAGGCCAACGTTGTTGTGCAGCTTCAGTTCCGTCAGTTTGACGAGATTGCCGATGCTGGCCGGCACATCGCGCAAGTAGGTGTGCGCCAGGGATAGGGTTCTCAGTTCCCGGGCATTGCCGATGTCGCGCGGGACCGACGTGAGCGGCGAACTCTCGATCGCAAGGTGCTTGAGGTTGGTCAAGCCGTGCATCGACGGCAACTCGCGCACGCCGCTGCCGACGATTTCGAGGTGTTTCATCTTCGCCAACTGGCCCAGCGTGCTGGGCAAGGCGTTCAAGCGTCGGTTGTCGTGCAGCTTGAGCGTTTCGAGCATGCCGAGGTTGCCCAGCTCATGCGGCAATTCGCGCAGGTCGCAATCCGAGAGGTGGAGCGCCTTGAGGTGCGCGATCTCGAAAACGACATCCGGCAGCTGCAGTACGGGCGTCGCTTTCAGTTCGATCGCGTCTGCGTGTTCCATGCGGCCGCGTGCCACATCTTCGATGTGTTCGCGCGCGGCGTTGAGCTGACGTGCTGCGTTGAAGTTCGCAGGCGGATTGGCGGGGCGATAGTCGGCAACGTGCGCCTGCATTTGCGCATGCCATTGCTCCAGCGCTTGGCGGATGCCTGATCCGGCGATGCGTGCGTTGATGGCGGCAGCACCATGCAGGGGAGTGCCGGGGCTCGAGGCAAGCCCGTGGAGCGGACTGTTCGGCGCCGTGCGGGCCGCACCGGATGACGTACCGACGGTGACGTGAGGCCGGGCAGGGGAAGTCTCGCCCGTGTTGGCAGATGCGCGGCGGCGTCCGAACAGACCAGCGAAGCCGCGTCGACGCGGTTGCTGTGCGGGTTCCTGGCGCATTGGCGTCGCATAGGGTGGGACACCGCCGCGTGGGGGCGTGGATTCGGGAGCCGGCGTATGCGAGGCTCGGCGAAATGGATTGATCGAGGGCATGGAGATCGAGGCGAATGGACGGCGTGATGCGGGTGCCGGGGGTGTCGATTCGAGTGAGTACCGGATGGGCTCAAAGCATTGGCCCCACGCAAACATCGCGTGGGGCCGAGGTACAACAAGCACAAGCGGCTGCTTGTATGGCCTATTTACGCGGCTTTCTTATGCGGCTTTCTTGTGCGTCGACGCGCTGGCGCTCGCTTGGCCCGAACCCGAGGATTGCGGAGCCGAGATGGGAGCCTTGGAGGTGACGTCGTCACCATCGTCATCATCGTCGTCGTTGCCGTTCGACTTGATGGCGGCAAGCATGCGCTGATGCGCAGACTGCTGTTGCAGGAGTTGCAACTCCTGCAGCGCATCCTGCCCGGTCGGATCGGCGGCGTTGTTGCCATTGCCGGTTTTGCCGGTGCTGTTTCCGTTTCCGTTGCCGTTGCCGTTGCTCGAATCCACTTCGACTTCGTGCTTCTTCTTGCCCTTGCGGTCGGCACCCTCGTGCTCGCCGGTCGGGGCCGGATGGCGCTCGGTGGTGTGGTGCTCTTCCGGTTGCGCGGTGTGGCGCGATTTGCGCGAGGCATGGAAGTCCGCCGCCACGTCGGCACCAGCAGCAGCCGCGCCGAGCAGCATGGCGCCCTTGCCGTCGCCGCTGCCGGCCACCTTGTCGAGCGCGTTCTGGGCTTGTACGCCCACTTCGGCCTTGGCGCCTTCCTTGGCGGCGAGCTTGACCGCATCCTTGATGCCGCTGCGGCCACCCGTCAGCGCGCCTTCCACCACAGAGTCGACTACCGTGCCGCCAAGGTGCGTCTTCTGCAGCGTGGCGACGGCAGCGCTGGCAGCCAGGCCCTCGGGCGTCAGGTCCGAAGCCAACTGTGCGGCGTTGCCAGCGGCTTGGCCAATGTCGCCGAGTGCTTCGCCGAGATGGCCGTGCGCTGCCGCCTTGGCCGCGGCGATGCTGCTGTCCACGACCCCATTGACGCTGTCGCCGATGCCCTTGACCGTGCGGTCAGCGATGTCGTTGACGAAACCGCGGGCCTTGTCCACCTTGCTCAGTGCCTTGTCCAGGCCCTTGCTCAGGTGGGCGTTTTCCAGCGATTTTTCAGCCACGTCAAAGGCGGCGGTATTCAGATCCCGCATGCCCTTGAAGGTCGCTTCGCCAACGTTCACGGCGTCGTGCAGCGCTTTCTGAAGGCGCAGATGCACCAGGTCGTTGGTCAGGGCTGCCGTTTGCTTGGCAACGGCTTCCACGTCGTGGACGAGGGTCTTGCCCACGCTTTCTGCTGCGTGGACAAAGCCTTTGCCGACTTTGGCGATGTCTTCGCCGATGTGCTGAAAGGCGTGCTTGATTTTGCTGAAGATGCTCATGGTGAGTCTCCTTGCGTGATATCGCAAAAATGACGGCCGCTGCCGGCCGTCTGGTTAAGTGGCTTGGCGTTAGGCGCCTTGCACCTGGGTGTGCTGCTGTTGCGTGCCGCCAGCCTTTTGGGCTTGCAGTTGTTCCAACACCTTGATCATGTCTTTGAGCAGGGTTTCGAGCTGGGCCATCGGGTTGTTGGCGCCATTGCCCGTGCCGTCTGCACCGTTGGCGCCGTTGGCCCCATCCGCTCCGGAGGCGTTCGGCGTGCCCGATGCACCGTTTGCACCCGACGCACCGTTGGCGCCACCGGCTGCCTGCCCGCCAGCTGCGCCGCCGGCGCCCTGGGCACCGCCCGCGCCGCCTGCACCCGCGCCGCCACCTTGCCCTTGGCCGCCGCCAAGCGCCTGCTGTTGTTGCTGGGCCAGCATCTTGAGGATGTCGTCCAGGACCTTCAGCAGTTGTTCGATCATGGAGTCATTGCCCGTCTGGCCGCTGGCGTTGGCGCCGTCTGCGCCTGTTGCTCCGCTCGAACCGTCAGCACCGCTCGAACCATCGGCGCCACCCGAAGCGTCAGCACCGCTCGAACC
>CBJMVH010000011.1:0-116162 GCA_966433195.1 uncultured Ralstonia sp.
GCAGCGGATTGAAAATCCGCGTGTCGGTGGTTCGATTCCGCCCCAGGCCACCAAAATTCTTCGCTCCGCAAGATCCATCGATTTTGCGGAGCAACAAAAAAGACCTCCTTGCGAGGTCTTTTTTCATTTCTGCGCGCCCATTCGGATGCGCGCTCATCTGCTGCTTTGCCGCTTCCACCGCGGATCTGTGGCGAAGTGTCGCGGAGACAAAAAATATACCCAAGCCTCTTGACGCGCCGCAGCTTAGGGTATACCTAGCGGCGCGAAGTGCGCCAAACTGTCGCAGGTCTCGGTATAGTGACTCAACGCTATCAAGCGGCACGCACAAGGAGACTCTCCATGGCACTCGTTGGCACCGGTCACCACCACTTCCATTTCCACGCTTTCGACGGCATCAGCCGCAAGACGCGGTTGACGTGGTTGCGCAATGCCGCAGCGCTGACGTGCCTAATGGCGCTGATCGCCGCCATGTGGGTCGGCGGCAACCTGTCGGCGCTGATGCATACGCCGCTGATGAGCGGTGTCCCGCCGCTGGGCGCGGTCATGATCCTGGCGTGCACCTGCATGGCGCTGAGCCTGCTGGGCCTGATTGCCGCCGGATTCTTCCAGTTCCGCATGGAGCAGTTGGACACGCCGGCCACCTGAGGCGCACACGTCACACCCCACAACGGAGACTTCGGTCTCCGTTTTTGTTTGCCGCTACGGCCGCGCTCTCCTGAGAGGCGGCCGTTTTTGCATGGGCGAGTCCGGACGACACGATCAACATTGACTCGACTGTTTCAATTTAGTAGTTTACGAAACAGTTGAATCACCACGATCTCCCATGACGTTTGACGGACTCATCCAGACGCTGCGCGACCGCGCCGGCGATCTGTCTCCGCAATTGCAGCGCGCGGCCGCATTGCTGGAGAAGCACCAGCACGACATCGCCCTGCTGTCGATGCGCGATCTGGCGCGCCGTTGCGATCTGCCGCCGGCCACGTTCTCCCGCCTAGCACGGGCATTGGGCTTCGAAGATTTTGGCGCCCTGCGAGAGGTGTGTGTGAACCAGTTGCGCCAGCAGGCCGACGGTTTCGCCGGCCGGGCCAGCGCGTTGCAGGGGGACGATGCGGCAGGCGCATCCGACGCGCAGCGCATTGGCACCGCCATTGGCGGCCATGTGCAGGCGGCGTTTTCGGCCGTCAACCTCGCGGCACTGGAAACGGTAGCGGTGGCGTTATGCAAGGCGCGCCGCGTGTACTTGCTGGGCGCGCGCAGCTGCCTCGCTCTCACGCATGCATTCGGCTATGCGGCCCAGCTGTTCGACGACAAGGTCACGCTGTGCACCGGCAGCGGCAACACGCTGGCGGACCCGCTGCGGTTCTGCGGCGCCGACGACATCGTGATCGCCGTGACATTCGATCCGTACACGCGGGAGGTCATCGAGGCGATGCAGTACGCGCATGCGCGCGGCGCGCGCCTGGTCTACGTGACCGACAGCGCGATCGCCCCCGGCGCGGAACTGGCGTGGCAGCAGCTCATCGCGCCGGTCGCGATTCCGTCGTTCTTCCATTCGCTGGCCGCACCGCTGGCACTGCTCGACGCGCTGCTGATGACGTGGTTCCGCCACGCCGGCCCCACGGCGCTCGCACATTTGGCCGACAGCGACGCCCAACTCAAGCAACAACACGCCTACGTGCGCAGCGCCCGCCGCAGTGAAGCGGCTGTCGCCGTGCCCGCCACCTCACGCTGACGCCTCCCGACCATCCATGACACCGTCCACCACTTCCGTCTTTCACCGCGACCCACGCAAGACGCTGCCCACTGCGGTGGGCGGCGAGGGCATGACCCTCATCGATTCCGACGGCAAGCGCTATCTCGACGCCTGCGGCGGTGCCGCTGTCTCGTGCCTAGGCCACGGCCACCCGCGCGTGGTCGAGGCCATCTGCAAGCAGGTGCGCGCGCTGGCCTATGCGCACACGTCGTTCTTCACGACGGACGTGGCCGAAGAACTGGCCGCGCGGCTGACCGGGGCCGCCCCCGGCGATCTGGACCACGTGTATTTCGTCTCCGGCGGTTCGGAGGCAATTGAAGCGGCGCTCAAGCTGGCACGCCAGTACTTTGTCGAGATCGGCCAGCCGCAGCGGCAATACTTCATCGCGCGGCGCCAGAGCTATCACGGCAATACGCTCGGCGCGCTGGCGATTGGCGGCAACGCATGGCGGCGCGAGCCGTTCCTGCCGCTGCTGGTGCCCACGCATCACGTGTCGCCTTGCTATGCGTACCGCGAGCGTCTGGATGGCGAGAGCGATGCGCAATACGTGCAACGCCTGGCCGACGAGCTCGACGCGAAGATCGTCGAACTCGGCGCAGACAACGTCGCCGCCTTCGTCGCCGAAACGGTGGTGGGCGCCACGGCCGGCGCCGTGCCGCCGGTGGGCGATTACTTCCGCAAGATCCGCGCGGTGTGCGACCGCCACGGCGTGCTGCTGTTGCTGGATGAGGTGATGTCCGGCATGGGCCGCACGGGCTATCTGTTTGCGTGCGAGGAAGACGGCGTGGTGCCGGACCTCATGGCCATCGCCAAGGGCCTGGGTGGGGGGTATCAGCCGATCGGTGCAACGCTGGTGAGCCGCCGAATCTACGACGCCATCACACGCGGCAGCGGCTTCTTCCAGCACGGGCACACGTACATTGGCCACGCCACGGCGTGTGCGGCCGCGCTGGAAGTGCAGAAGGTGATTGCCGAAGAGAACCTGCTCGCCAACGTGCAAGCGCGCGGCGAACAACTGCGCGTAGCGCTGCGTGCGCGCTTTGCCGACCACGCACACGTGGGCGATGTGCGTGGGCGCGGGCTGTTCGTTGGCGTGGAACTGGTAGCCGATCGCGTCACCAAAGCGCCGCTGCCACCTGCCCGCAAGACGCACGCACGCGTGAAGGCCGAGGCCATGCAGCGTGGCTTGATGGTCTATCCGATGGGCGGCACGATCGACGGCCAGCGCGGCGACCACATCCTGCTCGCACCGCCTTTCATTGCCACCGCGCAGGACATCGATGCCATCGTCGAGCGCCTAGGCGATGCCGTGGACGCCGCCACCGCCAGCGCACTGGAGGCCGTATCGTGACGCCGCCCACCGCCATTGCCGTTGCGCCCAACGGTGCGCGCAAGACGCACGTCGATCACCCCGCGCTGCCGATCACGCCGGATGAGCTGGCCACCTGCGCACGCCAGTGCGTGGATGCCGGCGCGGCGATGCTGCATCTGCATGTGCGCCGCCCCGACGGCACGCACAGCCTGGAACCGGATGACTACCGCCCGGCCATTGCCGCCGTGCAGCAGGCGGTGGGCGACGCGCTGGTGATCCAGATCACCACCGAGGCCGTCGGCATCTACACCCCAGAGCAACAAATGGCGTCGGTGCGTGCATTGCAGCCCGAAGCGATTTCCGCAGCGTTGCGTGAACTGGTGCCCGACGCAGCGCACGAGGCCGAAGCCGCGCGCTTCTTTGGCGAGCTCGCCGGGGCGTGTACAGCTATCCAGTACATCCTTTATTCCGCCGACGACGTGGTGCGCTACCGCGACCTGCGCACACGCGGCGTCCTACCGGACACACCGCACTGGGTGCTGTTCGTGCTCGGCCGCTACAGCGCGGGGCAGCGTTCCAACCCGACCGACCTGCTTCCATTCCTACAAGCCTGGGCAGACGGCGGAAGCATCACCGCCAACGTGCCGTGGGCGATGTGCGCATTCGGCCCGCACGAGGCGGAACGCGCGCTCGCGGCGGCGCTGCTGGGCGGCCATGCGCGCATCGGGTTCGAGAACAACATGGCCCTGCCCGACGGCAGCACCGCGCCCAACAACGCAGCACTGGTCACCAACCTGCGCCGGCACCTCGATGCGCTGCATCGGCCGCTGGCCAGCGCCGCAGATTTGCGCAGTTGGTTCCAGGGCTAAGACCCAGCCTTTCCGCATTCATCACCACGAAGCCCAAGCACAGACGGCCGCAACACGACAGGCCGCGTACCACAACCATTGGAGGAAGTATGCGTTTCACCCTGCGTTGCATCCCGCTGGCGCTGGCCGGCCTGTTCGCCACCCTTGCGCACGCCGAGGCACTCGACGGCACGCTCAAGAAGATCCAGGACAGCAACACCATCCTCATCGGCGTGCGGGAATCGTCGATTCCGTTTTCGTATCGCGACAGCAAGAACCAGATCATCGGGTTCTCGGCCGACCTGTGTGCGCGCGTGATCGACGCGGTCAAGAAGAAGACCGGCAAGCCGGACCTGCAGGTGCAACAGATTCCCGTCACTTCGCAGAACCGGACATCGCTGGTGCAGAACGGCTCGGTGGACCTGGAGTGCGGTGTGACCACGCATTTGAAATCGCGCGAGCAACAGACGGCGTTTTCGACCACCTTCTTCATCGCCGGTACGCGGCTGCTGACCAACGTGAAGTCGGGCGTGAAGGATTTTCCGGACCTGGCGGGCAAGTCGGTCATCACCAACGCGGGCACCACGTCGGAACGCATCCTGCGCAAGATGAACGACGAGAAGAAGATGAACATGAACGTCGTCAGCGGCAAGGATTACGGCGAATCGTTTCTCACCCTGCAGAGCGGCCGCGTGGCGGCGTTCATGATGGATGACGTGCTGCTGGCCGGCGCGCGCACGCTGGCGCAGAAGCCTGACGACTGGGTCGTGACCGGCACGCCGCAGTCGTTCGAAGCGTATGGCTTCATGCTGCGCAAAGATGATCCGCAGTTCAAAAAACTGGTGGACGACACAATGACGGGCGTGATGAAGAGCGGCGAAATCAAGACGCTCTATGCCAAGTGGTTCGAAAAACCCGTGCCGCCCAAGAACCTGAACTTCAACTTCCCGATGAACGATCAGCTGAAGGCGCTGTACGCCAACCCGAACGACACGCCGTTCGAGTAAGCCAGTAAGCCGCCAGGGCCGGCTTAAATGCCGGCCTGCGCGACCGCCTCAATGCGGGCCTGATGCACGGCCTGCTTGATATGTGCCGGATGCTCGGCATAACGCTTGGCAACGGCGCCCGCGTCAATCGATGACGCTGCCTGCAGCGCGCGCAGCAGACGCTCGGTTTGCGGATAGCTGCGGTCTTCAAACCCAAGGCGCCCGCGCGCATCGGCCTCGCAGGCTTGCAGCGCCTGGCGGAAGCGTTCGGGCTTGCGCAGCGCGTCGCAGCGCTCCAGCAGGCGCACGAGCGCTTTCGCATCAAAGCCGTCGCTGCGGTGGATGTTGCCGTGCTCGCGCGCCACCACGAGGGCCAGCTCGCGGCACTCGGTCGGCACGCGCAGGCGCTGGCAGACGGCTTCGATCATCGGCACGCTACGTTCTTCGTGGCCGATGTGGCGCGGCAGGATGTCGTCGGGCGTGGTGCCTTTGCCAAGGTCGTGCACCAGCGCAGCGAAGCGCACCGGCAGCGATGTTTCCATGGCAGCGGCGGTCTCGATCACCATCATGGTGTGCACGCCGGTATCGACTTCGGGATGGTAATCCGCGCGCTGCGGGACGCCCCACAGGCGGTCGAGTTCAGGCAGCAGGCGCACCAGCGCGCCGCAATCGCGCAGCACCGCAAACATGCGCTGCGGATGCGCCTCCATCAGCCCGCGGGCGATTTCCTGCCAGACGCGCTCGGGCACCAATGCATCGACTTCGCCGGCCTCCACCATGCGCTGCATCAGCGCGTTGGTTTCCGGTGCGACATGAAAGTCGGCAAAGCGCGCCGCAAACCGCGCCAAGCGCAAGATGCGCACCGGATCTTCCACAAACGCATCCGACACATGCCGGAACGTGCGCGACGCCAAATCCGCCTGACCGCCGTACGGATCGATGACGGGGCCGACCAGCGCGCCGTCTTCCGCCACGCGCTGCGCCATCGCGTTGATGGTCAGGTCGCGGCGGATAAGGTCGTCTTCGAGCGTGACGTCGGGCGCGTAATAGACCGAGAAGCCCTTGTAGCCTGCGGCCGTCTTTCGCTCGGTGCGGGCGAGCGCGTATTCGGCGTGTGTAACCGGATGCAGGAAGACCGGGAAGTCCTTGCCGACGGCGCGAAAGCCGCGTGCTTCCATGGCTTCCGGCGTGGCACCCACGACAACGTAGTCTCGATCCTGCACGGGCAGCCCAAGCAGCGCGTCACGAATGGCGCCGCCCACGGCATATACATCGAGCCCGTGCGTGGCCGGATCGACAATGGACTCTGTCTTTGCTGCGCGTTCCGTCATTGATTGGCCGCGACCAGCGTTTCCTCGTCCGGCGCGGTGCGGTACGGTTCGTCGTCGGCCAGAAAGTCATGCTCGGCGCGTGCACCGTCGACCCACTCCTGCATGGCGGGCAGGTTGAGGATGTGGTCTGCGTAGGCCTTGGCCACCTCCGGCAGCCGCACGCCGTAGGTGGCAAAACGACTGACTACCGGCGCGTAGAACGCATCCGCCACCGTGAAGTGGCCGAACAGGAAGGGGCCTTCCGATGCGTACTTCTGCCGCAGCTCCGTCCACATCGCGGCAATGCGATCGATGTCGCGCTGCACGGCCACGTTCCAGCCCATGCCGGGCAGCACGGCCGTCACGTTCATCGGCATGTTGTTGCGCAGGTTGGTGAAGCCGCTGTGCATTTCGGCGCAGATCGAGCGGGCATGCGCGCGGGCCTTCGGATCGGCCGGCCACAGTTGCGCGCGCGGAAAGCGCTCGGCCAGCGTCTCGCAGATGGCGAGCGAATCCCACACGTTCATGTCGCCGTCGACCAGCACCGGCACGCGGCCGGCTGGCGAATGGCGTGCCACGTCGGCGGCAAAGGTATCGCTCAGCAGGCGTACGCGGATCTCCTCGAACGGGATGCCGGCCTGCTTGGCCAGCAACCACGGGCGTAACGACCACGACGAATAGTTCTTGTTGCCGATGACCAGTTTCATGATGCCTGTCCTTGGAGAGTGCCGCGATTGTTGTGTGAGCTCGCCTGCATTGCGGCCGAACGCGGTGCCGGCAATGGTGCAAGGCTGCTGCGAGGGGCGAACGAATCATTCTAGCCCCGCGCCTCATCGCGACAAAATGAAACCCATTCGCCACCGTTGTTAAGGCGGCTCACAAGCACAAGCAAGGTGCGTTCCCCTAGCGGTGCATGCGCATGCGGGCTGCGCGCATGCCTCGGTCTGAGCCGAAGCCGGCCAGCGCGGGCAGCATCACCGCCTCCATACCGAGCGGATGAATGCCAAGTTCGGGGGCGATCGGCTCCATGCTGACGTTGTCCACGCGCATGGAATCCAGGTTGTCGCGAGAAATGGGTGCGCCGGGCAGATGCTCGAACAACGCCGCCTGCATGCGGCCCAGCCCTTCGGGGAGTGGAACGATCCAACGCGGGTGGCCACTGGCGCGGCCGGCGAAGCGCATCAACTCGGCCAGCGTGTATACCCGTGGCCCAACCAGCGGATACACGTGCCGGATGGTGGCGGGGTTGTCGAGCGCATTGATGAACGCCGCGGCCACGTCATCGACATAGACCGGCTGGAAGCGCGCATCGGCGCACGCCAGCGGCACGAAGAAGGGCGCCATGCGTTGGATACGCGCGAACAAGTTCAGGAAATGATCCTGCGGGCCAAACACCACGGATGGGCGAAACACCGTCCAGTCGAGGTCGCTGTTCATGACCACGCGTTCGCCATCGCCCTTGCTGCGCTGGTACATCGATGGCCCCGCTGGGTCGGCACCAAGCGCGCTCATGTGCAGCAGCCGGTTCACGCCATGGCGGCGGCACGCGGCCACGATGCGGCGCGGCAGGTCGACATGCACGCGCTGGAAGTTCGGGCCATACGGCATTTCGCGCGCATCGTGCAGCGTGCCGACGAGGTTGATGACCGCACAGTGCTGTCCGCCCCGCTCCGTGAGCGCCATGAACAGCGCGTCGAGCGCATCGTCGGCGTAGATGTCCGCGTCCATCACGTCGACACGTGGCAACAGCGTGAGATTGTGCGCCCGGGCGGATTCGGCATCGCGCGTGGGCACGATCACCCGACCTTCGGGTAAGCCGGGTGCGGCAAAGGTTTCCGTGACCAGCCGCGACAACAACTGCGTACCAATGAAACCGGTACCGCCAAAGACGAGCAGATTGGAGGATTGCATGGTGCATCTCCAGACGGGGGTAGGGGGCACCACCACAATAGAACCCGAATGCGCTTGCCACCAAGGCCATGTGCATTGACGTGCGCCCGGCGCCACCACTGTGACGCAGCCGACGCGCGTACCAATGCAAAACGCCCGCGTTGCAGCGGGCGTTTTTTGCGTGACAGGGGGGATGGCTTACGGCAGGTCGTCAGGCGTCACCGCTTCGGGGGCGACCTTGCCCAGGCGATCCTTCAACGACTGCGGGCGGCCGGTCAGCAGCGCGCCGTAGTACGTCGCGTTCGACAGCACGTTCTTCACATACGTGCGCGTCTCGTTAAAGGGAATCGTCTCGGCGAAGATCGCACCTTCCACCGGGCGCGTCAGCGTGGCGCGCCAGCGCTTCGGGCGCCCCGGCCCGGCGTTATAACCGGCAGTCGCCAGCGTCATCGAGCTTTCCAGGTTGGTCAGGATCATCGACAGGTAGGCCGTGCCCAGCAGCACGTTGGTGTCGAGGTCGCTCATCTGCGAAACGCGGAAGCCCGGCAGGCCGATCTTCTTGGCGATGTGCTTGGCGGTTTCCGGCATCACCTGCATCAGGCCCGAGGCCCCCACCGACGAGCGCGCGTCCATGATGAAGCGCGATTCCTGGCGGATCAGGCCGTACGTCCACGCCACGTCCAGCCCCACCGCGTCGGCATTGCGCTGCACCACGTTCAGGAAGGGCGTTGGGAAACGCAGCGAGAAGTCGTGTTCGCTCTTGGTCTTGTCAGCCGAGTTGACGGTGCGATCGAGCAGGCCGAGCTTGCGGCCGTATTCCGCTGCCGCCAGGAGCTCGCGGTCGCTCATGTTGCGCAGTTCCCAGTTCCACTCGCGGTTGCCTTCAAAGCGCAGGTTGAGGTCGTACAACCGCTTGGCGCGGGCAAAGCCCGGATGGTTGCGCCCCATCACGTCGATCTCGGCGTCGGCCACCGTGGTCTTGGGCGGCACGGTGATGCGCTGGCCGAGTTCTTCCTGCGCAAGCTGGCCGTAGAAGTTGAATTGTCCGGCGATGGACTGGAACTGCTGCTTGGCCTCATCGTTGCGGCCATCGGCCTTGAGTGCGCGACCATACCAGTACGTCCACGCCGGATCGCGGCTACGCAAAGTCGGGCGCATCGTTTCAATGGCTTGGCGGACCATCTTCCAGTCGCCGGCGCGCAAGGCGGTGCGCACGCGCCATTCCTGCGAATCATCCGACAGCCATTCGGTGCCGCCCAGCGTGATCTGGCGGCGGTAAGCATCCAGCGCATCGGGCGTCTGCTTCTTGGCGGCGTACTGGCCGATCACGCCCCAGCCGGCGCCTTGCTCCTCGCGCGACAGGCCGCCGCTTTGCGACAGCAGATAGGCCGTCGCCTGCGACGGATCATTGCGTGCCATGCGGGTCACGTTGGCCAACGTGTCGTTGTCCACGCGGTCGCCCTCGGGCAGCACCGCGGCAATGCGCGCCGCCTGCGTGACCAAGTTCTGCTCCAGCGACAGCCGCGCCGCAAACGCCACGTCGGCGCGCGTGAACTGCTTGGACTGCGCCAGATAGCCGATCAGGTCAACACAGCCTTCGCCATAGCCCTTCGGATCGAGCAACGTATTGCGCGCGTCGGCGGCCACGTTCTGCCCCTTCATTGCGCGGGAGAGCAGGGCATAGCACTCGACCTGCGTGTCGTCCTTCAGCACGAAGTTGGGGTACTCGGCATCGAAGGTTGCCCAGTCGCGCTTCTTGCCGAGCACCAGCAACCAGTCGTTGCGCAAACGGTCGGCAATCGCCTCGCCCTTGTAGCGCTGAAGGAATGAACGGATCTCATCATCCGGCGCATCGGTGCGCGCGTAGCCGCTGGCATCAAACAACTGCGGCTTGATGCGGAAATACTGCACGTACGATTGGATCGGGTAGTCGGACAGGCTATCGGCCAGCTCCCAGCTACGCGAGACATCGTTACGACGCGCGGCGTTGCGTAGCTCGACAAACGCATCGTCCGGATTGGCCGGAATGCCTTGCGGCGCCTGCCGCTTGGCGGCCACCGCCAGGGGCGTCGAGCCAACCACGCCCATGCCGATCACCCCCGCAAAAGCCAGCGCGACCGCGCGATATACTGCCTTGGCCTTCAATGTCATCTCCTGCCCCATCCAATCATCACTGTTCGGTCCTTGAATTATCCCATGTCAGCCTTAGGCAACCCGCACGATCCGGCCAACCCCACCACGCCGATCGAGTCGCGCCGCACGCTGCGCGCCATGCTGCTCGAGGCACGCGCCACGCTGCCCGAGCGTGTTGCACATGACGCCGCACTCGCGCGCCACTTGGCGGATCTGCTGGACACACTGCCCGCACAACGCCTGGCGGCCTACTGGCCAACGCAGGGCGAGTTCGATGCGTTGACCGTCCTTGGCCATTGGCTGGCCGCAGATGCAAAACGCCATGCGCTGCTGCCTGTGGTGACAGACAAGTTTTCCCCTCTGCAGTTTCGGCGATGGACGCCCGAATGTGAAATGACACCAGGCGCGTACAACATCCCCATCCCCCGCACGGGTGAGATGGGAACACCCGATGCGCTGCTGATTCCGTGCGTTGGCTTTGATGCGCAGCGCTATCGCATCGGCTACGGCGGTGGGTTCTATGACCGCACGCTGGCCGCGCTGCATGCTGCGGGGCACCGTCCGCGCACCATCGGCATCGCCTACGAAGCCAACCGGCTGGAATCCATCGCCCCGCAATCGCACGACATCGCGCTCGACTGCATCGTCACCGAGCACGGCGTCGTCTAACCCGCCTCAGATACGCTCATGCCCCACACGCTGAAGACTGTTGCCGACCTCGAAGCCGTATATGGCGCGCCGAACCCGCGCTCGCTGCTCAAAGAGATCGACCACCTGAATGAGGACTACCGCACGTTCGTGGAAGCGTCACCGTTCATCGTGCTGTCATCAGTCGGCGCGGCGGGTACGGATGCCTCGCCCAAGGGGGATGCGCCGGGTTTCGTGCGCATTGTCGATGACCGCACGCTCATGATTCCCGACCGCCCCGGCAACAACCGCATCGACAATCTGCGCAACATTGTGGAAGACGGGCGCGTGTCGGTGCTCTTTATCGTGCCCGGCGTGGGCGAGACGCTGCGCGTGAACGGCACGGCCACCATCTCGGCGGATCCGGCGTTGCTCGCGTCATTTGCCGTGCAAGGCAAGCCGCCGCGCAGCGTGATCGTCGTGCAGGTACAGACGGTGTACTTCCATTGCTCGAAGGCGCTGGTGCGCTCGAAGCTATGGGAGCGTGCGAGCGAGGACAAACCCGCGATGCCGACCGCAGGCAAGATCCTGCAGCGCATCAGCGGCGGCGCGTTCGATGGGGATGCATACGACCGTGAACTGCCGGAGCGGCTGAAGACGACGCTGTACTGAGCGTTCAGCGTTTGGCGGGCGTTTTCTTTGCGGCGGCCTTGGTGGTCGCCGTTGTCTTTGGTGTCTTCTTTGCCGCGGCGCGCTTCGGCTTGGCAGCCTTGGCATTTGCTTCGCGCAGCGCCGCTTCAATGGCCAGACGCGCCCAATCACGCAGTGGCTGACCACCATCGAGCGCATCGGCCGGCGCGCTGAGATACCCGCTCATGCTGATGGTGCGACCGTCGCGGTCGTAGCTGAACGGCACCGATTTTTCGGCGAGAAAACGCGCGCGCGTGATGTCGTCCACACGCAAATAGCACGTGCTGCGGATCACCAGCGCGAAGACGATGTCGTCGTAATACAGGGCCGCGCCGCCGAACATCCGGCGGGCGCGGATTGCACCGATCTGCGCGGCCAGCGGCTGGAGCTCATCCAGCAGCCAGGCAATCAGCGGATCCGGCGCGACTGCCATTTACAGGCCAAGACGCTGCCAGATCGCGCGCGTGGCGCCGGCAGCATTGAGCGTGTAGAAGTGCAGGCCGGGCGCGCCACCTTGCAGCAGGCGATCGCACAACGCCGTCACCACGTCCAGGCCAAACGCGCGGATCGACTCGCGATCATCGCCAAAGCCCTCCAACCGCTTGGCGACCCAGCGCGGAATCTCGGCGCCGCACATCTCGGAAAAGCGCATCAACTGCGATGAGTTCGTGATGGGCATGATGCCCGGCACGATGGGCACGTCCACGCCGAGCTTGCGCACATCGTCCACGAACTGGAAGTACGCATCCGCATTGAAGAAGTACTGCGTGATGGCGGAGTCCGCACCGGCCTTCACCTTGCGGGCGAAGTTGTCCAGATCGTGCTTGGCCGAGCGCGATTGCGGGTGGTATTCCGGATACGCCGCCACCTCGATGTGGAACGCCTCACCGGTTTCCTGGCGGATGAATTCGACCAACTCATTGGCGAAGCGGAATTCGCCGATCTCGCCCATGCCCGAGGGCATGTCGCCGCGCAGCGCAACGATGCGGCGGATGCCGTTGTCGCGATACGTATTGAGGATGGCGCGGATGCTCTCGCGCGACGAGCCGACGCACGACAGGTGCGGCGCGGCCTCGATGCCTTCGCGCTGGATTTCCACCACCGCGTCGAGCGTGCCTTGTTGCGTAGTGCCGCCCGCGCCGAAGGTCACGGAAATGAAGCGCGGCTTGAGCGGCGAAAGCTGCGCACGCGTGTTGCGCAGCTTTTCAGCGCCTTCCGCCGTCTTGGGCGGGAAGAATTCGAAACTGAATTGACGGTCTTGCATGACAGAACCTTAAGCCTCGCGCAGCAGCAGGCTCGAGAGCAGCCACGAGATCACGCTGTACAGAATGGAGCCCAGCAGCGCCGCGCCAAAGCTGGCCACCTGGAAGCCCGCCAGCAGGTTGCCGACAAACAGGAACAGCAGCGCGTTGATGATGAAGATGAACAGCCCAAGCGTAAGCAGCGTCACCGGCAGGGTGAGGATGACCAGGATCGGGCGAATCAGCGTATTCACGAGACCCAGCACCAGCGCCGCAATCAGCGCGGAGCCGAAGCCGTTGACGTGGATGCCGGTGAGCAGATAGGCGACAAGCAACAACGCCAGCGCGTTGATAACCCAGACAGCGAGCAGTCTCATGGGAAAGTCCTCGGGTTGAGTGCCGGCGGCACAGACGCCGCCGGCGGGTACGGCTTAGTAGCGGTAGTGGTCGGCCTTGTACGGGCCTTCCTTCTTCACGCCAATGTACGCAGCCTGCTGGTCGGTCAGCTCGGTCAACTGCGCGTTCAGCTTCTTCAGCTGCAGGCGGGCGACCTTCTCGTCCAGATGCTTGGGCAGCGTGTACACGCCCACCGGGTACTTGTTCGAGCCCTTCTGTGCTTCAGTCCACAGCTCGATTTGCGCGATGGTCTGGTTGGCGAACGAGCTGCTCATCACGTACGACGGGTGGCCCGTGGCGCAGCCGAGGTTCACCAGGCGGCCCTTGGCCAGGATGATGATCTTCTTGCCGTCGGGGAAGATCACGTGATCGACCTGCGGCTTGATCTCTTCCCACTGGTACTTCTCAACGGATGCGATGTCGATCTCGTTGTCGAAGTGGCCGATGTTGCAGACGATGGCCTGGTCCTTCATCTTGGCCATGTGGTCGTGCGTGATGACGTGGTAGTTGCCCGTGCAGGTGACGAAGATGTCGCCGTGCTCGGCAGCGTAGTCCATGGTGACCACGCGGTAGCCTTCCATCGCGGCTTGCAGCGCGCAGATCGGGTCGATTTCGGTCACCCACACTTGAGCGGACAGCGCGCGCAGTGCTTGAGCCGAACCCTTGCCCACATCGCCGTAGCCGGCCACGACCGCCACCTTGCCGGCGATCATCACGTCGGTCGCGCGCTTGATGCCGTCGACCAGCGATTCACGGCAGCCGTACAGGTTGTCGAACTTGCTCTTGGTGACCGAGTCGTTCACGTTGATGGCCGGGAAGCGGAGTTCGCCGCGCTGGGCCATCTGGTACAGGCGGTGCACGCCCGTGGTGGTTTCTTCCGTCACGCCCTTGATGGCGTCGAGGTTGCGGCTGTAGAAGGTCGCGTCCTTCGCCAGCTTTTCCTTGATGGCGGCGAACAGGAAGGTTTCTTCTTCGCTGCCCGGCTTGGCGATCACGGAAGCGTCTTTCTCGGCGCGGGCGCCCAGGTGCAGCAGCAGCGTTGCGTCGCCGCCGTCGTCCAGGATCATGTTCGGCGTGCCGCCGTCGTGCCATTCGAAGATGCGGTGCGTGAAGTCCCAGTACTCCTTGAGCGACTCGCCCTTGAACGCAAACACCGGCGTGCCCGATGCGGCGATGGCCGCGGCAGCGTGATCCTGCGTCGAGAAGATGTTGCACGAGGCCCAGCGCACGTCGGCGCCGAGCGCCTTGAGCGTCTCGATCAGCACGGCGGTCTGGATGGTCATGTGCAGCGAGCCGGCAATGCGCGCGCCCTTGAGCGGCTGGCTGGCGGCAAACTCCTCGCGAATGGCCATCAGGCCGGGCATCTCCGTCTCGGCGATGGCGATTTCCTTGCGGCCCCAGTCAGCCAGCTTGATGTCGGCGACGAGGTAATCGTGTTTCAGATCGGTGACAGCGTTCATTGGATCACTCCGTAAAGATTGGGGTGACCGCACACTGGAGAGACAACTGCTGAGACGGGGCACCAATGTGCCGGCCCCCGGATAGATGCGTTCTCGCCATCGTGTCAGCCACGATACTGCGAGCGCCGTTTGAACTTCCGAGCCTGGCGGTTGGACTGAGCCGACCGTTGCAACGCTCCTCGGAATGGGCTGGATTGTAGCGGATTCGGCCGGGCGCAACCACGCTGGGGGCGTCACATACGGCCCTTTTGCGGCCCACACGCTTGCCGTGGCAAGCGAATCCTCGTAATCGAGCGCACGGCGCGCTGTCAATGCGTTGTCACACGCCAACCTTGCGATCCGGTTAAGAAGTGCCGGACCCGCATCACGGTTGTGCAACACGCCGCCACCAAAGTGCCGGGCATCGTTCAGGGAGCCAACGATGCACAACCATAAATTGACGAAGTACGCCGCCGCCGCGGCAGCCGCACTGGCCATGGCCGCCTGCGGGAGCGACGGCACCTCCACCACCGGCAATGCCACGCCGGACGCCGGCACGCCCACCGCCACCCCGACCAAGAACGTCGTGTTCTTCCTGGGTGACGGCATGGGCCTGACCACCATGACCGCCGCGCGCATCTACAAGGTGGGCGAAGACGGCGAGCTGACCATGGACACGCTGCCGGAAACCGGCTTCGTGCGTACGTTCTCGAACAACGCGCAGGTGACCGACTCCGCGCCGTCGATGTCGGCCTACATGACCGGCGTGAAGATGAACAACGAGGTCATCTCCATGTCGCCGGACACGATGGCCTATGACGCGGGCGGCAAGGATTACCTGTCGGGCGCCGACAGCACCTGCCCGAGCGGCAACGGCAAGCCCGTCACCACGCTGCTTGAACTGATGAAGGCGGCCGGCTACGGCACGGGCGTGGTCACCACCACGCGCATCACGCATGCCACGCCGGCCGCCACGTATGCGCACATCTGCCACCGCGACGGCGAAAACACCATCGCCGCGCAACTCACGCCGGCCGGCAAGGGCTTCAACAGTGCGCTGGGCGACGGTGTGGACGTCGTCTTCGGCGGCGGCCGCAAGCACTTCCAGCCGACCACGGCAGGCGGCGCCCGCACCGACGGCCGCGACCTGATCGCCGAGCTCAAGGCCGGCGGCTACCGCTACGCCAGCAACAAGGCCGAGTTCGACACGCTGCAGGCGACGGACAACAAGGTCGTGGGCCTGTTCACCAGCAGCCACATGTCGTACGACCTGGACCGCGACCCGACCAAGGAACCGAGCCTGGGCGAGATGACCAACAAGGCCATCGACGTGCTCGCCGCCAAGAAGAAGGGCTTCTTCCTGATGGTGGAAGGCGGCCGTATCGACCACGCGCTGCACGAAACCACCGCCCGCAAGGCGCTGCAGGACACCGTCGCGTTCGACTCCGCCATCCGCGGCGCGATCGACAAGCTCAACACGATCGACCCGGGCCTGAAGAACACGCTGATCGTCGTGACGGCTGACCACGACCACACGCTGGTGCTCAACGGCTACGCCAAGCGCACGGGCCCGACCAGCGACAGCAACCCCGGCGTGCTGGGCCTGCTCAAGAGCTACGTGAACGGCAACAACGCCACCGACACGGCGGGCAACCCGTTCACCATCATCGGCTTCGGCACCGGCGAAAACCGCCCGGCCACGCGCGGTGCGCTGACGGACGCCGCCGTGTACGACAAGACCTATCACCAGGAAGCCGTGATCCCGGTTGCGCCGGGCGGCGAAACGCACGGCGGCACCGATGTCTTCATCGGCGCGCGCGGCCTGGGCGCCGAGCGCTTTACCGGCACGATGGACAACACCGAGGTCTTCGGCCTCATCAAGCAGGCCGTGGGTCTGTAAGAGGGAGCGGGCACATCATGAACAAGCAATCGAACCGCATCATTCGCGCCACCGTGCTGGCGCTGGCTGCCGGTGCAGCTGCCCAGGCGCATGCCGCCGGTGAAGCCAAGAACGTGATCTTCTTCCTGGGCGACGGCATGGGCCCGACCACCGTCACCGCCACGCGCATCTACAAGGTGGGCGAGAGCGGCCGCCTGACGATGGAATCGCTCAAGCGCACGGCGCGCATCAAGACGTACTCCAACGATGCACAGACCACCGACAGCGCCCCGTCGATGTCGGCCTACATGACCGGCGTGAAGATGAACAACGAAGTCATCTCCATGTCGCAAGACACCAAGGCCAGCGATGCCACCGGCAAGGGCTATGTCACGGGCTCCGACAGCACGTGCCCAGCCAACAACGGCACGCCGGCCACCACGCTGCTGGAGCTGGCCAAGGCGGCCGGCAAGTCGGTGGGCGCCGTCACCACCACGCGCCTGACGCACGCCACGCCGGCTGCCACGTACTCGCACATCTGCCACCGCGATGGTGAAAACCAGATCGCCGCGCAGGGCACCCCGGGTAATGCGCTGTACAACGCCGCATTGAAGGACGGCGTGGACGTGCTGCTGGGCGGTGGCCGCCGCCACTACCTGCCGCAAGGCACCACCGGCAGCAAGCGCACCGACACCACCGACCTGATCGCCCAATTCCAGGCGGCCAACTACACGTATGTGTCGACCGGCACGCAGCTCGCGGCCGTGGACCCGACGAGCACCACCAAGCTGCTCGGCCTGTTCAACCTCGACCACATGAACTACGAGCTGGACCGGGTCAAGAAGGCCATCGACGAACCCAGCCTGGCCGACATGACCGAGAAGGCCATCCGCGTGCTGCAGAAGAACGGCAAGGGCTACTTCCTGATGGTGGAAGGCGGCCGTATCGACCACGCACTGCATGGCACCAACGCCAAGCGCGCATTGGAAGACGCCGGCGCATTTGACGAAGCCATCAAGCGCGCACTGGGCACGGCCGACTTGTCGAACACGCTGATCGTCGTCACGGCCGATCACGACCACACCATGACGATCAACGGTTACCCGCGCAAGGGCAACCCGATCCTGGGCGTGTCGAACGACATCAAGACCGGCCAGCCGCAACTGGCCGCAGACGGCCTGCCGTACACCACGCTGGTGTTCGGCAATGGCGGCACGCCGCGCAAGGCCACGCGCGACAACGTGGCCGGTGTCGACACCACGGCCGATGATTACTTGCAGGAAGTGGGCGTGCAGCTCGGCACGCCCGGCTCGGAAACGCACGGCGGCGGGGATGTGATGCTGTTCTCCTCTGGACCGGGCAGCGCCCCGCTGAAGGGCACGCTGGACAACACGAAAGTGTTCGGCGTGGTCAAGACGGCCATGGGCCTCTGATTCCGGCGTTTCCTTTCGCGCGCATGCCGAGGTGATCGGCATGCGCTTTTTTCGTTTTGGCTTTCCCGACTCCGAATTCGCATGACCCGATCTGTCCGTCTTTTGCTTTCGCTCGCGTTCGCCGCTGCTACAGCCACGACACAAGCTGCCGGCCCCGATTCGCCCAACACGCTGACCGCACTGCGCGTGGAACACCAGATGTCGTCGCTCGGCACCGACGGCATCCAGCGTGACGTCCGCTTTGCCGAGCGCGTCTACCGCCAGGGCGACCGCGTCTGGATCGCCCGGGAACTGCCGCCCGAGTCCGCCCACGCAGAGCACGACGCAACCAACGCCCACGCCGGCCACAAGCACGCCGACACCGACACCGCCCCGCGCTGGATCGAACGCGATGCCAAGGGCGCGCTGACGGTACGCGTGGTAAGCGACGCGCAGCAAAAGAACTACAGCGTGGAACCCGCCGAGTACTCCAACATCGGCTTCGACGGCTCGTGGGCCACGGCGTACCACCTGCTCGACCCGGCCGCCCTCAAGGGCATGCGTGCCGAGGGCCCCGCCCGCAACGGCGTGCAGACCTACCGCGCTAAGCAGGGCGAGCGCACCGTCACCGTGGAATGGGATGTGGCGGGCCAATACCCGCGCCGGGTGGAATCGCGCAATGCCAGCGGCAGCCAGCGCAAGCTCACGCGCGTGACGGCGCTGCCCGCACCGGCCGCCGCGCCGTGGGTGCGCGCCCAACGCTACGCCGCAGCGGACTACACCGACCTGATGGACTGAGGCTGCCACACGCCGAGCGCGGCATGCGAGGTAGAAAGCCTCGCGCTTGGCACGCTGATGGGCGCGTAGGGGGCGCCAAGCCTTGCGCTCCGCCCTCCGACGTCCAGATTTTGGAGCTCAGAACCACGCACGCCGTGCCGAAACCCCCGAGCGTCGGGCTCGGAGGGCGACGCACCGCGCTCGAAGCCCCATGCTCGGCGCTCCGAGCGCCATGAATTTGGCGTTCGGAACCTCACGCGCGGCGATCTGAGCTTCACGTTCGGCGGTCTGAGGCTCGCGGTCGAGCCTAAAACTGTCGCGTTCGAAGGTCTGACCCTCAAGCTCGAACCTAAAACCCTCGCGGTCGAGGCTCCGAGCCTCGCGGCCGAGCCTAAAACTGTCGCGTGCGAAGGTCCGAGCCTCAAGCCCGAACCTAAAACCCTCACGACCGAGGCTCGGAGCCTCGCGCTTGCGCCTCAAACGGTCGCGCTCCACGGTCTGAGCCTCACGTTCGAAGCAACAACCCTCGTGCGCGAGGTTTGGAGCCCCGCGCATCCGTTCGGCCGCGATGGCGCTATAGTGCAGGCAACCCCCAACGCCGCTCGCACACATCCCCCGCCATGACGATCACCGACCCGACCCTCGCCGCGTTTGCCGCTCCCGCCTCGCACGTGCCGCGCGTGCTCACCATCGCCGGCTCGGACAGCGGTGGCGGCGCGGGCATCCAGGCCGACCTGAAGACGTTTTCCGCGCTCGGCTGCTACGGCATGTCGGCCATCACGGCCATCACCGCGCAGAACACCCTGGGCGTGACGGCGGTGGAAGCGCTTACGCCGGACATCGTGGCCGGGCAGATCGACGCCGTGGCAAGCGACATCGGCGTGGATGCCGCCAAGACCGGCATGCTCGGTACGCCGCAGGTGGTGGAAGCCATCTTGTCTGCGCTGGACCGCCACCCGATCGCCAACCTCGTCGTCGACCCCGTGATGGTCAGCACCAGCGGCGCGCAGCTCGGCACCGATGCCACCGTGCAAGCGATGGCGAAATGGCTGTTCCCGCGCGCGCTGCTGGTCACGCCCAACCTGCCGGAAGCGAGCGCACTGCTCGGCCGCGAGGTGCGCACGGCAGATGACATGCTGCCCGCCGCGCGCGACTTGCTGACACTGGGCCCCCGCGCAGTGCTGATCAAGGGTGGGCATTTGAGCGACGTGTCCAACGCGGAGGAAGACGGCGTGCTGCAAGACGTGCTCGTCACCGCCGACGGCATCGAGCGCGTCTACACCCACACCTACATCGACACGCCGCACACGCACGGCACCGGCTGCACGCTGTCGGCCGCCATCGCGGCGCATCTCGCACGCGGCGATGCGCTGGAAGCCGCCATCGAGGCGTCGCTCGACTACCTGCTGCACGCCATCGGCGCCGGTCGCCACCTTGCCCTTGGGCGCGGCGCCGGTCCGCTGAACCACGGCTTTGCGCCGCGTCCGCTGGCAGCACCGCGCGCGCTGGAAGTGGACATCGACGAGGATTGACCCAAGGAGCCGCCATGAAGCGTCTGCCCATCACGCTGGTTCGCTGTCTGCCGCGCTGGGTCCCCGCGATTGCGCTGTGCGCGGTGCTCGGCGCGTGCAATGGCTACGTCAGCCTCGGCTCGCCCATCGGCACCGTCTTCTCGATTGGCGGCACGGTGAGCGGGCTGCCGGGCGGGCAGTCGATCGTGCTGCTCAACAACGGCCGCGACTCACTCACTCTGGCCTCCAACGGCGCCTTCGTGTTTGGCGGGCTGGTGCCGTTTGGCGACAGCTATCTGGTGACGATCACCACGCAACCGGCGTCGGCCAACTGCGTGGTGGCCAATGGCAGCGGCACGGTCAACGGCGATGTGAACAACGTGCAGGTGAGCTGCGTGCCACGGTAGTGCTGCTACGCAGACAAAAAAGCGCGGACCTCCATCCGCGCTTTTTGCTTTCTGTGCCAACCGGTTCAAGCAGACGTAGCGGCCTGCTCCTTCGTCCACTTCTCCATGCGCTTGGTCATCTCGTCGGGCGCGACATCTTCCACATGCGTCGACACGGTCCACACGTGGCCGAACGGGTCTTTGAGCGTGCCGGAGCGATCGCCGTAGAACTGGTCCACCACCGGGCGGACTTCCGTGCCGCCGGCCTTCAACGCGTTGGCAAACACGGTATCGACGTTGGGCACGTAGATCATCAGCCCGACCGAGGTGCTCTGCAGTGTGTCCGGGCTGGCGCAGGCCATGTTGGGCACTTCGTCGGCCATCATGATGGGGGAATTGCCGATGCGGATTTCGGCGTGCGCGATGGTGCCATTGGGACCGGGCATGCGCATGATCTCGGTGGCGCCGAAGGCTTGCTTATAGAAATCGATCGCCTTTGCGGCGCCTTTGATGCTCAGGTACGGGGTGACGCTGTGGTAACCCTCGGGGATGGGCTGAACCGCCATGTCTTGTCTCCTGCAGCGTGAATGGATTCGCCGCCACGGCAAGAGCCGCAGCGGCGCACGAACAGGATAGGTCAGCGGAAAGGCGCTTGCGTGTCGAAACCCGTAGTGCGTGCCGCCTGCGATGCTCAGGCGCGCACGTGCGCTGCGAACGTCGCTTGCAGGGCGTCGACGGCGGCCGGCACATCGTCCGCCTGCGTGATGGCACGCACCACAGCCACGCAGCCAACGCCGGATTCCAGCACACGCGGCATCGCTGCCAAGTCGATGCCGCCGATGGCCACGAGCGGAGGTGCCGGCACGCGCGTGCGCATGGCCGCCGCGTAGGCGAACAAGCGGCCCAGGCCCTGCGGCACGGTCGGCATGGTTTTGGTGGGCGTGGCGAACACGGCGCCCAGCGCGAGGTAGCTCGGGCTCAGCGGGGCGACGCGCAGCATCTCGGCATAGCCGTGCGTGCTGATGCCGAGGCGCAAGCCTGCGGCGCGGATCGCCACGAGGTCCGCATCGTCGATGTCTTCCTGGCCGAGGTGGATGCCGTAGATGCCGCTGTTGGGCCCGCCGGCGTGTACGTCCAACGCGACTTGCCAGTGGTCGTTGATGAACAGGCGCGTGCTGCTGCCGCGTGCGGCGGCTTCTGCGCGGCGCACTTGGTCGGCCACGGCTTGCGCGTCGTCCGACTTGAAACGCAACTGCACGGTCGGCACCTTGAGCGCGACGAGGCGCGCCACCCATTCCGCATCCGGCACCACGGCGTAGATGCCGAGTTGCGTCGGGCAGGGCGCGAAGGCCAGATCCGGTGCGGTCGGGCACGGCAGCGCGGGTTCGATCACGCGGGGCAGGGTGTCGAAGCGGGCGGGCCATGCGAGTGCATCGGCATTGCCTTCGGCGATCCACGCACGCGCCACGCACAGCGCATCGCGCGGCTCGAACGCCAGTGCCAACGCTGCGCCGAAGATAGCGACAAAGCGTGCGTCGAGCGCATCGCCGTGCGAAGCCGATACAAAGCGGTACGTGCCGAGACGATCGTGCACGGTGTCGATGCGCTCGGTGCCCTGCGTCTCGCTCAGCACAACGGCGGCACCCGCGGCGCGGGCGCGCTCGGCTTGTGCTGCATCGGTGGTCAGCAAGACGGTGGTGGCCGTGGTGGCGTCATCGACGCGGTCGGTCACGCTCCAGGCGTGCGGTGCACGGCCGAAGGCTTCCACATGGCGATCGACGATCTGTGCGGCGAGGGAAACCGCCCCCGGCCACGCAGCGGAGAAACGCAAAGCGGATGTGGTCATGCTTGCTTCTCGTCCGCGTGCCAGAAAGGCAAGCCAACAACGGGCGTGCTCGCTTGTGCAACATCGCGCTCAGGCATCGGGCCAGACAAACGCGCCAGACGGCCGGCCTGCGTGGCCATCGCAAACGCCTGCGCCATCGCCACCGGATCACCGGCTTGCGCGACAGCGGTGTTGAGTAGCACGGCGTCGTAGCCCCACTCCATGACCTGCGTGGCGTGCGAGGGCACGCCCAGGCCCGCATCGACGATGAGCGGCACGTTGGGCAGGCGCTCGCGCAGCAGACGTAGGCCGTAGGGGTTGGTGGGGCCACGACCGGTGCCGATGGGCGCGGCCCACGGCATCAGCGCCTGGCAGCCGACATCCAGCAGGCGGCGGCACAGCACCAGGTCTTCGGTGCAATACGGCAGCACCTTGAAGCCGTCTTTGATGAGGCGCTCAGCCGCTGCGGGCAGCGCCAGCGTGTCGGGCTGCAGCGTGTAGTCGTCGCCGATGACTTCGAGCTTGATCCAATCCGTCTCGAATACTTCGCGCGACATCTGCGCGAGCGTATAGGCCTCGTCAGCGGAATAGCAGCCGGCGGTGTTCGGCAGCACGGGCACGCCGAGCTCACGCAGCATCTTCCAGAAGCCCGCGCCGCCCTCGGGCGAGCCTGCGCTCTGGCGGCGCAGCGCCACCGTCAGCATGGCCGGGTTGGACACGCGCACCGCGTCTTCCAGCGATTGCGGCGACGGATAGCGTGCCGTGCCGAGCAGCAGGCGCGAGGCGAAGGTCTCGTCGTACAGGCGCAGCGGATCAGCTTGGCCGGCGAGCGCGGAAAGATTCGTAGTGGTCATCAAGAACTCCTAGCCGCCCACGACAGGCTGGACGAGTGCAATGCGGTCGCCCGCCTTGAGCGCGTGCTGCGCGTGGCGCGCCTTGGGCACGAAGTCGCCATTCACGGACGCGGCAAACGGCGGCGCGATCTGCAGTTGCGGCGCAGCGGCGCCAATCGCGTCGGCCAGCGTGCTACCGGCAGGCAGCGCGAGCGACAGGTCGTTGAGGGTGACGTTCAGCGTCATGACAAAACAGGTTCGGGCGATGCAGCAGCGGCAAACAGCTCCGGCCATTCGCAGTCGTCCGCATCAAAGGCACAGCCGTCCAGCACGTCGCACGCCGCTGCCACGGCAGCTTGGGTGACGGCCGGCGCAATCATGTAGCCGTGCCGGTACAGGCCATTGACCGACAACGTGCCAGCGCCATCCCAGCGGATGGCCGGGCGGTGATCGGGCAGCGTCGGGCGGCACTGCGTGTTCAGTTCCAGCACGCGCGCCTCGCCAAAGGCGGGGTGCACGGCATACGCAGCAGACAGCAACTCCAGTGTGGAGCGCACGCTGGCCGGCGACATGTCGTCAGACTCCAGCTCGGTCGCGCCGATCACGTAGACATTGCCCGGCTTGGGCGCGATGTAGATCGGGTAGCGCGGATGCAGCATGCGCACCGGGCGTGTGAGCGACACATCCGGCGCGTGAATGCGCGCGACCTCGCCACGCAGGCCACGCAGGCGCGGCCATTGCGGCTTGGCACCGAGGCCACGGCAGTCGAGCACGAGACGTGCGCCCAGGCCATTGGCCGCGAGCGCGTCCGGGCTCGGATCAGCGACTTCCGTGTTCCAGCGCAGTTGCACGCCCACCGCTTCCAGTTCGGTCGCCAGCGCATCGAGCAAGGTGCGCGGGTCGAGTTGACCTTCGCCTGCCAGATACAGCCCTTGCGTGAAGCGCTGCGCGAGCAGCGGCTCCAGCGCGGCAATGCCCGCTGCGTCCACCGCGCGCAAATCTGCGGCCACGCGTTCGGGCGGGGCGGCATTGCGCACGTGGTTGGCAAACAGCGATGCCTCGCCACGGTCCGCCGCGTGCCACACGACCAGCGTGCCGGCTTCCTGGAAGAAGACCGGCGTGCGCAGCTTGGGCAGCCAATCGCGCCACAGCGCCAGGCTTGCCAACCCCAGGTCGACGACGAAACGATCCGCCACGGCGGCTTCGGCCAGCGGCGCCAGCATGGCCGCGGCCACGTACGCGGCCGCACTGCTGCCGTCGCGCGCGCCGCGCTCCACCACGGCAATGCGCGCGGGCGGTACCCCCGCTTGCACAAGCTGCCAGGCACACAGGCGGCCCGCGAGGCCGCCGCCGAGGATCGTTACGTCAAATGGAGTTGGCATGTCGCCCAGTGGTTTAGCTGTAGATCTTGCTGCCCGTCTTGCGGAACTCGATCGACTTCTCTTCCATGCCCTTGTTGGCGTCGAGCGTGGCCGCGTAGTCGCGCACTTCCTGCGTGATCTTCATCGAGCAGAACTTCGGACCGCACATCGAGCAGAAGTGTGCGATCTTCGCGCCCTCAGCGGGCAGCGTTTCGTCGTGGAAGGCGCGTGCCTTTTCCGGGTCGAGGCCGAGGTTGAACTGGTCTTCCCAGCGGAACTCGAAGCGCGCCTTGGAGAGCGCGTTGTCACGCAACTGCGCGCCCGGCCAGCCCTTCGCCAAGTCCGCAGCGTGCGCCGCGATCTTGTAGGTGATGATGCCTTCGCGCACGTCTTCCTTGTCCGGCAAGCCCAGGTGCTCCTTCGGCGTGACGTAGCACAGCATGGCCGTGCCGTACCAGCCGATGTTGGCTGCGCCGATGCCACTGGTGATGTGGTCGTAGCCCGGGGCGATGTCCGTCACCAGCGGGCCCAGCGTGTAGAACGGCGCTTCGAAGCAGTGCTTCAGCTCTTCGTCCATGTTGGCCTGCACGCGCTGCAGCGGCACGTGGCCCGGGCCTTCAATCATGACCTGCACGTCGTGCTCCCACGCCTTCTTGGTGAGTTCACCCAGCGTGTGCAGCTCGCCAAATTGCGCGGCATCGTTCGAGTCAGCAATGCAACCGGGGCGCAAGCCATCACCCAGGCTGAACGACACGTCGTACGCCTTCATGATTTCGCAGATCTCGTCGAAGTGCGTGTACAGGAAGTTCTCTTTGTGATGCGCCAGGCACCACTTGGCCATGATCGAACCACCGCGCGAGACGATGCCCGTGATGCGGTCGGCCGTGAGCGGCACATAGCGCAGCAGCACGCCGGCGTGGATGGTGAAGTAGTCCACGCCTTGCTCAGCCTGTTCGATGAGCGTGTCGCGGAACATTTCCCACGTCAGGTCTTCGGCCACGCCGCCGGTCTTGTCCAGCGCCTGGTAGATGGGCACCGTGCCGATGGGCACCGGCGAGTTGCGCAGGATCCATTCACGCGTTTCGTGGATGTGCTTGCCGGTGGACAAGTCCATGATCGTGTCGGCGCCCCAGCGGATCGCCCACACCATCTTTTCCACTTCCTCAGCCAGCGACGACGTCACTGCCGAGTTGCCGAGGTTGCCGTTGATCTTCACGCGGAAGTTGCGGCCGATGGCCATCGGCTCCAGCTCGGTGTGGTTGATGTTGGCGGGGATGATCGCGCGGCCGGCAGCCACTTCCGCACGCACGAATTCGGGCGTGATGTCCTCCGGACGCTGCGGCAGGTTGGCGCCATACGAGAAGCCCGGATGCTGCTTGAGCAGTTGGCGGTACTCGGGCTTGTCCATCAGCGCCTGCAGGTTCAGCGATTCACGCAGCGCGACGTATTCCATTTCCGGCGTGATGATGCCGCGGCGCGCGTAGTGCATCTGCGTGACATTGGCACCGGCCTTGGCGCGGCGCGGCTTGGAGATGTGCGAGAAGCGCAGGTGTGCCGTGGCCGGGTCATTGGCGCGCGTCTGGCCGTATTCGGACGACAGGCCCGAGAGGATTTCCGTATCGCCGCGTTCGTCGATCCATTTGGCGCGCAGCGGGGCGAGGCCGGCCTTCAGGTCGATGTGCACGTCCGGGTCCGAGTACGGGCCCGAGGTGTCGTACACCGGCACCGGCGGGTTCAGCATCTCGCCCTTGTCGGTGCGCGTGGCGGTCTGCTTGATGGTGCGCATCGGCACGCGGATATCCGGGCGGCTACCGGTGATGTAGGTCTTGCTGGAGGCCGGGTAGGCGAACTTCTGGTCGAGCTCGGACTGCAGCGAGTCGAATGAGGCGGCGGGGGCGTTCTTGGCTTGGGGCATGGTCTCGTCCTTTGATTCTGTGGCCTGGTGGAGCAGGCGGTGGACGAAACCGGGAGAGGTGGCGTGATCAGTGAGGGTGATCGGCCAGAGACTACGCGGTGTTCTGAAACTTCCCACGCCGGTACGAACCGGATCGGGTGCGAAGGGACTCTCTCAGCCGCGCGGCCCATCCGCACGGCACCCCTGTTTCATCCAACGAGGCTGAATTTAAGCACAGGGCTGCCGGCGTTGCCAGCACGAAAACCCGATGGAGGCAGATTGCCGCGTCATTTCAATCCAAACCCCGGCGCAATGTGCCGCCGGGCGCACGGACGCGGCCCATCTTGATCTGGCGCAACGCGGCCCGGTTTCACCTATGCGACGCTCGAACCCATTTTGGATTGCAATGCGGCAAAGCCGCTGAAGGGGAGTTGTCATGCTGGAGCGTCGGTTCACACTCGCGGGGCGCAGCCTCGTGCCCATCGTGCAGGGCGGGATGGGCGTGGGTATCTCCGCGCACCGGCTGGCCGGCGCCGTGGCGCGCGAAGGCGGCGTGGGCACCATCGCCAGCATCGACTTGCGGCATCACCATGCCGACCTCGTGGCCGCCACGGAAAAGTCGCGCGACAAAGATGCCATCAACGCCGCCAACCTCGTCGCGCTGGATCGGGAGATCCGCGCAGCGCGCGAAGGCAGCCAAGGCAACGGCATGATCGCCGTGAATGTGATGAAGGCCGTGGAATCGCACCCCGCGCTGGTGCGGCAGGCGTGCGAGAGCGGCGCGGATGCCATCGTCATGGGTGCAGGGCTGCCGCTCGACTTGCCGGAGATGACGGCGGAGCACCCGAAGGTGGCGCTCATCCCGATCCTGTCGGATTCGCGCGGCGTGGGCGTGGTGCTCAAGCGGTGGATGAAGAAGGCGCGGTTGCCGGATGCGGTGGTGATCGAGCACCCCTCGCACGCGGGCGGCCACCTGGGCGCGGCACGCATTGAAGACCTGCGCGATGAGCGGTTCTCGTTTGCGCGCGTGCTGGATGAATGCCGAGAGCTGTTCGTCAAGCTGGGGTTGGCGGCGGAGCAGATTCCGATCATCCTGGCCGGCGGCATTGATTCGCATGCCAAGGTGAAGCACTGGCTCGACAAGGGCGCTGCGGCCGTGCAGCTCGGCACGGCGTTTGCCGTGACGCAAGAGGGCGATGCGCACGAGCGCTTCAAGCGCGTGCTGACCGGCGCCGAGCAGGGCGATATCGGCGAGTTCGTCAGCGTGGCGGGGCTGCCCGCGCGGGCGGTAATGACGCCGTGGCTGTCGCGTTATCTGTCACGTGAAAGTGCGCTGCAGGCCAAGGCCAAGGTGCGCGATTGCCTGCAGGGGTTCGATTGTCTGCAGACGTGCGGCCTGCGCGATGGCATCGGCAAGGTCGGGCAGTTCTGCATCGACCTGAAGCTGGCCCAAGCATTGCGCGGCGATGTGGAGCGCGGGTTGTTCTTCCGTGGGGCGGGCAAGCTGCCGTTTGGGGAGGCGATTCGGCCGGTGCGGGAGTTGATGCATTACCTGCTGACGGGCGAGAAGCCGGCACTCACGGCGTCTGAAACCCATGCGGAAGCCGCCACCGCCGTATAGAAACCCACCTCCAGCCGCGCCAAGCATCGGTGGTCTACCATGGGCTCACAACAAGCGTGACACCCCAGGAGACCCCCAATGCCCACCGAGGCCACCCATCGCGTCTTCAATCAAGTCCCGGACCTGACCGGCTTCAACCCCTTCACGTCCGACACCACGCTGCAAGGCGCCCTCGAACGCCTGGGTGGCGGCTGGCACGCCGATGCGTTGCGCACTTTCGGTGACCAGCTCGGCGCCCCCGAGACCGTGCGCTGGGCCACCGAGGCGAACCAGTATCACCCTGAACTCCACACCCACAGCCGCACCGGCGAGCGCATCGACGCCATCCGCTTCGACCCCGCCTGGCACGCGCTGCTCGGCCTGATGCGCAGCCAGGGCCTGCAGGCCCTGCCGTTTGCCGAGCCGCGCCCCGGCGCCTGGGCCGCGCGCACCGCCGGCTACTACATGCAGGCGCAGATCGAATCCGGCACGCTGTGCCCGGCAACAATGACCTTCGCCAGCATCCCCGTGCTGCAAAAAGAGGCGGCCTTGTTTGCCGACCTGGGGCCGCGTCTCTATGCCCGCGAACACGATGCACGTGACCTGCCGTGGCGCCAGAAAACCGCCATCCTCATCGGCATGGGCATGACGGAAAAGCAGGGTGGGTCGGACGTGCGCAGCAACACCACCGTGGCGATACCCCTGCGCGGCGAAGGGCGCGGCGCAACGTACGCCATCACCGGGCACAAGTGGTTTTTCTCCGCGCCGATGTGCGATGCGCACCTGGTGGTCGCGCGCATGGGGGCGGAGGATGGCCCGCTATCGTGCTTCTTCGTGCCGCGCTTTCGGGACGACGGCAGCAAGAACCCGATCCAGATCCAGCGCCTGAAAGACAAGCTCGGCAACCGGTCGAACGCCAGCAGCGAGGTGGAGTTTCGTGGCGCGGAAGGCATCCTCATCGGCGAAGAGGAGCGTGGCATTCCGACCATCATTGAGATGGCGACGCACACGCGGCTCGATTGCGTGATCGGTAGCGCGGGCATCCTGCGCCACGCGCTAATGCAGGCGCTGCACCACGCGCGTCACCGTATGGCGTTCGGCCGGCTGCTGGCCGATCAACCGCTCATGCGCAATGTGCTGGCCGACCTCGCGCTCGAATCCCAAGCCGCAACCTTGCTGATGATGGAACTGAGCAGCGCCTTCGAGCGTGCGGACACCGACCCGCTGGCGGCCGCCTGGAAGCGCATCGTCACACCCGCCGCCAAGTTCTGGGTCTGCAAGCGCACCATCGAAGCCACCGGCGAAGCGATGGAAGTCTGGGGCGGCAACGGTTACGTAGAAGAGGGCCCGATGGCGCGCCTGTACCGCGAGGCCCCGGTTAACTCCATCTGGGAGGGCTCCGGCAATGTGATGTGCCTGGACGTACTGCGCGCCATCGGCCGCACCCCGGACGACGCCCTGCGCCTGCTGCACGACATTGGCGAGCGCGCACAAGGCCACCGCACCGTGCGTGCGGAGCTGGCTGCGCTGCAGGCCATGCTGCATCAGCCGGGCGACATCCAGGAGACCTCCGCACGCCGCATCGCGCAAGGGTTAGCGCTCACTGCGCAGGCGGCGCTGATGCTGAGCCACGCCCACCCGGACGATGCCGAACGCTTTATCGCCAGCCGCTTCCACCATCAGCATGGCCGCGTGTTTGGCACGCTCGATGGCAACGCACAGGAACTGGGCGCCATGCTGCAACGGGCTTGGCCGGTATAGGCTGGCCATTCCGATGCGCGCCTTGCTGCGCGCCCCCCTCAAATGCCCCCACCGACAAGGCGGCGGACGGATTCCGCACGGTTTGTGGGCTTTCTCCCACGGCGTTTGAGGGTATACCCGTAAATAGCGGATAATGCGCGCCCATGGCGGCGCGTGACATTGCTTGAGGTCGGGCATCCCGGGGGGATGACGGCGCGCCCAGCCAGCGCTGTGCAGCCGGGTGGACACCGTTCCGCCATTGGCGCGCAGACGGCCGCGTCGATAGGGCACCCGACGCGGTCCGGTACCTAACCAATACAGCCCTGTTCTCTTCTAGGATCGTCACCATGCTGTTCCCTGCGCGCACGTGGCTGCTGGCCGCGCTTGCCGTTCCCGCCGCTGTTTCCGCTTCCCTTGCAACCGCCGCTTCACCCACGCTCGATCGCATCCGCGACACGGGCACGGTGCGCCTGGCCTATCGGGAAGATTCGATTCCGTTTTCGTACGTCGACAACAACAAGCCCATCGGCTACACGATCGACATCTGCTCACGGCTGGTCGATTCGATCAAGACCTCGCTCAAGCGGCCCGATCTGAAGGTGCAGTACGTGCCGGTGACGGCCGCCACTCGTATGGACGTGGTCGCCTCGGGCAAGGCCGACCTGGAATGCGGCTCGACCAACAACTCGCCTGAGCGCCGCCAGAAGGTGGCTTTTACGGTTCCGCACTACATCACCAAGGGCCGCATGCTGGTGAAGGCAAGCTCGCCCATCCAACAGTGGGAAGACCTGAACGGCAAGACCGTGGTGGCTGCACGCGGCTCGACCAATGCAGACGTGGCTCGCAAGCTGAACGACACCGGCATGACCGTGAATGTGGTCGATGCCAATGACCTGCGCAGCGCCTTCGCCATGCTGGCTGATGGCCGCGCAAATGCGTTTGCCGGCGACGACATCCTGCTCGCCGGCATGCGCGCCACCAGCAAGAACCCGGCGGACTACCGCGTGGCGGGCAAAACGCAGCTGGTGTCGTCGTACGCGATCATGCTGAGCAAGCAGGACCCCGAGTTCAAGAAGCTCGTCGACCAGACGATGACGCGGCTGATCGTGGATGGCGAAGTGCCGAAGCTCTACAAGAAGTGGTTTCAGCAGCCGATTCCGCCCAATGGCGTGAATTTGGAAGTGCCGATGAGCTATCTGTTGCGGGATTCGTTTAATACGCCGACGGATAGTGCGGGGAACTAAGCTGGGCGGGGATTGACGTTGTTGGTCGATCCCTTCTTTTTATCCCTGGCGGGGCGGGACTTGGTGGTCCATCCCTGTTTCATCCCCCGCCGGGGCTGACTCACTTTCTTTGTCTTGCCAAAGAAAGTAAGCAAAGAAAGGCGCGCCCGAGATGGCGACTTCCCCTTGAATTTCTGTCGCAGGGAGGGGAAGGGAAAAACTCGCTGCGCTCAAACAGTTTCCCTTCCTTTTTCCTCCCTGCAACAGAAATTCAAGGCGCCATCTAGGGCAGGGTACGGCCAAACCGTTGGTCTGCATGCGTTGGTGCCCACGTCTTGTTCGGCAGTCAGTGCACCTCGGCTGGCGTTGCTTGCGCGGGGGTGGCTGTCACCACATTCAAGATCGGGCGTCCGGCTTGGCGGATCAGGTCTGCGGCGCGCTCGGCGATCATGATGATGGGGGCGTTGGTGTTGCCGCCAATCAGGGTCGGCATGATGGAGCCGTCGATCACGCGCAAGGCCTCAACACCGCGCACGCGCAGCTCGGGGTCCACTACCGCCATCGCATCATCCGCGCTGCCCATCTTGCAGGTGCCGACCGGGTGGTAGATGGTGTCCGCGTGCTGGCGGATCAGTGCGCGCACGGCTTCGTCGTCGGAGCCGTCGCCACGGATGTTTCCGGAATACAACTCACGGCCACCCAGATCGGCCAGCGGTCGCTGCGCGAAGATGCTTTTTACGGCGCGGAAGCCGGCGAGCATGCCAGCCATGTCGTCCGGGTCGGAGAGGAAACGCGGATCAATCAGCGGCGCCTCGCGCGTGTCGGCGGAAGCCAGGCGGACCTCGCCTCGGCTCTTCGGGCGCAGCACGCACACGTGGCACGAATAGCCATGGCCGTAGTTGAACGTGCGGTTGTGGTTGTCGGCCATGGCGACAACGAAGTGCAATTGCAGATCGGGTTCGGCCAGGTCGGGACGGCTCTTGATGAAGCCGCCGGCCTCGGCAAAGTTGGTGGCGATCATGCCGCGCCGCTCGCGCCGGTAGCGCAGGATCTCGCCCAGCATGCGGGCACTGCCGCGCAGGGAATAGCCGATCAAATCGAGGTGGAAGAGCTTCTTGTGCAGGATGATGTCGAGGTGGTCCTGCAGGTTCTGGCCGACGCCGGGTACGTCTTGCACCACGGGAATACCTAGCGAGCGCAGATGCTCGGCCGGACCCACGCCCGAGGCCATCAGCAGCTGCGGTGAGCCGAACGCGCCGGACGACACGATCACCTCGCGGCGCGCGCGCAGTGTCTCGGTCCGGCCGGCGCGCTCCACCGTCACACCCACCGCGCGCTTGCCTTCAAAGACGATGCGCAGGGCCTGCGTTTCAGGCAGTACGGTCAGCTGTCGGCGGTTGCGGCTGTAGGTGCTGTCAGCCTTGTCGCCGCCATGCAGATACGCACGTGCCGCGTTCCAGCGTTCGCCGTTGTATTGCGTGACCTGGTACGGGCCGACACCTTCCTGGTCAGGGCCGTTGAAATCATTGTTGCGGCGATAGCCAGCGGCCACACCCGCATCGACAAAGCGCTGCGCGATGGGGTTGCCGGTGCGCAGATCGCTCACGTGCAGAGGGCCCGTGCCGCCGTGCAGCGCGTCGTCGTCCCGGCCGGCAAAGCGCTCGTTGCCCTCGGAGCGCTTGAAGTAGGGCAGCACGTCGTTCCAGCTCCAGCCGGTACAGCCGAGCGATGCCCAGTGGTTGTAGTCGTTGGGCGTGCCGCGGATGTAGATCATCGCGTTAAGCGACGAGCTGCCGCCCAGCCCGCGCCCGCGCGGTTGATAGCCCTGACGCCCACCCAGGCCCGGCTGCGGCACGGTCAGAAAGCCGTAGTTGCGCTTGTTCTTGAACGGCAGCGACGCCGCACACCCCGCTGGCACCCACACCGAGAGGTGGTGGTCGTGCGGCCCCGCCTCCAGCAGCGCGACGGTCACGTCCGGGTCTTCGGTCAACCGGCTGGCAAGCGCGCAACCGGCCGAACCGGCGCCGACGATGACGTAGTCGAAGGTGAGGGAATCTGTGGCCATGGCTGTCTCCGGAGCGGTCCTCTTTTTGGACTCGACCTCACATCGTAGGCGCCATGGGTTGTTTCAAACGGTGGGGGTTACCCCGCATTAGAGGCATCGTTCAATGGCATGGTGCGCACCGGCGATCCATTAGCAATGGCAAGATTTTTTCACCAACGCATTAGCAACTAGAATGCTTCGATGGCCAAGAACCTCGACATCACGCTCGTCCGCACCTTCGTTGCCGTGGCAGAAAACGCCAGCATGACGGTGGCAGCCAACGCGCTGCACCTCACGCAGGGCGCCATCAGCCAGCAGATCAAGCGCCTCGAAGACGCCTTCGAGTGCCGCCTGTTCGAACGCGAAGGCCGTCGGCTCGAACTCACCCACGCAGGTGAGCGCTTCCTTGGCCGCGCCAAACGCCTGCTCGCCCTCAACGACGAAATCTGGGCCGACATGGCCGCCCGCCCGCTGCAGGGCCCCGTGCGCCTGGGCGTGCCGTATGACTTGGTCGGCACCGTCTTCCCGCCCATCTTCAAGGCCTTTACCGAGGCGTGGCCGTCGGTGGAGTTGACCATCGTCTGCGGCACTTCGCCCGAGCTGGCGGAAGGCATGGCGCGCGGCGAACTCGATGTCGCCGTGGTCGAAGCCCCGGTGGACGAAGCGACTGGCGAATGCCTGTGCGTGGAGCGGCTGGTGTGGGTGGGTGCGCGCGGCGGCAACGTGCACGCGAAGCGCCCGCTGCCGCTATCGATGGTGGACGAGAGCTGCGCCTTTCGCGCCCGCGTGCTCAAAGCGCTGGGCGAGCACGGCATTGAATGGCGCACGGTGTTTGAGAGCGGCAACATCGAAGCGACCACCGCCACCGTGCGTACGGGCCTGGCCGTGACCGCGTGGCTCACGCCCACGGTACCGGCGGATCTGGACATCCTCGGGCCGGAAGCCGGGCTGCCCGAGCTGCCGATGTTTGCGATCAGTCTGCTGTTGCCCGCGCAGGGGGCCAGTGCGGCGGCGCAGGCGTTGGGGCAGTGTGTGCGGGACGGGTTTTCTACGCGGCAACGGGTCGGGGAGCGCCGCGCCGCCTGACCCGTTGGTGGTTACAGACCGCCGCCCTCAATTTGCACCTGCCCATTCGGGGTATCGAGCACCAGCGTCAATGCAGGTTTCGCCGCATCGGTAAATTCGACGTATCGGTTTTCCTGGCAGGAAGCATCCCAACCTTGCCGATACAGCCGTTCGCGGATGGCGGCCATTTCCGGATGCGCGAGCTGGAATTGGTTCAGGTGGATGCCAACGTCCTGCATCTTGTCGACCGGGCTGGCGCCGCTTGCCCAGTCGATCATGGCAGGCAAGCATCCGCCCGCTTCCGCTTCACCATCTTTGCGATGAAAGAAATGCCATCGCAGATCGCCACGAGATACTTCCAGCAGCTCGTGCTGCGGTGAGCCGATTTCCATTGCCTTGCGCGCCAGCCCCGGAAGGCTGGCCACCCAGCCGAACAACCAGGGCGCATCTTCCAGCTTGCCTTCTCGCATCAGGCGGTCCAGTGCAAACCAGCGCGTCCTGTTTGGTGGAGGCGCCTCGGGATCGATGGCAATGAACTCCAGAAAGACGCCAGGGGCGATGCGCGTGAGCAAGTTGTGCGTGCCCATCAGCGGGTGCTGTCCTCCTGGGGGTAGCTTCACGCCGAACAGCCGCAACGCATAGTCCTGCGCTTGGTCCAGAGATTGCGCGACGACGGCAATGTGGTCGAGCTTCACGTTGGTTCGCCTGAGTATGGGTGGATGACCGACGGACCGAGAATGCCATATGCGTCTTCCAGACGTTTGGAATGCCCGGCCTCACACGCGCGCCTTCTCGTCTCCGGCTCGGAAAAGAAAAACCCCGCCAGCTGGCGGGATCCTCAAATATCCTCCCGAGCCTGCAAGCGTTCCTGGAAAGCAGCGGCATGGGAGCGCTGCGCATTTCGGTGACACATGCAGCGACTGCTACACCAGGGACACCTTGCCGGTTGCAAGGTCGTACATCGCGCCGACCACTTTCACTTTCCCCTCTTGTACGTAGCGCCCAATGATCGGCCGAGACACATTCAGCCGATTGGCATTCAGCCGGACATTCTCACGGGTCGCGTTGGCCACCAGATCGTCATCACCCAGGTGTTTTGCCATGGCGACAGCGGGCCGAATGGCGCGCGCCAACTCGGGCAGGTGGCCAGGCAGCGTGGCATTGCGCCGGATGACGTTGACGGTGGCGCTCACCGCGCCGCAGTTTGTATGGCCGAGCACCATGATGAGCGGCACACGAAGAAACTTGACGCCGTATTCCAGGCTGGCAAGACCATCGTCGTTGACGAAATTGCCGGCAACGCGCACCACGAAGAGATCGCCGGGCCCCTGATCGAAGGCCAATTCCGGCGCGACGCGCGCATCTGCGCAACTCACAATCGCGGCAATCGGATATTGCGCGCTGACACGGCTGGCGCGACCGGCGGAGTAGTCCTTGTTGGCGGGATCATTGGCAACGTAGCGCGCGTTGCCGTCCATGAGGCGGGCAAGTGCATCAGCGGGGGCAATCGCATTTGGCACAGCGGCGTCGGCAGGCTCATCGGCACCCATGGCGCTGCCGGAGGTAACGCCACTCAATGCAATGGACGTGGCGCCAGCGAACAGCAGCCGACGGCGAGAGGTGGAGGACGGATGTTGGTCGCACATGGGGTGTTTCCTTTGGATGGAACGGCGTTGTTGTAAGCGACAACGGAACGGCGTTGCACTCTTCGGCCTGCAGCGAGCGCGAATTGGCGCGATGCACGCATGCCTTGCTGGCAACGGCCATCGTGGCACGGCGGCCACGTTGCGAGACTGTGTTTGGCGGCCGAGCAATGCATCCAACAGATGGCGTGCTGGCATCCTACCGATGCGAATATGGATCAGAAAAGTCCAAACATTGCATGTATATTCGCCGTTGCGCATTCGCAAAAAAGAAGCGGAAAAGACTGATTGAAACAAAAAGAAAATCGGTCTTTCACAAAACGCAGCTAATCGGGGGCGGTCAATGATTTCGCCAACACCATCCAGTGCCTTGCTGTTGCTCGAATATTGCGATTCCTTGTTGCAGATGCATACGGGGGAACGGCTGATCAACAAGATATTCGCGCGCGCCATGCAATCTCATGCGCTGGGGCGCGTGATCATCATGCATTACGAGGCGCAAGCGGGCGTTGGCAATCGACCGACATTAACGCGCCTGCAAAACGAGATCGGCTACTCGCGGACATTGGTGAGTTTTTTCGCGCTACTGCGTGTCGCCAAACTGGTCACGGTCGAAGCCGATGGCGACGACAGGCGCATCAAGTACCTGGTGCCCAGCGCACGGGTCATTGATGGTTTGCGGCAATGGCTCGTCAGGCATCTGCGGTGCTGCGAGGCGCTGCACCTGGTCGAACCCGGCATGGCGGAACGGCTGGAACACGATGACGCCTTGTTCGCGCTCTATATCCGGCACTCCCGATTCATTCTCAACAACATCACGCAGCGGTTTATGCAGTTTCCCTCCATCAACTGGTTCATGGAGCACGACTGCGGCGATCGAATCGCGCTGTGTCTGATACGCGAGCATTTTCGACATGCCCTTGCCCATGGCGAGCACCCCGACTCGCCGACATGGTTCCGGCTCGGTGGTAGCCGAATCGCTTCGGATCTGGGTATTTCGAAGTCGCATGTTCGCAACGTGATCAACGAAGCCGAGCAACGTGGCTTGCTGATGCACGACGAGACACGTCACGCGATGGCATTGACTGCGGCGTTTATCACCGAAGCGTGCGAATGGTTCACCAATAATTTTTCGTTCTTTGCAGAGACGGCATTGCGGGCGTTAGCGGAGTTGCCAGAGTTGCCGGCCGGCGCCGAGTTCTGTGCGCCCCATGCGCTGCTCGTAGCGGCCGGCCCAACGTTGGCTTAGCCATGACCCTGCGCCGTCCGAATGAGCACGGGCTCAGAAAACAAAAACCCCGCCAACCGGCAGGGTCCCCCAAACCCTTTCGAGCCCGCAAGCACATCAAGCCTGCGGTGCAGCCCCATCTTCCGGAGCGGCCTCGGTACCTTCGGCCTTGGCCTCGTCCTTCTTCTCCAGCATCTCTTCCAGCGCGCCCGCGCCCTTGAAACCGGCAACGGCGGCGACAGCCTTGGTCAGCAGGCCGGCATCCGGATCGACCTTCTCGGCGGCCTCAACGGCGGCGACAGCGCCGGCGATCTTGCCCACTTCATCCAACAGTCCCATGGTCACCTCCGCGTGATTGAACGGGAGAGCCATCTTCCCACCGGCAAGCGGCGGAAGTGCAAGCAAAGTTAAAAAATCTTCGAGGTCGTTCGTTTGCGTACGCCGTGCATCACTCAGCTTCGGCGCCAGCCGGGCCGATGGTGAGGGCGGCAAGGCGCTGGCGCGCGCTATCGGTGATCGGTGCGGATTGGCGCGTGCTGACGTCGATCTGCACGATCACGGATTGCGAGGTGGCGGCGCAGCGGCCGTTCTGGAAGATCGCCTGTTCGAGCTTGACCGAGCTGCGCCCGACGCTCGCCACGCGCGTGCCAATCTGCACCGAGCCGGGCCAGAGGATTTCGTTGCGGAAGTCGAGCACAAGCTGCGCGATAACGAACTCGCAGCCAGGTGCGGCCAGCGGGTTGTCAGGCGTGAAGAGCATCTCCACGCGGCCGGTTTCCAGGTAGGTGGCGAAGGCGGCGTTGTTGATGTGGCCCTGGCGGTCAGTGTCGCCATAGCGGAGCTTGTCGGTGGACAGCAGCGGGAAATCGGTGATCGACGGGAGCGTCATGGCGATGTGAGGTGAGGCGAGGGTGCGTGCATTGTGCCGGGCTTTGCCTGTTGCCGCAGATTGCACGCTCACCCCAACGCCCGCACCGACGTACTGATCGCCCGCGCACACTGCAGCAGCGCAGGGCCGAGCTTGGTTTCCATCTCTTCCGGTGTCCACCGCCCGGTAGGTGCGACGAGGTGAATCGCCCCGAGCGCGCGCCCATTGCTGCTCACGATGGGCGCGGCGATGGTCATGTCGCCGAGGAACAGCTCTTCGCAGTTGGTGGCGTAGCCGCGCTGGCGCGCTTGGCGCAGCGTTTCCATGATGTCGGCCACGTCGGTGCGTGTGTGCATGGTGTGCGCCACGCGCTGCGACGCCTCCACGATGGCCTGTGCCTCGGGCATCGGCAGCGCGCTCAGGTACGCACGGCCCGAGGCGGTGCAATACATCGGGATGCGGCTGCCGATGGGCATATGCACCGGCACGAAATGCGCGCTCACAAAGCGGGCGACGTACACCATCTCGCCCTGGTCCGGTTCGGTCAGACACGAGGTTTCGGTGGTCAGCTTGGTCAGTTCGGCCAGGAACGGGTTGGCCACGTCGATGAGCGTGTCGGCGGCCAGGTAGTTGAAGCCGATCTTCATGACCGCCGGGGTTAGCTGGTAGCGGCGCGTCTGCGGATGCTTACGCAGGTAACCCAGCTGTTCGAGCGTATAGACCATGCGTTGCGCCGAGCTTTTGTTGATGCCGGCGGCGGCGGCCACCTCAGCAATCGTCATGGTGCGGCGCTGCGCGTTGAAGGCGCCCAGCACGGCCAGCCCTTTTTCCAGCGACTGGTTGAACAGCAGGTCGGGAGCGTCGGTGGAATCAGCGGCTTCGGTCATGACAAGTGGCGCCTAGGTGGCGCTTAGGTAACGTCTCGGTGGCAAATAGACGCTCAAAGAATCGCATATCGATTCATCTACGTCGATTAGTGGTTTTCCATAGTTATATATCGATGCTACGCGTTCGAATATTGGCATAAGCATTGCATCACGTTGAGCCAGTCCCCGTGCATGCGCGTTCGGGGTGCGTCTTTTTTCCGTTGCTGGGAGGATTGCCATGTCTGTTGTCACCACTTTCCGTCGCGCTGCACTGGCCTTGTGCATGGTCGGCACCGCATCGTTCGCGTGGGCCCAGTCCACACCCACCTACAACGTGGGGGCCACGGCGACTGGCGTGCCGTTCACCTTCCTCGACGTGAAGACCAATTCCATCCAGGGGATGATGGTCGATACCGTCACGGCCGTCGGCAAGGCGGGCGGCTTCAACGTGAACGTGCAGCAGACGGTGTTCTCAGCGCTCATTCCGTCGCTCACGTCCAACAAGATCGACATCATCTCGGCGGCGATGCTGAAGACGCCAGCGCGCGCGCAAGTGGTGGACTTTTCTGACCCGGTGTATTCATACGGCGAGGGCCTGATCGTCAAGGCCGACGACGCCAAAAACTACGCCACGCTCGATGACCTGAAGGGCGAAGTGGTGGGCGCGCAGGTGGGCACGGTGTTCCTCGACATGCTCAACAAGAAGGGCATCTTCAAGGAAGTGCGCAGCTATGACTCGGTGGCCGACATGACGCGCGACCTGGCGCTCGGCCGCATCAAGGCAGGCCTGGGGGATCAGCCGATCATCGCGTACCAGATCCGCCAGCACACCTTCCAGGGCGTGAAGCTCGCGCCCAACTACAAGCCCGCCAACGTGGGCGATGTCTGCCTGGTGGTACGCAAGGGCGATACCGAAACGCTCAACCGCATCAACAAGGCCATCGCCAAGATCAAGGCCGATGGCACGCTCGATGCCATCGTGAAGAAGTGGGGCATCTGAGCGGGTAGCGTGCGATGAGTCTGGCAACGTTTCTTGAAAGCGCGCAGGACTTTCTGCCAATTCTGCTGAAGGGGGCAGTGGTCACGGTGGAGGTGACCGTGCTGTCGTTCCTGCTCAGCAGCGTGATCGGGCTGGCCCTGGCGCTGATGCGGTTGTCGCCCATCAAGGCTGTCTCTGCGGCCGGGGCAACCATCGTCAACGTCATCCGTGGGCTGCCGATCATCGTGCAGCTCTTCTACATCTACTTCGTGCTGCCGGACATCGGCATTCAGTTGACGGCGTTCCAGGCGGGCGTGATCGGGTTGGGCATTGCGTATTCGGCGTATCAGGCCGAGAACTTCCGCGCCGGCATCGAGGCGGTGGACCCGGGCCAGCGTGAAGCGGCGCAGGCGATGGGCATGCGCGGCGCGCTGATCATGCGGCGCGTGATCCTGCCGCAGGCGTTTCGCATTGCGTTGCCGCCCTACGGCAACACGCTGGTGATGATGCTCAAGGATTCGTCGCTCGTGTCCACCATCACGGTGGCGGAAATGACGCGCGCCGGGCAGCTCATTGCCTCATCCACGTTCCAGAACATGACGGTCTACACGCTGGTGGCGCTGCTGTATCTGGTGATGAGCCTGCCGCTGGTGTTCGGCCTGCGCCGGCTGGAACGCCGCCTCGGTGCGGGGAGGGCCAAGCCATGATCGAAATCCGCGACTTGCAGAAGCACTTTGGCGACCACCACGTACTGCGCGGCGTGAGCCTGCATGTGAACAAGGGCGAGGTGGTCTGCCTGGTTGGCCCATCGGGCTCAGGCAAATCGACGGTCCTGCGCTGCATCAACGGGTTGGAATCCTACGATGGCGGCGAGATCCGCGCCTTCGGCGAACGGGTCGACCGCAACGGCAAAACCATCCACACGCTGCGCAGCCGCATGGGCATGGTGTTCCAGCGCTTCAACCTGTTCCCGCACCGCAGCGTGTTGGAGAACGTGATGGAAGGGCCCGTCTACGTGAAAGGCGAACGACCGGAAGCCGCACGTGCCAAGGCGATGGCGTTGCTGGAGAAAGTCGGTCTGGCCGCCAAGGCGCAGGCCTACCCGGCGCAACTCTCCGGCGGCCAGCAGCAGCGCGTGGCAATTGCCCGCGCGCTGGCCATGGAGCCCGAGGCGATGCTGTTCGACGAGCCCACGTCTGCGCTTGACCCCGAACTCGTCGGCGATGTGCTGGAAGTGATGCGCGGCCTCGCCCGCGAGGGCATGACGATGATCGTCGTCACACACGAGATGGGCTTTGCGCGCGAGGTGGCCGACCGCGTGTGCTTCCTGCACAGCGGCACCATCGTCGAGGAAGGTCCAGCTGCCCAGGTTTTGGGCGCGCCACGCCAACCGCGCACGCAGGATTTCCTGCGACGCGTCTTGCACAAACCGGCAGACGCGCCGACCGGAGACTTGGTGCCATGACGCAGCCGCAACTCGACATGCTCGGCGCCGGTGAGCCGCTGCCGCCGTCGCTGTGGGCCGCTACGGCGCCAGCCGCGCCACCAACGCCACCGCTATTGGAATCGATCACCACTGACGTACTCGTCATTGGTGGGGGTTACACGGGGCTGTCCACCGCGCTGCATCTGGCCGAGCCCGGTACACAGGTCACCGTGCTCGATGCCAATGACCCAGGTTGGGGCGCCTCGGGCCGCAACGGCGGGCAGGTCAACCCAACGCTCAAGCACGACCCCGATGAACTCGTGAGCCTATTCGGTGCCACGCGCGCCGAGCCGTTGATCGACGCCGTCTCGCGCTCAGCCGATCTGGTGTTCGATCTGATTGCGCGTCACAACATCGACTGCCAGCCGGTGCGGGCGGGGTGGCTGCAGCTTTCGTATTCGGACAAAGCCGTGCCGACGCTGCATGCCCGTGCACGGCAGTGGGAGAAGCGCGGCGTGCCAGTGGAAGTGCTGGACCCCGCCGCCGTCGCAAAACGTGTAGGCACCGAGGCGTTTGCGGGCGCGTGGCTGGACGGCCGCGCGGGTGCCATCCAGCCGATGGCCTATGCGCGCGGTCTGGTGCGCGCGGCACAACAAGCGGGCGCGGCCGTGCATGGTCATACCGCCGTCATGGGGCTGGAACGGCAAGGTAGGCAGTGGGTCGCCACTACCAGCACAGGTGCCAAGGTACGCGCGCAACGCGTGGTGATCGCCACCAACGGCTACACCGGGCCGCTGTGGCCGGGGCTGGCACAGACGGTGCTTTCTGCCAACAGCTTCATCGTCGCCACCAAGCCGCTCAAGACGGCGGATGCGCAGCGCATCCTGGCACGCGGCGAGACGGCTTCCACCTCGCAACGGCTGCTGCTGTATTTCCGAAAAGACGCAGCCGGGCGCCTGCTCATGGGTGGACGCGGCTTCTTTACCGAGCCGCGCAACGCGCAGGATTTTGCACACCTTGAACGCTCACTGGAGCTGCTGTTTCCGCAGTTGGGGCCCTTGGAGTACGAGTACCGCTGGAGCGGCCGCATCGCCATCACGCGCGATTTCCTGCCGCATATTCATGAGCCAGCGCCGGGCGTGACGATGGCGCTCGGCTGCAATGGCCGCGGCATCGCGCTGTGTACCAGCCTGGGCCAGCATATTGCCGCGCGCCTCGCTGGCGGTGGAGGCACGTTTCCGTACCCCGTGTCGCCCATTACGCCGATCCCGCTGCATGGGTTGCAGCGCTTCTACATTGCGGCCGGCGTGGCGTGGTACAGCCTGCTCGACAAGCTGGGCGGCTGAGCCAGCATTTGCGCGCCGAGCCGATTCGGCGTGGTCTAGGATGAAGACACCTTGTCGTCACATCCTGGGGGACACACACCATGCCGCATCGCCGCCGTCTTGCACATGCCCTCGTGGGCGCCGCACTGCTTGCCGCCGCCACGCCGTCGTTCGCATATTTCCGTAACGTGCTGGCCAGCACCATCATCGGGTCGATGAGCCAGACGGAACTGAAGTCGTTCACCAAGGCGATCGGCGACGCGCTGAAAACCACCGCCGACAACACGCCCGCGCAACGGACATGGCCCGCCAAGGGCAAGCAACCCGCCATCGATGCGACCATCACACCGCTGGAAACCAGGACCGACGCGGGCCAATCGTGCCGCCGCCTCCAGAGCGAGCTGACGCGCGGCAGCAGCAAGGAACAGTGGACAGCTTGGCTCTGCAAGCAGCCGAGCGGAGAATGGAAGTTGCGGCGCCTGGCGCAGTAAGCCATCCGCCACCGGCTAGGGCTATGGGGCGTTTAAGTCTGCCCCGGGGCGGATGAAGACGCGCCTTACTTCAAATACGACTTGATCACCTGCAGCACGGCATCCAGATCTTCCTGCCGCTGCGCCTCCGCCGGTTCCTTGACCACGTGATCGGTCAGGTGGCCCTCAATGACGGCCGCCATCAAGCCGTTGACAGCCCCACGAATCGCAGCGATCTGCTGCAGCACGGCGGTGCAGTCCCCCTCATCCGCGAGTTGGTTTTCCAGGGCGGCCGCCTGCCCCTGAATGCGCCGTACGCGCGCCAGGAGTTTGGCTTTGTCGCGGATGGTGTGGGCCATGGTTCGGGTGTGTGTTGCGGGTTGCAGAGGCGGCGGAGGGTAGCATGCAGATACTAGGGGGGAGTATACTGCGCCGACCGAGAAACCGCCACGGACCGTCCACCCATGACCGCGTTCACCACCCTGTTGCAGCAAGGCAATGCCTGGCTGTTCGTCCCCAGCGCCATCCTGCTGGGGGCACTGCATGGCCTGGAGCCAGGGCACTCCAAGACGATGATGGCGGCGTTTATCGTGGCCATCCGCGGCACGCTCGCGCAGGCGGTATTGCTGGGCTTGTCGGCCACGGTGTCGCACACCGCGGTGGTGTGGGCGGTGGCCATGGCAGGCCTGTATTTCGGCCGCAACTGGAATGCGGAAACCACCGAGCCGTACTTCCAGGTGGCATCGGCCGTGCTCATCGTGGCCGTGGCAGTGTGGATGATGTGGCGCACGTGGCGCGGCACGCACGGGCATGACCACGATCATCGCCATGATCACGAGCACGACCATGGAGAAGCCAAGCATATCGACACCGGCCACGGCGTGGTGCGCCTCGAAGTATTCGAAGACGGTGTGCCCCCACGCTTCCGGCTGACGCGCGAAGGCACGCGCGGCCATGCCTGGGCAGCCGACCAGGTGCAAGTGGTAACGGAGCGGCCCGACGGCAGCCGGCAGACGTTCGCGTTCGTGCAGCGCGATGGCTTTCTGGAATCCGTGCAGACCATTCCTGAGCCGCATGCCTTCGTGGCACGGCTGTCGCTCGGGCACGCACACCATCGGCACGATTACGCCGTGGAGTTCGTTGAGCACGACCACGCGCATGCCGACCGCGCCTACGGTGGGTTGGACGTGTCATCCGATGGGTATCAGGACGCCCACGAGCGCGCGCACGCCAACGACATCCGCCGCCGCTTCGCCAACCGCGACGTGACCACCGGGCAGATCATCGTGTTCGGGCTGACCGGCGGGCTCATTCCGTGTCCGGCGTCGATCACCGTGCTGTTGCTGTGTCTGCAACTCAAGCAGGTGACGTTGGGTGCCGCGCTGGTCCTGTGCTTCAGCATTGGCTTGGCGTTGACGCTGGTCGCCTCCGGTGCGCTGGCGGCGCTGAGCGTGAAGCATGTGTCCCAGCGCTGGAGCGGCTTTGGTGAATTTGCGCGCAAGGCACCGTATCTGTCGGGCGTGTTGATCACGCTGGTGGGGCTCTACGTAGGGTGGCAGGGCGTCCATGGCTTGATGCGTTTGGCGTAGCGAACGACCGGCGTGAGCTTATTCGCGCCTTGCTGCATCCAGCGCCGCACGCGCTGCGTATCTGTGGGTACAGGCCGGCGCGGGATATTTCTTCACCGATGCAGTGTCAGGTTTGCATGACCACCGCGACCAACCTGTGAGGTCGAGACGGCCAGGCGCCGCCGAAGACCTGATGGCGTGCCATGTTGGATGGCACACGCTCACAGAACCAGGAGTTCATCATGCACACCCGCCGCCTCTCGCTGGCATTGTTTGCCGCACTTTCCGCTTCTGCCGCGCTGTCCGCAGCGCTTCCCGCCTCCGCCGCGCAACCGAAGTTTGACGTCTACACACAAGGCGCCGTCGACAGGACAGACCCGTTCACGCAGGGCGCGGATCGTCAGGCCGACACGCGTGGCACGCTGTCATGGAAGTACGATCGCTTTGACCCCTATGGGCAAGGGGCGGATCGCCAAGCCAATGCACATGACCTGCTCGCATGGCGCGGGGATACGCGCTATCCGGCTGGCGCAGAGGGGGCTCGCGGCTGATCGGCCATGCAGCAAAGAGTGGGGCGGTACGCGGGTGCGGACCAGCCTCCTCGCTGTAACGTCAGCCCGCAGACGTGGCGCCCTCGGCAATGCGGTCATACAGCGCACGCGCGGCCGGCGACAGCTGCGCCGCCTTGCGTGTCACCAGCACCAGCGTGCGTGAGACCACGGGCTCCACCAGTTCAATCGTGCGGATCATCGGATACGCATTCTTCTGGATGGCGAGCTTTGGCACCACCGCTGCGCCCAGTCCCTCGGCTACGAGGCCCAAAGCGGTGGAGCTGCGCTGCACTTCGTAGAACGAATGCAGCGTCACGCCGCTGGCTTTCAGCGCGCCGTCGAGCAGGCTGCGGTTGCCGCTCACCTCACCGGCAAAGATGAGCGGATGCGGCTGCAAGGCGGCCCATCGAATCCGCCGTCGCTTGGCGAGTGGATGATCATCGCGGCAGACCAGCACATACGGATCGCTCGTCAACGGCACGCTCGCGAGTTCCGGGTGCTGATCGCCTGCGATGCTGATGCCGAATTCCGCCTCGCGCCGCAGCACCGCCTGCAGCACCGATGCGGAGGCGTGGTCGAGAATCTTCACGCGATCATGCGGCCGGTGTTCGGAGAACGCGCGCAGGATACGCGGCAGGTATTGCACCCCCACCGTCGGCACACAGGCGATGGTGATGTCGCCACGTTGGCTCAGACCTGTCTCGCGAATCTCCGTCAGCGCATCGGACAACTCGCCCAACAGCCGCCGCGCCTGCGGCAGAAAACGCTGCCCAATTTCCGTCAGTTCGGTGCGGCGCGTGGTGCGCTCCACCAGCGCCACGCCCAGAAAGGCTTCCAGCTTGCGCAGCCGCTGCGTGATGGCGGTCTGCGTGACATGCAGCGTATCGGCGGCTTGTGTAAAGCTGCCGCACTCCGCAATCGCCACAAAAGCTTGTACGCCGAGCGTGTCGATTTTCATCAGTGTTTTGAATTAATCCGGAAATTGAATTCATTTTACTGATCGGTTGGGGCGCCACACAATGCCGCATCAGGCAAACAACCACCAGGAGCACATCGTGACGACCCCACACGATTGGTACGCCAAGCAATACGTGCAGTTTGAAGACGAACGCACGCGGCCCATCCGCGACTTGCTGGCTGCCGTGCCACCCACGCCCATCCACGTGGCCATTGATATTGGCTGCGGCCCCGGCAACTCAACCGAAGCGCTGATTGCACGCGCACCCGCTGCGGCCGTGCGCGGCATCGATGCTTCTGCCGACATGATCCAGGCCGCTCGCAAGCGCCTGCCTGAGGTGCGTTTCGACATCGTCGACATTGCGGCCTGGGACGAACCCGGTGCGTATGACTTGATCCTCGCCAATGCGGTGCTGCAATGGCTGCCCGCGCACGACAGGCTGTTTCCGAAGCTGATCAGCAAGCTCACGCCCGGCGGCCACCTAGCGGTGCAGATGCCGGACAACCTTGACGAGCCGGCACACCGGCTGATGCGCGAAGTGGCCGCGTCGGGGCCGTGGGCCGACAAGCTCAAGGGCGTGGAGCGGACAGAGCGGTTTGATGCGCGCCACTACTACGGGCTGCTGGCTCCGCACTGCGCGCGCGTGGATGTGTGGCGCACCACGTATCACCATCCGCTACGCGGCGGTGCCGATGCGGTGGTCGAATGGTTCAAGGGCAGCGCGCTGCGGCCGTTCCTCGCTGCGCTGGATGACGACGCCGAACGCAACGCCTTCCTCACACGCTACCGCGACGCCGTGGCCCAAGGCTATCCCGCACAGGATGACGGCACGGTGCTGCTGCCGTTCCCGCGCCTGTTCATCGTGGCCACACGCAAGTGAAGAGGGCAGCGTCAGCGCGCGGCCAGCATCAGCCCAAGGTTCTGCACCGCCGCGCCAGACGCCCCTTTGCCGAGGTTGTCGAAGACCGCGCTCAGCAGGACTTGACCATGGGCGTTGGCGAACACGGCCAAGCGCATGTCGTTGGTGCCGTTGAGCGCCTGCGGGTCCAGATGCGATAACGCCGACGCGGCAGCCAGCGGCATCACCTCCACGTGCTCCGCGCCCGCGTAGTGGCGGGCCAGGCATGCGTGCAGCGTCGATGCATCGGTGCCGGGCGCCAGCAGGCGCAACTCCAGCGGCACCGTCAGCACAATGCCCTGGCGATACGCACCGTACGCAGGCACGAACATCGGGCGCTGCGTGAGACCGGCGTGCTGCTGGATCTCCGGCGTGTGCTTGTGCACCAAACCCAACCCATACACCTGAAACGGCAGCGCGTTGCTTGCATCGGGCCCCTCGTACGCCTCCACCGCCGCGCGCCCGCCACCGGAATAGCCCGACACCGCGTGAATGCTGACGGGGTAGTCCGCCGGCAACAAACCGGCTTGCACCAGCGGGCGTAAGAGGCTAATCGCGCCTGTCGGGTAGCAGCCCGGATTGGTCACGCGGGATGCCGTGGCAACGCGCTGCGCCTGCTCCGCAGCCATCTCCGGAAACCCGTACGTCCAGCCCGGCGTGGTGCGGTGCGCCGAACTGGCATCGATCACGCGCACGCTCGGGTTCACGATGGAGGCCACCGCCTCGCGCGCTGCCGCGTCGGGCAAACACAAGATGGCGATATCGCATGCGTTGATGGCTTCGGCACGGCGGTGCGGATCTTTGCGGGCGTCGGCAGGCAGCGTCAGCAGTTGGAGGTCGGTGCGGCCGCGCAGGCGTTCGTGAATCAGCAAGCCGGTGGTGCCTTGGTCACCGTCGATGAAGATAAGGGGCGTAGACATGGCGGCGCCTCTGCGAAGTCGATATGAGAGAGCCACCATCTTCGGTCGCCGCCTAGAATGTGGAAAGTTGAATTTCCCAACTGCCACATTCAGGGTTTCTGAATCATGCGAGAAATCAGCCTAGACCGTCTGCGCACCCTGGTGGAAGTGGCCGACCGCAGTTCGTTTGCCGATGCGGCCCGGGCACTGCATCTGGCGCCGCCCACCGTCAGTCTGCACATTGCCGAGCTGGAAAGCCGCGTGGGCGCGCCGCTGCTCTCACGCAAGCGCGGGCAGGTGCAGCCGACTGCCATCGGGCACGTCATGGTGGAACGCGCCCGCAAGCTGCTAGCCGATGCCGAGCTGGCGCTGGACGACATCCAACGCCAGGTGCAGGGCCTGAGCGGACGCGTGCGGCTGGGGGCGTCCACCGGGGCGATTGCCCACCTGCTGCCGCAGGCGCTGGAGGCGTTGCGGCAGGACCACCCCGGCATCGACGTCCAGGTTGCCGTGCTGACCTCGCAAGAGACCCTGGCCAAGCTGGCGGAGGGTGCGCTGGATGTGGGCTTGGTGGCATTGCCGCAATCGCAGGTGGCGGGGCTCACCATCAAGCCGTGGCGCCGGGACCCGGTCATGGCGTTTCTGCCAGCGCATTGGTCAAGTCCGGCCCGCATCACGCCGGCATGGCTTGCCGCGCAGCCGCTGATCCTGAACGACACCACCACGCGGCTCTCGCGCCAGACCATGGAGTGGTTCGCCGCTGACGGCCACCACCCCGTGCCGCGTATTCAGCTCAACTACAACGACGCCATCAAGAGCCTCGTCGCGGCCGGCTACGGCGCCACGCTGCTGCCGCACGAAGCCTCAGCCGCGCCAGCAGACACGCGCATCACCATGCGGCCCCTGCGGCCGGCCGTGTGGCGGGAGCTGGGCGTCGCGCATCGTGCCGGCCATGTTGAGCGCTCCACACAGCACGTGCTGGATGCGCTGTGGGCGCTGCGGGCGAAGTAACCGGGCCCGCCACGTCCTCAGCCGAGCAGGTACTCGCGCGTGAGCTGCCGTGCCCGGTGCAGGCGGCTCTTCACTGCCGCGCGGGTCTCGCGCAGTTGGTCGGCAATCTCGCCGATCGTCATCTCGTTCAGGTCGCGCAGCACGAGGATCTCGCGATAGTGCGCGGGCAAGGATTCCAGCGCGGCGGCGACGTCGTGACGCAGGTCGTCAACGGGTTGGCGGGCAAGCCAGGCTTCCACCTTGTCATCATCCCAGGGGTCGGTCGAAAGCGCCTTGCGCGCCATGCGGTGGCACTCACGACGCACGATGGCAAACAGCCAACTGGAGAACGCTGCCGCCGCGCGCAGCGAGCCCACCTTGCGTGACAGCACCAGCAGACTTTCTTGCACAGCATCGTCCACGTCGGAGATCAGGCAGTTGCGCTGCGCATAGCGGCGAATGTCAGGCTGGCAGACGGCCAGCAGGCGCTCGATGGCCGATACGTCACCCGCGCGGGCAGCATCGAGCAAGGGCTGGTGACGGACCAGATCCATGGCTTACTTGCGCGGAGCCTGTTGCAGCTTGCGGCCGACCAACGCACAAGCCGGGCAGAAGCCGACCACACCCGTGAGGCCAAACCCGGCACCGGCCGCGGCCAGCATCCAGTTCCACGGTGTGGCTGCCAAGGTCAGCCCGGCGGCAATCACGGCCAATGCCAGCACGATGCGCATGGCGCGCTCCCAGTTCGGCAGGTTTTTCACATACAGCGCAGCTTTCAACGACATGGTGTTCTCCAAAAGAGGGCGGACGAAACGTGAGGAAGTCCTCGCCCCCTAAGAGGCACCGTTGGGCCGAACGGATTCGCGCTCAGAAAAAAAATCTCGCCATGCTGGTACGGCAGGCGCAGGAATGGCCGCGCTCGCAAGCGGGTTACACAGAATCAATTTGACTTTGGACAGGCCGATTACTATCTTACGATATGTTTTTAGACACAACACAGTGCGCCATCCGGCCAGACGATTCCGGCTGCGGATGCGTGCGCCTTCTCACCAGTTTCTCCGCCTCCGCTCATGCCCCTACTTGAACCCACCCGCGAACGCCGCCTGTTGTGGCTGCTCGCGCTCACGCAGTTCACCGTCATCATGGATTTCATGGTGATGATGCCCCTCGGGCCGCAGATCATGCATACGTTTGGCATTGGCCCTGCGGCGTTTGCCACGGCGGTGTCGGTGTATTCGCTGTGCTCCGGCGCCTCCGGCCTGCTGGCCGCCACCTACACCGACCGCTTCGACCGGCGCCGCCTGCTGCTCGCCGTCTACGGCCTCTTCACGCTGGCCAATCTCGCCTGCGCGCTGTCCAACAGCTACGCCATGCTGCTGTTTGCGCGTGCGTTTGCCGGGGTCACGGGCGGGGTGCTCGGCTCCATCATCATGGCGGTCCTGTCCGATGTGATTCCGCCCGCGCGGCGCGGCGCGGCGACCGGCGTGGTGATGTCGTCGTTTGCGCTGGCGGCCATGGCTGGCGTGCCGGTGGGCGTGGCGCTGGGCGCGCACCTCGGCTGGACAGCGCCGTTCTTCCTGCTGACGGCGCTGACGGTGCTGATCTGGCTGGGCGCACGCCAGACCGTTCCACCATTGACCGCCCACCTGAGCGGCACCCGGCAGACCCCGCGCGACATCCTCGTCAGCCTGTGGCAACTGCTGACCCACCCGCGCCATCTGCGTGCCTTCCTGCTGACGTTCGTGATGATGGGCTCGCACATGCTGGTGATTCCCTTCATCTCGCCGGTGCTGGTGGCCAACCACGGCGTGGCACCACAGGATCTGGCCTGGCTGTATGTGGCGGGCGGGGCGGCCTCGTTCTTCAGTTCGCGCGCGGTCGGCAAGCTGGCCGACCGCTACGGCCGTCGCCGCGTGTTCGTGGCGGCCGCGCTGGTGGCGTTCATCCCGGTGCTGGTGATGACGCATCTGCCCGACTGGCCCTTTATTGGCCTGCTGGTGTTCTTCCCGTGCTTCATGGTGGTGCTGTCCAGCCGTATGGTGCCGATGCAGGCATTGATGACCACGGTGCCCAACCCGCAGGTGCGCGGTGCGTTTCTGTCGGCCAACAGCGCCGTCATGTCGGTAGGGACGGGCGTGGGCGCCTGGCTGGGCGGGCTACTGCTCAGCAACGGCGCCGGCGGCCACATTGAAGGCTACGGGCTCAACGGCTGGTTGGCCGTGGCGGCGGGGCTCTTCTGCGTGTTCTGGGTCAGCCAGGTGAAGGGCTCGGAGGAGCGCGGCGATCCGTCGCTCGCCACGCCCACGGCGCCACAAACGCTACCGCATGCCGTGCCGCAAGCAGCGCAAAGCGACAAGGTCTGACGCCCGGTCTCACACGCACGCGAGCCTATTCCGCTTCGAGCACCGTCTTGAGCTTCACCAAGTCACGCTGCACCCATTCGGCATCGGCGTCGAATTGCGCGTCGTCCATGTTGGGCTGCTGAAACAGCGTGAGCGAGACGGTCGTCCCCGCGCCGTTGCGCACCACGCGCAGCGGCACATAGACCACGCTGCCATCAGGCAAGCGCACCCAGTGGTCGGCAATACCAAAGGTGTTGGGCGGGCTGAAGCGGATGAACACGGCGCCTTCGTTGCCCTCGCTGGCATTGGGCGGACTGGCAATCCATTCGTCGGGCGCCGCGCCAGAACCCTGCGTGCCCGGGGTCAGCCCCTCCGACAAACCCGTCGCCCAGATCGGAAAGTTCAGCGGCTCGGCCAGGAAGGCGGCCACGTCATCAAAGTGACGTTCCACATTGATGCTGAGGGTGCGGACGTTGTGCAGCATGGGGCCTCCGTGTGCGGCGCGCGCCGGTGCTGCGGAGTATAGGCGGCGGTTATCCCGGCAGCTTGCGGAAGCTGATCGCCAGCCGGTTCCACGTGTTGATGGTGCACACCAGCAGCGTCAGGTCGACCAGTTCCGCGTCAGAAAACTGCGCGCGCACGGCTTTCCATACGTCATCCGGCACCCGGGTTTCGCCGACGAGCGTGACAGCTTCCGTCCACGCCAGCGCGGCGCGTTCGCGGTCGGTAAAGAACGGCGTTTCGTGCCAGACAGAGACGGTGGCCAGGCGCCGGCCGTCTTCACCGGCCTTGCGCGCGTCGGCGGTGTGCAGGTCGATGCAGTAGGCGCAGCCATTGATTTGCGACGCGCGCAGGCGCACGAGTTCGGTCAGCGGTTTTTCGAGCGTGCTTTTGCTCAGGGCCTTTTCGAGGCCGAGAACGGCCTGCATGGCAGCGGGGTTGCTCTTGTTGTAATCGAGACGGGGTTCCACGGCGGGCTCCAACGTTTTGGGGTGGCAGATGCCCCAGCGTAGGCCTTCAGGTGGCCCCGGAACAGCGCCAATCCTGGCAACTTTCAGGTAGCCACATCGCCGAGTGCTTCAGCCAGCCGCGCGAGACCAGCGTCGATCTCTGCCGCATTCACATGGCCATAGCCGAGCAGCAGCCCTGGCCGCGGCGCCTGCGCCACATACATGCGCCCCGTACCGTACAGGCCCACGCCAACGCGCTGCGCTGCCCGCACGACTGTCGCCTCCGACAGCGGCGCATGCAACTGCGCTGCCATGTGGATACCCGCCGCCGACGACAGCGGCGCCATCCAGGCGCTCAGCGGCCCACGCAGATGCCGCAGCAGCGTAGTGCGGCGCGCGGCGTATTCCTTGTGCATGCGACGCAGGTACTTGGCGAAATCGCCATCGAGCATGAACTTGGCCAGTGCCGCCTGCATGAGCGATTCGCTGTGCCAATCCGCCACCTGCTTGGCGCGCCGCAACGGCACCAGCAATGAGGCCGGCGGCACAACGTAGCCGATCCGCAACTCAGGGAAGATCGTCTTGGAAAACGTGCCCACGTACGCGACATAGCCGGCGGTATCCAGGCTCTTGAGTGATTCCATCGGCCGGCCATCGAAGCGGAATTCGCTGTCGTAGTCGTCTTCCACGATCAGCGCGTCGTGGCGCCGGGCCCAATCGAGCAATTGTGCGCGGCGCGCCAGGCTCATCGGCATGCCGAGCGGAAATTGGTGCGACGGCGTTACGTAGACCAGCTTGGCCTGCGGCGGCAGCGCATCAACGACGAGGCCCTCGGCATCCACCGGCACCGGCACCACGTTGGCGCCGAGCGCTTGCAGGGCGATGCGCGCGGGCGGGTAGCCTGGGTCCTCCACCGCTACCGTTTCGCCGGGGCGCACGACCACGCGCGCGAGCAGGTCGATGGCCTGTTGCGCCCCCTGCGTCACCACGATATCGGCCCACGCACACACCACCGCGCGGCTGAACGCCAGGTAACGCGCAATGGCAAGCCGCAACGACTGATCCCCGGCCGGGTCTTGATAGCCGCCGCGCCCGCGAGCCTGCTGCCGGAGCGCGTGGGCCACGCAGCGGCGCCACGTATCGAAGGGGAAGACGCGCTTCTCCGTCACGCCGCCGACGAAGTCGTAGTCCACGCTCGGGCGCGGCAGCGGCAACACGTCGGGCAGATCGTTCCACGGGGTGGGGAACACGTGCGCAGCCGGTGCCGGCGCAGTGAGTTGCTCTGCAGGCGAGGCCACCTGTGCCCGCCCGCAAAGCCCTTGAGCAGCCTGCGCGACGAAGGTGCCCGAGCCCGCGCGCGACTGCAGATAACCTTCGGCGATGAGGCGTTCAAACACATCGAGCGTGGTCTTGCGCGATACGCCGATCTGCAGGGCCAAGTCGCGCGTAGAGGGCAGCCGCTCCCCCGGCACGAGGCGGCCTTCGAGGATGGCGGTGCGAAGCTGTCGGTAGAGCTGGCCGGCAAGGTCGTGCCGGCCATGGATCGTCAGGTGGACATCCATCGTAGGCGCAGTCAGCAGTAGGGCTGCGCCATTCTACGGAAGCCGCCGGTACGGCGAATGGATTCGGATAGAAGGCAGCCTTCAGCCGTCGCGGCCATCCGCCCGCGGGGCCACCAGCCACGGCGTGTAGCGCCAAACGTAGACCACGAACGCGGCTACCCAGAGAGCGCTTGCTGTGCCAATCCACAGGTTGCGCGCCACCAGCATCGGCCCCGCCACGCGTACCAGCGCAGCCAGCGCGATGGCGGCATAGGCGAAGTTTTCTGCGCGACCCGTACGCAGCAGCCGGCCGGTATGGCCCAGCGCGGTGCGGGTGATCATCGCCACGATGGCGCAGCCGATGGCGCCGGCCGTAAGTGCGTGCAGGGCCGTGGAGCGATCGCCCCAACCCAGTGCAGCCGCCGCCAGCAACGCAAACCCGAGCGGCAGAAACGCATAGGCCACATGCAGGATGGCGACGATAGGCGTTCGCAACGTGCGACGCGCATCCCAGCCTATCCAACGGGCGCCTTGCACCACTGCGGCAGCAGCAAAAACGACTGCCGGCACGATGCCTTCCACAGGCACCGCCAAGGCCACGACGGCGACCACTGTCAACGGCACCATGGCGCGCTCGGCCCATGCAAAGCGGCGAATGTGTACGCCCGGAATGGCGTTGGCCGTGAACATCGGGATGACGCGCCCGCCGATGACGGTGACAAACACGCATACCAGCCCGGCAGCGGCATCCAGACACCGCAGCGCGGCAAGGGGCGCGCCCATCGCCAGGGCAGCATGGAACGCGGCATTCATGGCGCCGAGCACCAGCAGCGCAATCGCCAGCCCATAGTTGCGCGCGCTCTTTGCGCGCCGCAGGATCCGCAGGAACACCAGGCCGCATGCCGGCAAGAAGGCGACATCCACGGCCACCGCCAATGGCAGCGGCCCCGTCCACATCAACACGCGCGCGGCCAGCCAGAGCGCCACCAGCGCGGCCAGCGGTTTGCCTTGCGGCGTCTGGAGGCCTGTCCAGTTCTTGCCGGCAGTGAACAGAAAACCAACGACCACCGCCGCCGCAAACCCGAACACCATTTCGTGCGCATGCCAGAACAGCGGCGCCAGCGCAGGGCCATGCTCGGCTGACAGCACGCCCGTCATCAAGCCGGCCCACAACGCCATCGCCAAGGCCGCAAACGCGGCAGCCAGCAGATAAAACGGCCGGAAACCGAGCGCGAACACCGGATGCCCCGCATATGGCACACGGCTGGCTGGATCGGGCTGACCGATGGTGAGCAGCGGGGCAGGGCGGGGCATGGCGGTCTCCGGTGTGCGGCTTAGAGGACGTAGACGACTTAGAGGATGTCGTCCAGCAGATCGGGGCCGAACACCTCGCGGTGGATGCGTTCGGCCGGCACGCCGTTGGCAAGCAGCGCCGCGCGCTGCGCTTGCATGAACGGCAGCGGGCCACAGAGGTAGAAGTCCGCACCGGCGGTGTCGTCGGCAACAAACGCGTCGACCGACATGCGGCCGGGCTGCGCCGGGCGCGCCGCAAACTCGGTCTCCTCACCAGACTCCAGGAACACGTGGGCCTCAAAATCCGGCAGGGCTTGCGCGGCGCGCGCCAGGTCATCGGCATGGGCGACGTGGGCAGCGGCGCGATCCGCATGGCTGAACACGATCTTGCGCGCGCTGCTTTCTTGCGCCAGCGCATTGAGCGTGGCGATCATGGGCGTGATGCCAACGCCGGCGGACATCAGCACGATCGGGTTGTCGGTGCTCAATTGCGGCACAAAGTCGCCGTACGGCTGGCTGACGAGCAGCACCGTGCCTTCGCGTGCGTTGGCATGCAGCCAGTTCGACACGGTGCCGGCGGGGCGGTCGGCGTCTCCGGCATCGCGCTTGACCGAGATGCGCCACGTACGGCCGTTAGGCGCATCCGACAGGCTGTACTGGCGTTGCTGGAGCACGCCGGACGACAGTTCCACCTGCACCGAGATGTACTGCCCCGGCAGGAAGTCGGCCAGCGGTACATCACCCACGGCTTCGAGCGTGAACGAGACCACGTCCTCGGCCTGCTGGCGGCACTCAACAATGCGCACCGGCTGGCGGTGGTCCGGGCCACTGCCCGTGTTTTGGTACAGGCGCGCCTCGGCGGCAATCAGCTCGGCGGCGAGCAGCCAATAGGCTTCGTCCCACGCGGCGATCAGCTCCGGCGTGGCGGCATCGCCCAGCACCTCGGCAATCGCGCCGAGCAGGTGGCGCGCAACGATCGGGTAGTGGCTCGGCTTGATGCCCACGGCTGCATGCTTGTGCACGATGCGGTTGACCACCGGACCGAGCGCGGCGTTGTTGCCGTAGTTGGCGGCATATGCAAACACGGCCGAGGCCAGCGACTGCTGCTGCGATCCATTGGCCTGGTTGCCCATGTTGAACACGTTGGTCAGCTCGGGGTGGCTGGCAAACATGTTGCGGTAGAAGGTCTGCGTGATCGTCAGACCGTGCTCGCGCAGCACGGGCACGCTGGCATCAATATAGGGCTTGGACCGCTCGGACAGCATGGTGAACTCCAAATATGCGTGATAGATGCAACAAATAAGACGGGGGCGCCGTCACGCTCTGTTGTGGTGCATTGCCTCAGCAGTGAGGCAAGTGGTTGCAATGGATTCTATTAAACGTATATTTGCGATGCAACAAATTGACCTGCGGCAAACCGGCGCATCTTGCCGGCAACTTCCCGATAAGATGTGTATCTCTTGAATGTTTTTCTCGCACCACCGCCCTCGCCATGCGACTGACCGACTACACCGACTATGCCCTGCGCACGCTCATCTACGTGGCCGTGCACCCGGACGAACTGGTCACCATCCAGCGCATTGCGGACGCCTTCGACATCCCGAAGAACCACCTCATCAAGATCGTGCAGCAGCTCGGGCAGGACGGCTTCCTGCTCACGGTGCGTGGGCGCGCGGGCGGCATCACGCTTGGCCGCCCGGCCGTCGAGATCAACCTGGGCGACGTCGTGCGCGCCACCGAGCCCGACTTCCGCATGGTCGAGTGTTTCCACGGTGAGGACAACCACTGCGTCATCACGCGCGTGTGCGGACTGCGCGGCGTGCTGCACGCGGCGTTGCGGGCGTACTTCGAGGTGCTGGACGGCTACACGCTGCAGGATCTGGTGGACAAACCCAACGCCGTGAACCGCGCGCTGGGCGAGGTCAGCACGCTGCCGATGCCGCGGGCGCGTGCCAAGCCGGCGTCGCGCGCATAGCGCAGGCCATCCTTCACCCCACCCTTCGCTTGTCCATTGATGCTCGCAGGCATGTTCACTGCTGCAAAAGCGTTGTCGGCCGCGCCACTCCTCGGTGCGGCCCGTTCAACCGATCTGCGGAGGTGTCATGAAATCGACTCGCGACAAGCGCGCCAGCGGTACGCGCAAACACGCCCCATCCCAATCGACGTCGCATAGCCACGCCACAGGTGGCGGCAAGCACGCCAGCCCGTCCAAGACGAAGCAACACGGCGGACGCACAGAGCACAGCGGGCACAGCTCGACCGAGCGCTCGGGCGCCAAGTCGCACGAGCGCGGTACGCACAGCGGTGGGTCCGAGCATGCAACGCATTCGCCCATCGGCATTCAGAAGGCCTTGAAGGGCGCATCGTATCCGGCCAAGAAGCAAGACCTGCTCGACACCGCACAAGCCAACGGTGCAGACGACAGCACGTTGCAGACGTTGCGCGATCTGCCGGACGACGAGTTCGACACGCCAGCCGCAGTGTCCAAGGCTGTCGGCAAGGAAATGTGATGACCGCCCCGCACTGGAGGACGATTCCCATGCAAAACCAACGATCCAACCACCGTTTCGGTATGCGGCGCATTGCAGCGCTGTGCTTGGCTGGCGGGCTGGGCTTCTTCGGGGCCCTGAGTGCCGCCAACGCGGCGGCCGACAAAGCGGATACCACGTACGTCACCAAGGCTGCCGCCGCGGGGATGATGGAAGTCCAGGCCAGCCAAGTTGCGATCACGCGCGCGAGCAACCCGGACGTGCGTGCCTTCGCCCAGCGCATGGTGAAGGACCATACGGCCGTCGGCGACGAGCTGAAAACGCTGGCCGGCCAGAAGGGCATCACCGTGCCTGACAGCCTGCCTGCCGATGAACGTGCCAAGGTCGACAAGCTCAATACGCTGGAGGGCGCCAAGTTCGACAAGACCTACGCCGATGAGGTGGGCGTCAAGGCACACAAGGAGGCTGTCTCGCTGTTCGATCAGGCCTCGAAGAACGCCAAGGACCCGGACATCAAGGCGTTCTTCACGCACAACCTGCCGGCACTGCGCGAGCACCTGCAGATGGCGCAACAACTCAAACCCGGCAAGTAGTTCGCCCACCCCATGCATTCCAGCGAGGTCATCATGAACAGCCGACACCAGAAGGGCGCAGGGCACCCGCCCGGCGACGATACCTTCCTCACCGACGTGTCAGAAACGGACGCCGAAGGCACCACTGTGCGCGAGGCAGAAGTGCGCGAGCGCGACTTGTCCGAAGTCGGCGGGCGCAAATCGCACCACCACCCAGCGGGCGAGGAAGAACGCGACACATCGTCCAAAGACGCCCCCTGACGCAGCACACTCCCACCGCTGTCATACACCGGCCCTCACTGCGGGGGCCGTTCTGTTTTCGGCCGATTGTTTCGCCTGGCCCTGTCACGGATTCACCAGATCGTCATCGTGGGACGTCAAGATGCGGGCGCGCAAACGTTTACCTACGCAAGAATCGTCCACACGCATGGGCGGTCGGCGCGCGTTTGCTCGACTCCACCATCTGACAGGAAACCACAATGCTTTCGACCAAGAAGACGCTGCTCGCGATGGCGGTGCCGGCGTGCTTGACCCTCGGCCTGTACGCCTGCGGCGGCAGCGGCGACGCGCCCACCACCACGACGAGCACGGACACCACGCCGGCGCCCACCACCCCAAACCCGCCGGCCAAACCGCAAGGCATGTGGACCACGGGCGACCTGCACGTGCACACGGCAGAATCCGCAGATGCCGTGACGCCGCTGGCGACGGTGCTCGACCACGCTTTCAACCTCAACAGCCTGGATTGGATGGCGGTGTCGAACCACCTCCGCCCCTCGCCGCGCGATGCCACTGGCGCGACGCTCACGGGCGGCTCGATTGCCGCATCGGCCGGCATCATGCAGTACGAAATGCCGGCCATTGCGCAAGCCCAAGCGGCAGGCAAGTACGCGGGCAAGCTGATCTTCTCGGCCGCCGAATGGGACATGCCCACACACGACCACCTGAACGTCGGCATCTTTGAGGGCACCGACACGTTGCAGACGTCTGGCAAGGGGCTGAACAAGTTTGAGTACTTCTTCACGCAACAGGCCGCCTCGCTGTTCGACCCGAACGACGTGACGGCCTGGCAACAGGAAGGCCCGCGCGCCGGCACCACGCATGCCGATGTAGTCAACGCGTTCAAGTGGCTCAAGACCAACTACCCGAACACCAGCTACGGGCTGATCCACCACCCATCGCGCAACCCGGGCAAATACACGGTGGCGGACTTCCGCGAGTTCAACGACACCGCGCCCGACATCATGTTCGGCATCGAAGGCATGGTCGGTAACCAGATGGAGCCTGACCGCGGCGGCTACACCAGCGCCTACATCGACGCCAACCTCAAGAACCGCACCTACGGCGGTGTCGACTACGTGGTCGCGCAAGTGGGCGGCGTCTGGGATGCGCTGTTGGGCGAGGGCCGCCGCATCTGGAACTTTGCAGATTCCGACCACCATTTTGAAGTCGACGCCACGCAGCAGTTCAGCAGCGGCTACTACCCCGGCGAATACGCCAAGACCTACATCTGGCTGCCAGGCACCCGCACGGATTTGAAAACGCTGCTGGCCGCCATGCGCTCGGGCAAATCGTTCGCCGTGTTTGGCGACCTCATCAACGCGCTGGACTTCCACGCCGATACCGCCGCCGCCACGGCCGACATGGGCAGCACGCTCACGGCCAAGGCCGGTGACAAAGTGACGATCACCATCCGCTTCAAGAGCCCTGACCACAACAACTACGAGTTCCCCCTGGGCAGTGGCCTGAAGGCCAACATGCGCCCGGTGGTCGACCACGTGGACTTGATTGCCGGAGATGTGACCGCCAAGGCCGCCCCCGGCACGCCGGAGTACGCGAAGGCCACCAACGACTCCACCAAGGTCGTCGCCACCTTCACGAAGACCGACTGGAAGGTCGATGCAGATGGCTACAACAGCATCACGTTCACCACCACGGCCACCAAGAACCAGTACTTCCGCCTGCGCGGCACCAACCTCGGCATGAACGTGTCGGGCGAGACCAGCAACGGCAACCCGCTGCCCGATCAGAAGACGGTCGTGACGGAAAACGTGGCGCGCTTCAACGCCATCAATGACCGCAACTACAACGACCTGTGGTTCTACTCGAACCCGGTGTTCGTGTCGGTGCAGTAACGCAGAAGCCCGTGCGGTGACTCACGCGGCGGCCGGGGCATCCGACCGCCGCAGCCACACGGTCACCGCCAACCCTACGCCGCCGGGCCCGGGCGCCAGCGCAATGCGCCCGCCCATGCGATCCACGATCTGCCGCACGATCGCCAACCCCAGGCCGCTGCCTTGCGTGTGGGCAGCCAGGCGCGTGAAGCGCTCGAACACGCGTCCGTACGCCTCGGGGGGAATGCCGGGGCCGTTATCGGTCACGCTCAGCATGGCCCAGGCGTCATCCGCCAACACCTGCACCGTAACGCGGCCGCCTTCCTGCGTGTAACGCACGGCGTTGTCGACGAGGTTGAACAGCAAAGCGGCCACCAGCGTACGGTTGCCGGAGGTCCACACGGGGTGGTCGATCGGCTCCATGCCAAGGTCGATGGCGCGGCCGTCGGCCAGCAGCGCGAGGTCTTCCAGCACCGTGCGCGCCACGTGGGTGAGGTCCACCACCTCCCTCGTCGCAGCCGACGCCTCCGCCTGCGAGAGCAGCAGCAGATCGTTGATCAAGTCGGCGAGATTGCGCGTACTGGTGCGCGCCGCCGTGAGCACCTCGTGGAGCGCGGCATCGGCATTGGTTTGCGCGGCCACCTGCATTTGCGTATTGAGAATCGCCAGCGGCGTGCGCATCTGGTGCGCAGCATCGGCAATGAAACGCTTCTGCGTGAGCGCGTTGTCGGCAATGCGCTGCAGGTACTGGTTGAACGCACCGGCAATCGGCTGCAGTTCGCGCTGCAGGCCGGTGGGGTCAAGCGGCGCCAGATCGGTTGGTTCGCGCGCCGACACGTTGCCGGCCAGCCGCAAGATCGGCCGTAACTCCAGCGTCAGGCCGATCAGAATCATCGCCAGCGCCAAGCCCACCAGTGACAGTTGCCGCACGGTGGCGGGCCACCACAGCTGGCGCACCATCGCGTCGCGGCCGTTCATGGTTTGCGCGACACGGGTGACGACGCGCTCCGTGCGGCCCGCGTCGTACATCGTGCGCACCACGGCGGCCACGTGAACGGGCTGACCTTCCATGGTGTCGGTGTAGGTACCGGCGTCCGGCTTGCCGGCGGCATCAAACGCGGGGCGTGTGCCAAAGTCCAGACGCCCTGCGAGCAGGCGGCCATGCTCGGTGCTTACCTGGTACGCCACCTGATCGCGTACGGGTGTCTCTGGTGCGGCAAACACGGCCAGCGCAGCGGGAGGCACCGATACCCGCAGGCGGCCTTCGTCCCATTCCACCTGGCCGTTGATCATCTGTGCGGCGGTGTCCAGCGCGTGAAAGTGCACAAGATCGGCGTTGTGGCGCGCGGCGGCCAAGTCAAGCCAGCCATCCGCCGCCACATAGACCACCAGCGGCAGCGCCAGCCACAGCACGAGCCGTGCACGCAAGCTCCGCGCGCGCGTGGGCTCAGCGTTCTGCGCCGGCTGATCAGGACTGGGCAGCTGAGGCATCGCGCAGCAAGTAACCGAGCCCGCGCAGCGTGACGATGGTGGCCGAAGAATGCTCCAGCTTCTTGCGCAGGCGGTGGATGTAGATTTCGATCGCCTCGGGGCTGGCTTCGTCATCCAACCCGAACACGCCGTTCACCAGCGCCGGCTTGGACACCGTCCGCCCCAGCTTTTGCATGAGGATTTCCAGCACGGTGTGCTCGCGCGCCGGCAACACCATGGGCTGACCGCCCAGCGCAAAGGTACGGCTGCCGGTGTGATACGTCAGGTCGCCGCACTGCAGCTCGACGGACTGATCGGGCGTGCTACGCCGCATCAGCACCTGGATGCGTGCAATCAGCTCGCGAATCTCGAACGGCTTGACGAGGTAGTCGTCGGCACCCGCGCCCAGGCAAGCCACCTTATCGTCGATTCCTCCACTGGCCGTGAGAATAAGCACCGGCACAGGGTTGCGCCGCGCGCGCAAACGTTGCAGTACCCCCTGCCCAGACAGCGTCGGCAATTGCAGATCGAGCAGCACCACGTCGTAGTGTTGCGTGAGCAACAACGTGTCAGCCGATTCGCCATCGGTGGCATGATCGACGGTGAAGTGCGCGCGACGCAGCGCTTCGGACAGCCAGTGCGCGAGCGGGGCGTTGTCTTCGATCAGGAGCAGTTTCATACGCAGGCGGCCGGAGTGACATGTATGCCTGCCACCCAATGAAAACGATTGAAAGCGATTTGTGGGTTGCCGCTTCCTAGAATGGGGGCGGCTGCCTACGCGCGCCGGATGCATCACTGCGTGAATCCGGACGACGCGATACCGATATCTACAAAAGAGCCGGAGACAACTCAATGGGTGTTTTTACCTGCAGGGGCGCATGCGCACGCGGCCTCCGAGGCTGGATCACACCGTTGCTCGCTGCCGTTCTGGCAGTGGCGACCCCGCATGCCCGCGCACAAGACCCAACGCACCTGACCCTCATGGTCAGCGGCACGGCCAAGATGATTTACCTGCCGGCCACACTGGCACAACGCCTGGGCTATTTCCGCGACGAGGGGCTCGACGTGGAACTGCTCTCGCAGCCCGCCGGTGTGGATGCGGAAAGTGAGTTGCTCACCGGTTTCGCCCAGGGCGTGGTCGGCTTTTACGACCACACGATCGACTTACAGGCCAAGGGCAAGGAGGTGCGCGCCATTGTCGTGTTCAGCCAGGTACCCGGCGAGGCGGAGGTGGTTTCCACGCGGCTGCCGGCGACCGTGCAATCGATGCATGATCTGCGCGGGCGCACACTGGGCGTGACGGGGCTAGGGTCGTCCACCAGCTTTCTCACGCGTTACCTGATGGCGCAGCAGGGCCTGTCTGCGGCGGACTACACCATGCTGCCGGTTGGCGCAGAACAGAGTTTTGTCAGCGCCCTGCGCAGCGGCCGCATCGATGCCGGCATGACCACCGACCCGACGGCCTCGCGCCTGGTGCGCAGCGGTGAAGCCCGCGTCCTGCTCGATCTTCGCACGCTGGAGAGCACGCGTGCCGCACTCGGCGGCCCGTACCCCGCGGCGTGCCTGTACCTGCAGACCGAATGGCTCGAAGCCCATCCGGATGTCGCCGCCAAACTGGCCCGCGCATTCGTGCGGACCTTGCGCTACGTGCACACGCACACGGCGGACGATATCGCCGCCCACATGCCGGCTGAATTCCGGCGCGACCACCCTGAGCTGTACGTCAAAACGCTTGCCGCCGCATTGCCCACCTTCAGCGCCGACGGACGCATGCCGGACGACGGCCCACCCACCGTCCTGCGCGTCCTCGCCGCCAGCAATGCCAATGCGCGCGACCGCCACATCGATCTCTCGCGCACCTATACCAACAAGTTCGTCGATCAGGTGCGCGAGCCTGCTACACGCTGATCAGAAGCGCGTGCGCATACCGACGCCAAACTCCGTCTGGCTGTTGTGGCCGTTAGTGCTACCCACGATGTACTGGTCCTTCAGCTTCATGTAGTCGGCCGCCACGTAGAACTCGGTACGCTTGGACACGTGGTAGAACACCGAGCCGTACAGCGTGTTCTTGCGGCCGCTGCCCGCTGCCGTGGCGCCCACCACGCTGGCATAGGCGTTGAGCGTGTTGCCGTCGGCGTTAAAGGCAGCGTTGTTGGCCTTCATGATCTGGTAGCCGATCTCGTAGTCGAAGGCGCCTTGCGGGGCGACTTTCAATGACACGGTGTAGGCGTTGTCGCTGCGGTTGCCCAGCGCGGCCGGTTGCTCGCCGGTGTAGTGGAAGTAGCCGGCATTCACGCGGAACATGCCAAAGATCACGTTGCCGCCCACCGAGTACGAGCGGTCCATGAAGCCGCCCACCTTGGCCTGTTGCGCGAAGCCGGCCACGTGGAAGGTGTCGCCGTTGTAGCCCAGCGCGAGCGACTCGGTGGTGCCCTGCGTGAACTGGCCCGGCACCTCGCCAAACTGATAACCCAGCGCAGTCAGGAAACGGCCGCCCCACATCTTCTTCCACACCACGCCGTTGTTCATGCGCGTGCCGGTGGCGCTGCCTGCGTAGAAAATCAGTTGCTTGAAGTTGTTGGTGTTGGTGTAACCGCCTTCCTCCAAACCGACCTTCTCGCTCGTGTATGGGTCACCGTAGATGGCAGAAATATCGCGTGCAATCGCGTTCTGGCGACCGAAGGTCAGCTTGCCCAGCGACTCGCTTGACAGGCCCACCCAGGCATCGCGATTGAACAGCACGCCCGGGGTATCCATGTTGCCGGTCGGCGTTTCAAATTCCGATTCGAGGCGGAAGATGGCCGACGTGCCGCCGCCCAGGTCTTCCTTGCCGGTCAAGCCCCAACGGCTGCCCGAGAACCAGGGGATCTGAAAGCCGGTGGTGCGCGCGCCCGCAGCGTTGGTGTTGCTGATGGTGCTGATGGTGGTGTCGATCAGGCCGTAGAGCGTCACGTTCGACGACTGGGCGTGGGCGCCGGTGGCCAGGGTGGCCGCGGCGGCTGCAGTTGCCGCGAGGGCAAACTTGATGCGGGACATTGAAGTCTCCTTCCTTGTGGGTAATGGTGTCCGGTCGTGGTGCCGGCTTGGGAAACGCGCACGAGTGGTGGGTCAAGCCACCCGATGCAATCGCTGGGCGAGCGTAGAAGGGGGCACCTTTCTGGAGCCTTTCGCGTCGGCATGCGCGCAACGCTAGGGATGACCCGCATTGGGGCGTTATTGCGCGCCTCGCTGCAACGCATTGCAGTCGTGGCAACCCGGCTCGCGGTAGAGTGTCGAGTCGCTCCAACCCGAACCTCCATCCGGTTTCCCCATGCACCCATCCCAAATGACCGGCCTGCAATTGCTGCAAGCCATGTCGCGCGGTGAGCTGCCGCGCGCGTCCATCAGCGAAACCATCCCGATGACGATGGAAGCCATCGACACGGGCTCCGTGCGCTTTGTCGCCACGGCAGACAAGCGCCACCTGAATCCGCTTGGCGGCGTGCATGGCGGCTTTGCGGCCACGGTGCTCGATTCCGTAACGGGCTGCGCGGTGCATTCCACGTTGGAAGCGGGCGTCGGCTATGGCACGGTCGACCTGAACGTGAAGATGGTGAAGGCGGTGCCGATCGATACGCCGCTGGTGGCTGAAGGCCGTGTGCTGCATGTCTCGCGCACGATCGGCGTGTCGGAAGGCACGCTCAAAACGCAGGACGGCACCTTGCTGGCCCATGCCACGGCAACCTGTGTCATCCGCCGTCCGTAACGCATTGCCTGGAGTGATTGATGTCTGAACCGCTGCAAACCCTGTCCGCCAAAACCACAGCGCTCGTGCTGATCGATCTGCAACGCGGCATCCTGCCGTTTGCGCAGGGGCCGTATTCGGCCGAGCAGGTCTTGGGCACATCGGCCAAGCTGGCGAAACGTTTTCGTGCGCTGGGTGCTCCCGTGGTGCTGGTGCGCGTGGGCTGGGCTTCCGACTATGCCGATGCGCCGCGCCAGCCCGTCGACCGCCCCGCGCCCATGCAGCCGGGCGGCCTGCCGCCGCAATGGTGGGAGCAGCCCGCAGAACTGGAAGTCGCCCCCACCGACATCCAGATCACCAAGCGCCAGTGGGGCGCGTTCTACGGCACGGAACTGGACCTGCAACTGCGCCGACGCGGCATCACCACCATCGTGCTGGCCGGCATCTCGACGCATGTGGGCGTGGAATCGACCGCGCGCGCCGCGTGGGAGCATGGCTACGCGCTGGTGCTGGCCGAAGACGCGATGAGCTCGAACGATGCCGCGCTGCATCGCTCGTCGGTCGAGCACGTCTTCCCGCGTCTGGGCCGCGTGCGCGACACGGAGACCATCCTGGCTGCGCTGACGGCCTAAGCCCTTACGTGCCGCTCTCCATCGGCACGTACATCACCAGGCGCAGGCGCGGGTCTTCCATCACCGGCAGGCCGATGTAGTCGTAGCGGACGACCTTGCCGTCGGACGTGCGGATGAGCTTGTGCTCGGCGCGTGCAGCACGGACTTCGTGCTGGCGCCACCAGGTATCGAACTCGCGGCTCTCCGTGCGGAGGCGGTCGACCAGCGCCACGAGGACGAGGTCGTCCGCATGCGGGTCGTACACCGCACGGAACTTCGCCAGCATGCGGCGCGCCTCGCTCTCCCACTCGACAAAGCGCTCGCGCGCGTTGGCATACAGGAACATGTAGACCAGCGCGTTGCGGTCTTGCGGGGGCATCGTGCCGAAATCCATGAACAGCTGCGAGGCGGCATCGTTCCAGCACAGCAGGTCGGTGCGGTAGCTGCGCACGTGCGCGGGCAGGGCCATGCCGGCGACGGCGCGGCGCAGGACGTCGGGCACCGCTTCGTCCGCTGAACGTTCTGCCGAAGCCGTGAACACCGACTCCGCGCGCGCCAGACTGCGCATGTGTGTGCGCTCGTCCGATGACAGCTTCAGTGCCCGGCCGATCGCCTCGATGGTCGCCACGGAGGGCCGCACGTCACGCCCCTGCTCGATGCGCACATACCAGTCGATGCTGATGTTGGCGAGCTGCGCGACTTCCTCCCGGCGCAGGCCGGCCGTGCGACGGCGCCCGCTGCCTTCGGGCAGGCCGACATCCTGCGGGCGCAACTGGCCGCGGCGGCTGCGCAGGAACTCCCCCAGCTCGTTGCGGGGCGTAGCGGCGGGGGCAAGATCGGCGGTGAAATCGTCCATGGGTGCATTACACACAACGGCGTGCAAAGAAGGGAGGGACAACGCAATCCTAGGTTAATCCTAGCTCTGCATCGAATCGGCGCGGGTGCCTACGCTGCGTTCACTTCTCTCATCGGAGCCGATCGTGACCTACGTTTCTTCGACCCCCGCCGCATCGCAACCTCGCCGCTGGCTCGCCTTTGGTGTGATGGTGACGGCGCAATTCATGTTCATCGTGGATGCCTTCATCGCCAATGTGGCGATCCCGAGCATCCGCACGAGCCTGCACGCAACGCCCGCGCAACTGGAGGCGGTGCTGGCGGTGTACCAGCTCGGCTACGCGATTCTGCTCATCACCGGCGGCCGCCTGGGCGACCTGTTCGGGCGGCGCCGCGTGTTCCTGCTGGGCCTGGTGGCCTTTACCGCCACCTCGGCCGGTTGCGGGCTGGCGGGCAGCGCGGCGGCGCTCATCGCGTGGCGCTTTGCGCAAGGGCTGTCCGCCGCGATGATGGTGCCGCAGGTGCTGGCGAGCGTGCAGGCGATCTTTGCCGGCGCGGAGCGCGACCGCGCGCTGTCGATCTTCGGCCTGGTGATGGGCACCGGCGGCGCGGCCGGCCTGCTGGTGGGCGGGGCGCTCACCAGCGCGGACATCGCCGGGCTGGGCTGGCGCTCGGCCTTCCTGATCAACGTGCCGGTGGGGCTGACGGCGGCGTGGCTCGGCTCGCGCTGGATTCCGCGCCCGGCGCCCGACGCGGCAAAAGTGCACCTCGACACCGCCGGCGTCGCGTGGATGGCCATCAGCGTGGCGGCGGTGCTCGTCCCGTTGTTGTTCGGCCGCGAACTGCACTGGCCGGTATGGAGCCTCGTGCTGCTGACCGTGGGCCTGCTCGGCATGGCAACGTTCCAACAGCTCGAGGCACGCGTGGACCGCGCCGGCGGCACGCCGTTGCTGCCGCCGGCCTTGCTGCAGCATCGCGCTTTCATGACGGGCCTGACCGCATCGGCGCTGCACTACATCGGGATGATGGCGTTCTTCCTGGTGCTGACGCTGTATCTGCAGAACGGGCGGCATCTGTCTGCGCTGCACATGGGCGTGGTCATCCTGCCGCTGGCGGTTGCGTTCCTCATCACCTCGCGCCTGGCCAATGCGCTTGTGCGGCGGTTTGGCGTACGCGCGCTGCTGGGCGGTCTCGGGCTGATGGCGCTGGGGTTGATGGCGCTGCTATCGGGGTTCGGCACACCGTTCGGCACCACCTGGGCGCACCCCGCCACCCCCGACATGACGCGGATCGGCATTGCCGTCACGCTGTACGGCGCAGGGCAGGGGCTGGTCGTGGTGCCGTTGATCGGCCTGGTGCTGACCGGCGTGGCGCGCACGCAGGCCGGCGCTGCGGCGGGGCTGCTGATCACCGCGCAGCAATTGGCGGGCGCACTCGGCGTGGCGTCCATCGGCGGGCTGTATTTCGTGTTTGCCGGAGATGGCAGTGCCATTGGCATGGCGCACGGCACGATGGCCGGATGCCTCGCCATGCTGGCCGCGCTTGGCGCAGCGGCCCTGGGCTTTGCACGGCTGGGGACACAGCAGCGGCATATGGTGGCATCCGGGGCCGCCACCGCCTGACCGCCACCGCCGTCATTCGATACCGCGGCGCGCGACACAAGCGCGCCGCAGTGCATTGATCGGCCCGCGCAGAGCTCCCACACTCGCCCGCGCGATGCGCTTGGCATCGCGCCCTGTCTGTTCTCTGCTTGCGCATGGCCATCGTCTCCCCACTCCACCCCTCTGCACCGCTCACCGCCGATGCACCCTCCACCACGCCACTCGCACGCCGCGTCGTCGCGGAAGGGCTGGGGACAGCGTTGTTGATTGCGGTGGTGATCGGCACCGGCATCCACGCCAGCCGCATTTCCGCAGGCGATGCCACGTGGACACTGCTGGCGCAATCGCTCGCAGGCGGCGCGGGGTTGTTTGCGCTGCTGACGATGTTCGGGCCGGTGTCGGGTGCACATCTGAACCCAGCCGTCACACTCGCGTCGGTGCTGCGGGGCAGCCTGCGTGGGCGCGAAGCATGGGCCTATCTGGCTGCACAAGCCGTCGGTGCCTTGTCGGGTGTGGCAGCAGCCCATGCCATGTATGGCATGCCTGTGTGGGTGGCGGGTACGCATGTCGCCACTGGCCCTGCACTGTGGTGGAGCGAGGCACTGGCAACGTTCGGGCTGATTGGCGTGGGGATCGCGTGCGCGCGGCATGCGCCCAGGCAACTGCCGTTGGCCGTGGCCACCTATATCGCAGCAGGGTATTGGTTCACGGCTTCGTCATCACTCGCCAATCCGGCATTAGCGCTGGCCTGCGCACTGACCGACGGCCCCTCCGGCATTCGCCCTGGTGATGTGCCCGGCTACGTGCTCGCGCAATTGGCGGGCGCGTTACTGGCAACGCCGCTGTTTCACTGGCTGATGGGCGCGGAAGCGTCGCAGATGTCCAACGCCGCGCGTGCTGCGGCGGCTGTGCCCGCACTCCGGATGCCCATCCGCCGCCGGGCCGGCTAACGAGACCGCATCACCGCAGGAAGGCCAGCCCGCTGGTACGCGCGTAGTGGAAAAGCTCCGTCTCGCGAACGAGGCCGAGCTTGCGCAGCGCCGTCGTCTTCTGCGTGCTGACTGTCTTGATGCTGGAGCCCAGCCGCCGCGCAATGTCCGACACCGCCATCCCGCTCGCGTACAGGCGGACCACTTCACGCTCGCGCGCGCTCAGGGCCTGGATGGCTTCGCGCTCGTTGATATGAAAGCCGGCTTCTTCAAGAATGCGCGGGCTGAAGTACTGCACCCCGCGCGAGGCCGCTGAGATGGCGTGGCCGACATGCGCCAGATCATCGCTCTTGCTCACGATGCCCAACACGCCGATCTGCCGCATGGTACGCAGCAGCGCCGGATTGTTGACCATGGTGCAGACCACGATCGGGCGTTTCGGATACCGCTTACGCAAGCGCACCAGCAATTGCATGCTGTCGTAGGCGGGCGCGCCGTTCAGGTTGTAATCGGTGACGATGACATCGCAGTCGACATGCTTGAGCACCTGCATCAACTCGCGGCCATCGTGCGCCTGCGCGACGATGCGCTGCTGCGAAAACTGCGCAATGGCCGACGCAAGCCCCATCAGGATCACCGGATGGTCGTCAGCCACCACGACCGACAAGACAGCCGGCATAGTGCGCGCCCTCATGTGCGTGCAAGCCGCGCACGGCCTTGGGCGAGCTGTTGTCGGTCATGGACGCTTGCGAAGCGCGAGCCTGCAGCCGGGAAGCAGGGGAAATCGATCTGCGAGCGCGGCGTCGCCTGGGACGCCGCCTTCCGCTTGGCGAGCGTCAACGGAACGGGATAGATCGGGACCGACATGGGAAGGGGAGGACCGACAAAAAGTTGGCCCGTACCATACGCACCCAATGTCGCCTGGGGCATCAGACGTTTCTTAGTTTCGGCGTCCCGTAACCTTTCGAGGCAGAAGCCATTTCAATCAGTGCTGCGAGAAACTAAACGGCCCGCAGCATTGCGTGCTAGGCGGCCGCCTGAACGTGTGCGAGAAACGCCGTGGTGGACAGGGGCGCCGCCCATAGATAACCCTGGCCCGTGGCACAGCCGAGCGCGCGCAGGGTCTGGCGCTGCGCGTCGGTCTCCACGCCTTCGGCAATGCATTCGAGATGCAGCGTACGCGCCAGCTCGATCATCGTGCGGCAGATCACGCCGCGCTGGCTGGTCTGGTCCACCGCGGCGGTAAACGAGCGATCGATCTTGAGGATGTTGAAGGGCAGGTCCGCCAGCAGCTTGAGCGTGGCGATGCCCACGCCAAAGTCGTCGATGGCCAGCGGGTGGCCCAGCAGACGCAGGCGGTTCAGCGCGATGGCCAACTGCGCGGCATCCGGCACGGGCGAATCCTCCGTCAGCTCGATGGCGATGGCGGCGGGCGAGATGCGCGCCTCGCGCACGGTTGCCTCGATGCGCTCGAGGGTGCCGGGGCCGCTCAGCGTGGCGGCGGAAGCATTCACCCCAATCGCCACCGGATGCGCATGCGCGGTCAAGGCGTGCTGCACGCGCACGCAGTGCTCCAGCACATGAAAGAACAGGCCATCGGCCAGCCCGAGTGTCTCCAGGCGCGGCACAAATGCCGCTGGCGAGATGCGCCCGTGCACCGGATGCATCCACCGGCATAGCGCCTCGGCGCCGACGATCTGGTTGCTGGCGAGATCATGCTGCGGCTGCAAGACAACCTCGATCTGCTCGGGCGTTTCGCGGATCAGCGCGGCGAGCTCGTCGTCGGAAACATGCGGCAGGTTGGCCTGGGCAGCAGGCGCCGATTCGCGCGCGTGGGCGGCGGCTTCCTCGAGCAACGGCAGCACGTGCGCGGGGCGCAGCGGTTTGTGGATGCCATGCGGGCGCGCCAGGCCAATCGCGTCAGCCAGGCTCACGTGCGATTCGAGGATCGGCGCATCCATCGCGCTGACCCACGCCCACACGGGTGCCTGCCGCGGAAACACCCGCCCATCGCGCAACCGCATCTGTTCCATCAGTTCAGGGCCGTTCATGCCGGGCATGTCGATGTCGCACAGAACAAGATCAACATGACAAAGCTGGAGCAGGTAGAGCGCCTCGCGGCCGTCGCACGCGGTCAGGATCTGCTGCACCCCCAGCGTATGAAGCAATTGCCGGGCGGCGGCCCGTTGCACGGGGTGGTCGTCCACCACCAGCACGGCGAGTTGCGCGAAGCCTTCCATCGGCCAATCCTCGTTCTTGTCGGTATGGGGCGGAGCGCATCCCGTTTGCGTTTCGTGACATCCGCCGTGAGCCGACATTGAAACACCGTGCGCAGGCGTTGTCAGGTTGTCAGGGAGTGCCACGAATTGGGGGCGCCAGAAGAACAAAGCCCGCGCAGCTTTTCAACTGCGCGGGCCTTGAGCGATTTCCCCCAACCTTTTGAGCTTCCGGCGCCGGTGTCGGCGGCGTCGGTATGTCAGAAATCGTGCCCGAAAAAAATGAAGCCCGCAACAGGGGCGGGCTCAAAAGGGGGGGAGTGCTCTCTAAAGAGAGAGCAAGGTGAAGTTTAGTGAAGGTTCGTTTGTCGGACTGTCCGGGCTTCGCCGAATCGCTTGTAGGACAAAGGCTGACGCAGATCCCCGACGTTAGCGACATAAAGCATGGGGTTGCGCACACATTCGGCACGTAGACGTGATTCAAACGACGCTTTGAATAGCGTGGATCACCACGACTATGGGGTGATGGAGAAATCACCCAAAACACGCGCTTGAAAAAAATGCACGTTGCGATCGGGCAACGTAGCGATCTGGCAAAACAGAAGGAGTCAGCTTAGCCGGAATCGGCTGGAAGGCAAGGCGGCACAACCGAGAATGCAATCGGGTGCACCAAAGAAAAAGGCCCGAGCACTAGGTGCTCGGGCCACAATCCACCAAGGAGGGTGGAGGAGACAGTTCCCACTATAGCGAATCGTTTGCTGCGATGCAATAAGGTAGAACTACTTAATGTAACCAGAGGCTACAAGCGTTGCCAGGGCGCCACGGTCGCGAAAACGATTGCAAATGCAATGAGATGGCGCACCGCAACAAAACAAACGCGGCGCGCCGGAAGCCTCTCACTTCCATGGCGCGCCGCGCGCAATCTCCGCTGGTTTAGCGAAAGTATCCGCTTACTTTTTAGGCAGATTTAAAACGCCGGCAGGATCGCGCCCTTGAACTGCGCGTCGATGAACTTGCGCACGTCTTCCGACTGGTAGGCGCGCACCAGCGTCTTCACCCACGGCTGGTTCTTGTCTTTTTCGCGCACGGCGATCAGGTTGGCGTACGGGCCTTGGCGGTCTTCCAGCGCAATCGCGTCCTTGGCGGGCGTCAGGCCGTTCTTGACCGCGTAGTCGGTGTTGATCGATGCGGCGTCCAAATCATCCAGGGAGCGCGGCAGTTGGGCCGAATCCAGCTCGATCAGCTTGATCTTCTTCGGGTTCTCGACCACGTCACGCGGGGTGGCGTTGTTGCCGTTGGTGCCCGCACCGGCCTTCAGCTTGATCACGCCGGCCTTCTGCAACAGCAGCAGCGCGCGGTTGCCGTTGGACGGGTCGTTCTGGATGCCGACTTTGGCGCCTTCCTTGAGCTGCGCGAGCGATTTGATCTTCTTCGAGTAGAAGCCCATCGGCGCCACGTAAGTCAGGCCCACGTTGACGATCTTGTAGCCGCGCGCCTTGATCTGGCTGTCGAGGAAGGGCTGATGCTGGAAGCCGTTGGCGTCCAGATCGCCCGAATCGAGCGCGGGGTTGGGCTGGGCGTAGTCGTTGAACTCGATGATCTTGACGTCCAGGCCGTCCTTCTTGGCGACCTTCTGCACGACTTCCCAGATTTGCGCATCGGGGCCGCTCATGGTGCCGAGCTTGATCTGTTTGGTATCGGCGTTGGCCGCAGCAGCAACAGCAAAGGCGATGGCGGGTACGGCCACGCGCGCGAGGCGGGAGAACAGAGACATGGAGAAACCTCGTGGATCTTGTCGGAATGAAAGCCGCCCGCGGGTAGCGGGCGGAGTGACGTGATCCTGTCATACGCGCGGTGGTAACCGAACGATATTTTCGGCATGTCCATATGCCCCGCAACGGTGCGGGGCCAGACGCCTAGGCGGCTGACGCGTCTTCCTCCACGGAAGGCGGCTCGGCAGCGGGCAGGACGACGACGAAGCACGCCCCGCCATCGGCCGGCGCCTCCACCCAGATGCGGCCGTTGTGCGCGCTAACGATGGCCTCGCACACCGCCAACCCTAGGCCGACGCCGGTGGTGGCCGATTCCTTCTCGCCCCGCGTGAATTTCTCGAAGATGGTCCGCACCGCGCCGGGTGGCACGCCCGGGCCGTGGTCGCGCACGCGCAGGTGCAGTTCGTTGCCACGCGCTTCATCGTGGACGATCTCGCCGGAGATGCGCACCTCGGTGCCGGCGGGCGCGAACTTGCCGGCGTTCTCCAGCAGGTTCGACAGCACACGCTCCATGAGCGGCCCATCGCAGCGGATGAGCGGCAGGGCGGCGAGGTCATCCACCACCACACGATGCTCGGGCAGCAGAATGGCCTGCAGCGCCGCGCCGACGAGTTCTTCCATCGACTGCCACTCCAGCCGCAGCTTGACGTCCTGGTTCTGCAGGCGCGCCATGTCGAGCAGGTTGGTGACCATCGTGCGCATGCGCTGTGCCTGCTGGCCGATCGCGGCAGCGGCCTCGGCCTGCAACGCGGGCAAGGGCGGCTGCGCACGCATGAGGGTCTCCGCCATCCCGACAAGGCCGGTCAGCGGCGTGCGCAAATCGTGCGACACGGCGGCCAGCAGCGAATTGCGCAGCCGCTCCGATTCGATGCGCACCAATGCGTCGCGCGCGACCTCCACGTAATGCACGCGCTCGATGGCGATGGCGATGAGCGTGGCGCAGGCCTCGATCTGGCGGCGGTTGTCGGGCTGCGTGAGCACCTGGAAGGTTTCGGGCTCCACGGCCAGCACGCCGCGAATGGCCATCGGCGCCTTCAGCGGCAGGTACAGCACCGAGCCCGACGGCAGCGTGTGCGTACCTGTGCCGGCGGGCTGGCCGTGTTGATACGTCCAATCGGCCAGCACGCGGTCGAGGTTGGGCATGCCTGAAGGTGCCAATTCAGGCGCATCGACGGAGCCTTCTGGCTTGGCGATCTGCGGCGCGCCCAAACGCCCATCGAGCCCGACGAAGAAGAACGCGCAGCGCCCGCCAAACGTCGCGTTGACGAAGCGCCCGCCGATGCTGACGATCTGGTCCAGCGTGAGCGCGGCGGACAACTCGCGCGCCGCCTCGTACAGCGCGTGCGCGGCGGCCTCGCGTTGCACGGCCACCTCGGCCTGTTCGCGCAGGCCTGCAGTGAGTTGGCCGACCAGCATGCCCACCGCCAGCATCACCGCGAAGGTCAGCAGATACTGCACATCGCTCACGGCAAACGAGAACCGCGGCGGCACGAAGAAGAAATCGAACAGCGCCACCGACAGCACCGATGCCAGCGCCGCCGGCCCACGCCCATGGCGCATCGCCACTGCCACCACAGCGGCCAGGAAGACCATGACGATGTTGGCGAGGTCGAACACCGGCCGCACGAGGCTGGACAGCACCGTCGCCAAGCCCACGTACACGCAGGCGGCCATGTAGGCTGGCTTGAACACCCCTGCCTGCGCATCGGCAGCGCGCTGGGCTTCGCTGCGGACGTCCGCACGGCCTACCTCGGCGGCGCGTGGCGTGAGTTGGATATGCGCGGGGTCCGCCGCCGCGCGAATCACGTCCACCTCGGGGCAATGCCGCGCGAGAGATTCCGCAAAGTCGCCACTGGGCAAGCGACGCTCCAGCCCGATCGCAAGCCGCAGCGCGACGACGATGGCGCGCGCCGAGCGCCAGCGCTTCTCCGGCGGCCGGCCGATCACCGCCTTGGTGATGTTGTGGCGGCGGATGTAGCCGGTGATGGCTTCCACCGCATTGGTGCCGGCCAGGGTTTCCACCTTGGCGCCCGCGTCTTCGGCGAGCTTGAGCAGCGCGTGCAAGCGTTCGGTACGCGCATCGGCGGCGCGCAGATGCGGCATCACCACGGCCACGGCGTGCCAATCGCATTCGAGTTGCGCGGCCAGGCGCGCGGCACTGCGGATCACCTGTTCGCCATCGCCCTGCGGGTCCAGGCACGCGACGACGGTCTCGCGCGTTCGCCAGACGTTTTCGATGCGGCGTGCGCGGCGGTACGCCTGCACGTCGTCGTCCACGCGGTCGGCAGTGCGGCGCAGGGCGAGTTCGCGCAGCGCGATGAGGTTGCCCTTGCGGAAGAAGTTGCGCGCCGCGTGCTGGGCCTGCTCGGGCATATAGACCTTGCCCTCGGCCAGGCGGCGCAGCAGTTCATCGGCGGGCAGGTCGACGAGGATGACTTCGTTGGCGGCATAGAACACCGCGTCGGGCACGGTTTCCCACACGCGGATGCCAGTAATGCTGCCGACGGCCTCGTTCAGGCTGTCGAGATGCTGGACGTTGACGGTGGTCCAGACGTCGATGCCTGCCGCCAGTAGGTCTTCGATGTCTTGCCAGCGCTTGGGGTGGCGGGAGCCTGCAACATTCGAGTGGGCAAGCTCGTCGACGAGGATGAGGGCTGGTTTGCGTGCGAGCGCTGCGTCGAGGTCGAACTCGGGGAGGATGCGGCCTTTGTATTCGATCTGGCGGGTGGGGAGGTGTTCTAGGTCTGCGACCAGGGCGGCGGTTTCGGCGCGGCCGTGGGTTTCGACTAGGCCGATGATGACGTCGATGCCCGTGGCGCGGGCTGCCTTTGCTGCGGAGAGCATGGCGTAGGTTTTGCCTACACCTGCGGAGGCGCCGAAGTAGATGCGCAGCTTGCCTCGGGCGGCTTGCTCCTGGCCGGATTGGAGTTCGGCTAGGAGTGCGTCGGGGTTCGGACGAAAGGCTTCTGGCATGGTGTGTAATTTTGGCCTAAGTGGTCCATCCCTTGTTTCATCCCCTGCCGGGGCTGACTCACTTTCTTTGTCTTGCCAAAGAAAGTAAGCAAAGAAAGGCGCGCCCGATGCGGCGAAAGACTCCTTGAATTTATGTCGCAAGGAGGGGAAGGGAAAAACTCGCTTCGCTCAGACAGTTTCCCTTCCTTTTTCCTCCTTGCAACAGAAATTCAAGGCGCCGCATAGGGCAGGGGTACAGCAAACCACCGAATGCTAGTGCACTACTTCGTCTTGCATTCAAGCGGAGCACCTAACCACGATCCATTCTTGGCGCTCACCTTTGTGCCCCGCCGGTTTGGCCTTTGACTTTCCTGCCCTTGATGGCGCCTTGGATTTTTGTTGCAAGGAGGATAAAGAGGGGAGGCTTGTTTGAGCGAAGCGAGTTTGCCTCCCCTCCCTCCTTGCGACAAAAATCCAAGGGGGTGTCGCCATCTCGGGCGCGCCTTTCTTTTGCTTACTTTTCTTTGGCAAGACAAAGAAAAGTGAGTCGGTCCCGGCAGGGAACGAAAGGGGGGTGGACCACCAACATCAAACCTCGGTGGTCCACACAATCACTTCAAATCATCCAACCCCAAATTCAACTCCAACACATTAACGACAGGCTCCCCAAACACCCCAAGCATCGGCCCCTTGGTGTGCTCAGCCACCACCTTCTTCACAGTATCGACCGGCAGGTGACGAGCCTTCGCCACGCGCTCAACCTGATACGCCGCAGCCGCCGGACTGATCTGCGGATCCAACCCACTCGCAGAAGCCGTCACAAGGTCCACCGGAATCGGCGCAGTGTTACCAGGGTCCGCTTCCTTAAGCGCCGCGATCCGCGCCTTAGCGGCCTCCGTCAACGCCGGATTACTCGGGCCAAGATTGGAACCGCCCGAAGCCTGTGCGTTATACGGATTCGGCGAGGTGGCCGAGATGCGCCCCCAGAAATACTCCGGCGACTCAAAGCTCTGCCCAATCAACGAAGACCCAACGGCCTTGCCATGACGCTCGATGATCGAGCCCCCGGCCTGCGCCAGAAACAGCCCTTTGCCGATGCCCGTCACCACCACCGGATACAGCACGCCGGTAATCAGCGACAGCCCAACAAACACCACCAGCGCCGCACGCAGCAGCCCACCTTGTTGCGGCACCTCAGCCTGCACAGCTTGTGTCGTGGTTGCCATGAAATTCTCCTTGCTCAGACCCAGCCCATCGCGGCCAGGAACATGTCGATGATCTTGATGCCCGGGAACGGCAGCAGCAGCCCACCGAGCCCGTAGACCAACAGATTGCGCCGCAGCAGCGCAGCCGCCCCCAGCGCGCGGTACTTCACGCCCTTGAGCGCCAGCGGAATCAGAAACACGATGATCAGCGCGTTGAAGATCACCGCACTCATCACCGCAGACGCGGGCGTCGCCAGATGCATCACATTGAGCGCGGCCAGCTGCGGATACGTCGTCGCAAACGCAGCGGGGATGATCGCGAAGTACTTCGCCACATCATTCGCAATCGAAAACGTGGTCAACGAGCCGCGCGTCATCAGCATCTGCTTGCCGATCTCGACAATCTGGATCAGCTTGGTCGGGCTGGAATCCAGGTCGACCATGTTGCCGGCCTCCTTGGCGGCCTGTGTGCCGCTGTTCATGGCAACGGCCACATCGGCTTGCGCGAGTGCGGGCGCATCGTTGGTGCCATCGCCCGTCATGGCGACGAGGCGGCCTTGCGCCTGCTGCTCGCGGATGAGCGCGAGCTTGGTCTCGGGCGTGGCCTCGGCAATGAAGTCATCGACACCGGCTTCGGCGGCGATGGAGGCAGCGGTCAGGCGGTTGTCACCGGTGATCATCACCGTCTTGATGCCCATCTGGCGCAGCTCGGCAAAGCGCTCGCGGATGCCGGCCTTGACGATGTCCTTCAGCTCCACCACGCCGAGCACGCGGTCGTTGTCGCTCACCACCAGCGGCGTGCCGCCCTGGCGTGCCACGTCGTCCACAGCGGTGGACACAGCCTCGGGGAATTTGCCGGCCAGCAGCGTGACGTGCGTGCGGATGGCATCAGCCGCACCCTTGCGAATCTGACGCGCTTCACCGTTGCTGCCGACGTTGATACCGCTCATGCGCGTCTGCGCGGAGAAGGCGACGTACACCGGTTGCGTCTTCGCCAGCGCGGCTTCATCGATGGACGCCTCGCCCAGATTGCGCGCGAGCGTGACGATGCTGCGGCCTTCCGGCGTTTCGTCGGCCAGCGAGGACAGCCATGCGGCTTCGGCCAACTGCTTGGCCGTCACGCCCGGCGCGGGGATGAAGCGCGAGGCTTGACGGTTGCCGTGCGTGATCGTGCCGGTCTTGTCGAGCAGCAGCACATCCACATCTCCGGCAGCTTCCACCGCACGGCCCGAGGTGGCGATCACGTTGGCCTGCATCATGCGGCTCATGCCGGCCACGCCAATCGCGGAGAGCAACCCGCCGATGGTGGTCGGGATCAAACACACCAGCAGCGCCACCAGCACCGTGATCGTGATCGGCGAGCCGGCCTTCATCGCCTCCACCGAGAACAGCGAGTACGGCAGCAGCGTGACGGTGGCCAGCATCAGGATGATGGTCAGGCTCACCAGCAGAATCGTCAGCGCGAGTTCGTTGGGCGTCTTCTGGCGCTTGGCGCCTTCCACCATCGAGATCATGCGGTCGAGAAAGCTCTCGCCCGGATTGGCGGTGATGCGCACGATGATCCAGTCCGACAGCACGCGCGTGCCGCCCGTAACGGACGAGAAATCCCCGCCCGACTCGCGGATGACCGGAGCGGATTCGCCCGTGATGGCGCTTTCATCCACCGACGCCACGCCTTCGATCACCTCGCCATCGCCGGGCACCATGTCGCCGGCTTCGATGAGGACGATGTCGCCACGGCACAGGGCGGTGGCGGCGCGGGCCTCCACGCGGTCACGGCGTCGTGCGTCGGCCAACACCTTGGCTTGCACAGTCGTCTTAATGCCGCGCAGCGATGCGGCCTGCTGCTTGCTGCGGCCTTCGGCCAGCGCTTCGGCAAAGTTAGCAAACAGCACGGTGAACCACAGCCACACCGCCACGGCAAGGATGAAGCCCGCCGGAGCTTCGGCCTGGCCGCGCAGCGCCATGATCCACAGGATGGTGGTGAGGATGCTGCCGACGTACACGACAAACATCACCGGGTTCTTGGCCTGCGCAGCGGGTGACAGCTTGCGGAAGCTATCGACAATGGCGGGCTTCACCAGCGCCGACGAGAACATCGACAGCTTGCGCACGTCCTTGGCGGACAGCGGTGCGTGCGGAGTCGCCACGGTCGTCGTGGCTGGGCTCGGCTCAAGCTTGTGCTTGACCGTGCGCACAGCGGGTTCGGATTCGGGATAACGGATCGCCATAAGGCACCTGTTGAGATGGAGTAGCAGCGCGTTAGCGTGCGAGGTGTTCTGCAATCGGGCCGAGGGCCAGCGCCGGGATGTAGGTGAGCGCGCCCACCAGCAGCACCGAGCCGATCAGCAGCACCACAAACAGCGGGCCGTGCGTGGGCAGCGTGCCGGCGGTCACGGGCAGGCGCTTCTTGGCGGCAAACGTGCCCGCCATGGCCAGCACCGGCACGATGATCCAGAAGCGGCCCAACCACATCGCAATGCCCAGCGCCACGTTGTAGAACGGCGTGTTGGCCGACAGCCCGGCAAACGCGCTGCCGTTGTTGTTGGCAGCCGACGAGAAGGCGTACAGCACTTCCGAGAAGCCGTGCGTGCCGGGGTTGAAGATGCCCGCCTTGCCTTGCGTCACCACCACCGCCACAGCCGTACCCACGAGCACCAGCAGCGGCGTAACGAGAATGACGATGGAGGTCATCTTCATCTCGAACACCTCGATCTTCTTGCCGAGGTATTCCGGCGTGCGGCCGATCATCAGGCCCGCAATGAACACGGCCAGGATGGCGTACACCAGCATGCCGTACAGGCCCGAGCCCACACCGCCAAACACCACTTCGCCCAGTTGCATCAGGAACATCGGCACAAAGCCGCCCAGCGCGGTGAGCGAGTCGTGCATCGCATTGACCGCACCGCACGATGCCGCCGTGGTGATGGTGGCAAACAGCGCCGACGCCACGATGCCGAAGCGCGTTTCCTTGCCCTCCATGTTGCCCACGGACTGATCGACGCCGAGGTTGGCGAGCATCGGGTTGGCGTGCAGCTCGGCCCACGCCAGAAACACGGCGAGCCCCACAAACAACACCGTCATCGCCGCCAGCACCGCCCAGCCCTGACGCCCATCGCCCACCATGCCGCCGAACGTAAAGCACAGCGCCGCCGGGATGATGAAGATCGCCAGCATCTGCACGAAGTTGGTCAGCGCGTTGGGGTTCTCGTACGGGTGCGCGGAGTTGGCGTTGAAGAAGCCGCCGCCGTTGGTGCCCAGCAGCTTGATCGCCTCCTGCGATGCCACCGGGCCCATGGGCAAGGTCTGCGTTTGCGTGGTGGCTCTCTCGGTGATGGGGTTGCCTTGCGCATCCTTGAGCGGGTTGCCGCTGGCGTCCATCTTCGGGTTGTCGTACGTAGTGGCGGTGACGGTGGTCACCTCCTTGTACGCATCGAAGTTCTGGATTACGCCCTGGCTCACGAAGAACACCGACACGATGATCGACAGCGGCAGCAGCACGTACACCGTGGCGCGCGTGAAATCGACCCAGAAGTTGCCGATGGTGCTGGCCGAGTGCCGCGCAAAACCGCGGATGAGCGCAATCACCACCGCAATGCCCGTCGCAGCAGACAAGAAGTTCTGCACCGCCAGCCCGAGCATCTGCGTGAGGTAGCTCATCGTGCTTTCGCCCGAGTAGCCCTGCCAGTTGGTGTTGCTCACAAAGCTGATGGCCGTGTTGAACGATGAATCTGGCGACACGGCAGCCAAGCCCTGCGGATTGAGCGGCAGCCATTGCTGCGCGCGCTGCAGCGCATACACCGCCAGCGCACCCAGCACGTTGACGACGATGACGGCCAGCGCATAGCGCTTCCAGCCCATCTCCGCCCGAGCATTGACGCCTGCCACGCGATAGAACAGCCGCTCAATCGGGCCGAGCCAGTGCGCACGGGACGGCCTATCACCAAACACGCTGGTCATATACGCGCCCAGCGGTTTGGCCAGAACCAGCAGCACGACCAGATAGATCGCCAGCTGGAGGAGGAACGCATTCATGGTGTGCCTCGCAGTGTTGTTAGAAGCGTTCGGGCCAGAGCAGGGCCACAAACAAATAGACGAGCAGGACCACCGTGATGGCCCCAGACAGCACGTAGAGCCAGGTCATTGCTGCTTCTCCATCGCATGCGTGGTGGGTTGGTCTTTGGTGGCGAGCCGGCCGGAAAGGGCGAGCAATCCGCCCACGGCCAGCCCCAGCACCGCGAGGCCGGCGAGATAAACGATGTCCATATGCGCTCCCCTTTTCTGTGTCAGGTGCGGGTGATGATCAGAACGTCTTGGTGACGGCCAGCAGCGCGGTGGCCTTGCCCAGGTAATTGCCGCGCGTGTTGGTGTACGCGGCGCGCGAAGCGTTGGTGTCGATGTACGCAAGCGAGGCGGCCCAACCGCTGCCGAAGTCTTTCGTCACGCCCACCTTCCAGTCGGCATACGACGTGCGCACCGCTTGGTGCGGCACCTGCTGATAGCCCACATGCAGGTTCAGCGTCAGGCCCCAGAAACCGGTATCGAAGTTGCCCGACAGATCGAAGTACTGGCTGTGGTGGCTATCCGCAAAACCGAACAGGTTGGAAAACGCGTGCGAGTACTTGAACGCCACCGGCCCGTAGCCGATCTGGGCGTAACCCTCCGTGGTATGCGGGCGGGTGTAGCCATCGGGGTAGCTGCCCGGATAGGTGTACTGCAGCACGCCCACATCGATGGGCACGTCCTTCATCAGCTCGGTCTTGTAGCCGCCGTAGAAATCCATCTCGATGGGGGCGGACACGTTGGGGTTGGAATCCCCCAGCCAACTGATCGAGGAGTTCCAGTTGCCGATGTAGAAGCCGTTGGGCAGCGCGTAATCCACACCGCCCTGGATGGCAGGCTTGTTGTTGGTCTGCATGAGACCGCGATAGCGGTACTGGCTAGCCAGCGTTACGTTGGCTGTGAGCGGGCTGGCGGGTGCGGCGGCGGGTGCCGGGACGGCGTCAGTGGACTGCCCGATGGACTGAGCGAGTGCGGCCGCGCTGGAGAGTGCTGCGGCACAGAAGACAACGCCACCGATGACGGTGGCGTGCAAAGCAACCTTGGCTTGCATGGACCTTTCCCTTGTTGTTTTGGGTGCCGCATGGCCCGGCGCATGTGCGCGTTAACTGGGGCCGAATGCGGCGTGCAGGCAGGCTCCCGTCACAGGGCCTGCGTGCAGTGCAACAGTAGGGAAAGGGGGGTAAAAACGGGGTAAAGGTTGGGGGGCGGGGTGTAAACGAGGTGTAAAAATGGAGTGCTGCGATAGCGACTCGACGTTGCTCTCGAGGCCGTCCGAGCGTGTTCAAGCCGAATTTGACGGAAGCCTTTAGGACTCAGACTCCATCAGGTTGCTTCGCCAGCCAATTCATCAAGTACCGTGAAGACCCCAGGCAAATGATCACGATATGAAGCGGTGTAATTGATCACAGCTACGTATCGCTCTTGGGCGTGCAAGGCACGCTGGCGGATCAGTGCTTGGTGCCGACTCCAGTACCGCCCCATCTCCCTGGGGTCAAGACCTCCCGGAAGTTCAGTTTTGGACGCAACGTACCCCTCTTCTCTGCCGGAAAAGAAGGGGTGGCTCAAATTCAACAGACAGTAGTCGAGAAAATGGAGGACGTTGTCCTCATGGATGTTGGGATTGAAGCAGACGCCAAACATGTAGTCGTTCATCTGCCTTGCTATACCACCACCGTCGCCGACCCCGCGCTCGTCGTAGTACCCACAGCCCACTCCTGACCCCGTTGGAGGCAGTGAATTGCTTAGCTGGTAGATCACAAAGGATTTGATGACAGAGCGCATAGCGGAAGCCCGCCGCGCAGGCGAAGCGGCGTCTTGTTGAGACTGGTCGTGCCTGGAGGGCTCTAGGCGAGATTGAGAGGAAGCTTCGCCGACAAACGCTTCAACTGGAACGTCATCGACATCCACGAAGAAATTTCGCTGCGGATCAATATAAGTTCGCCTGAACAGTAAGAAGACCTCTTGAGATAGTCTTCTCATCCCCGTCAACGCGAGTGCGTTGACAAGACCGTCTGTCTTGGCCTCTCTATCCTGATGAACAATCAGAGCTCTTTGCAAGTTGTACAGTTGCCCCCCACGATCCGCAGAGCATTGAAGCCTGAACAACATGAGATCATTCCAGCCGAGAGCTCCGCGATCTCCGCTGGCAAGGCGTTCCAGTAGTCCTTTGCCTTTGTAGGAATGTTCGCCGAAGATCCGCCACGCAATTTCCATAACGTTTTCCGAAGTGTTCGGGAGGCGGCGTCCCGATGTCCTTCCCCAACCGGCTTGATCCAAGAGTCTCAACAGGGAGTAGATCGATGTCTGCCGCAGCCCTTCGTTCCTCATCGCCGAGTAGCGCGGCAAGTAGTTGACGAGCGTGTCAATGGCGTCCTCAGCTACAGCACGAGTTAGATCGGAAGACTTGTTGACTAAGACGCGCCAAAATTGGTCATGCGCGTACTCCCCTCGGTCCAATTGGAAGTCCCGCGACTCCAGTACCGAAGAAATGGGCTCCCCATTTCGAACTCGCTCCACACCCGTCAGGTAGAGGACAAATGTCTCCTGCGGCTCTGGCGTCACGAACCGCACGATGAGCTTGAGGTACCCCTCAAGATTCCTGAACGTATCGTCGTTGAAGCATGCGCGCGATCTCAAGACCGCTTCATCCATAGGGGTCTTCCAGCTACCAAGCTCTAAAGTTTCTGCGTCGAAAAGCTGTTTCAGGAGAAACTGAGCTGTCTCTTGCTGACCACTTACCAACTCAGAGAATTCAGCAGAGTTTGTGAACCCTTCTTTTCCGTGCTCACGGCGCACAGCAAAAACCCCGCGACGCCCCTCCGTTTCCTCTGCATAGATGCGCCGGAATAACCCAGGGTAGTGCAGATGCAGAAGCATGAGGTTGATGAGGTCGCGCTTATTGAAGTCCGTCCGACCTAAGTCGCTTCTCTCGATTTGCATGAGAAGCATGGCATTGATAAACCGCTTTACCTTGCGCATGTCTCCGACAAGGGGCAGGTACTTGGCCGCCAAATTGCCTTCGAGAATGCTTGCCAACTCGCTAAGCACCTCACCTAGTTTCAGCATCGTATCGGAAGGAATTGAGCCGAGTTGGTTGTCCGCGAGTTGCCAGTCTGTGCGTAGGAAATCCCGAATACTTGAGCTATCGACGAATAGGCTCAATTTGATGGTCACGAATTTTTCGAGAAACTCTCGTGCTCTTGCCCCTTCTTCTTTGTTTTCAGCAAGCACCTCGGTGTCATAGCAGAGGACATAGGTAGCCTGCGAGAGCTTGAACGTTCGTCGCGTTGCGAAGAGAACGTTGTTTGTCGTCTTCGCATCCAAGCGATCGAGATCGTCGATGACGATGATCACGCGGCGGCCGATGCGCCGGAGAACCTCGTCAATGTCATCGAGAAGTTCATCGACAGTCTCCTGCGACGGTTCCAAGGAAAGCTTGAAACCAAGGAACGAAACATCGGCCTTTCCTTTTATCAACCGGGAGTACCTCGATGCCGCTGGTCGAAACTCCGGAGCGAAGACGTTTCGCTGAATCGCGGCCGACAAATCACGGATCAGCCGGTCCGTAAGATCGGGCTCGGACGCGTACCGAAGGGGTTCAAATCGGCAGACGATGGGACCATTTTCTGCTTTCGTCCAGTAGCGCTCTGCAAGGTTGATGAAGCTTGTCTTCCCGACGCCCCATGGTCCATCAACCCCAAAGACAAGCCCGGCGTGGGCGCCACTAGCCATAACAGTCTTAGCAAACGACTCGGCCTGCGTCTCGCTCGCAAGCAGGTCTTCTTTCTCGTCCCCGATCTCCTCATCCGCAATGAAGTACAGCTGTGGCGCCACTCCTTTGGCTCTGGGCCTGTACTGCCGAATCAATGGTGACAGCAGCACTGCGCAGAGTAGAAGGAAGACTGCTGGCGCCCAATTAGGATCAGCATTTTTTAGCGTTGCATGAGCTTTGGCTAACCACGGTGAGGTTAGTTGACTGGTCCAGATACCGGTGCCTACTGCGATCAATAGATCGAAGCGGAGGCTGCTGCCCATCCGTGCCGCAACACCAATCGCGTCCCGCTTAGCTGAGTAAGTCAGACACAGTAATAATCCGGCCAGTACACTGGCAGCCTTCATCCAGATAGGCACGTCTAACAACGTCTGTTCGAAGTTCGTGCCGAGATAGAAGGCTGCCCGCCAAACCTCTGCACCTATGAAGCCGGTGGCGAGAAATCTAGCGAAAACCAGTAACTCGGGCATCTTCATCGCAGGCTTAGCAGCCGTCATCATTCCCCCCTAGCGATGCAGCGCGATCTCTTCGCGCGCTTACCGACACTGTAGCCGACGGGAAAACGTGCGTGCCTTCATACATTCTCCGACGCATAAATCCCATCCCGAACCGTCAGCGCCGTATACGCCCGTCCGCATAGTCCAAACACATCCACAGGTATTCAGCCTGCCGCACCTGATCCATCCCGCGGAAATGCTTGAACCCATCCACCGCTTCCGTCCATACGATGAAGCCGATGTTGGTTGCCTCAGCGATCCCCCCTTTGCACCTGCCCAGCCTCATCCTCCCTGCGCTTCCCACCCCGACTAAACCGCACCGCCAGCGCCTTCCTCGCCGCATCCAACCCTTCCCCCTGGCCGGCGACTTTGAGAAAGGCATACCCCTCCATCGCACCGCTCATCACATCGCTGCCCAGGGCGAGTTGCGAGTCCGACATCCGTTCGAAGATGCGCGCCACGCGCACGAGGCGGCTGCGCAGTTGATCGAAGCCGGCCAGGTCGCGGCGCAGTTCGGCCAGGTCGAAGTTGCCGGGCAATACGTTGGGGTTGTTGGCCAGCACCTCCACGGCTTTGCGGGCGAAGGCTTCGGACTTGTCGCCCATCTTCACCAGCGCCCGGCGTTGCTCCGGCGACAGGTCGATCAGGGTGGCGAGTCTGTCTTCCAGGGTATTGAGCGCGCCGTCCACGGCGGCCAGATCGGCGGGGGTGAGCTGAAACGAGATCAGGTTCTGCGGCATCGGATTTCTCACAGATCGGTTGGCAAGGCCATGCCCAGACGGCACGAAGGCGCGAGGTTCGCCGCTGCCGCGCCGGTGCGCAATGGCGGAAGGCCGTTCTGGATGAAGAATCCGAAAAGTCCTATGTCGAGTTCTGAGCTCGACGTGTCGAGTAATTTTCTCGGCGGTTCGAGCTCAGAGCTCGGCGTGTCGAGCTATTTTCTCGGCGGTCCGAGCTCAGAGCTCGGCAGGTCGAGCTATTTTCTCGGCGGTTCGAGCTCAGAAGTCGGCGTGTCGAGCTATTTTCTCGGCGGTTCGAGCTCAGAGCTCGGCGTGTCGAGTAATTTTCTCGGCGGTCCGAGCTCAGAACTCGGCGCGTCGAGTAATTTTCTCGGCGGTTCGAGCTCAGAACTCGGCGTGCAGAGCTATTTTCTCGGCGCTCCGAGTTCAGAGCTCGGCGTGCGGAGCACGCACAGCCGAGTTGACACAAGCCACCGTGCTCAACCGCACGTGCCGATGGCGCAAATCCGAGCGGCCACACCAGTCACTGACTAGCGGCTCGCCCACTTCCACTTTGCCTCTTTAAGCTCACCCGCCACGGCGCGCAGCGGGCTTCGGCGTTGGCTTGGGTGCGGCGGACGTGTTCCGCCCCTGACCGACCTGCTGAGGGGTCGCGCTCGGTTGTGGCTTGGGCTTACGTTGGCCGAACAGCTTGGACAGTGTTCCGGCATTCTTCGGCGCGGGGGCAATGCCGGCCTTCACATCCATTTGCTGTTTCAGGCGCTCCAGATGCGCGCGCGTGTCGCGCGTATCACGCGTGTCGTCGGGGCTCGAACGCGGCGGAGACATGGCCAACATGTCGGCAAGCGATGGGGACCGCTGCGCGCGCGGCGGGGTAGACACCGATTCGCGTTCAGGCTCTTCGTCTGCCGATTCGATTTCGGATCGCGCGCCTTGCACGCTCTGATTCAGCGGGGTGTCCGATGACCCGTGGCGCTGCATTGGGCCAGGCGGTGGGGGCACGTCGGTTGGCACCTGCGCCTGCGCCGGGGGCTGCTGTGCGGGCTGGTCGTTGGGCTGGTCGTTGTGCAACTGCGCTTCGTACTCCTTGAGCAGCTTGGCGTCGATGGTGTCGAACACGATCTGCCGCTCGACCTTGAGCCCGGTGTTCTGCGTGAGGCGCAGCCCCGCGTTGACGTTGAACCCGTCAGCCTCGCTGTATTTTTCATACGCACGCAAGCCGATCGGCATCCATGAGCTGGGGGCGTTGATGGTCTTGGTGTATGACGCAGCGAGCTGCTCGTGTAGTTTCGTCTCGCTTTGCGGCGTCACCTGCGAAAGCTGCTGCAGCTGGTTGAGCGTTTTCGCGGCGTCTGTGGTGAGCGCCCGCCGCACAAAGAAGGCGTTGTAGGGGCTGTCCAGCAGACGCGCGGTATCAAGGTTGTCATTGACGGCCTTGAGCCCCTTTGCCTGGCCGCCATCCGGGTCGTTCCTGTGCGGATAGGCGAAGAACTTCACCCACTCCTGCTTGGTGGCTTCAACGTACCGCGCGTAGTCGTGGAAGCTGTCGAACTCGAAATCGGCCACCGACTTTGTCGGCAGCACGTTGTCACGGTCGATGGCCAGGCGCAGCTTGACGTTCGTGCCGCGCTCTTTGACCACCGCACCCCCACCGAACAGATCGGCCGACGTGTTGCCGGTCTTGCCCGTCACGGTCGAGGTGGTGAGCCCAAGGTTGACCTTGTGCCGGCTCAGCTTTTGCTCGCGCAGGTTGGCAATCCGGTAGGTGCCGGTGGCGTCGAGCTGCTTGAAGGTCGACAGCCATTGCTTCTCGAACGAGTAGCTGAGGCTCGTGCCGATGGCGCCGGTCTCCTGCAGGTTTTTGTTGTGTTGGTGGGGGTTCAGCAGCTTGGTGACAGACGCGCCGATCCCGACCGACATCTCGCTGCGGTGCGCGCGTGTCTTCTGGTTGATCCAGCCGATCGACAGATCGTGCTCGGTGTAGAACTCGCTGGCGAAGGCGTGGAAAAGCGCATCGGCATCGGGCATGCCCTCGGGCGAGCGGCGCCGGGCATCCGCCGCCGAGAACATGAAGTCGGTCACGCGCGAGAACAGCGCGCGGACTTCGGCATCTTTGGCCGCGGTCCGGCGCGGGATGCGGACCATGATGCCGGAGGCGTCTGTACGCTCGTGCTCGTACGGGTTCACATCAACGTTGGCACCGGTGCGGCAGCATTTGAATAGCTTGGCGCCAAAGAAGCAGCCCGCGCCGATGCGCCCACGGTGGCGCTTTTCCGTGCCGATGAACAGCTCGGCGGCGTGCACGGGGTACGACATGGAGACGGCCGCTTCACGCCCCTTCTCATAGCGCAGATCGATACGGGCATTGCCGGCAACCGGCACGCCCATCAGCCGCTTCTTGGCGTTGACGAGCGCCCTGGTAACGCCCTTGGTACTGAACCCGCCCGTGGTGCCGCGGCTGAACCGGACGGTGTTGCCGCCCGGAATCGTCTTCAGGTAGTCCACCACCATGGCGCGCACGCTTTGCTGCGACCGGTCAGCCGGGGCCAGCGGTGGCGCCGTGGCAATTTTGCGGGCGGCTTCCATGGCGTGCTGGAAGGGCTCGGGCTGTTCGACATTGAGGAAGTTGGCAAGCGCATGCACGTCTTCAAAGCCAAGGCGGACATTGCCAAGATGCTGCCGGACGTTTGCAACCGCCTGCTCCAGTGCCTCGGGGGAACCCGATGTCACCTTGTGTACGGCGTCTTCCGTGAACTTGCGAATGCGCTGCTCAACCGCTTCCGGCAACGCTGCCGGCGAGAATTCGCGGCCCAGCACGAGTTGATGCCCCTGGCGTGCGGCCTGGTGTTCAGGCATCCAGTCTTCAAGCGCGACCCGCAGGGCGATCCACTGGCAATGGGTGTCACTCAACGCTTGCGGACGCGGGGGTGCCTCCTCTCCAGAGGCGGCCTCGGCCGGCGGTGTACTACCGTACAGTCGCTCCATCTCGGCAGCGACTGCCTGCACCACCTCGTTGACGGCGGGTTTCGCCAGCTCGGCCATCAATGCCTTCTGCTCGTTCGCCAGGACGGCGCGATCGCCCTGCGCCATACCGCTGCGTGCAGCGGAGAGCGGCGACTTGTGGTGGCTGGGCAATGTCGCGGGGCGGTCTTCGCCCATGCGGTCAACCCAGGTAAGCGACTTGAACAAGCGCGCCTTGAACTGGCTCAGCTCGGAGCCCGGTGCGTCGTCAGTAAAGCCGTTGCGCCATGCGACCAGATCGCTCTTGTCAGCGGCGCTCAGGGCCGCCGGGCCTGCACCGTGGATGAGCTTGGCGCTTGCGTCGGAGACGCGCTGGGCGAAGTTCGTGGCGCTCGATACCGCTGCGTGCGGTGCCAGTCGCGCGGCAATCAGCGCCTCCGGGGTTGGCGGGGCCTTCAGCGCTGAGGCAATCACGGCGCCGGCCTGCAGATGCATACGCAGGTTGCCCTGATCGGCGGCGCTAAGACTGTGATTGCCCGTGGCCGCGAGCATGGCTTCGAAATTGCCCGTCGTCGCGGCATGCTGCAAGGCGCCCCACGCCACGGCGCGCCCCGATTCGGCATGCTTGAGTTGCTGGTCGTGTGCGTGCAGGTGGGTCGGTGTCGACACCACCGCAATCATCGCCTCTTGCGCGTCGCGGATCGCCTTGGCGGTTTGCTCCGAAACCACGACCGCACCCTTTTGATCGTGCGCAGGCGGTTGCGAGCCGATTTCGTCGGCCACCGCTTCGAGCGTGGCCAGGCACGCGGCAGCTGCGTCGGCGTTGCGCGCATCGAACTGCCCGAGGCTGTCGCGCACACCCGGCCAATTGGCGAGGGCCTGCGGCGCATGGCGTGCTGCTCCACGCATGGCGATGGGGAAATCGCGCACCGTCTGGATGAATGCCTGCAGCGCCTTGACGTCGATGGTGTGGGACGGTGCCGAAGAAGACGCACCCGCCGCACCAGCCGCACCGGCCCCAGTGCTGCACCGGTTTGCCATCAAGGCGTCGCGCGTCTGCTCCAGCGCGCCACGCAGGGCCAGGATATGGGTGTCGCGCGCTGTCTCGGAATGCGTTTTCGCGTTACCGATTTCGGCACCCAGGTCCGCATGCTTCAGATAAGCAAAGATGTCGCCGTTGAGCGGTGTGGCGTTGTCCGGGTCGAGACGTTCCTTGGCAGACACAAGCGCCAGCGATACCGCCATGGCGACGGCAGGCGAATGCGCGGCCGCCATCTCCTGCACTCCTGCCACGAACGCCTCGGGTTCGCTGCTGACCTTCGCCGCCAGCGCTTGCCCTTGCGGCGACGCCCAGTAGGCAATGACGTCATCCACGTGTTGCAGGGGCTGCGCCAGTTGCAAGTTGCCAGCGTGGAGACTGGCGCTGGCATTGGTGATGGCCGAAATCTGGGTACGCAGCCCTGTCATTGCTTGATTAAGCGCCTGTGCCGTTCTACGCGCCGAACCGGAAGGACTGCCGGGCTGCGGGGCGTCTCCACGCGCGGCCGCCATCCGCTCCGCCGATTGCTTAACGTGTGCGAAATCACGCAGCGTGGTTGGTTTGCCGGCCCGCGAATGTGCGGTGAATGGCGTGTTCCAGTCGAGTCGGCTGGCGCCGTCCTTCGTCAGGCAACTAAACGTGTTCTTCACTTGCCCACGCAATGCCCTGCCGACCCGCTTGGCTATGCCGACGTTGGGTTGAGGCGCGTTTGGCAGAGCAGGAGGCGCTGGCGGTGCCTTCTTCAACCCGTCAAGTTCGCCACGCTGGCGAGAAGCCTGTCTGGCACGAGGGGGCGGCGTGGCGGTCTCAGCTGTCCCCGCCTGTGGCGACGAAGGATGCGTGACAGACGCACCAGACGAGGTGCAGGGCAGTTTGAGTGGCATGGGGTGGCAGGACACATTGAACCAAGTTGACACCCATCGCAGTCTGGTTGCCCCGGCGTGGGGTTGCTGTGCGTCGAACGAAGATGCGATTGCAAAGGCGAACAAACCCGTGGACGGTGACGTCGTCACGGTGGAGAGCGACATCTGGGGCTGGTATCTCGTGGAGGATCCCTATGGGCTCGGTCAATTCAACGTCGTTCCGGCCCATCCTAACCACCAACACGGGCTTCACGTTTGGCTACACCTCCGGCGCATATAGCCCCGGCAACTTCGGCATGTTCTCCGCCATGAACTGCAGGAACGTGCGTGCGCGCAGCGGCTGATATCGCCGCGAGGGGGTCACGAGATGCACCGAGTGCGGCGGTATGTGCCATTGCGGCAGCAACCGGACGAGCCGACCGGCGTCCACCAGATCCTGCACGAGCCATGCCGGCGCGCTGCCCAGGCCGATCCCCTCAAGAAAGCACTCGCGCAGCGCCAGCGAGCTGTTGACGCGGTATCGGCCTTGCGTGGCCACGGTGATGTTCTCCGCGCCCTTGCTGAATTCCAGCCGCGCACCGGTGGCACTGCGCGCGTAGGCGATGTACTGGTGCGCGGCCAGGTCTTCGGGCCGGCGAATCCGTGGCGCGCGCTTCACGTAGTCGGGCGTTGCCACCAGCACGCGCGGCGACCACGCGACGTTGCGCGCCACGGCGTTGGGCGGCAGCGCGTCGCCAATGCGGATGGCCACATCGATGCCGTCTTCCACCAGGTCGATGATGCGATCCGTCAGGTTGAGCTCGATCTCAATTTCCGGGTACTTGGCCAGAAACTGCAGGACCAACGTATTCAGACGCAGCTCCCCCAAGCCCGTGGGCGCGCTGATGGTCAATCTGCCGACGGGCCGCTGCGTCTGCCCGCGCACGTCGGCAATGGCGTCTGCGTAGTCTTCCAGCACGTGTTTGCTGCGCTCGTAGAAGCGCCGGCCTTCGTCGGTGGGGGCGAGGCTGGTCGTTGTTCTTTCGAGCAAGCGCACACCCAGGTCTTTCTCCAGGGCGGAGATGACCTTGCTCACCGTCGGCTGGCCGATCTTGGCCTCGCGCGCAACGGCCGAAAAACTGCCCAGTTCGATGGCACGCACGTACAACCGCATTGATTGGAGCGAATCCACAGTATTCCTTCATGGAATAGGCGATATGCCATTTTCAGGCGTTCTCCAAGCAAATGGAATGACCTAACGTTCGTCGTTCTTCACGACTTGGAGCATCACAATGAACGCTGCAACACACTCGTCGCTCTCGGGCGCACATGTCGTCATCTTTGGCGGAAGCTCGGGCATTGGCCTCGCCGCGGCGGCGGCAGCCAAGGCCGAAGGGGCGGACGTCACCCTGGTGGGACGCTCGGCCGAGAAGCTGGAAGCCGCGTCCCGGGCGATTGGCGGTGCACGCACGGCGGTCGTGGACATCGCTGACCGGTCTGCCGTGGAGGCCATGTTCGGCACGCTGGGCCGTGTCGACCATCTGGTCATCACAGCGGGCAGCTTTGTCGTCGGCAAGCTGACAGAGTCGGACCCTGATCAGCTGTTTGCCGCCATGCACGAGCGCATTGCCGGCCCGCTCTATGCAATCAAGGCCGCGTTGCCATGGATGCCGCCCACGGCTTCGATCGTGCTGACCAGCGGGCAGCTTGCTGACCGGCCATCGGGGGATGGCACCTCCGTCATTGCGGCGGCCGTGCGCGGTGTCGAGGCGCTGGCGCGTTCGCTGGCGCTCGAGCTCAAGCCGATTCGGGTCAACGTGGTGTCTCCGGGCTATGTGGATACACCGTTGTTTGATGTGTTCGGCCCGGAGAACCGCACTGCGATCCTTACGCTGGTGGCGGGCAGTCTTCCCGGTGGCCGGGTGGGGCGCCCGGAGGAGGTGGGTGAGGCGATCGCGTTCCTACTGGGCAATCGCTATATGAATGCGGAGATCCTGCATGTGGATGGGGGTGGGCGTTTCGTCTGAACGCCAGCTGGCAACGGCTGCCACCGGTACTTCCATTGGGGCGTTGCGGAGGGGGGGGCGGGGCCCCTTCCGGTAATGCCTCAAACCTCCGACACCGGCTTCAACTCCCACATCGGCAGGTAGTTCATGATCGGCCGCTCGAACGTGCCGCCCTTGTCGATAAAGGGCTTGCCCGAATCCAGCATCGGGCGGAAGGTATCCAGTTGCTTGGCTGCGTCCAGGTCGGTCCACAGGCTGACGTTCGACAGCGACGATGTCGCCTCGTCCTCGCCTACATAGAAGGCGACCAAGCCGCGCATCGCCTCGATACCGGGCCGAAGCACCGGTTCGAGGTCGTTCATCATCTGGCGCATTTCCGCAAACTTGTCCGGCGGGCACCGGAGAATTGACACTCTGACGACGGGCTGCATGGGAACGTCCTCTCCTTGAGATGCGTTGAAAGATAGATCAAATCGCTCGAGCTTGATGCTCACCGCTTGGCCGGCAAACAGACCGCCCATGGAGATATCCGCGATATATGGCCCGTCCGGCAGTCGTATGCGGCTGGCTTTCCGCCCACTCCATGGGTGAAAGGCAAGAAGGCGGCGCCGATATGCACACGACCGCCCCAACGGCTCGCCCCATAGAGGGTTTATCGGTTTACTTCTTTATGTATACAGATAGTAGTAATAGATAACGGTGGATAAGTCCTGTGGACAAGTGCAAAAAACGCTTTGGTGTCAATGGGTTGCAGAACGGACAACCCATCGGACAGCGTGTGCCGTCGGGTGGATGAGTTGCGGGGATCGCGTCACCCCCTTGCGATACAGGCGCGCGTTATTCGTGCGCTGTAGACAGGCCACCCCCGCAGAGCCAACACGTTTTTCCCTGGAGTTATTCACAGGGGTAGACGGAGTTATCCACAGCGGGGCCGGCTAGTGCGGGTAGTACTCCAGCTCGGCAATGCGGGCGCGAATGGCTTCCACGTTCAGCCCTTCAATATCGGGGCTTGCCATCGAGCCGCGATCTGCGCGCCATGGGGCGTTGTCGGCCGCCTTCTGGGCGTTTCGATAGGCCAGCCAGGCACGTTGGGCATTGCGGATGGCCTCGCGCGATGCGGGGTCGGATTTACTCATCACCGCTTGATAGAGCGTGTTCATCTGCCGGTCGTAGGCTTGGTAAGCGGTGTGCGTGCACTCGGTCATGCCGGCCGTGGTTTCGCCATGCGGGGTCTTCAGGCATTGGTCGAGCGCGTCTTCGATGGGGTCGGCGGCCCATGCGGTCAAAGGCAACAGCAGAGCGGTTGCGAGCGACAGTGCGGCCGCTCGGACGACTTTGCGCGCTCCCTTGGCGGCGGGATTGCGTGGTTGGCGGGTGAGGCGGTTGTGTGTCAGAAGGGCCATGGCGTACCTCGGGGTGTTCACAGCGGGGGGTGGTTGCCATGGTAGGAAAAGTCTCCCCGTGCCGCACTGGCCTGGAGGCGATCGTGGCCATGTGTGGATAAAGCGCACCACGCGGCTTGGTTCCCGAGCACAATGCCGCACACGCTCACATCTGGTATTCAAGAGGTCATCCAATGACGCTATTTCGCGGCATCGCCGCCATCGCTTTTGCCGTCGCCTTGCTGCCCACCGTGGCGCAGGCCGCCAGCTTTGATTGCAGCGCAGCCCGCAGCCCGATCGAACACGCCATCTGCAATGACGCGGAGCTCTCGACGCTGGACAGCCAACTGGCGGATGCGTATCGCGCTGCGCTCGCCAATCAGGACGACGCCGCAAATGAATTGAAGGCCGCGCAGCGCGCGTGGTTGAAGCAACGGGCGCCGTCGGGTCAGATCGACGTGGCCGCGCTGAAAGAGGCCTATCGCACCCGCATTGCCGAGTTGCAAGCGCTGCCCGTCTTCCCGAGCCCGAGCGCGCCAGTGGAGGGCCCGGTCTTTCCGTTCAAAACCATCGCCAAGCAACACGACTTCGTGCTTCGCATGCTGCAGGGCTGTCCGGACGACGGCTCCGATGGGTATTCAACGTGTGAAGGGCCCGGACAGTTGTTGATTTACGCCAAAGGCCAGTCGACGGTGCTTCAGGTCATCAATCTGCCTAACGTATTTGTCGTCCTACCCGAGAGGCACAAGGGGCCGGTGGTCAATTCCACGCAGCTCTATGGCATTCAGGGTGTCATCAACGTTGGAGATTTCAACTTCGACGGCAAGGAAGATTTCGGTATCCAGACGGGCAACAACGGCAGCTACGGTGGCCCGAGCTATGACGTGTATCTGTTCAATGCGAAAGCGCAGCGCTTCGTGCTCAATCCGTCGATGACGCAGTTGATTGTCGAGACACTCGGGTTTTTTGAAGTCGATGCCGCGCACAAACGTCTGCGCACATGGGCGAAGAGCGGTTGCTGCTATCACGAACGCACTGTGTACGCCGTCGATCAAGATGAGCCTGTTGCCATCGAACGCCGCATTGATGATGCCCAGCGCGGCGACAAGATGAAAGTGACCGTGGAAACGCTCGTCAATGGCAAATGGCGCACCAAGGTGCATTACGAGCCGATACCCAAGTGAGGTGGTGTAATCCAACGCATGCCACCGCTCGCCCTGACACCTCTTCCAACGCCATGAAACACAACCACCTGACCCATCTGCTGCGCATTGCCGGCCTGCTGCTGGCCGCACAAACCACCCACGCCGCTGAAGATGCCTGCACCACGCAAGTCGCCAACGCCATCAAGCGGGCCTATCCCTCCGCAAAACGAAGCGGGGAGGGTTACAAGATCGATGGCGCGCGCATCCAGTTGTCGGAGTCATCCGACCCGCACGCGGTCGTGTGCCGCACATGGCCCGCACATCCGGAACTCACGCTCATGGCCGTGCCGCTGATCCAGAAGGAAGACGCGGGTGACAACGAAGGCGACCTGGAGCTGTTCGTGCTCGACAGCAGCAACGTCACCATCCGCCAGCGGTTGCGCCTGCCCGGCCGCATGTCGGACGATGCGGTGCGCATCAGCTCGGTTGCATTTGATACCGCGCGCTACCAGGTGGCTCCCGGACAGACCGCATTCGGGCTTCGTATCACGAAGGAAAGCAGCTCGCGCGCCGCCCCGTTCACCGAGACTGCCCTGTGGCTCTACACCTTCGATAGCAACCAACTGAAGCCAGTGTTGAACGGCATCGTGGTGGAGTCCAACGGCGGCGAGTGGGACACCAACTGCGCCGGCACGTTCACCCAGACCAAGCGCACGCTGGCCATGGCATCGGCCGCCCACAATGGGTACGCCGATATCACCGTCGCGGAAACCAAGTCGTCATCCACCAATGTGGTCGACAAGGCCGGCGAGTGCCAGACGCGCGACGCGAAGCCTCAGCGCACGACGTATCGGCTGGCGTATGACGGGAAGCAGTACGTGGTGCCCAAGGCGTTAGCGCCGTTGGAGTGAACGGCGCAGCGTGCTTGGCTAGGCGTACTTGTCGCCTACCGTGCTGCGGATCGGATAGGTGTCATAGACGATCACCATCCGTTCAATGCGGCCGGTGGCATCAAACTCAAACACGTCAACGCATTCAAAGCGAGCGACCGAACCGTCTTTGAGCCCCCAGTCGTAGATGAAATAGCCGGTGGCGCGCGGGGCGCCCAGCGTGCTTGCGCAAATGTCGATGGGCGTGATCTTGCTGGTGCCCGAGGCTTCGCTCACTTTTGCGAAGAACGGGGCTGGCGTCATCCAGCCGAGGAAGGGCGAGAAGATCTGCGCATCGGGGGTGAACAGCGCGCAGATTTCCGCCACATCGCCGCGCTCGAGGGCGTGCAGATAGGCCTGGATTTGCCGCGTGTATAGTGCTTGCGCCGATGCGTCCATGAGTGTTCTCCATGCATGGGATACCGGCACGATAGCGATGCAGCCATGACCACACCATCGAATTCTTCGCAAGCCGGGTATGCGGCCGATGCATATACGCTGGCGGATCTGACACGCCCCTTGCCCTCGCTGACGGCGTACCAGGCGTTTGTGACGGCGGCGCAGCTGGGGAGCGTCAGCAAGGCGGCGGACCACCTGTGCCGCACGCAGGGCGCGGTCAGCCGGCAGATTCAGCAGTTGGAGGCGCACTATCGGTGCGCGCTGTTTGTGCGTCACGCATCGGGGTTGACGCTCACGGCAGAGGGGCAAGCGCTGCTTCCCGTGGTGGTGGATGCGCTCACGCGGTTGATGCAGCAGGCAGACGCGCTGGCGGGCACGAAGTCGGTCCTTACGCTCCGGTTGCCGTCCACCTTTGCGGTGCGGTGGCTGCTCCCGCGCCTGCCGGAGATTCATGGTGCGCTGAGCGGCACGGAGTTGCGCATTTCGACGTCTGCAGACGACACGCCGGAGTTTGGCGCACCGGACATCGACGCGATGGTGGTACGCGGAGTGGGGCAGTGGCCCGGCCTGGAATCGGTGCCGCTCTTTGCAGAAACGCTGACGCCGATGTGCACGCCCGGCATCGCTGCCTCGCTCCAGTCAGTGGCTGACCTTGCGCAGGCCACGTTGCTGCATCCGGGCGCTGGTCATCATGAGTGGCGATGCTGGCTGGACAGCGTGGGGCCCGCACAGGTCGATGCCACCACGGGGCTGGTGTTCGATACGCTCGAGCTCACCCTCACCGCTGCGGCGCAGGGGCACGGGGTTGCCATTGGCGATCCGCGCATGGCCCGGAGCCGGTTGCAGGATGGCACGCTGGTTGCCCCGTTCCGGCACTGGGCGCTGAGTGGCCTGGGCTACTTTCTCGTCTATCCCGCGCAGCGTGCAGCGCAACCCAAGATTCGCGCGCTGACGGACGTTCTATCCAAGCTGGCGCAAGCGGAGCCTCTGCCGTTCGACTGAGGCCCACGCCAGCGGCTTGCTTTGATCACGCGGTGCCGGGGTGGCGGGCGATCAGTGCTCGATCACCGGTGCATGCACGGGCGCGATGGATTCGTGCGGGGTCGCCGTACGTTGCGCGGCCTTGTGCACCATCGTGTAGGCGTAGTCGATGCCCATGCCGTAGGCGCCGGAGTGCTCCTTGGCCGCGGCCATCACGGCGTCGTACGTGTCGCGGTTCTTCCAGTCGCGTTGCCATTCGAGCAAGACTTGCTGCCACGTCACGGGCACCACGCCGGCCTGGATCATGCGCTGCATGGCGTAGTCGTGCGCGTCCTTGCTGGTGCCGCCGGAGGCGTCGGCCACCATGTAGATCTCGTAGTCGCCTTCGAGCATCGCGCTCAGGGCGAAGGTCGTGTTGCAGACCTCGGTCCACAGGCCGGCCACGACGACTTTCTTGCGGCCATTGGCGGCCAGTGCGTCGCGCACTTTCTGGTCATCCCACGAGTTCATCGACGAACGTTCGAGCGTCTGCTTGCCCGGAAAGACGTCGAGCAGCTCAGGGTAGGTGTAGCCGGAGAACGATTCGGACTCGACCGTGGTGATGGTGGTCGGCACGTCGAAAATCTTGGCTGCCTTGGCCAGGCCCACGACGTTGTTCTTCATGGTCTGGCGGTCCATCGACTGCACGCCAAAGGCCATCTGGGGTTGGTGGTCGATGATGATTAGTTGGCTGTTGTGCGGGGTCAGGACTTGCAGCTTGGCGTTCGACATGGTGTTCTCCCAGGGTATTTGTTCAATCAATTTGAGTGATGGATGGCAGTGCTGTCTTGCCGCATTTCGTTGCAGCGCTGTCCATGTGCAGAACTATAGCGACCGATTTGCCACAAAAAATGGCGCTTCTCTGTCATAGTTATTCAAATTAATTGAATATCGACCTTAGGTTGGGAGATGCCTGAAAGGGCCTGCCTTCACCGTCTCGTATCCGTCAACTCGAAGCCGTGATGAGTGCGGACCATTTGCGGAAGGCGGGGTTGGGGAAGATTGGGACGACGTGGAAATAGGGTGGCCAACGCAGCCTACAACCCCAACGCCTTCATCAAAAACGCTTTCACATCCGCTTCCGCGCGTTGCGCCTGCCCCAGGTTGGCGCCGGTCGATACGCCACGAGCCATGCAGCGCGCGTATTCGGCTTGCATGGCCTGAAGGCTGCCGTACTTCTCGCCCGTTTGCAGGTGATAGTACGCATCGTGCTGCACGTCGAGCATGGCTTGCGGGCAATCACGCACCGTGGTCGCGCCGGGCGAGTACTTGAAGTACGCGCGCGTGTTGTCGAAGTCGTGATACGCGCCAGGGTAGACGTGAGTCTCAACGGCTTGCCCATCGCGCCGCATGATGTCTGCCGCGTTCAGGCAGAGCTGTGCGGGCGTGTAGTCGTCTTTCTCGCCCAGCGCGAGCATCAGCGGGGCGCCCGTCAGCGCGGGTGCTGGCACCTCCCACCAGAGTTGCGAACAGCTCGGGTAGAAGCCGATGAGCGCGGCAAACCGCGTGTCGTCATCCATGACGCCTTTGCGGAACGCGTCGAGCGTCATGTCCATTGCCACGCCGCCACCGCGCGAGAACCCGATCTGGCCGATGCGCTTCGGGTCGATGCGCGGGTCGGTGCTGAGCAGCTTCAGCGCGAACAGTGCATCGGCATCGTTGGCGGCGGGGCTGAGTTGCGCCTGATTGTCCATCGTGTTTTGGATGCCGCGCGGGCCGTAGGAATCCACCACGAAGGCCGCAACGCCCATCTGGTTGAACACGCGCACCCAGCGTTCGACATCTTTGGGTTGCGGCCCAGCCGAGCCGTGCGAGATGACCATGGCCGGCACACGGCCCTGCACGTTCTCGGGCAAAGTCAGCGTGCCCCAGATGGGCGTGGGTGTCTTGTCGTACTTACGGTGCACCAGCTCCCATTTGCTCTTGGGCGTGACGCTGTTAAAGCGGATGCGGCCCGTGGGCTTGGATGCAAGATCGCTGAAGGTTTCCTGGGCCCATGCGAGCGATGTGAGCGTCATGACGGCCACCAGGAGGAACAGGTGACGCAACAAGCCGACGATCGAGAGCCTTCTCATGAGGATTCCTGGCAGTGGGGGTTAAGGCGGTGATTGTGCGCCTGGCGATGACCGGCCCGACAGTCGTCTGCCCAACTCGGGTCACTCAGTGCCCGGGCAGTTCCACACCCCAGGCTTGCGTCACGTTGCCGCCAAGCCGCCATTCGGAAAACGGGCGGCGCGGCGCGATCAACGCCGGCAGACGAGGGTCGCGCACGTGAGCGTAATACGGCTCCGTCCAGCACAGCTCGTCTTGAAACGTCCACGGAAACAGGTCTTGCGAGATGGGCGTGATTGTCTTGAAGCTTGCCGGGTCGTTGACGGCGTTGATCACGAGGTTGGCCAGCCGACCGATGGCGTGGCTGTTCTCCTGATACAGGTCGATATTGCGGCGCCTGACGAGTTCTGCGGCAAACACCAGCGGAATGAGCGCGAACGTGTGGTAGTGCAACGCGCGGTCGCCGCGCTTGGCTTCACGTGCCAGCGCGCCGTCTGGGCCGATATCGCGAATGCCTTGGCGAACGCGCAGCAGGCCCGAGTTGATCAGGTCGCCGTTGTTGGTGGCCGTGCCGATGGCGATCAGGTTGAGGCCGGCCCAATACACCAGGTTGTTGTGAAGGTGGTTGATCGCCTCCGCATTGCGCGTGGCGATCGCAATCCGTTCAAGCCACGGGGCGATGGCATCAAGCTGGCCCTGGTGTCTCTGGCGCACATCGCCCGGCATGCGCAAGAGCACCATGGCGAAGTCCGTGCCGGCCCACGACCGCTCATAGTGGCCCTGATAGCCGGAAATCTTGCCCATCAATGCATCGGCCTCGGCCCACGCCTGGAGTTGATTAAGCGCGCAGGTCCAATCGCCCTTGTCCGCCGCCGCGTTGAGGTGCGCGATGAAGTTGCGCATTGGTTTGACGTCACGCGCATAGCCGGCCGCGTCGTCATAAAAGCCCGGTGGGTCAATAGTGTGCACCGGGGCCGGGATGTCGCAGGCCTGAGCGGCTTGGATACCTCCCCAGCCAGCGCCAACGATCAGCAACAGGGCAGACAGTGTTCGGAAGCAGGCACGGCGCATGGGAACCCCCGGGGCGGGAAACGGAAGGCTGCTGACTAGGGCGCGATGATGGCGTGCGCCCATGCAAAACGCGGCCGACTTAACCGGCGTTGACGGCGTTACAAACGCAAGCGAGATCGCGGCTCGCTATTTCTTGTTTTAAGAAACCAAAACAAACCGCCATTTGATGCGAGAAATCCACGCATCCTCAAATCTCGGTGAGATTTACATTCTTTTTAAATCAGATGTTGATCGCTTTCCTAGAATCACGCCGTTCGCACAGGTTTGCATGCTTCGGCATCTAGCGGTGCGGGCTGGGCGGGTGCTCGCATTGACGGGTCAATCCGGCTTGTTCTTCGCCAAATCATTGGCGCAATCCAATCAAGCCGCTGCGAGCCCTTCGCTCATCGGGGAAGTTGAACTCACACCATTGAAAAGAAAAAGGGGGAGTTCGCGCCATTCGCGCTACGTCCGTCCGGGAGGATGGACGTAGCGGCTTCTATCGCGGTGCGCGCGAACGAAAACGTATGTCTACGCTATTGTTCCAGCGCCGCCGTGGGCGGCTTCAGTTTATTTCCATCGCACTGGTTGCTTCGCCTCTGGCACTGTTTGGAGCGCTTGCGCACGCAGCGTGTACCACCACCGGGCAGACCACGGTCTGCGATACGGCGGCACCCAACCCGAGCAGCTCCACCGTCGGCACCGGCAATGTGGCAGCGGAAGATAACCGCGTGGTGACAGTGCAGAACGGCAGCACGCTGGCGGTAGGGGATACCAGCGCCATTGCCGTGCGCGACAACGCCAACATCACAGTGCAATCGGGGGGCACGGTCAGCGCAAACGCGGTGTCGACCCCCGGCTTCTACGGCACGGGCGGCAACGCCATCGACTTCCGCAACAACAGCACGCTGACGGTGGAGCAGGGCGCGCAAGTGCTGGCCAACGGCACGCAGCTCAGTGGCGAGGCCGTCAACCCGGAAGGCACGGGCAACACCATCATCAACAACGGCCTGATCAAATCGGCGCATGGCGCGGCAATCTGGTTCCAGAACGCCTCCGGCGGCAACACCGTGGTCAACAACGCCACGGGCATCATTCAGACGGATGTGGCGGGCGGCAACGTGCTGGGCGCCTCGGGCAACGGGTCGGTGGATTTCACCAACCGCGGGCAGGTGATCGGCAACCTGATCTTTGCCGGTGGCAATGACGCGCTGCATCTCTTCACGGGGTCGTCGGTGTCCGGCAGCATCAATGGCGGGGGCGGTGCCAACGTCATCACGCTGAACGGGTCCGGCAGCGCAACGCTTGGCACCATCACAAACTTCCAGACCCTGCAGAAGCAGGACAGCGGCACGTGGACGCTCTCCAAGACGCTGGCCAGCATGGGCGTGACTAACGCCGAAGTGCAACAGGGCACGTTGATCCTCCAGGGCGACAACGGTACATACACTGGCACGATGCAGGTGGATGCCGGCGGCACGCTGCAAGGCGATGCGCTGAGCATGACGAAGGCCGTGACGAACAACGGCCTGGTGCGCTTCCAGCAGGACACGAACGGCAGCTATGCCGGCCAGATCACCGGCTCGGGGGCGCTGGAGAAAACGGGCGCCGGCACGCTCACCTTGGCGGCCGGCAATACGCACACCGGCGGCACGATCATCACGCAAGGCACGCTGGCCATTGGCGCAGACAGCGCCTTGGGAGGCACGTCGGGCGCGCTCACGTTCAACGGCGGCACGCTGCAACTGGGCGGTAACGTCGATCTGGCGGCCACACGGGCCATCAGCATCACCGCAGCCAACGGCACCATCGATACGCAGGGCTTTACGTCGACCGTCAGCCAGGGCGTGACGGGCGCAGGCGGGCTCACCAAGGCGGGCAGCGGCACGCTGGTGCTGATGGGCAACAACACGTATCAGGGTGGCACGACCCTCTCGGCCGGTACGCTGGCTGTTGGCGACGCGGCCCACACCACGGCCGCGCTGTCTGGCGGCGGCAATGTGCAGATCACGGCGAACGCCTCGCTGGGTGGCTATGGCAGCGTGACCGGCACGGTCACTAACAACGGCACGGTGGCGGTGGCCGATGCGCTGGCTGCGTTTGCCAACACAGGCAGCGGCAGCCTGACGATCAACGGCTCGCTCACTAACGCCGGTACGGTACAGATTGGCGGGGCAGGCGTGGGCAACAAGCTGGTGGTCAACGGCAACTACGTCGGCAATGGCGGTGTGCTGGCCATCAACACCAAGCTCGGCGCCGACAATTCGCCGACCGACAAGCTGGTCATCTCGGGCGGCACGGCCAGCGGCAATACGTCGGTGCGCGTCACCAATGTCGGCGGTGCAGGTGCGCGCACCACGGGCGATGGCATTGAAGTGGTGAGCGCGATCAACGGCGCAACCACGCAAGCCAACGCCTTCGCACTGGCCAACCGCGTGGTCGCCGGCCCGTATGAGTACACGCTGCAACGTGGTGGTTCGGCCAGTGCAGACAGCTGGTATCTGCGGACCCTGCAGACGTCCACCCAGGCCACCGATGGCGGCACAAACGGCGCGGGCACCACGCAGCCGGCGCTGCGCCCAGAGGTCTCGCTCTATACCGCCATTCCGCAACTGACGCTGGTGTACGGCCGCGCGCTGCTCGACACGCTGCACGAACGCGTGGGTGAAGAGAGCAATCAGGCTGCGGCCCCCGCAGGGGCTTCCCCCGTGCTGCGCACCGGCTGGGCTCGTGTGATCGCCCAGAAGGGCAGCCGCATGTCGGATGGCAATGGCGTCTACGGCGGCCAGGGCCCGGCGTTCAGCTACGACTTTGGTGGCGTGCAGGTCGGCGCCGATGTGTACCAGCGCCAGCGCGAAGACGGCAGCCACGACCACGCCGGCGGTTACTTCGCCACCGGCCGCATCGCGGCGGATGTCACGCATGCCAACGGCTTGGATGCCGGCCGCGACAGCGTCAACGCCAACACCGTCGGCCTGTACTGGACGCACTTCGGCCCGTCAGGCTGGTATCTCGACGGCGTGGTGCAGGGCACCCGCTACGACGCGGATGCCTCGCCGATTGGCGTGAACGGTCTGAAGACGCACGCATTGGGTTATGCCGCCTCGCTCGAGGCCGGCTATCCGGTCGCGCTGTCTGACCAGTGGCGTGTCGAACCGCAAGCGCAAGTCGTGGTTCAACGTGCCGCGTTTGCCGATGCAAACGATGGCGCCGCCGACGTGCGCTTCAACTCGGTGAACTCAATGCTGGGCCGCCTGGGCGTGCGCGTGAGCAAGCGCTGGGGTGAATCGCCGGAGCGTCAGCACACCGCGTGGGTGCGCGCCAACGTGTGGCACGAGTTCCGCGGCCAGACGGTCACGCAGATGTCGTCGCCGGACGGCGGCTTCGTGCCGTTCACCTCGGAGTTGCCGCGCACGACGCTGGAACTCACAGGCGGGCTGACCGCGCAGGTGGCCAAGAACGGCGTGTTCTATGCCAGCGTGGGGTACCAAGTCAGCGCGGATCGGCGGCTGCACGGGGTGAATGGCAAGGCGGGGGTGCGCTGGGGGTGGTGATGGGGCATCGCCAGCACAACCTGTGAACAAAAAAGAGCTGCTTGATGCAGCTCTTTTTGTTTGGGTATCGCGCTTGGGCGTTACTGCGCGTTGTCCCCACCTTCCTGCGCCTCACGCTCTTCACGTTCCTCACGTTCCTCACGCGGCAGGGTCAGCATGCCGGTGTTGTACACGTACTCATACACCTCGCCATACCGGCCCCACTCGATGCCGATCTTGAGCACGCGCTCGGCTTCTTCGGGCTTCAGATACGCCTCCAGCTCGCGCAACACGTGTTCTTCGCGGATCTCGCCGTCTTCATTCGCCTCAAGCTCGGCGCGGATATGCGCGGCCAGGGCCACGCGCTCCAGCAGCTTCTGGCCGAATAGCACCTTGCGCTCGGGCGGTTCGGTTTCCATGTAGGTCTTGCCGAACGGGGTGACGATGATGTCGCCGCGCTCGATGGTGGCGAGTTGCAGCAGCGACAGCGCTTCGCACGCGGGCAGTAGATCGTCGTCAGTCACGCCGGCTTCTTCGGCCAGATGCGGCAGGTCGGCACGGCCATTGAACGGCGCTTCGACCAGCAGGTCGAGAATGGCCTCCATCTGGCCGATCTCGGCATCGGGCAGGCGGTACGCGAGCTGTTCGGCGGCGGGCTCCACGCCCAGGTGCACGCCCACGCGTTGCGGCGACGTCATCAAGCCATACACCTCGTCGATCAGGTTGCGCACCGCAGCCGAGTCCCGATTGCGCGGGCGCGGGAACGGCACGCGCACCTCGGCGCGGATGCGGCCCGGATCACTGGAGAGGATGACGATGCGGTCCGCCATCATCACCGCCTCTTCAATGTTGTGCGAGACGATGAGGATGCTCTTGATGTTCGTGCGGCGGTCTTCCCACAGGTCAAGCATTTCGTCGCGCAGGTTTTCGCCGGTCAGCACGTCGAGCGCGGAGAACGCTTCATCCATCAGCAGCAGGTCGGGCTCAGTCACGAGCGCGCGGGCAATGCCCACGCGCTGACGCATGCCGCCCGAGAGTTCGCGCGGCAGGGCGCTGTTGAAGCCTGACAGGCCGATCAGGTCGATGGCCTTTTCGGCGCGTTCTTCGCGCTCGGCCTTGGGCACGCCTTGCGCTTCCAGGCCCAGCTCCACGTTCTGCTGCACGGTCAGCCACGGGAACAGCGCGAACGACTGGAACACCATCGCAATGCCCTGCACGGGGCCGGTGTATTCGCGCCCACGGAAGAGCACCTGGCCGCGGTCGGCGCGCACGAGGCCCGCCATGATGCGCAGCAGTGTCGATTTGCCGGACCCCGATTTGCCCAGCATGGCGACGATCTCGCCCTGGCGCAGGTTGATGTCCACGCCTTCGAGCACGGCGCGGTCGGTGTGGTCTGCGGTGCGGAAGATTTTCGAGACGCCGCGCAGCTCGATGACAGATTCGCCAGTGGTAGCCATGTTGATGCTCTCTGCTAAATAAGGTCGCGTTCGTCTTAGAGGCGGGTGCGCTCTTGCGCGATGTCATACAGCCGGTTCCACAGCAGCCGGTTGAAGCCGACCACGAACAGGCTCATCACGCCAATGCCCAGCGCGATGCGCGGGAAGTCGCCCTTCGATGTCATTTCGGCGATGTAGCTGCCCAGGCCGGTAGCCACAAGTGTGCGGTCACCCCAGGTGACGTATTCGGAGACGATGCTGGCGTTCCACGAACCGCCGGCGGCCGTCACCAGGCCCGTGAGCAGGTTCGGGAACACGGCCGGAATCAGGAAGCGCTTCCACATCAGCCAGCCACGCAGGCCAAAGTTGCGCGCGGCCAGCTTCAACTCGGTCGGGATGCCCGACGCACCGGCAATCACGTTGAACAGGATGTACCACTGCGTGCCGAAAATCATCAGCGGGCTGAGCCAGATTTCCGGGTTGAGCGCAAAACGCGCGATCAGCATCACCGCCAGCGGGAACATCAGGTTGGCCGGGAACGCCGCCAGAAACTGCGCCACTGGCTGCGCGATGCGGGCCACGTTGGGGTTCAGGCCGATGCGGATGCCGATCGGGACCCATACCAGCGCGGCCAGGGCAATCAGCACGATCACGCGCACCATCGTCAGGAAGCCGAGCCAGAACACGTGGCCCACCTCGGCCCAGCCCACCTCGGAGCGCACGAACTGCAGCACATGCGCCACCGCTGCCAGGGCGGCAATGATGATGACGACGTCGGCCACCCGGTGCGACCACGGAAAGCGGCGCATGAACCCTTGATTGCCGTTACTGCCGCTGGCCGTGGGCCGCGTGCGCTCGGCGCCCCAGGCCAGCGTGCGCTCGGCCAGTGCGGCGGTGCGTTCGAGCAGCGCCTTGACCCACTCGGAACGGCGCAGCAAATCCAGCAGCCACGATTGCGGCTCGCGCTCCGACGACATTGCATCGAAGCGGAAGCGGTCTGCCCAGGCAATCAGCGGACGGAACAGCAGTTGGTCATACAGCAGGATGCCGATCAGCATGGCCAGGATCGCCCAGCCGATGGCCGGCAGGTTCTGCTGGGCAATCGCCAAAGAGATGTATGAACCAATGCCCGGCAGCTTGATGTCGTGGCCTGACACGGAAATCGCTTCGGATGCCACCACGAAGAACCACCCGCCCGACATCGACATCATCATGTTCCACAGCAAGCCCGGCATGGCGAACGGTACTTCCAGGCGCCAGAAGCGCTGCCATTTGGACAGGCGGAACACCGTGGCCGCCTCTTCCAGGTCGGTCGGGATGGTGCGAAACGATTGGTACAGCGAGAACGCCATGTTCCACGCCTGCGACGTGAAGATGGCGAAGATGGCCGCGCATTCCACGCCCACCAAGTTGCCCGGGAACAGCGCAATGAAGCCGGTGACCGTAATCGACAGGAAGCCCAGCACCGGAATCGATTGCAGGATGTCCAGCGCCGGCACCATCACCTTCTCGGCCGTGCGGTTCTTCGAGGCAATGGCCGCAAACGCAAACGAAAACGCCAGCGATGCGCCGAGGGCCAGCAGCATACGGATGCTCGTACGCAGCAGGTAGTAGGGCAGCTGGGCGACATCCAGGCTCACGTCCAACTGTTCGCCGGGCGTGTAGGGCACGTTCATCTGCTTGGCGGCATAGGCCACGAGCACGATGGCCGCCAAGATGATGGGCAGCAACGCCAGGTCGAAGCGGTTGGGCGGCGCCGTCAGCAGATTGCTGAAGTTGACGCTCAGATTGGTTCCAAAGCGGCCCCGGATGGTGGTTTCGTTGTCGTTCTGCTGCATTCTGGATACCGGGACTGAAGACCGAGCCCAAAGGCGCGGATGGAAATCGCGGAGTCAAATCGCGCGGCTCTGGCGTGGCGCGGTACGTGGCGTCAATTGGCTGGGCTGCTGCGCTTGCAAACGCGGCTTGGCACCCGGCGGCAAGCCGCCTAGTTTACCTTGCGTAACATCCAATGCCGCCGCACTGTGACAAGTCTGACAACGTCACATTCCAGAAATGTGACAGAGATACGACAAAGCCGGCTTGTCATGTTTTGCCCAACACATCGTCGGCCCATCGCCGGCAGTTTGGCCTGGGAGGCCGCCATGTCCGCCATTGCGCAAGTGATCGTCACCGTACAAGGCCGCGTGCAGGGCGTGGGCTACCGCGCGGCCTGTGCGGACCGCGCCCGCTTGCTGGGCCTGCGCGGCTGGGTGCGCAACCGCCGCGACGGGGCGGTGGAGGCCTACTTGGCCGGGCCGGAGGTCAACGTGCTGCGCATGCGCGAATGGATGTGGGAGGGGCCGGACAGCGCGCAGGTGACGCAGCTTGAAGTGGCCTCAGGCGAGCGGGAGGCGCCCGTGCCGGGCTTCGAGATCCGGCCGACGGTGTAATTTCCCGCAATCAACGGACACGGTTTCGACACGAAACCGTCACCTAGGGCACAAGGTCGGCTCCTAGAATCGAGCACTCCCCCGCTCCCGTCCTGGTGACCCGCCATGTCCCATCCCCTGTCCATGCTGCCGGGCCCGGTGCTCGCGCGCTTTCGCAACACCGGCTTTGCCGTCTTCCTGCTGATGCTGGCGCTGGGTGCGGTCTATGTGGTCAGCCATCTGGTGTCGGATCTGGAAGCCGTGCGCTTCAGCTCGGTGCTGCCATTCGTGCTGCTGGGCATTGCGCTGCTCATTGCGTTGGGCTTCGAGTTCGTCAACGGCTTTCATGACACGGCCAACGCGGTCGCGACGGTCATCTATACGCACTCGCTGTCGCCGCACTTGGCGGTCGTGTGGTCGGGCGTGTGGAATTTTGCGGGGGTGCTGGCCTCCAGCGGCGCGGTGGCGTTCGGCATCCTGCAACTGCTGCCGGTGGAACTGATCCTGCAGGTCGGCAGCCACTCAGGCTTTGCGATGGTGTTTGCGCTGCTGATCGCGGCCATCGTCTGGAACCTGGCGACGTGGTATCTGGGGCTGCCGTCTTCGAGTTCGCACACGCTCATTGGGTCGATCATCGGCGTGGGGCTGATGAACCAGCTCATGCACGGCCCGAACGGCACCAGCGGGGTGGATTGGAGCCAAGCGCTGGGGGTGGGCAAATCGTTGCTGCTGTCGCCTATCGTCGGCTTTCTGCTGGCGGGGCTGCTGTTGCTGATGCTCAAGGCCGTGGTGCGCGTGCCGGCGCTGTACGCCGAGCCGGAGGGCAACCAGCCGCCGCCGTTCTGGATTCGCGCGCTGCTCATCCTCACGTGCACGGGCGTGTCGTTCGCGCACGGCTCTAACGACGGACAGAAGGGCATGGGCCTGATCATGCTGATCCTGATCGGCACGGTGCCGACCGTGTATGCACTCAACCGCGCCGTCACCCCGGCCGAGACGCAAACGTTCCTGGCGGTGTCGCACCAGGCGTCGGCCACCTTCGGCAAGTACACCAACGGCGTGGCAGCCGCTGCCAGCGCGCGCGCCGACGTGGAAACCTACGTGCAGAAGCGCGTTCTCACGCCTGCCACGCTGCCGGCCGTGCAGGCACTCACAGAGACCATTGCCGCGCAGGTAGGCCAGACAGGGTCGCTTGCCACCGTGCCGCAGAACGAAGTCGATAACGTGCGCAACAACATGTACTTGGCGTCGGAGGCCATCCGCCTGCTCAAGAAGAGCGGCCAGCCCGCCATTGCAAAGGGTGACCAAGCCATCATCGACAACTACAAGCAGCAGCTCGACCACGCCACCAAGTTCATCCCGACGTGGGTGAAGGTTGCGGTGGCGATTGCGCTGGGCCTGGGCACGATGGTGGGCTGGAAGCGCATCGTCATCACCGTGGGCGAGAAGATCGGCAAGCAGCACCTGACATACGGGCAGGGCGCTTCGGCCGAGCTGGTGGCCATGGCGACCATCGGTGCGGCCGATGCGTATGGGCTGCCGGTGTCGACCACGCACGTGCTGTCGTCTGGCGTGGCGGGCACGATGGCCGCCAACGGCTCCGGCCTGCAGTGGAATACCGTGCGCAGCCTGTTGCTGGCGTGGGTGCTGACGCTGCCGGCGTCCATCGTGCTGGCGGGCGCGCTGTACTGGCTGTTTCGCGCGGTGTTCTGAAGCGTCCGAACGTGTGAACGCGCGTTGAGGGACGGCCGCGTAGGCTATCCCTCTCGCCTGGCGCCGATCAGTACACGTTCGGTACGATCATCTCTTCCGGCACGGGGTGGCGAATGTATTCCGCATGGTGCACGCGCTCGGGTAGCACCACCGCCGGGCGCGGCACAGGTTGATAGGGCACCTGCGCCAGCAGATGGTGGATGCAGTTCAGGCGTGCGCGCTTCTTGTCGTCGGCCTGCACCACCCACCATGGCGACTCAGGGATGTGCGAGCGCTCGAGCATCGCCTCCTTGGCGCGCGTGTAGTCTTCCCAGCGGCGACGGCTTTCCAGGTCCATCGGGCTGAGCTTCCACTGCTTGAGTGGATCGTCGATGCGGCTCTGGAAGCGCACTTCCTGCTCTTCATCCGTTACCGAAAACCAGTACTTGATGATCTGGATGCCCGAGCGCACGAGCATCTTTTCGAACTCGGGCACCGAGCGGAAGAACTCTTCGTATTCCTCGTCGGTGCAGAAACCCATGACGCGTTCGACACCGGCGCGGTTGTACCAGCTGCGGTCGAACAGCACGATCTCGCCGGCGGCCGGCAGGTGCGCCACGTAACGCTGGAAATACCACTGCGTGCGTTCGCGGCTGGTGGGCGCGGGCAGGGCGGCCACACGGCATGCGCGCGGGTTCAGCCGCTGCGTGATGCGCTTGATGGCGCCGCCCTTGCCGGCCGCATCGCGCCCTTCAAAGATGACGACGAGCCGGTGGCCGGTCTCGATCACCCAGTCCTGCAACTTGACGAGTTCGCCCTGCAGGCGAAACAGCTCGCGAAAGTACATGCGCCGCGTGTCGCGCGCTTCCTGGCTGACGCCGGCCTCGCCATCGAGGAGGCGGTCGTCGATCTCCATTTCCAGCTCTTCGTCCAACGTGTCGAGGAGGTCTTCGTGCAGGCGTGCCTGCCGCGCTGCGTCGCGTTCGCTCATGGTGGGTTGCTCCTGCCGATGCTGATCGTGGGGCGCTGCGCACAGGCGGCGCAATGCAAGTCTAAGCCCGACTAGGTAGCACGACCGTGTGGCAGGGGAGTGACATGGCGTCGCTTCGCCCGGTGCGCCATGGTTTCGCTCGCCAACACGGGCCCGTGGCGCGGCACCCCTAAGCTACCGGCGCCGCCGCGTATCTTGCGGTTCACAGGAGCCGCCCATGCCTTCCCCGCTGCGATCGATACTCAGCTGCTTCCGCCCGGCGCGGCCGGCAGAAGACGCCGCTTCCAGTTCCACCAGCCATGCCGCCGAATCGACCGCACATGCGCCTCGCCGTGTTGCGGTGACATTGCAAGGTCTGGCGAACCTCCAGACCCAGCGTATTCGGGAGCGGCAGATCGAGATCCGCGCCTTGGCACCCGACACGCGCAAGCCACTGTCCGATGGCGAGTGCCAATTGGGCGGCTATGTACAAGGCCGCCAGGTCGACGGCCGCCCCATTGAGGGCAATCAGCTCGATCGGCTCATGCGCGCCAACGAAACCGTCATGGAGAGCCGCCAGGCGTTGGCGCACGGCCGCGGCAACGTTGTCGACGATATCCGCGACAGCAACGGCCAGAGCGCAATCCGCGCACAGGCAGGCCGCTTCGTGAAGAAACAGCTTCCGCCGGACTACCCCAAAGGGGTGCGCATTGCAGCGAGCGCCATGGCAGCGCAGGCGGGCAACTGCGGTGAACACGCCAACGTGGCGGCCTTTCTCCATGCCGCCAAGCTGGGCAGGGGCGAATACGCCTACGCCGTGGGCAGCACCACCATCGACCACCGCTGGGCGCAGTGGCACAGCACCAGCGCGAGAGATCCAGAGCACGACCTCGTCATGGATCCGTGGGGCAAGGGCCCCGCCATCTTCGCGGTGGATGGTGAGTTTGCAAGCGGCCAAGCCGACATCGGGATCGAGCGTCAGTACGACCAGAGAACTGGCGCCCAGGCCCACGCGGAGATGCGCGAGCTGCTACATAGTCAGCACGAGCAGATGCACACGAATCTGCAATCGGCGATGGAACACTGGGGCTCCAATGTCCCGCTTGCGGACACTGCGATCTTTGCCGTCACGCCGGTCATCTCCAGCGAGTTCGCGCAACGTGTCAGCCAGAAAATCCACGAGGCACCGGACCCCGCCAAGCTGGCACCACGGCGTCGCGCCCAGGCTCGGCAGGCAGCCGAACGGGTACGCACCGGTGAACGCTGGATGGCGCCGTTGCGTCAGGAGATCCACGCCACGCAAACGGCACGGACCTTGGGCGCCAGTGGCGTGCGAGAAGTCACGCAAGCGGCGGCGCGCATCGCCCAGGTGGCGGCGGATTTACAGAACTATCCGCTGGCATCGCACCCCGCGCAGACCGCGCCCGAGGATGTCTAGGGACTTGGACGGACTCAGCCGACAGCCTCAGCTCGATTCGCCTTCCAGCGTGAACTTGGCGCCATCGTCCTGACCGAGCAGGCGCACCAGCACGGGCATCGCTTCCTGCAGTTGCGCCTTCAGTGTCCACGGCGGGTTGACGATGAACATGCCGCTGCCATGCAGGCCCAGGCCACCCTCCACCGGGTGCTTGACGGTGAGCGTGACGTGCAGCCAATCCGTCAACCGCAATTGCTTAAGGCGCGAAGGAAACTGCGCCGCTTCACGCCGCTGCACCTGCGGATACCAGATCGCATACATACCGGTGGCAAAGCGCTGCAGACTGTCCTGCAAGGCCTGTACGGTGCGCGCGTAGTCGTGCTTGTCTTCGAACGAGGGGTCGATCAGCACCAGCGCGCGGCGCGGGGGCGGCGGCAGGATCGCCTTGATGCCGGCAAAGCCGTCGCCGTCGTACAGCATGACCTTGCGCCCAGCGCCGCGGAAGTTGTTCGACAGCACCTTGATCTCACTGCTGTGCAGCTCGAACAGGCGCAGGCGATCGGCATCGCGCAGCATCTGCCACGCGAGCCACGGTGAACCCGGGTAGTGCTTGAGCTCGCCATTCGGGTTCAGCTCACGCACCTGGTCCAGATACGCATCGAGCAGCGGGGGCAGCGTTTCGCCGCCTTCTGCCGCGCGCCACAGCGGGCCGATACCGGTCTCGAACTCAGCCTTCTTCTGCGACCACTCGTGGTCGAGCGCATAAAGCCCCGCGCCGGCATGCGTGTCGATGTACCAGAACGGCTTGTCCTTCTGCGTCAGGTAGTCGAGCAACTGCACGACGATGGCGTGCTTGAGGACATCGGCGTGATTGCCGGCGTGGAAGGCGTGACGGTAACTGAGCATCGGCGGGCCATGTGCGCCCGAAATATCAGGCGCGGGCGAAGAAAACGGTAGGCGCGCATCCTACCACTGCGCGGGGTGCGTCCCCAGCGGCACGCTCGGCAGCGTCCAGCGCGGTGGCGTGTCGGAAAGCTGCCCGGCATGGCGCAATGCCGTGAGCGTGCCGAAGCCGGAAGGCGACGTTTCCAGATACGCGCCGATCTCTTCATAGCGCGGGTCAGCCGCGTCGAAACCGTTGGCCAAGCGGCCGAAACTGCGCAGCCAGTGCGCCGTCTGCGCGAGCGACACACGCACGTGCCAGCTGCCGCCTTCTGTCATGCGCCGCGCGAGGGCAGTCATGGCACCGGCGGCCATCAGGTAGCCCGCACCGTGGTCGAGCGCCTGCGCTGGCAGCGGGTGCGGCTTGGCTTTACCGGCGGCTTCCGCTTCGGCCCAGTTGAAACCGCTGGCGGTCTGCACGAGCGAATCGAAGCCGCGTCGATTGGCCCACGGCCCGTCGTAGCCATACGCACACAGGCTCACGTAGACGATGCCGGGGCGCAGGGCTGCCACCTGCTCGGGGCTGAACTGCAGCGCAGCCAGGCCACCGGGCCGATAGCCTTGCACGAAGATGTCGGCATCGCGCAATAACGTGCGCAGTTGCTCGGCATCGGTCGCATCACGCAGATCCAGTTGCGCCGAGCGCTTGCCACGCCCGGTGTCGATCACCAGCGGCGGCACCGCCGGCAGATGGGGCCCCGTGATGAGCAGCACATCCGCCCCATGCGCGGCCAGCGTGCGGCCGCAGACCGGGCCGGCAATCACGCGCGTGAGATCGAGCACGCGCACGCCCGAGAGCGGACGGCCCCCGGCGTGCGCAGGCAATGGCTGCGGAGCCGCATCGCCGATGCGTTCGATCGTCATCAACGGCTGGCCAGCAACCGCAATCCCCTGCGGGTGGCGATCCCATTCATCGAACGTGCGCGCGGCAGTGACGACCATGCCCGCCTGCGCAGCCGCGTCTTCAAACGCTTCGGCTTTCCACTGGTTCAGCGCGGCGGCCACGGACTCGCGGTCATACGCACAGCCGAGCAGCTTGAGCACGCCGTCACGGTGATGCGGGAAGTTGGTGTGCAGGCGCACCCAGCGCCCATCGCCGCAGCGGTAGAGCCCGGCGATCTTGTCCCACGGTTCCGGCGGCAGTTGGCCATCGACGCGGAAGTAGCGCTCGGAGCGGAACTCCAGCGCGGCGTGATGCACGTTGACCGATACGGACTGCTGGCGCCCGGTGCGCAGCGTATCGATTTGCGCGGCAGCCAGTGTGGCCGCGGCTATGGTGCTCTGCGCCAGCGTGCCCACCGCAAACGACGACGGCAGCGCAGGCTCCGTGCCCGTGAAGGTGACGCGCGAGAGCGCATCGACCGGCTGGCCGAGTACCGCCCAGACATGCGCAAGTGCATCCGTGGGCGGCAGGGTGGACATGGTGATCAGGCCTGCGGAATCTCGATCTTCACCTCCAGCACTTCCAGGTTGTCCTGGCGCTCGAGGTTGACCTTGATGTCGTCGTTGCCGATCTTCACGTACTTGGAGATCACGGCCACCAGCTCGCGTTGCAGCGCGGGCAGGTAGTCGGCGGGCGCACCGGTGGCGGTGCGTTCATGGGCGAGGATGATCTGCAGGCGTTCCTTGGCGACGCTTGCAGTCTTCTTCTTCTCGCCCAGCAGGAAAGACAGAATCGACATGGGTGTGCGTCTCCTTATTTCTTTCCGCCGCCGAACAGGCGTTGCAGGAAGCCGGGCTTGTTGTAATCGACGTAGCGCAGTTCCTTCTCCTTGCCCAGGAAGCGGTCGATCACGTCGTGGTAGGCGTTGGCCACATCGGTGCCTTCCAGGTGGATGGCGGGCAGGCCCTGGTTGGACGCCTGCAGCACGGCTTCCGATTCCGGAATCACGCCGATCAGCTTGATGCGCAGAATTTCCTGGATGTCGGTGAGCGACAGCATCTCGCCTTCGGACACCCGCTTCGGGTTGTAGCGCGTGAGCAGCAGGTGTTCCTTGATCGGTTCCTCGCTGCGCTCCGCACGGCGCGACTTGGACGACAGGATGCCCAGGATGCGGTCCGAATCGCGCACGGACGACACTTCCGGGTTCGTCACGACGATGGCTTCGTCGGCAAAGTACATCGCCATCAGCGCGCCCGATTCGATACCGGCGGGCGAATCGCAGACGATGTATTCGAAGCCCATTTCCTTCAGGCCTTCGATCACCTTCTCCACACCGTCACGCGTGAGCGCGTCTTTGTCGCGCGTTTGCGAGGCCGGGAGGATGAACAGGTTCTCGCACTTCTTGTCCTTGATGAGGGCCTGGTTCAGGTTGGCCTCACCATGGATCACGTTGATCAGGTCATACACCACGCGGCGCTCGCAGCCCATGATGAGGTCGAGGTTGCGCAGGCCGACGTCGAAGT
>CBJMVH010000012.1:0-111494 GCA_966433195.1 uncultured Ralstonia sp.
GACGTGGCCGGCGCCAAGATCGACGAAGTGTTCATCGGCTCGTGCATGACCAACATCGGTCACTTCCGTGCCGCGTCGAAGCTGCTGGAAGGCAAGCGCGACATTCCGGTCAAGCTGTGGGTCGCCCCGCCGACCAAGATGGACCAGAAGCAACTGACGGAAGAAGGCCACTACGGTGTGTTCGGCACGGCCGGTGCGCGTACCGAAATGCCGGGCTGCTCGCTGTGCATGGGTAACCAAGCGCAGGTGCGCGAAGGCGCGACGGTGATGTCGACGTCGACCCGTAACTTCCCGAACCGTCTGGGCAAGAACACGAACGTGTATCTGGGCTCGGCGGAACTGGCTGCGATCTGCTCGCGTCTGGGCAAGATCCCGACCAAGGAAGAGTACATGGCCGACATGGGCGTGCTGAACGCCAACGGCGACAAGATCTACCAGTACATGAACTTCGACCAGATCGAAGACTTCAAGGAAGTGGCCGACACCGTGCAGATGTAAGCACGCGGTTGGGTGACGGCGGGTGAGTTCCGCCGTCGCGACAAAAGCAAAGCGCCGCAGGTGAAATGCCTGCGGCGCTTTTTTTCGTGCTTAGTCAACCGGACTTAGTAAGCGACGATCGACACGGTAGAGTTGGCCGGCACTGTAATCGTTTCAGCATACGTGCCCACCTTGAAGCCGCGCGCCACGGGGAACTGGCCGAAGCCTTGCAGCGTCGCCGGGACAGAACTCGGCATCGTGCGCTGGCCGCTGTAGTTCTGGCCGTTGATGGCCGGGATCGAGAAGCCGCCGTCCGTGCGCGCCGGATACGCAAAACCGGCCGGGCTGCCCGGCACCGGCAACAGTGCCGCAGCCGTGCCCCAGCGGCCCACTGCATCGCCCAGCCCCGTGCCGCCGCCCGCCTGGATGGCGTTGCCCAGCATCGCGGCGGAATCGGTCGACGAGAAGTTCTGCAGCAGGTTCGTGTAGTACGCAATACCGTACTGGCGCAGCAGGAAACCACCCAGGCTGCCAGAAATCGGATACCCGGGGCACGTTGAGCTGAGCGACGGGTCGAACGCCGTCAGCGAGCAGTCGTACGCGCTCTGCAGCCAGGCCGGGAAGCGGCTGTCGCGCACGTTGTTGAAGCTCGGGTCGATCTGGCTGGAGAGCACGTCTTCCATCGTCATGGCCGTCATTTCTTCCAGCCACGTGCCGTACATGTACTGGGAGCCGTGCAGCACGCCGCGCTGGTAGAAGTTGGCCATGTGCGTGAACTCGTGGCCCAGCGTGGAGACCACAGTGTTCAAGCCCGACGTGCCGCCCAGGTAAATGGTTTCCGAATCCACGTACAACGACAGCGACTGATTCGACAGCGGCTGCGCACTGGTCGTGAAGTTGTTCCGCGCCCAGAAATAGCCCACGCGGCCATAGGGTTGGCCATCCGGCTGGATATTGAGCACGACGATGTCGAGCGCCTGGTTCGGGTCGATCAGGCTGGCGGAGCTCGAGTAGTTGCCCCACGGCTGGCCCACCAGCGAGGTGGCCAGCGAATACACCGATTGGCCACCCGACGCGAACTTGCTGATGAGCGTGTTGATGATGCCGTCGGAAACCTTGCTGCTGCCGTACTCCGTGTCCTGCACCCACAGGTTGACGATGCGGCCGTCAGTGGCGGTGGTTTGCTGATGCAGCGTCGCAGAGATAACGACGGCGGTGCCGTCCGGTTGCTGGTGGTTCCACGTGCGCTGCGCCCCGACAGCCGGTACCGATTGCGGACGCAGCACGGTGTTACTCGACGTGCTCTGCGTTTTTAGCGCGCTGGTGCCGGGCGCGTAGCCGTCCAGTGCGTGCGCATTGAAATCGGACAGCTGGCGATCAAACGCCGCATTGCTGTCGTTGCCCGCCGCATCTGCCGCCGGCTTGGCTACCGATGCGCCGGTGTTGCTCGACAGGATGGAGAGGGACACAGACGGCATCGGCTGCGCTGTCGCCCCTTGGTTGGTGTAGACCAGCGTGACGTTCTGGCCGGTAAGCCCGGCAATCGACACATTCACCGTGCCTGCCGTGCCACCCGTATTCGTTGCCTGCCACACGCCCACGCCGGAGCCGGCGTAGGTATTGCCCAGTGCGCCGCAGCCGTTGCCGCTGCATGCCGGCGCCAGGGTGATGTTGGACGCCGTGCTTTGCGTAGCGGCGGGCGTCGCCCCCGAACTGCTGCCGCCACCGCCTCCACCGCAGGCTGCCAGCGTGCCTGCTGCCGCCACCATCATTGCGACGGTCCACTGCTTCTTAAACGCGCGCTTGCCGCGCACGTTGCTGCTGATGCGTTCCATCCACTTCTCTCCAAATCCCCAAAACCGAAACCCGCGCGCGGTCGGCTCGTGACTGTGGCGCGCGAGCGGATTCTCACGGCCGCGTGACGGATTCGATCCGTGGAAATGAAGGGCCGGCGGGGCCCAATTCCCCCCGATGTGGGGGTGCGCAGCATTTGCGTTGGCGAAAAGGTTGAGAAAGTCGTAGCCGCAGGATGTAGATGCGGAAAACGGACGAGAGCCGCCTCGCGCACTTGGGCAGGGCGGGCGAGGCGCTCCGCTAGAATGGGCCGCGTTTGCGCACATCGCGCTCATGGCACCCTGCAGTGCCTCATTCGCCACCCGCCAATGCTCGTCGCGCAGCTCAAATCCTTCTTCATGGTCGCCCGCCTGGGCAGCATCACGCTGGCTGCCAAGCAGCTCGGCTTGTCTCAACCCACCGTGACTTCGCAGATCCGCGCCCTGGAAGAAGCCTACGGCGTGGAGCTGTTCTACCGGGGCGGGCGCCGGCTGGCCTTGTCGGATGCAGGCGTGCGGTTGATGCCGCTGGTGGACCAGCTCGTGCGCCAGGAAACCGAAATCGACTTCTTCCTGCGCAATTCCGGCGACATGGGCGCTGGCCACCTGCGCATCGGCGCGACGGCACCGTACTACGTGCTGGATATCGTTGACCGCTTCTGCAAGAGCTACCCCGGCATCGACGTGAGCATCGAGGCGGGCAACTCTGTGCAGATGCTCGACGCGCTGCAGGAGTACCGGGTGGACGTGGCTTCGTCGTCGCAGCGTGTGGACGACGCGCGCTTTCTGCGTATCGAGCTGGCGCGCGACCCGCTGGTGCTGGTGGTCCATCGCAGCCACCCGCTGGCCACGCAGACGACCGTGCCGGTGGCGGCGCTCGCGCAATGCCGCCTGCTGGTGCGCGAGGTGGGATCGACCACGCGGGCGATGACCGAAACCATGATGGCGCAGGCAGGTGTGACAGCGGCGTCCACGGTGGAGATCGGCAGCCGCGAATCCATCCGCGAGGCCATCATGCGCAACCTGGGCGTGAGCGTGATCGCCCGCCAGGAGGTGCCCAGCCACCCGGACCTGCGCGTGCTGCCGTTCGAGGGTGGGGCGCCGGAACTGAGCGAGTACCTCTATTGCCTGCAGGACCGCCGGGAGGCACGGCTCATCGCTGCCTTCCTGGGGGAGGTCCGCCCGGTGGCGTAGCGCGCAACGCAAATCCGGAAATGCGCACATTGGCGTTTTTGGGGTAACTGCCACATGCGGTACATGTCGGCTGGCTACAGTGGCGACCGTTTTCGCCACCGCCCCGACGCCAGTGCCTATACCGCAGCCTGCTATTGACCCGACGCCGGGTTTCGCCACGCCGTTTCTGTCCGTACGGCAAGTGACGCGCCGCTTTGGCACATTCACCGCTCTCGATGGTGTCTCGCTGGACGTGGCGCAGGGCGAATTCGTTTGCCTGCTTGGGCCGTCGGGCTGCGGCAAGACTACGTTGCTGCGCATCATCGCCGGGCTGGAAGCGCAGGACGGCGGCCAGATCATCGCCGGCGGCCGCGATATCTCCAACCTGGCGCCGCGTGAGCGCGACTACGGCATCGTCTTCCAGTCCTACGCGCTGTTTCCCAACCTGACGGTCGCGCAGAACGTTGCCTACGGGCTGGACACGCGCAACGGCAACCGCGCCCGCATGCAGGAACGGGTATCGGAGATGCTCGCGCTGGTGGGCCTGACCGGCAGCGAGGCGAAATACCCATCGCAGTTGTCCGGCGGACAGCAGCAGCGTGTGGCACTGGCCCGCGCGCTGGCACCCGCGCCGTCGCTGCTGTTGCTGGATGAACCGATGTCGGCGCTGGACGCCCAGGTGCGCGAGCATCTGCGTATCGAGCTGCGCCGCCTGCAGCGCAAGCTGAACGTCACCACGCTGATGGTCACGCACGACCAGGACGAGGCCATGGCGATGGCCGATCGCATTGCCGTCATGTCCAACGGGCGCATTGAACAGACGGGCTCGCCGGCGGAGATCTATGCGCGCCCGGCCACCGGCTTTGTCGCCGGCTTTGTCGGGCAAGCCAACTGGCTGCCGCTGGAACACGCTGAAGACGGCACGCCCACGCTGGCCGGCCAGCCGCTGCTGCTGGCCCCCGAGTTCGCGTCCACTGCCTCGGCCAACCGCCGCCTGTTCTGCCGCCCGGAAGCCGTGACCCTGAACCCGGCCGCCGATGCTCCCAATCGCCATCTCGCCCGTGTGGTTGACCAGATCTACCTGGGAAGCCGCACGCGCCTGACGCTAGCCATCGACGGGCTGGCCGATGCGCCGGTCGTCGCCGAAGTGGCATCCAATACGCTGGGCCGCGCGCTGGGCGACAGCAAGCTGTGGATTGCCCTTGAGCGCGACGGGCTGCGTCTGTATCCGCACGACCGTGCCTGAGGTCGCCATGTCGATGCTGCCGCCCGAGGCCAACGTGGTGACTGCTACCCAATCCGACGCTGCCCGCACCATGTGCACGCCGTTCTGGCGCACCGATGCGCCTGTGCTGACCGGCATGAAGCTGTGCTGGTTGCTGTTGCTGACCGTCGGTCTGTTGCTGCCCACGGCGATGATGCTGCTGCAGGCCACGGGCCTGGTCGCCAGCGCACGCAGTGGCGACGAGCATGGCCTGGCGCTGGTGGCCCATGTGGTGCGGGCGCCCAATTTTCTCGATATGGTGGGCCGCACGCTGGCGGTGTCCAGCGCGGTGGCCGCCATCGTTGTACCGCTGGCGTTTGCGCTGGCCTACGCGGTGCAGCGCACGCGCATGCCGTTGCGCGGCACGATGCGCACGCTGGCGATGCTGCCGCTGTTTGCGCCGTCGCTGTTGCCGGGCATTGCGCTGGTCTATCTGTTCGGCAATCAGGGCCTGTTCAAGGCATGGTTGGGCGGCAGCAATATCTACGGCTTCTGGGGCATTGTGCTGGGCGAGGTGTTCTACACCTTCCCGTACGCGCTGATGCTGTTGCTGGCCACGCTCACGCTGGCGGATGGCCGGCTGTATGACGCCGCACGTGCCATGGGTGCGAGCCCGTGGCGCACCTTCCGCACGGTCACGCTGCCCGGGGCGCGTTATGGCCTGTTCGGTGCGTTTGCGCTGGTCTTTACGCTGGTCGCCACGGATTTTGGTGTGCCGACCGTGGTCGGCGGCAGCTATCAGGTGCTTGCCGTGGAAGCCTACAAGGCCGTGGTGGGCCAGCAGCAGTTTGCTCGCGGTGCCGTCATTGGTTTGATGCTGCTGTTGCCCGCGTTGCTGACGTTTGCCGTCGAGCGCCTTGTGCAGCGTCGCCAGCATGCCGCGCTGGCCAGCCGCGCACAGCCGTATCACCCCCAACCCGACCGTCTGCGCGATGGGCTCTTCCTGCTGCTGAGCGTGCTGGTGGTCGGCGGGATTCTGCTGATGCTTGCCACGGCCGTGGGCGCATCACTGGTGAAGCTGTGGCCGTACAACCTTGAGCTGTCGCTGCGCAATTATGACTTCGACAACATGGACGGTGGCGGCTGGCTCGCCTACCGCAACAGCCTGAAGCTGGCCGCACTGACCACCGTGTTCGGTACCGCGCTCATCTTCACCGGTGCATGGCTGGTCGAGAAGACGCGCGTTGCCGCCTGGCTGCATTCGGCCATCCGCTTTGCCGTGCTGCTGCCGATGGCGGTGCCGGGCCTCGTGCTCGGTCTGGGCTACGTGTTCTTCTTCAATCATCCTGCCAACCCGCTCAACGGCTTCTATGGCGGCATGGCGCTGATGGTGCTTTGCACGATCATGCACTGCGCCACGGCGGCGCACCTCACGTCGGTGGCATCGCTGGGGCAGTTGGACCCGGTGTTCGAGGCGGTGTCGGCCTCGCTCAAAGTCTCGGCGCTGCGCACGTATTGGCGCGTGACGCTGCCCATGTGTCTGCCGGCCGTGCTGTCGTGCGCGCGCTATCTGTTCGTGTCGGCCATGACCACCGTGTCGGCGGTGATCTTCCTCTACAGCCCCGACACCGTGCTGGCGTCCGTGGCCGTGCTGAACATGGACGACGCCGGCGACATCGGCCCGGCTGCGGCCATGTCCACGCTCATTCTCGTCACGTCGATTGTCGTATCGCTGCTGCTGGAGCTTGCCATGCGCGGCATCGTGCGCCGCACGCAGGCATGGCGAGCGGCATCTCATTGAATTCGTAGCAACAAAGGAAGCAGAACATGGGTGATTCCTCCCCAATGACGCCCCGTCAAACCGCAGCGGCCCGCAGTACTCCACTGCGTCTGGAAGCCGCCGTGCTCGACTGGGCCGGCACTGTGGTCGATTTCGGCTCGTTTGCGCCCACACAGATCTTCGTGGAAGCGTTTGCCGAATTCGGTGTTGCCATCACGCTGGACGAAGCGCGCGGCCCAATGGGCCTGGGCAAGTGGGACCACATCCGCACGCTGTGCAACGACGGCGCGATTGCCGCGCGCTTCTCGCTCGCGCACGGCCGCATGCCCACCGATGATGACGTGACCGCCGTCTACAACCGCTTCATGCCGTTGCAGATCGAGAAGGTGGGCGCGCATTCCGCGTTGATCCCGGGGGCGTTGGAGACCATTGCCGCGCTGCGCGAAGCCGGTCTGAAGATCGGCACATGCTCGGGCTACCCGCGCGTGGTGATGGACCGCGTGGTCGATCTGGCCGCCAAGGCGGGTTACACGCCCGACTGTGTCGTTGCCTGCGATGAGGTGCCACGTGCGCGGCCGTGGCCGGCGCAAGCGTTGCGCTGCGTGGTCGATCTCGCCATTGGCGATGTGGCTGCCTGCGTGAAGGTGGACGACACCGTGCCCGGCATCGAAGAGGGCCGCCGCGCCGGCATGTGGACGGTGGCGCTGCTGATGTCGGGCAACGCGCTGGGCTTGCCGTATGAGGAATACGCGGCGCTGTCTGCGGAGCAGCGCGCCCACCATCGCGTCGCCATCTCGGCCGGCTTTGCCGCCTGCCGCCCGCATTACGAGATCGACACGATTGCTGATCTGCCCGATGTTGTGGCCGACATCAACCGCCGCCTGGCGCGTGGTGAACGGCCGCAGTGCTCGTAATACTTGTAGTCCCTTCCGTTGCATCCCACCACACCGAGGAAACCATGACGAAACGTCTTTCCCTGCTGGCTGTTGCCGCTGCGATGGCATTCGCCACGTCTGCCTTTGCCAAGACCACGCTGACCGTCTACACGGCGCTGGAAGCAGACCAAGTCAAGGCGTATCAGGACGCCTTTGAGAAAGCCAATCCGGATATCGAGATCAAGTGGGTGCGCGACTCCACCGGCGTCGTCACCGCCAAGCTGCTGGCCGAGAAGAACAACCCGCGCGCCGACGTGGTGTGGGGCCTGGCCGCATCGAGCCTGGCCATCCTCGACAAGGAAGGCATGCTGACGCCGTACGCACCGGCTGACCTGTCGAAGATCGGCGCCACGTACCGCGACAAGGCCAACCCGCCGGCATGGGTAGGCATGGACGCCTGGGGCGCCGCCATCTGCTTCAACACGGTGGAAGCACAAAAGCAGAACCTGCCGAAGCCGACGTCGTGGGCAGACCTGACCAAGCCCGTGTACGCCGGCAAGATCGTCATGCCGAACCCGGCCTCGTCGGGCACGGGGTACCTGGACGTGAGCGCCTGGCTGCAGATGCTGGGCGAGCAGAAGGGCTGGGCCTACATGGACGCCCTGCACCAGAACATCGGCCAGTACACGCACTCGGGTTCGAAGCCTTGCAAGATGGCTGCGTCGGGCGAGTTCCCGATCGGCATTGCCTTTGAATACCGTGCGGTGAAGTCGAAGAAGGAAGGCGCGCCGATCGACATCGTGCTGCCGTCCGAAGGCCTGGGTTGGGACGTGGAAGCCACGGCCATTATGAAGGGCACCAAGAACCTAGACGCCGCCAAGAAGCTGGCCGACTTCTCCGCAAGCCCGGCAGCTATGGCGCTGTACGAAAAGAACTTTGCCGTGGTCGCCACGCCGGGCTTCTCCAAGCCTGACCCGCTGCTGCCGGCCGACTACGAGAAGCGCCTGATCAAGAACGACTTCACGTGGGCCAGCGCCAACCGTGACCGCATCCTGGCCGAGTGGACCAAGCGCTACGACGGCAAGTCGGAGAAGAAGTAAGCGATGCAGACGCAAGCTCCCGCAACTCTTGGGGGCCTGGATGCCAGCACCGACGTTGCCATCGTCGGGGCTGGCATTTTGGGCTTGGCGCACGCGGCCGCCGCTGTCAAACGCGGCCTACGCGTGACGGTGTTCGAGCGCAGTGAGGTGGCCGTCGGCGCGTCCATTCGGAACTTCGGACAGATGCTGGTGACGGGCCAACCGCCCGGCATCATGCTCGACCTCGCGCGTGAAAGCCGTGCGCTGTATCTCGACTGGGCGGATAAGGCGGGCATCTTCGCCCGCGCAAACGGCGCACTGCTGTTCGCACGCAATACGGCAGAAGAGGCCGTGCTGGACGAATTCATGTCCACCCGCGCACCGGCCTTCGGCTACAACGTGAAGCTGCTGCGCAACGCCGATCTGGCTAGCCTCTACGATGGCCGCTTCCTGCGCCATCGTGCAGCGCTGCAGGGCTTTGACGACTTGCAACTCTATTCGCGTGAAGCGATTCCGGCACTGGCCGCGTGGCTTGCCACGCAAGGCGTGCGCTTTCACTTCGGTACGCTGGTGCGCCACGTGGAAGGCGGCCGGCTGGAGACCACAGCAGGCGACTGCAACGCCCAGCGCGTGATCGTCTGTAGCGGCCACGACTACCAGACGCTGTGCGCCGAGCAGCTTCGCGCGCTCCAGCCTCAGGTGTGCCGTCTGCAGATGCTGCGCGTCACGCCCGAAGACGGTTTCCAGCTGGAACACGCCGTGCTGACCGGCCTGTCGTGCACGCACTACGGTGCGTTTGCCGATCTGCCGACGGCCCAGTCGCTTGCCATGCAGATCGAGCATCAGCGCCCCGAACTGGCACGCCACGGCATTCACCTGCTGGTCAGCCCCACGCCGTATGGCGACTGGATCATCGGCGATTCGCACGACTACAGCCAGGACGCTCGCCCGTTCAATGCCGAGTCGGTCGACAACATCTTGTTGGACCTGGCGCGCGACACCTTTGGCAGCAAACTGCGCGTGGTCGAGCGCTGGCAGGGCGTGTACGGCGCCAAGTGCCACGCTCCTGGCAGCGGGGCCTTTTCGATCACCCGCATCGACGACCGTACCACCGTCGCGCTGATGCACAGCGGTATCGGCATGAGCGTGGGGCCGGCGCTGGCGCATCGACATGTGGATGCGCTGGTCGATGGCACGGAACTGCCACGCTGGACGCCGCCTGCCGGCCAGCCTGCTCCGGTTGCCGCGTGACGTCATCCGCCAGCCGGCCCGCAGTGAGGGGCCGGCGGGCAGGGCGCCCGGCGCACATCGTGCTACCTTGTGAGCCTATGCGCGCAACACAGGAGACACCATGCCGGTGCTGAAGGTCGATGTCGTCACGGCAGAAGAGCGGCTGTATGAAGGCAGTGCCAAGTTTGTGGTCATTCCCGGTGTGGAAGGCGAGTTGGGCATCCTGCCCGGCCATGACCATTTGCTCACGCGCATGCGGCCCGGCACCGTGCGCGTAACCCAGGAGAACGATGAAGAGGTGCTGCTCTTCGTCGCCGGCGGTTTTGTCGATGTACAACCCGCGCAGGTGATCGTGCTGGCCGATACCGCCGTGCGCGCGCACGACCTGGACGAGGCCAAGGCCGAGCAGGCCCGCAAGGCCGCTGAAGAGCAAATGCAAAATAGCCACAGCAAGATCGACTATGCGCGCGCCCAGGCCGAATTGGCCGAGGCTGTGGCCCAGCTTGCCGCCATCGAGCGTTTGCGCAAACGGCGTCGATAGGCGCCGCTCGCGGCACAACATGCACCGCCCCGCCCACTGAGGGGTTCAGAACGGCGCCAGCGCTCCGTTTAAGTGCGGAACGATCGAAATCCCCGTTGTGCGTCTTGGATAGACGTGATCGGTTCCGCTGGTCTCGCCGATGCTGCCCTCTGCTGTCATTGCTTGTGTGCTGTTGCCCGCCACCCGTGTGTGGCAATGCCTGTCGCGCCGCGTTTTGGCCCGAAAGCGCGCACCGCAAATGTTTGCGCTCGCAGGTTTGCTGGCCTGCGCGAACGCGCGTGCCGACACCGATCTGGCCGATCTGACCGCGCTCCCCATCGAGCAGCTCATGCAGGTGCAGGTGGTGACCGCCGCGTCCAAGTACGCGCAGGCGGCCAACGATGCACCCGCCAACGTCCACGTCATCACTGCCGAAGACATCAAGGCCTACGGCTGGCGCACGCTGGCGGACATTCTGGCCAGCCTGCCAGGCCTCTACACCAGCTACGACCGTAATTACACGACGCTCGGCGCACGTGGCTACCTCCGCCCAGGCGACTACGACACCCGCCTGCTGCTGCTGATCGACGGCTACCGCACCAACGATTCGATCTTTGACCAAGCCTCCGTTGGCACGGAAGCGCAGATCAACGTCGACCTGATCGACCGCGTGGAGTACATCCCGGGCGCTGGCTCTGCCGTGTATGGGTCCAATGCGCTGTTTGGCGTGATCAATATCATCACCAAGCGCGGGCGTGACATTGGCGGCGTGCAGGTGAGCGGCTCGACGGGCAGCGCCAGCGCGCGTGATGCGCGTGTGACGTGGGGCAACCGGGCCGAGAACGGCGCTGAATGGCTGCTGTCGGCCAGCGTGATGGATGCGCCGGGGCGCGATGTGTCGTTCGCCGAATTCAACCAGCCCGGCGTGAGCGATGGTGTCGCGCGCGGCATGGATTTCGACCGCGCCAAGCGCCTGTTTGCCAAGGGCAGCTTTGGCGAGTTCTCCCTGATGTTCGGCTATGCCGATCGCACCAAGGGGGTGCCGACGGCGTCGTACTCGCAGCTCTTTGGCGACCCGCGCTCGCGCACCATCGATACGCGCCAGTTCGTAAACGGGGTATGGCAGCACGCGTTGAGTGAGTCGACCGACGTGACGGCGCGCCTGTTCTGGGGCCGCTATACATCGGTGGGGCGCTACATCTACGACTACCCGCCCGTTACAGAGAACCAGGACCACTTTGATTCCGCCTGGTATGGCACGGAAGTGAAACTCGTCACTCGTGCCATCGAGCGCCACACCATCGTGGTCGGCACGGAGTTGCAGCGCGATTACCGCGACGCGATGCGCAACTTTGATGTTGCGCCGTACGTGAGCTATCTGGATGACCACCGCAACAACAACCGTGTCGGCATCTATGTGCAGGACCAATTCATGCTCCACCCCGATTGGGCGCTGGACACCGGCCTGCGCTATGACCACACCAGCTTTGAATCGGGCATCCTGAGCCCGCGCGTGGGCCTGGTGTGGCATGCCGCCCCCACCACCACGCTCAAGGCGATCTACGGCATGGCGTATCGCGCGCCCAACGATTACGAGCTGTACTACCAGACCAGCGCGCCCGGCGGCCAGCAAGTCGACAACAAGCTCGCAGCCGAGCGCATCCGCACCTACGAGGCCGTGCTGGAACAGCAGGTGAGTGCGGGCGGCAAGGCCACGCTGTCGCTCTTCCAGAGCAACGTGTCCAACCTCATCAGCCAGAGCACCGACCCAAACACGGGGCTGCTGTTCTTCAGCAACCTGGCACGCGTGCGCACGCGCGGCGTGGAGTTGGGCTATGAACAGCACTGGCCCGGCGGCACGCGCCTGCGCACGAGCTACAGCTTCCAGCACTCTGAAGACATCGACACCGACCAGGCGCTGAGCAATTCGCCGCGGCACATGCTCAAACTCAATGCGACCACGCCCGTCTGGCGCGACAACGTACGTGCGGGTGTGGAGGCGCAGTACATCAGCAACCGGTTGACGACATCGGGCGCGGTGGGCGGTTACTGGATCGCCAACCTGACCTTGCTGGCGACACGCCTGGCGCCCAACCTGGACATGGCGCTCAGCTTCTACAACCTGTTTGATCGTCGCTATGCTTCGCCATCGGGGCCGGAACTCGTGCCGACTGCCATCGAGCAGGACGGCCGCAGCTTCCGCCTGAAGTTCACCTATACGTTCCGATGAGCGCGCTTGACGTCCTTGCCCGATCCGCACGAAGGCTGCGCCTGCGCCGGCTGTGTGCGGTGCTGGGCGCCGTCACGGCAGGCGTGTTGTGCGCGGGCGTGACGTTTGCCCAGATGCAGGCCAGCGAGATGCAGGTCAAGGCGGCCTTCGTCTACAACTTTGCGCTGTTCACCACGTGGCCTGCCGATGCGATGGGTGCCGATGCGCCCTTGGTGCTGTGTGTTGCCGCCGAACCCACGTTGCAGGCAGCCTTGGAAAAACTGACAGGAAAATCCGTGCGCGGACATCGGCTTGAAATCCGAAAGGTCAACGACAGCGGTGTGGCCGGATGCCACGTACTGGTGTCGGACGGGCACGCCCCCGGCAACATGCGCATTGACCCCGCCGCGCCTATCCTGACGGTATCCGCCACCGCCAAGGCCGCCCACGGCCCGACGAGCATGATTGCACTGGCGCTGCAAGACAACCGCGTGGTGTTTGACATCGATGCCGTGGCTGCGCGGCAAGCCCGTCTGCAGATCAGCTCGCAGCTGCTGCGCCTGGCAAGGAGCGTGCAATGACGCCGCCGCTGCTTACGCATCGGCCCCGGCTGGGGCAGTCTGTGGTGCGGGCCAACATGGCTGGCGCCGGCGCTGCGCTGACGATCGCCGGTGTGCTGCTCATCGTGTTCCAGTTCATCGCCCTGCATGCCGCCTTGGTGCGCGACGTGCACGTGCAGGCGCGCATCATCGGGGCCAATAGCGTGGCTGCGCTGCTCTTCAATGACCGGCGCGCGGCCGAGGAAACGCTGGCTGCGCTGGAGGCATCGCCCTCGCTGCGTGCGGCAGGCGTGTTCACGGCGCTGCGCAAACCGCTGGCGCTCTATCAGCATGGCGATACCGCCCCGGTCCAGGCGCCCGATGCTCTGATGCTGCGCGAGGAACACATCTCCACGCTGACCACGCTCGAAGCTGTGGAGCCCGTGGAATCCGAGCGCCGCGTGATCGGCTACGTGGTCGTCCGCTCCAGCCTGCGCGAGCTGTACATGCAACTGCTCGGCTATGCCGTCCTGACGGTATCGGTTGGCATTGGCGCCATGGGTCTCGCGTATCTGGTCATCGCGCGCATGCGCCGCGCGGTGCTGCAGGCCGAGGCGCATCTCGACTACCTCGCCCACATCGACTCCGTGACGGAGCTGCCGAATCGCCACGCGTTCAACGAGCGCCTGCAGATGTCACTCAAGCGTGCCGGGCACGCTGGCGCGGTGGGCCTGTTGCTGCTGGACCTCGACAACTTCAAGGTCGTCAACGATACGCTGGGCCACAACAACGGCGACCGCCTGCTACGCCAGGTGGCGCGGCGGCTGAATGACGTGATCGAGCAGGCCAACCTGCGCGCCGTGCTGTGCCGCATCGGCGGTGACGAGTTTGCGGTCATCACCGAGTTGTCGGGGCGCGCGCAGATTGCCGAAGACGAGGCGGCAGGTCTTGCCGATGGCTTGGCCAAGCGGATTCTGGCGGCACTGGCCGCGCCGTTTGCGCTGGATCTGCATCAGATCTACGTCACCGCGAGTGTGGGCGTAAGCCTGTATCCGCACGATGCGCGCGACGTGCAGGCACTCACGCGCAATGCCGATACGGCGATGTACCACGCCAAGAACAACGGCAAGAACGCTTGTGCCAGCTTTACGTCCGAGATGGACCAGCAAGCGCGCCGCCGCCTGCGTGTGGAGGCCGACCTGCGCCGCGCGCTCGATCGGGATGAACTGCTCCTGGCCTATCAGCCCCAAGTTCGCCTGCAGGCATTGGAGGCGGACGGCGCCGCGTTGTCAGCGTCGCACCTGCACGGCGTAGAAGCGCTGGTGCGCTGGCGCCATCCGGAAATCGGCCTGATCGGCCCCGGCGAATTTATCGCCGTCGCGGAAGAAACCGGCCTGATCGTCCCGCTGGGGCTCTGGGTGCTGCGTACCGCCTGTCAGCAAGCGGCACAGTGGATGCGTGAGGCGGACATCCCGTTGCGCGTGTCCGTCAACCTGTCTGGGCGGCAGGCCCGCGATCCGGGCCTGGTCAAGAGCGTGCTGGACGTGCTCGACGAGACCGGTCTGCCGCCGCACCTGCTGGAACTCGAAATTACCGAAAGCGTGCTGATGGAAGACCTCGAAGCCAACATCGCGCTGCTCGAGTCGCTGCACGCTGCCGGCATCAGCCTGTCGATCGACGACTTCGGTACGGGGTATTCATCGCTGGCGTATCTGCAGCGCTTCCCGATTCAGAAGCTCAAGATCGACCGCAGCTTCGTCCAGCGCATGCCCGGCGACGGCGAGGCCATTGCCGGCGCCGTCATCGCCATGGCCCACAGCCTGAACATGGAGGTGGTGGCCGAAGGTGTGGAAGACCCCGAACAACTGGCGCTGCTGCGCAAGGCGGGCTGCGACCTGGGGCAGGGCTACCTGTTCGCTCGCCCGTTGCAGGCCGAGCCGCTGATGGCCTGGGTGAAACGGCTCGATATGAGCGACAGTGATGCGGCAGCTGATGCGGGCGACAACGCAGCGTCGTTCGCAGGATGAGAGCCTAAGCGCTCGCCCGCCGCGCGGCCCGCGTCGCTCCGGCCGTCAGCACGACCACTGCCGCCAGGATGATGCCCGTGGCGCTCACGGTTTGCGGTGCCACCACTTCATCGGCCAGCCAGGCGCCCATCAACAGGGCGATGGGCGGGTTGACGTACACATAGCTGGTGGCCATGACGGTGGATACGCGCTCGACCAGCGCCATGTAGGCGGTAAAGGCAATCGCCGAGCCGAACACCACGAGGTAACCCCACGCCAGCGCGGAATGCAGGCCGATGTGCGTTGGCCACGCTTCGCCCACCATCAGGCTGAGCAGCACCAGGGCCACGCCGCCAAAGGCCATTTCCAGCACGAAGGCAGTCATGCCGCGCGGCATGTCGATGCGCTTGGAGAGTTGCGAGCCGAACGACCATGAGGCAATGGCGGCCGTCAGCGCCAGCACGCCGACGGTGCTGGCCTGGAACTCCGCGCCATGGAGCAGCACGGCAACGCCAATGCTGCCCAGCACGATGGCGCCGAGCTCATATGCGCGCAGGCGACCGCCAGCCAGCAGTGTCCACAGTGTGGCAAACACCGGCATCGAGGCGATCATCACCGTGGTGGCGCCGGAGGAGATCGTTTGCTCGGCCACCGCCGTCATGCCCATGCCGCCCACCAGCATGAACGCGCCGATCAGGGCGCAGTTCCGCACCTGCCGCCAGCTTGGGCGCTCGCCCTTGCGTAGGAGGACCACGGGCGCCAGCAGCAGCGCCGCCGCCAGAAAGCGCGAGCCCATCATCAGAAAAGGTGGCAGATCAGTCAGCGCAAACCGGATGGCGAGATACGTCGTGCCCCACACCACGTAGGTGATGAGCAGGCATAGGGCGATAAAGGGAGACATGGCGGGACCTCGGCGAGCAAGTCCCGATGCTACTCAACGCGGCGTTATGCGCAAAACGAGTTTTGTTATCGCTCGTTGTGAGAGGCGTTAGCAAGCACGTGAGCGAATGTCGGTATCGGGGCCGCCGCCCCAATCGTCCCGTTTGCCACCTCGCGTTTGGAGTTCAGCGCCGCGACTGAGGCGTGCTGGACCCAAATGGCCGAGTTCAGAACCGCAATGTTGAGGTTCAAAACGCGGACCCACGGGGTTCCGAACCTCATAGGCGGCGTTCCGAACGCGGCTATTGGGGTGCTGAACGGCGGTGGCTGCGTTCGAAACGTCAAGCGTGGGGGGCTGAACCCGGATTGCGGGGTTCGGAACGTCACATGTGAGGTTCCGAACGACGGGCAAGCGTCAGATCACGCGGAAGCCGTGCGTGCCATCTCGCCTGAGCTGTTCCACCAAGCCGAACTCCCAGTCGAGATACGCCTGCATGGCGGCGCGCGGTGCGTTAGTGCCTTCATAGGGGCGGCGGTAGCGGTCGATACGGTCGGAGGCCAGGCGGGTCTCACCGGCCTCAACCGGCAGGCCGGCAGCGACCCACGCGGCAGTGCCGCCATCGAGCACCCACACCTCGGCCTGCGTGAGCCGGGCCAGGTCCGCCGCTGCAAAGCGGGCAAGCTGGCTGCTCCCGCAGGTGAGCACGTAGCGGCGGGCACGCGGGATGCGCTGGATGGCGGCCGGCAAGTCGGAGCGCACGGCAAACCACGCGCCCGGAATGTGCCGCGCCACGTAATTGGCGCTGCGCGTGACGTCGATGACGGCCGTGTCACCTGTTTCCAGCCAGCCGGCCAATGCCTGCGCATCAACCGTGCGAACGGTGGGGGACGGTGCCGCAGGCGCCTGCCATGCACCGGTAACGCTGCGCTCGCTGGCGTCTACCGGGTCGACCACGTAGACCTCCCAGCCCATCTGGGCGAGCCATGAGGCCGTCATATCGGCGCGCACGCCGTCGTCATCGGCCAGCACGATGCGGGCACCGCGCACGGCGGCGGTGTGGTCGGTTTCCTGCACAAGCTGACCGCCCGGTGCGCTGGCAAAGCCGGGCAGGTGGCCGGCGGCGTATTCCTCCGGCGTGCGCACGTCGAGCTTGTAGAGCGTGCGGTCGGGCACTTGCAGCTTGACGACGTCCGCCAGTGCAATGCGCGGCACGTTGGCGCGTTCGGCGACGGCACGAGCATCGGCCTGCGCCTTCGCACGCGTGCCGGCGGAGACCGTGGGCGGATGCCGGCGGCTGGCGCCGTGGTCCAGCGCCTGATCGGCCAGCAGCCAGCCGATGGTGCCATTGCGCAGCGCCGCCACCGGGTTGGGAATGCCGGCATTCACCAGCGATTGCGTGCCGATGATGCTGCGCGTGCGGCCCGCGCAATTGACGATGACCTGCGTGCTCGGGTCCGGCGCCAGCTCTCGGATCCGCAACACCAGTTCGGCGCCGGGCACGCTCGTTCCGGTGGGGATGCTCATGGTCTGGAATTCGTCATACCGCCGCGCATCCACGATGACCACATCGCGTTTGGCATCCAGCAGCGCCTTGACCTCCTGCGCGCTGAACGACGGCGTATGGCGCTGTGCCTCCACGTATTCGCCGAAGGCCTTGCTGGGCACGTTCACGTCCTGGAAGACCTCGCCGCCGGCAGCGCGCCAGCCGTCGAGCCCGCCTTCAAGCAGGTACACGCGCGTGTAGCCGAGTTCGGCCAGTTTGGCCGCGGCACGCGGGGCGAGATCCACGCCGTCATGCGCGCCATACAGCACGATCAACGTATCGCGACGCGGAATGCGCGACCACGCCTCAAGCTCCAGCCGAGAGAGCGGCAGGTTCGCCGCCCACAGCGGATGGGCCTGCGCATAGGGGGCTTCTTCGCGCACGTCGATCAGCGCGATCTCCTTGCGGGCGAGCAGGGCGGCGCGCACGTCGGCATACGAGAGCGTGGGGACATGCGTTTCGGCCAGCGGTGCAAGCGATGCAGCAGCAGGCGATTCAATGGTGGTGCTCATGATGCAGGCGTGTCCTTGGAACGATCCCAGAGGTTGGGCAGGTGAGTGTTCGAATAGCCGGAGATGAAGGGCTTGCGCTCGCCGTTTTCCGTATAGACCGAGCGGTGGATGCCGCCGATGTTGCCGCCGTACACGTGGATGCTGATCGAGGTGCGATCGTCAAACGCGTTGTGTACGCGGTGGATGTCGCCCACGCGCGGCGAGACGCGCTCCACATCGCCAGGCTCCAGGCGGATGGCCGCCCCGTCGCGCACGGCCCGGCCTTGTGCATCGAGCTTGAACGGCTGCGAGTATTCCGCGCCGCGCAGCATGCCGATCAAGCCCCAGGTGGTGTGGTCATGGATGGGCGTCTGTTGCCCCGGGCCCCAGACGAAGCTGACGATGGAAAAGCGCTCGCCCGAATCGGCATGCAGCAGGAATTGCTGGAAGTGCTCGGGATGCGGCTGCGCGCATTCAGCGGGCAGCCAGTCATCACGTGCCACAAGCGCGGCGAGCAGGGCACCAGCACGCGAGAGTATCTCGGCTTCGGTTGGTTGCTGGTCCAGCAGGCGCGAGAGCGCGATCACGAAATCGCGTAGCGGGGCGATGGAGTGCGTTTGCGTGGGTGCCGCAGCGGAAACGGTGGCGAGGGCCGGCGTGCTCATCGACGGGTTCCTGGAGTGGGGTGTAGGGTCATGATGCGGCGGTTGTGCAGAGCCGTCCAGCTAAACCCTAAGCGCGGCGCGGCCTGCGGCCAGCAGGATGGAGTCGTTCTGTGGCGTGTGGATGCGGCTGCAGAGCACGTCGCGGTAATGCCGCTCGAGCGGGTTGTGGCGCGACAGGCCGTGGTTGCCCGAGAGCTGCAAGGCGAGTTCCACCGCGCGGATGGCGTTGGTGGTGACGGTGTACTTGAGCAAGCCGCTGTCGGTCAGGGAGGGCGGTGCGCCGGCATCGGCCGCCTCGGCTGCGTGGTCGAGCAGCACGCGGTTGGTGCGCAGTGCAGCAGCAATCTCGCCGGCCGCCTCCTGCATGCGCGGCAGCGTCGCCAGCGGCGCGCCCAGGTTGGCCGGCGCACGCGTGCTCAGGAACTGCGTGAGCCAGTCACGCGCGGCTTGGGCCACGGCGTCATACAGGCTGCCGAGCAGCACGTTCATCCAGGCTTGCTGATCGAGGTGTGCGCCCGTATCGGCCTGCGCGGCGCCATGTGCTGCCCAGTCTTCGGGAGGGCGAATGTCGACGGCGTGGTCCAGGGGAATCTCTACGTCTTCCAACACCACATCGTGACTGCCGGAAGCGCGCAGGCCGAGGTGGTTCCATGTCTCTTCAATGCGGATGCCGGGCGTGTCCGCCGACGGGCGCGGCACGAGGAAGATGCCGACGCGCGGATCGGCCTCGTCGGTACGCCCCCAGACCGACAGCCAGCGCAGTGCGGGGCTGCCCGTGCTGTAGAGCTTGCGACCACGAATGTGCCAGGTATTGCCCACGCGCGTGGCAACGGTGGCGGGTAAACCGCCGCGTGCCGGCGTGCCCAGATCGGGCTCGACGCGTAGTGCGTTGATCAACGCGCCCTCGTTCAACGCTGTCGCAAACACTTGTTGGCGCACATGCGCAGGCCAGCGGGTATCGGCCCGGCCGATGGCACGGTGCTGCAGGTACGTCATCGTCAGCACGAGTGCGGTGGCAGGGTCAGCATGGGCGATGGCCGCAATGATCTGCCGCGCAGTCTTCAAGTTTGCGCCACCGCCGCCATGGGCTCGCGGAATGACTTGCGCGATCAGGCCGGAGGCGTGCAACAGCGTAAAGCTCGCGTGCGGAAAGGTGCCCTGCGCATCATGCTCGGCAGCCGAGGCGGCCAGTTGCGGCGTGATTTCGGCCAGCACCTCGGCAAGCCGCTCAGGCGGGGTAGGCAAGCGATGCAAGGGCGCAGACGACATGGCTATGCAGTGCACGAGGGAGATGACATTGCCGCACAGCGTATCTGCCTTGCCACGCACAGCGAACGACCGATGCCGAATATGCAGCGTTGAAATTATTCGTTAGTGCAACGCTGGCCGTGACGTAACTTCATTCGCATTCGTGGCGGGGTGCGGCGCAGTATTGCCCAATCTCGCCGGCCCTCTAACGATATGCGGAGCGAAAGCTATGAGCGTCGATTTCATCGGCATGATCCAGAGCCAGAAGCAGTCGGAGATCCACCCGCCTGATCCCAATGGGCCGGTGATCGACCGCGACTACGTACGTGCCTTTGCGCAGGCGCACGAGCAGGCCGGCTTTGATCGCATCCTGGTGCCGCATCACTCGACGGGGCCATCGGCCACGCTCACGATTTCGTACGCAGCGGCGCTGACGGAGCGCATTCACTTCATGCTCGCGCATCGGCCGGGCTTTACCAACCCGACGCTGGCTGCGCGCCAGATTGCCACGCTGGATCAGTTCACCGGTGGCCGCCTGGGCGTGCACTTCATCTCGGGCGGTTCCGACAGCGAGCAGCGCCGCGATGGTGATTACCTCGATCACGATCAGCGCTACGCGCGCACGGATGAATACCTGGGCATCCTGCGCCGCATCTGGACGGAACCGAAGCCGTTCGACCACGAAGGCGCGTTCTATCGCTTCGAGCAAGGTTTCTCAGAAGTGAAACCCGCGCAGAAGCCCCATGTGCCGATCTACTTTGGCGGTGCATCCGACGTGGCCATCGAAGTGGCAGGCAAGCACGCCGATGTGTATGCGCTATGGGGCGAATCGCTCGACCAAGTGCGCGACCTGACTACACGTGTGCGTGCCGAAGCCGCCAAGCATGGCCGCAGCATCCGCTTCTCGGTGTCGTTCCGGCCGATCCTGGCGGAAACGGAAGAGGCGGCGTGGGCACGCGCAGACAGCATTCTCGAACGCACCCGTGCACTGCGCGTGCAGCAGGGCTATAGCCGCGGTGGCCCGCAACAGAGCGAAGGCGCACGCCGCCTGCTGGTTGCCGCTGAACAGGGCGAGCGTGTCGACAAGCGTTTGTGGACCGCCATCGCCAAGGAAACCGGTGGGCGCTCGAACTCCACCGCGCTGGTTGGCACGCCGGAACAGGTGGCCGACGCGCTGCTCGATTACTACGACCTCGGTGTCACCACCTTCCTGATCCGCGGCTTTGATCCGTTGGAAGACGTGGTGGACTACGGCCGCACGCTCATCCCGCGCGTGCGTGAGCTAGTTGCGCAGCGTGATGCGCAACGCAAGGCCGCGTGAGGCACGGGCATGAGCGCAGACCTTTCCATCGAGCGCCCCGAACATCATGCAGCGACCACGCTCAAGCTGAACCCGACGCCACAGCAGAAGTTCTGGTTTGATCCGCCGGCCGCGCGGCCCACGATCGAGGCGGAGCGGCGTCATCGTCAAGAGCGGCTGGCGGGTGCCTTTCGCATTTTTGCACGGCATGGTTTTGACCTGGGGCTGGCGGGCCACATCACCGCGCGCGATCCGGAGTTGACAGACCACTTCTGGGTCAACCCGCTGGGCGTACATTTCTCGCGCATCAAGGTGTCGGACCTGCTGCTCGTCAATGCGCGCGGCGAGACGGTGATCGGCAATCGGCCGCTCAACAAGGCGGCGTTTGCGATTCATGCGGCGATTCACGAAGCGCATCCGCATATCGTGGCCGCCGCGCATACGCATTCGACGTACGGCAAGGCGTGGTCGACGCTGGGCCGGCCGCTTGATCCGCTCACGCAGGACGCGTGCTCGTTCTACGAAGACCACGCGCTGTTCGATGACTTCACCGGCATGGTGGTCGACGCCAGCGAGGGCGAACGCATTGCACACGCGCTGACCAAACCAGACGGCAGTACGCACAAGGGCGTGGTCCTGAAGAACCACGGCATCCTCACCGCCGGGCCGACCGTGGAAGCAGCGGCCTGGTGGTACATCGCGCTGGACAACGCCGCGCACACGCAACTGCTGGCCGAAGCCGCCGGGACACCGCAGCCCATTGACGCCGCGACCGCGCGCCATACCCATGGCCAGGTCGGCGGGCAAGAGGGCGCGCTGCATGCCTTCGAGAGCCTCTATGCAGGCCTCGTCGCCGCCGAGCCGGACGTTCTCGATTGAACAGAAAACATCATCACGGGGAGCCTTCAATGAGCGAAGAACAAGCGGGTACATCGCATAGCAATACGCGCCGCAAGATCCTGCATGCGGCGGCCGCCACCGCGTTGGCCGCGCCGGCATTGATCCTGGGCCGCAAGGCCTATTCACAGCCGCGCAAGCTGACGTTTGCCTGGAACCAGAACGCGTTCTGCTTGACCCCTATCGTGGTGGCGCAGGAGCGCGGCTTTTTCGAAAAGAACGGCCTGCAGGTCGACCTGATCAACTACAGCGGCTCGACCGATCAGTTGCTGGAGTCCATCGCCACCGGCAAGGCCGACGCAGCGGTGGGGATGATCCACCGCTGGCTCAAGCCGCTGGAAGCGGGCTTTGACGTCAAGATCATCGGCAGTTCGCATGGCGGATGCGTGCGGCTGGTGGGCGCCAAGGCGGCGGGGGTGACCAGCCTCCAGGCGCTCAAAGGCAAGACCGTGGGCGTGAGCGACCTGGCCGCACCGGGCAAGCATTTCTTCACCATCCTGCTCGCCAAGAACGGCATTGACCCGGACAAAGACGTGACCTGGCGCCAGTACCCGGCCGACCTGCTGGGCGTGGCGGTGGACAAGGGCGAGATCCAGGCGATTGCGGATGGCGACCCCAACCTCTACCTGCTGGAAAAACGCACCAAGGGCGCGTATGTGGAACTGGCCACCAACCTGACGGGTGAATACGCCCGCAAGGTCTGCTGCGTGATCGGCGCGCGCGGCGAGCTGGTGCGTAACGACCGACCGACGGCGGCAGCGCTGGCGCGCTCTATCGTGCAGGCCACCGACTTCGCCAACGAAAACCCGAATGAAGCGGCGAAGCTCTTCGCCAAGTACTCGCCCAAGGTGCCGCTGGAAGACCTGCGCAAGCTCTACGCCACGCTCACCTATACGCATCACCCCACGGGCCTCGACCTGCGCGACGAGATTGCCTTCTACGCGGAGGATTTCCGCCGCATCGGCGTCATCAAGAAGACCACCGATCCGCAGCGCCTGGCGCAGCACGTGTACGTAAACGTGCTGGCGTAAGCCCAACGACATGAGGAGAGCATCGACATGACTACCGCCCCTCAAACCCTGGAAGCGCCGGCCGCGCTGTCCAATCCCTTGGGCAGCGCGATTGCCAACGGGCGCGTATGGCGCACCGGCACCGTGGCTGCGCTGGCGTGCGCCGCCTTTGGGTTGCTGACGTGGCGTTGGCCCAACCATGTGATCGGCTTCAGCGACTGGGCCTTCACTGCAGAACTCGGTATCGCCGCATTGCTGGTGGGCGTTGCGCTGTTCGTGCTGGCGCTGGTGGGTGCGTACGTTGCACCGCTGCGGGCCATGCAGGAAACGCTGCTGCCCATCGGGCCGTGGCTGATCGCCGTGCCGGTTGTACTGGCTGCGTGGGAGGTGCTGACAGCCAAGTCGGGCATCTTGCCCACGCCGTTCTTTGCGCCGCCGCAGGCGCTAATCGATGTCTACACCGAGGATTGGCGGCGCTTGGGTGGCAGCGTCGTCAACACACTCAAGCTGCTCGGGCTGGGCTACGCCTTGGGCGCGTTCACGGGCTTTCTGGTGGGCGTGTCGATCGGCTGGTCGCGTGCGGTGGGCTACTGGGTGCATCCGGTGCTGCGGCTGATTGGGCCGCTGCCGCCAACGGCGCTGTTGCCGCTCACGTTCTACTTCTTTCCGTCGAGCTATTCCGCTGCGGTGTTTCTGATTGCGTTGGCGTCTGGGTTTCCGGTGGCGGTGCTCACGTGGTCCGGCGTGGCGAGCGTGAACAAGAGCTACTACGACGTTGCGCGCACGCTGGGCGCATCCAATGCCTTCCTGGTGCTGCGCGTGGCGATTCCGGCTGCGCTGCCGCAGGTCTTCGTCGGGCTGTTCATGGGGCTGGGCGCGTCGTTCACGGTGCTGGTGGTGGCCGAGATGATGGGCGTGAAGTCGGGCCTGGGCTGGTATCTGACGTGGGCGCAGGGCTGGGCCTCGTACGTGAACATGTATGCCGCGCTCATCGTGATGGCGGTGCTGTTCTCCAGCCTCATCACGTTGCTGTTCAAGGTGCGTGACCGCGCACTGGTCTGGCAGAAGGGGACGCTGAAATGGTAGCCGTGCTCGAACGCGAGGCGCTCCTTCAGGCGCCGCCGCCCCCTGCCACCGGCGCACGCATCGACGTGCAAGGCGTGAGCCACTGGTTCGGCGGCCCTGCCAACCCGCTGCAGGTGCTCGACAACATTGACCTGACTGTGCAGCCTGGCGAATTTGTCGCGCTGCTGGGGCCAAGCGGCTGCGGAAAATCCACGCTGCTGCGGCTGATTGCGGGGCTGGAAGCGCCAACCCGTGGCCGCATCCTGCAGGACGACTCGCTCATCACCGAGCCCGATCCATCGCGCATTGTGGTGTTTCAAGACCCGACGCTGTATCCATGGCGGCGCGTGTGGGACAACGTTGCTCTCGGCCTCCAGGCGCGTGGCGTGCTCAAGGCGGAGCGCGACCGCGTGGACGATGCGCTGGAACGCGTGGGCCTGGGAGGCTTCCATCGCGCGTTTCCGCATGAACTGTCGGGCGGCATGGCGCAACGTGTGGCGCTGGCGCGTGCGCTGGTCAACGATCCGCAATTGCTGGTGCTGGATGAGCCGCTGGGCAAGCTGGATTCGCTCACCCGGCTGGCCATGCAGAGCGAATTGGCGACGCTGTGGCAGCGCGCACGCTTCTCGACTGTGCTGGTGACGCACGACGTGGAAGAGGCGCTGTTCCTGGCCCAACGCGTGATCATCTTCAGCCCGCGCCCGGCGCGCATCGCGGCGGAGCTGACGGTGGATCTGCCGTATCCACGCCATCGCGGCGATCCGCGCCTGAGCGCGCTACGGCACGAAGCGCTCGGCCATCTCGGCCTGGGCGAGACCTGGTAGATGGCCCCATCACCATGAGCGGGCCGGAAGCCACGGTCTGGCTCAACGCGTTGCTCAGCGTTCTCCAGTGGCTGCAGCACGGCGTGCTGGCACTCTGGCATGCAGTCGGCCTCACCGGCGACGTGCATGGGCAACCCGCCTGGCCCTGGGATGTGCGCATTGCCGCAGAGACGCTGCGGATTGATCTCGGTCAGGCCCGCCAGCTCGGGCTGACGCTCATTGCGGTGGCGTTGGCGCTGCTGGCGGTGCTGGTTGCCCTAGTGATGCGCCGCTGGCGGCCGACGTTGTTCGGCGTGGCGGTGGGCTTGCTGGTGGTGGCACCTTGGCCGTCGGCGGTGGTGCTGTCACCCGCCGTGCCCACGAGTTTTCATGCGAGCCCGATGGCGTTTTCGTTGGCGTCCATCACGCACGGCGCGCGCGTCTACAACACCGCCTGCGTGAGCTGCCATGGCGCAGATGGCCGGGGCGAAGGTCCATTGGCTGCTTCGCTCACGCGTTGGCCGCCCACCGTGGTGGGCCCGCTGCTCGGCCGCCGGGCCGATGGCGAGTTGTTCTGGCATATCGCTCACGGCATGCGTGACGAACGCGGCGCGGCCACCATGCCTGCGTTTGCTCACCGCCTGAGCGACACCGACATCTGGGCCGCCCTCGATTACATGAAGGTGCTGGCTGCGAGCGGCGGCGTGCGCGCTGGTGGCTGGCCGGTGCCAATCGCCATGCCCGCGCTGTCTGTCCGTTGTGGTGACGCGTCGCCGCAGCCATTGGCCGCGTGGCGTAACGGACAGCGCGTGCGCGTGGTGGCCATCGACGCTTCATTCGCAGACCAAATACCGCTGGAAGACCCGCGCTTCCAGACGTTGCTGATCACGCAAGATGGCACGCTGCCGCCACCGAAGCGCTCATTCCAGGCTCACTGCGTGGCCGCCAACCCAGACGCGTGGACCGTGTTCGCTGCCATCGCGGGTGAAGCGCCGCAGGCATTCGCCGGCACGCAATTGTTGGCCGATCGTAATGGCTGGCTGCGTGCGCGCGGCGAACCCGGCACGGCTTGGTCCGACGCAGACTTTCTGTGCACCTCCGCAGCACGTGAGGCCACCGCCTCAACCGCCGGCGGTCTCGACGCCCTGATCGCCCGCATGGACGCCGAACCGGTGCGCTATGTGAAAGGCGGCTTCATTCATTGACTCGACCTTCCCTATGCCGATTTCCCGACGACATTTCCTGCAATCCGGCTTGGCAGTGGCGGCTGTGCCCGCGCTGTCCTTTGCGCAATCGCCGCAGTCACGCCTCGTGCTCAAGGCCGGGGACCAGAAGGGCGGATTACGCGCGCTGCTCGAAGCGGCGGATGCGCTCAAGGGCGTGCCGTACGACATCCAGTGGACGGAGTTTCCCGCCGCCGCGCCGCTCGCCGAAGCGCTCAATGCGGGGGCTGTGGATCTCGGCCCGATTGGCGATGCGCCTGCCATCTTTGCGCTCGCAGCCGGCACCCGCATCAAGCTGATCGGCGCCAACCGTTCTGACCCGTATGGCACAGCGGTGCTGGTGCGGCCCGATTCTCCGTTGAAGACAGCGGCAGACCTGAAGGGCAAATCGATCGGTACCAACCGGGGTTCGATCGGGCATTTCGTTGCGCTCAAGGCGCTGGAATCTGCAGGGCTTGGGCCGGACGACGCCAACTTTCGCTTCCTGCCGCCGGCCGATGCGAAGCTGGCACTGGTCAACGGTTCGATCGACGCGTGGTCAACGTGGGAGCCCTATACGGCGATGGCCGAAACGGCCAAGCACGCCCGCGTCCTGGTGAGCGGGCGGGGGCTGTGGTCGGGCTTGAGCTACCTGGCCGCCACCGATGCCGCGCTGGTGGCCAAGCGCGATGCGCTGCGTGATTTTCTGCAGCGCGTGGTCCGTGCGCAGGTGTGGTCGTACCAGCACGTCGACGGCTTCTCGACCACGCTGGCACGCATCATCGGCATCGCGCCGGAGGCCGCGCGGCTGCAATTTGCACGCCGGCAAACGGTGTGGCGCCCCATCGATGCGCAGATCGTTGCCGAACAGCAGCGCACGGCTGATTTCTACGTGAAGGTCGGCCTGCTCAAGCATCGGCTTGAGGTGGCCTCCACGTTTGACACGGGATTTCCGCTGACGGCCTAGCGTGCGTTGCCCGAGTGCGACTCTGCGCTCGGCCGTGAACCGCCATGCGGACCGGTGGAGCCTGGGGCTTCCGCTACGCTCTTCGGCAGACTGGTTTGCGGCGTGGCCGCGTCCGACGCGTTGTTGCCGCCTTTACCAAAGCGTGCCGCCAGGCGGTCCTGCACCTCGGTCAGTTGCGCTTGTTCCTGGGCTTTTTGCGCGCGTTCGGTCTCGGCCTGCTGGGCTGCAGCGGCTTGTTCGGCAGGCGTGGGTGGCGGCAGCTTGCCGTGGGCCTGGTGGGGTAGCGCCGCCATCGCCAGGCAGGCTGCAAGTGCCAGGGGCCAGGCGGCGCGTCCAATGTGGATGCGGGCAGGTGACATGACGATCTCCGGAGTGGATCGCCATGGTTCAGCAAGTGGGGTGCCGCGTGAGTTCAGCGCCGCTCGTCTGTGAGGGATTGCCGCAGTGTGTCTTTCAGCAGGTTGAACACCGGGTTGTCGTTGTCCTTCCGATAGGCCATCCACAACTCGACCGGCTTGGCAGGCGTGGTGCGCACCGGGCGGTAGACCACGCCCTCGAAATGCAGCATCGACGCCGCCGCCGGAATCAGCGCCACCCCAATCCCCGCGCGCACCAGCGCGAGCATCGAGTGGATCTGGCTGACGTATTCCACGATGTCGGGCAGCACCTCGGCGCGCTCGAGCAGGCCACTCACCATCTGGTGGAAGTAGCGCGCCTCGTACGGCGAATACATCAGCAGCGGTTTGCCCTCGCAATCGCGTAGGGAGGGGCGCAGGGGCCAACTGTCGGCAGCCGCTTCGGGCAACGCCAGCACCATCGATTCTTGCGAGCAGGGCACGGCCACCAGTTCGCCATGCTCGACTGGCGGGCGCAGCAGGCCGACGTCAATTTCACGCGCGTCCAGCGCCGCGAGCTGCGCGCCGCTCACCATTTCCTTCAGCGTCAGCCGCACCCCGGGCGATGCTGCCCGCACAGCGCTCACCAGCGAGGGCAGCTTTCCGTATCCCACCGATGCCGTGAAACCCACCGCCAGCGCCCCCGCTGCACCGGTGGCGATCTGCCGTGCCGTGGCGGCAGCTTCATCGGCAAGACGCAGGATGCGCGAGGCATCCGGCAAAAAACTTCGCCCGGCTGCCGTCAGCTTGACCGACCGGCTGTTGCGCTCCAGCAGTTCCGTGCCGACCTGATGCTCCAGCAAACGCACTTGGCGTGACAGTGGCGGCTGCGTCATGTGCAGGCGCTCGGCTGCGCGCCCGAAGTGCAGTTCTTCGGCCACGGCGACAAAGCAACGGAGTTGGCTGAGCTCGAACATCGATTCAAAAACGGTATGGATTGAGTCAGCGCTTATCTTGAATGGGAAAGATCGGCGGTGCAAGAATCGGCTCGCCTTTCGTTGGCCGTACGGCCCTCGTGGCGAAAGGTCATAACAACTTTGGAGACAAGCATGTCCATGGAAAGCACGGAAGTCGGTCGCCGCAGGTTTCTCAAAAGCGCAGCGGGCACGGGTCTGGCAATGGCCAGCGGCATGGCAACGGCGCAGAAGATCGAAGGCTTCAAGCCGAACGCTCGCTATCCCGATGTGGCGGTTGAGGTGCTCGACCCGAGCTTCCTGAAATACCGGCTCTACAGCAGCTCGGTCGAACAGCTCGCCACGGGCATGCGCTGGGCGGAAGGGCCGGTGTACTTTCCGGCTGGTCGCTACCTGCTGGTGAGCGACATCCCCAACAACCGCATCATGAAATACGACGAGACGAACGGCGCCTTCAGCGTGTTCCGCGAGCCGTCGAACTACGCCAACGGCAATACGCGCGACCGGCAAGGACGCCTCGTCACCTGCGAGCACTCCGTCACGCGCCGCGTCACCCGCACCGAGCACGATGGCCGCATCACCGTGCTGGCGGACCAGTACCAGGGCAAGCGCCTGAACGCGCCGAATGACGTCGTGGTCAAGTCCGATGACAGCGTCTGGTTTACCGACCCGCTATTCGGCATCAACGGCAACTGGGAGGGGTACAAGGCTCAGTCGGAGCAGGCCACCACCAACGTCTACCGCATTGACCCGAACGGCGGCATCCGCGCCGTCATCACGGACCTCATGAACCCCAATGGGCTGGCGTTTTCGCCCGACGAAAAGAAGCTGTACGTCGTCGAGTGGAAGGGCACGCCGTCGCGCAGCATCTGGAGCTACGACATCGCGCCCGACGGCACGGCGTCCAACAAGACCAAGCTGATCGATGCCAATGGCGCGGGCGCGTTGGATGGCTTTCGTGTCGACAAGGACGGCAACCTCTGGTGCGGCTGGGGCTCGGACGGGCGCCTCGGCATCAACTCGGCCGACTACGACGGCGTGAAGGTCTTTAACGCGCACGGCAAGCCGATCGGCTTTATCCACTTGCCGGAACGCTGCCCGAACCTGACCTTCGGCGGGCCGAAAAACAACCGGCTCTACATGGCCAGTTCGCACTCCTTGTATGCGTTGTATGTGGAGGCCGAAGGGGCAGTGTGATCCTGCATGGTGAGCGGAGCGGCCGCGGCATCACGTGCGGCTGCAGCATTGGCACGGCGGGTTAGGGAACACCCTGTATTGATACAAAAACGGTATTGATCGAGTCAGGACTTGGCTTGGACTTGAATCGATGTCGATGTAAGAATCCGTGCATCAACAACACCTTCACCACGGCTGCCGACTGCGCAGCAAGCAGAGCGAGACATGTCCCGATATACCCCCAAAGAATTCGCCCACCAGATTGGCACCGGCCTGCTGTCCTTCCCGATCACGCACTTCAAGGCTTCCGATCTGTCGTTTGACGAAGAGGCGTATCGCAAGAACCTGAACTGGCTGTTCAGCCATGACGCCGCTGGCCTGTTTGCCGCAGGCGGCACGGGCGAATTCTTCTCGCTGACCGCTGCTGAAACCGACCGCGTCGTGCGCGCGGCCGTGGCCGAAACCGGCGGCAAGATCCCGGTGATCGCGCCGGCTGGCCGTGGCACCGCCGAATCCATCGAATACTGCAAGGCCGCTGAGGCCGCCGGCGCAGACGGCATCCTGCTGCTGCCGCCGTATTTGACCGAAGCGTCGGCTGATGGCGTGGCCGCACACGTGGAACAGGTCTGCAAGTCGACCAAGCTTGGCGTGATCATCTACAACCGCGCCAACCAGGTGCTGGATGCCGACCACCTCGAGCGCCTGGCAGAGCGCTGCCCGAACCTCGTCGGCTTCAAGGACGGCGTGGGCGACCTCGAACTGATGACGCGCATCTACGCCCGTCTGGGGGACCGCTTCACCTACATCGGCGGCCTGCCGACCGCTGAGACGTTCGCGCTGCCGTACCTGACGATGGGCGTGACGACGTACTCGTCGGCCATCTTCAATTTCGTGCCGAAGTTCGCCCTGGAGTTCTACGCCGCCGTGCGTGCGTACGACAATGCCAAGGTCTACAAAATGCTCAACGACTTCGTGCTGCCGTATATTGCCCTTCGCAATCGCAAGCGTGGCTATGCGGTGTCCATCGTCAAGGCCGGTATGAAGGTAGTCGGCCGCAGCGCGGGCCCCGTGCGTGCTCCGCTGACCGACCTGACCGACGCTGAACTGGCTGAGCTGTCGGCCCTGGTGTCGCGCATTGCTGAAGTGGAAAAACTGGCAGCCTGAGCGCAATCCATACACGAGGAATCAACATGACATTGAGCGGCGAACTGTTGCTGGGCGCTGCCCGCGTTGCGGGCGGTGCCGGCACGGTTCGCGCCATGAACCCCGCCACCGGGGAATGGCTCGAACCACAATTCACCCTGGCCACCAAGGCCGAGGCCGCGCGTGCCGCTGAACTGGCCGCCGCGGCTTTTGACGTTTACCGCGAGACCGCACCGGAAGCGCGAGCCGCATTCCTGGAAGCCATCGCCAGCCAGATCGAAGCGCTGGGCGATGCGCTGATCGAGCGTGCCATGGCGGAATCCGCACTGCCGCGCCCGCGTCTGGAAGGCGAACGTGGTCGCACGTGCAATCAACTCCGCCTGTTTGCGAACGTTGTGCGCGCCGGCGATGCCGTGGGTGCACGTCTGGATTCGGCACTGCCCGAGCGCAAGCCACTGCCGCGTTCGGATCTGCGCATGCGCCGTATCGCGTTGGGCCCGGTCGCCGTGTTCGGCGCGAGCAACTTCCCGCTGGCGTTTTCCGTGGCGGGCGGTGATACGGCGTCGGCGCTGGCTGCAGGTTGCCCGGTGGTCGTAAAGGCGCACCCGGCCCATCCGGGTACGTCTGAACTGGTCGGCCGTGCCATTCAGGCCGCCGTTGCGCAGTGCGGGCTGCCCGAAGGCGTGTTTTCGCTCATTCAGGCGGACAACGATGTGGCGGGCGCCCTGGTGGCCGATCCGCACATTCAGGCCGTGGGTTTCACCGGCTCGCGTGCCGGTGGTCTGGCACTGCTGCGTATTGCGCAGGCCCGTCCGCAACCGATCCCGGTGTATGGCGAGCTGAGCGCTATCAACCCCGTCTTCCTGCTGCCGGATGCGCTGGCCAAGCGTGCTGCTGCGCTGGGCCAACAGTACGTCGCCTCGCTCACGATGGGCGCTGGCCAGTTCTGCACGAACCCAGGCCTGCTGCTGGCCATCGACGGGCCGGAGCTCGATGTCTTTGAATCCGCCGCTGCTGCAGCCATGAGCGATGTGGCCGCGCAGCCGATGCTGACGGCCGGCATCCACGCCGCATATGCGCGCGGTGTCGACAAGCTGGCGGGCGAAGCCAACGTGCGGTGCGTTGCACGCGGGCAGGGCAGTGACGAGCCCAACCGCGGGCAGGCCGGTTTCTACGTCACCGATGCCAAGAGCTTCCAGGCACAGCCGACGCTGCATGACGAAATCTTCGGCGCCACCGGTCTGGTCGTGCGCTGCCGCGATGCAGAAGAACTGCGCGCGCTGGCGGAGTCTCTGGAGGGGCAGTTGACCGCGACGCTGCATCTGGATGCCGGCGACACGGAGCTCGCACGCTCGCTGTTGCCGATTCTGGAACGCAAGGCGGGCCGCATCCTGGCCAACGGCTGGCCGACTGGCGTGGAAGTCTGCCAAGCCATGGTGCATGGCGGCCCATGGCCGGCAACGACCGATACGCGTACCACTTCAGTCGGCACCGCGGCTATCGAGCGCTTCCTGCGCCCGGTGTGCTACCAAGACTTGCCGGCAGAACTGCTGCCCCAGGCCCTGCAAGATGCCAACCCGCTGAAGCTGCGTCGCCTGATCGACGGACAGTGGCAGTAACCAACAAGCTAACAACAAGCCGGGCCGCACAGGACCCGGCAACTTGATCCACCGGCGCATGTGACGCCGGCTTATGGAGGAGACGATGGACATCAAGGCCCCCGCCGTGGGCGCGCAAAGCGTGCCCCGCACCGAACGCATGAGCCGTGTGCGTTTTCTGATCCTCACGATGCTGTTTGTCGTGACGACCATCAACTATGCCGACCGCGCCACCATCTCCATTGCCGGCTCGGCGATGCAGAAAGAGCTCGGCATCGATGCAGTTTCGCTCGGCTATATCTTTTCCGCGTTCGGCTGGGCGTATGTGATCGCGCAGATTCCGGGCGGCTGGCTGCTCGACCGTTTTGGGTCCAAGCGCGTGTACACGTTCAGCATTCTGCTGTGGTCCGTGTTCACGCTGGCGCAGGGTGCAATCGGCTTCTTTACGGGGCTGACCGCCATCATCATGGTGTTCTGCCTGCGCTTTCTTGTGGGGGCGGCAGAGGCGCCGTCCTTCCCGGCCAACAGCCGCATCGTGGCAGCGTGGTTCCCCGCCAATGAGCGCGGCACGGCAGCGGCCATCTTCAACTCGGCGCAGTACGCGGCCACGGTGGTGTTTGCGCCGCTGATGGCCTGGCTCGTCCACGAATTTGGCTGGCACCACGTCTTTATCGTGATGGGCGTGATCGGCATTGCCATGGCGTTCGTATGGAAGGCCTTTGTGCACGATCCGAAGGATCACCCGCGGGTGAATCGCGCCGAAATCGACTACATCGAAGCCGGCGGCGGCCTGGTCAACATGGACCGTGCAGGCGTGGCCAAGACCGAAGGCCCGAAACTCGGCTACGTCAAGCAACTGCTGAGCAACCGCATGCTGATGGGCGTGTACATCGCGCAGTACTGCATCAACGCGCTCACGTACTTCTTCATCACGTGGTTCCCGGTGTATCTGGTGCAGGCGCGCGGCATGTCGATCCTGAAGGCAGGCTTCGTGGCCTCGATTCCAGCGGTGTGCGGATTCCTGGGCGGCATTCTGGGCGGCATCCTTTCCGATGCATTGCTGCGCCGGGGGGCGTCGCTGTCGGTGGCGCGCAAGGTGCCGATCGTGCTGGGCATGCTGCTGTCCATGACGATGGTGATCTGCAATTACGTGGATGCGCAATCCGTCGTGGTGGCGGTGATGGCGCTGTCGTTCTTCGGCAAGGGCTTGGGCGCGCTGGGTTGGGCGGTGAACTCCGATACCGCGCCCAAGCAGATCGCGGGCCTGTCAGGCGCGCTGATGAACACGTTCGGCAACCTGTCCAGCATTACCACGCCGATCGCCATCGGCTACATCGTCAACACCACGGGTTCGTTCAACGGCGCGCTGGTGTATGTCGGCGTCCATGCTGCGGTTGCCATCGTCTGCTACCTGTTCATGGTGGGCGATATCAAGCGTGTGGAACTGAAGCCGCTGTAAGCAGGAGTCGACGTGACCTTGCAATCGATCGAATCCAGCGCACGCGCGGCGGCAACCCAGACGCCGCGTGTGACGGAGATGCAGGTGATTCCCGTCGCCGGGCGCGACAGCATGTTGCTGAACCTGTGCGGCGCACATGCTCCGTTTTTCACGCGCAACCTCGTCATCCTGAAGGACAACGCCCGCCGCACCGGCGTGGGCGAGGTGCCGGGCGGCGAGGGCATCCGCCAGGCGCTAGAACGGGTGATTCCGCTGGTGGTCGGGCAATCCATCGGCCGGGCCAATGGCGTGCTGAACAGCATCCGCCGCGCGCTGGCCGGTGGCGGAAACGCTGCGCATCAGACGACCGTGCATCAGGTGACCTCCGCTTCAGAAGCGGCCGTGTTGCGCCAGCCGCACGAGATCAACCTGCGCATGGACAACGTCATCACGGCGGTGGAAGCGGCGCTGCTCGATCTGCTCGGCCAGTTTCTGGAAGTGCCGGTGGCTGAATTGCTCGGCGCCGGCCAGCAGCGCGATCGCGCGCCGATGCTTGCGTATCTGTTCTACGTGGGCGACCGGCGCAAGACTGATCTGCCGTATCTCGATGGGGCCAAGGGTGCTGACGACTGGCTGCGCCTGCGCCACGAAGCGGCCATGACGCCCGCCGCCATCGCCCGCCTGGCCGAGGCCGCCACGGAGCGCTATGGCTTTGCCGATTTCAAGCTCAAGGGCGGCGTGATGCGCGGCGCCGAAGAGATGGAAGCGATTGCCGCCATCAAAGCGCGCTTCCCGCAGGCCCGTGTCACGCTGGATCCGAATGGCGCTTGGTCGCTCAACGAGGCGATCGCACTGTGCAAGGGGCAGGGCCATCTGCTCGCCTATGCCGAAGACCCATGCGGCCCTGAAGCCGGCTACTCGGGTCGAGAAATCATGGCCGAATTCCGGCGTGCCACGGGCATCCAGACCGCCACTAACATGATCGCCACCGACTGGCGCCAGATGGGCCATGCCGTGCAACTGCACGCGGTGGATATTCCGCTGGCCGATCCGCATTTCTGGACCATGCAGGGCTCCGTGCGCGTCGCGCAGTTGTGCGATGAATGGGGCCTGACCTGGGGCTCGCATTCCAACAACCATTTCGATGTGTCGCTGGCGATGTTTACCCACGTGGCGGCGGCTGCACCGGGCAACATCACCGCCATCGACACACACTGGATCTGGCAGGAAGCCGAGGAGCGCCTGACGCGCGAGCCGTTGCGCATCCAGGGCGGGCATGTGGCCGTGCCGGACCGGCCGGGCCTGGGCATCGACATCGACATGGAGCGCGTCATGGCGGCCCACGCGCTGTACAACACCCTTGGCCCCGGCGCCCGGGACGACGCCATGGCCATGCAGTATCTCGTGCCGGGCTGGACGTACGACCCGAAGCGTCCGAGTCTGGGGTGCTGAGCGAACACCGCATCATCACTTGAATCAATCACGGAGTCTGTGATGTCTGAAACCACGCTGGCCTCCACGGCCAGCAATGAAACCGAGAAGGCGCTGACCATCCGCGTACATGACGGCGACAACGTCGCCATCGTTGTCAACGCGCGTGGCCTGCCCGCGGGCACGGCGCTGGACGATGGCACGGTGCTTGTTGAAGGCGTGCCGCAGGGGCATAAGGTGGCGCTCGTCGATCTGGCGGAAGGCGATGCCATCGTCCGCTACAACGAGGTGATCGGCTATGCCGTAAAGCCGCTGCCGCGCGGTAGCTGGGTCAATGAGCATGCCGTGAAGCTGCCGTCCGCCCCTGCGCTGGATGAGCTGCCGCTGGCCACGCGTCCGGATCCGAAGCTGCCGAAGCTCGAGGGCTACACCTTTGAGGGCTATCGCAACGCAGATGGCACCGTCGGCACGAAGAATGTGCTCGGCATCATGACCAGCGTGCAATGCGTGGCTGGCGTGACGGACTACGTGGTCGGCCGCATCAAAAGAGAGCTGCTACCGAAGTACCCCAACGTGGATGATGTGGTTGCGCTCAACCACGTGTACGGCTGCGGCGTCGCCATCAACGCACCGGCCGCCATCGTGCCGATCCGCACGTTGCAGAACCTCGCGCTCAACCCGAACTTCGGCGGCGAGATCATGGTGATCGGCCTGGGCTGCGAGAAGCTCGTGCCCGAACGCCTCGTGCCGGAAAAGCTCGCCCCCGGTGGCCGCATTCCCATTGAAGTGGCCGGGACGGCCGATTCGCCCGTGCTGCGTCTGCAGGACGAAGCGTTCGACGGCTTTATCGGCATGACCGACGCCATCATGGAGATGGCCGAGCGTCGCCTGGAACACCTCAACAAGCGTCAACGCGAAACCTGTCCGGCGTCTGACCTCGTGGTCGGCGTGCAATGCGGCGGCAGCGATGCGTTTTCGGGCGTCACCGCCAATCCGGCTGTCGGCTTTGCGGCAGACCTGATCGTGCGTGCGGGCGGCACCGTGATGTTCTCGGAAGTGACCGAGGTGCGCGACGCCATCCACCTGCTCACGCCCCGCGCTATCGACGAGGACGTCGGCCGCGCACTGCTGCGCGAGATGGCCTGGTACGACAATTACCTCAGCGGCGGCCAGACCGACCGCAGCGCCAACCCGTCGCCCGGCAACAAGAAGGGCGGCCTGTCGAACGTGGTGGAGAAGGCGCTGGGTTCGATCGTCAAGTCGGGCAGCACACCCATCGTCGACGTGCTCGGCCCCGGCGAGAAAGTGCGCCGCAAGGGCCTGATCTTTGCTGCCACGCCCGCCAGCGATTTCGTGTGTGGCACCTTGCAGCTGGCGTCGGGCATGAACCTGCAGGTCTTCACCACCGGCCGCGGTACGCCGTACGGCCTGGCGATGGCGCCGGTCATCAAGGTGTCCACGCGCAAGGCGCTGTCCGAACGTTGGCACGACCTGATCGACCTCGACGCCGGCCGCATCGCCACGGGCGAGGCGAGCATTGCCGACATCGGTTGGGAACTGTTCCACCTGATTCTTGACGTGGCGAGCGGCCGCAAGCAGGTTTGCGCCGACAAGCTGGGTCTGCATAATGCCCTGGCCCTGTTTAACCCCGCCCCGGTAACCTGATCCCTGATTCCCTGATCTGATATGACCACTGAAGTGAACGTTCAACACGACCCGCTCGACGGCGTGACCACGCGTTACCATCGCTTGCTGCTGACGGGCGCAGGCGGCAACCTCGGCAAGGTGCTGCGTGAGCGTCTGCCCAAGTACGCCGATTTTTTGCGCCTGTCTGATATATCAAATCTGGGCGAAGCGCGTGCGGGCGAAGAGATCGTGCCGTGCAACCTGGCCGATGCGCAGGCCGTGGATGCGCTCGTCGCCGGCACGGATGCGATCGTGCATCTGGGCGGCGTGTCGGTCGAGCGGCCGTTTGAAGAAATTCTGCCCGCCAATATCCAAGGGACGTACCACCTGTACGAAGCCGCGCGCCGCCATGGCGTGCGCCGCATTGTGTTTGCCAGCTCCAACCATACGATCGGTTTCTACAAGCAGGGCGAGGTCATCGACAGCACCGTGCCGACCAAACCCGATGGCTACTACGGCTTGAGCAAGGTCTTCGGCGAGCAGCTCGCCAGCTTCTATTTCGACCGCTACGGCATCGAGACGGTGGCCATCCGCATCGGTTCGTCATTCGCGGAGGCGAAGGATCGCCGCATGCTCGTCACGTGGCTCGGCTACGACGACTTGGAGCAGCTCATCCGCCGCGCGCTGTTCGTGCCTCGCGTGGGCTTTACTGTGGTCTATGGCATGTCGGGCAACCGCGACCATTGGTGGGACAACCGCCACGCCGCGCACCTCGGCTACGTGCCCACCGAGACGAGCGAAATCTTCCGCGAGAAGGTCGAGGCGCAGCCACCGCTGCCCGCCGACGACCCCGCGGCGCTGTACCAGGGCGGCGCGTTCGTCAAAGCCGGCCCGTTTGGAGATTGACCCGATGCACGTGAATGTAGAACCGACCGTGGAACGGGTAGGCACCATGCAATGTGGCGTTGGTGAAAGCCCCGTCTGGCACGTCGGCCAACAGGCCTTGTACTGGACGGACATTCCGCGCCGCACGCTGTGGCGCTGGACAGCGTCGATCGACCAGTGCGATGCGTGGGCGCTGCCGGAAATGGCCGGCTGCATCGGCATGACATCGCATGGCTGGGCGCTGGCGATGGAGACGGGCATTTTCCACGCCCCGCAGCCAAAAACGGGGATGGCGTTCGGGCCAGTGGAGCGGTTGGCTGCCGTGGCGCACGCGCGCCCTGACATGCGCTTCAACGATGGCCGGACCGACCGCCAGGGCCGCTTTTGGGCCGGCACCATGGTGTTCGACCTCTCGCTGGCGTTGACGCTCGGCAAGCTGTATCGCTTTGACGCGGCGGGCGGAGAGGCACGTTTGGATGCCGTCATCGACGACTTGATCGTTCCCAACGGCCTAGCCTTCAGCCCCGATGGCCGCACGATGTATCTGTCGGATTCGCATGCCAGCCGGCAAATCATTTGGGCCTTCGATTACGACATCGATAGCGGTACGCCGCACAACCGCCGCGTGTTCATCGACATGAACGCCTACCCCGGCCGCCCCGACGGTGCCGCCGTAGATGCCGACGGTTGCTACTGGATCTGCGGCAATGATGCGGGCCTGGTGCACCGGTTCACGCCGGATGGCCGCCTGGACCGCAGCATTGCCGTGCCCACGCCCAAGCCCGCCATGTGTGCCTTTGGCGGGGCGGGGCTGGATACGTTGTTCGTCACGTCGATCCAGATCGACGGCGACCCGCTTTCGGGTGCCATCTTTGCGTTGCGCCCGGGGGTGACTGGATTACCGGAAGCCGCTTTGCCCATTTAAACGATCTGAACGCAGTACGCCCCATACCAGAATAAAACCGGGGGGGCTCTAAGGAGACAACATGAAACCCATCAAAGGCTTGCGCTGGTGGATCATCGGGCTCGTCTTGAGCGGCCTGATCATGAACTACCTGGCGCGCAACGCGCTGGCCGTGGCGGCGCCTGAAGTCAACAAGGTGCTGAGCATCAGCACGCAGCAGTACGGCTATATCGTGGCAGCGTTCCAGGCAGCCTACATGGTGATGCAGCCCGTGGCGGGCTATGTGCTGGACGTGCTCGGCACCAAACTAGGCTTTGCCCTGTTTGCGGGGGCGTGGTCGCTGGTCTGCCTGCTGCACAGCACGGCGAGTGGCTGGCTGTCGCTGGCTGCGTTCCGCGCCATGCTGGGGATGACGGAGGCAGCAGGTTTCCCTTCTGCCCTGCGCGCCACGGCGGAGTGGTTTCCGGCCAAGGAGCGCTCCATTGCAACAGGGTGGTTCAACATCGGCTCGTCGGTTGGGGCGGTGGTGGCACCTCCGCTGGTGGTCTGGTGCATCCTGCACGGCGATTGGCGCTTGGCCTTTGGGGTGATCGGCGTGATGGGGCTGGTGTGGAGCGTGTTGTGGTTTGTGCTGTACCGCGTGCCGACCAAGCATCCGCGCTTGTCCGAAGAGGAACACGCCTACATCCGCGCCGGCCAGGAGATGCAGGAAGACAATGCCGACGCACCCAGGCCTTCGTGGGGCAAGATCGTCAGCAGCAAGCGGTTCTGGGGCATCGCCATTCCGCGCTTTCTGTCGGAGCCGGCGTGGCAGACGTTCAACTACTGGATTCCGCTGTACATGGCCACCGAGCGCCATATGAACCTCAAAGAGATCGCGCTGTTTGCGTGGCTGCCGTTCCTGGCAGCGGACGTGGGTTGCGTGCTGGGCGGCTATCTGGCGCCGTGGTTCCAGAAGCGCTTCAAGGTTTCGCTGGTGACATCGCGCAAGCTCGTGATGGCGACAGGGTGCCTGTGCATGGTCGGCCCCGCCTGTATTGGCCTGGCAACGAGCCCCTACACGGCGATTGCGCTGTTCTGCGTGGGCGGCTTCGCACACCAGACGCTGTCAGGCGCGCTGTACACGCTCACGTCGGACATGTTCGGCAAGCATGAAGTCGGTACGGCCGTGGGCTTGGCTGGCATGTCGGGCTACATGGGCGGGATGCTGTTCTCGCTGGCCGTCGGTTCGCTGGCGGCTACCATCGGCTACAACCCGTTGTTTGTGGCGTTGGCTGTATTCGACATCGTGGCGGCCATCGTGGTGTGGACCATGCTGAACGACAAGCAGGCACAGCCGGTACCGATGCAGTCGGACGGCACCGCGCCCAGCACGGCTGCATAACGCTGACATTGCTTGCGCCGACGTTGGCGAGCTATGCCGCCCGTTGCGCGATTTTGGGGTTGAGCTTGGCGGGGCTGAGCGGGTCGAAGTCGACCCACTCGCCGTTGCGCCAGCGGCCGGCGGCTTCTTCTACATCCATACCGCCGGCCTCCGCCAGCACGCGGGCTGCTTCGGCCTCCTTGTCGGGCGTCACGCGCGTGGCCAGTAGCACGCCGGAATGGCGCGTTCGCAACGTGGCATCGGGCGGCTGTTCCGGTTGCGGCTCGTCTCGGGTGGCAAACATGGCGCCGGCCAGCGAGCCGATATAGGCCCCCACGCCAGCCGCTACCACTGAAAACAGCACGGGAACGTGCAACGAAATCAGCACGAATACCCCCGCCACGGCGCCAATCGCGGCGCCTACCGCCATGCCCTTGCCCGCGCCGGCATGGGCGCGCGAAGCCCCCGGGTCGGCATTCTGATCTCCGCCAATGGGAAACGCAGCGTGCTGCCCTGACGGGTTGACGAAGAACACATTCACGTCATCTTCGGAAAATCCGCGCGAGAACAGCGCAAGCGCGGCGCTTTCTGCGCGCTCAAATGTATCGAACCGGGCGGCGACGATCAGCGACATTGGTCCCTCCTGAGAAACGCGTTTCCCATTGCGCACGCAAACGCGGGGCCAGCCCCAAAAGTCGACCCAAAGTTACCTAGATCAGGTGATTGGCTGGGCAAATGTCCGTCGCCATACTCCGCAGCACGGCCCGATCGAGGCCAGGCTGTTTCAAGACAAAGATAACGAAGTCATGGCCACCCGGAACACGGGCGGCCAGCCGATGCTGCCCGGCAAGTCGGCAGCCTTGTGGTGTTGAAACGGGAGGGTGTGCCATGTTCAATGGCTTTTCCGCGGTGCCGGGCGCGATCGTGCCCTACGCATACGACTGGCTGCTGGTCGGGCTGTCGTACCTCATCTCGGTGTCAGGCGCGTATGTGGGCTTGCGATGGTCAAGACGCATCCGCAACCAGAACGGCAGCATCGACACAGACCGGTTGATCTGCGCCAGCGTGGCGCTGGGCGGCGGGGCAGTATGGTCCATGCACTTCATCGGCATGGCAGCCTACCGCACGCCGGTGCGCCTTGAGTTCGACCTGTTCATGACGGTGGTATCGCTGCTGGTGGTGATGGTGTTTGCCGGGGCGGGGCTCGTGCTGGCTTCGCGCACCACGGGCAACCGCGTCAAGAACATCGCGGAAGGCGGCGTACTAACCGGCCTTGGCGTGGCGGTGATGCACTACACCGGTATGGCGGCCGTCCACACCAACAGCACGTTCGAGTGGGATATCTCCATCATGGCGGTGTCCGCGCTGATTGCGATCGTGGTCTCCATCGTGGCGCTCTGGCTGGCGACCACCGTCAAAACGCGTAGCCAGCAGATCGGCGCGGCGTTGGTGATGGGCGTGGCCGTTTGCGGTATGCACTACACAGGCATGACCGCCGGCACCATGATCTGCACCGGCCAAAGCTATTCGCCGTCGCTATTCGCCATCGAGGGCGGCAATATCGGCTATGCCGTGTTCGCCCTGGCCGGCACCATCCTGATGATCATTCTGCTGATCGAAGCCACGCATACAACGAGCGGCAAACGCGTCGCCGCGCGCTGAAGGCCATTCCGCAGCTCCGAGGCGCCCGGCCGATGTATTTTTCGGTCGGGCGTTTCTCTTTGCGGTGGCGCGCCCCGCTACAATCGCGGGCTGGAATTCGTTGATGGCGTTTGAAATGGGGCTTGGCTGGTTTGGCATTTCCACCGTGTGGCTGCTGCCGCTGGTATGGCGTTACGCAATGCGTGCGCTGGCGGGGGAACGGGGTTTCCTGCAAGGGCGAGGCACCGTCCGGCTTTGGCTGGTGACGCTGGTTGCACTGTGCGCGAGCAGCACGCTTGAAGCACTGACCGCCGGCGGCGACCCGCAAGACAAGGCGGGCGGCGCGGCGGGGCATGCGTTGTCGTCGCTGTTTTCGCACATGCTCGGCTGGACGGGAGCCTTCGTGCTGATGCTCGGGGTGCTGATCTGGGTGGCGCCGATGGTGTTCGGCCGCACCTGGCAGCAAGTGCTCAAACGCAAGCCTGCCGCAGAAGACGCGTCACCCGAAGAACCGACGCTCGCGCAAAGCGAACCGGTGGATGACGGCCTGAAACCGACCGCACTCGGCCTGGGGGGCGCGGGAGAAGCACATTGGACCGGCAACACAGGCCCTGCGCAGCCGACGACACGGCATCGCGGTATCGAAGCCGTGTCCGCACGCCGTCAACCGGCGTGGCAACCGCCGCCGCGCACGCGGCCGTCTCCACCGCAGCCCGGCGAAATCTGGCCGCTGCTCGATGCCCAGAAAGCGGCGCCTCCTGAATCGCCCGCTAGTTCAAAGGCATCGTCCGCGCCCGCTCCCAAAGCGGCACCGGAAGCCGCACAAGCGCGCCCCAAACCGCGCGCCACGATTGTCAGCAGCCCATTCCATCAACCGCAGTTGGGGCTGCGTGAGCGCACGCCTGCGGAGCCCGTAGCGCCATCTGCAGAAGCGTCACCCGTGCCGGAAACAGCAGATGTGCCGGCAACAGAGCCCACGCAGGCCGAGACAGTCGACGCCCAATCCGTTGTCATTGCCCCGGTGGCGCCCGTCGTCGATCTGGAAGCCGTGCGCCAGGAGGCCGAAGCCTTGCTGGCGGAACTGCGCAGTCTGATGGCGCCGGCCGCATCGGTGTCTGCGTCTGAGCCCGAACCGCTGCCAGACAACGAACCGGTTGCGCCCGCGCTCGACGCGCCAGCGGCGAAGGTTGATGAGGCACCGGTTGCCGAAGCCGCTATGCCAGAGGAAAGCAAAGCCGCACTGGAAGTCGCCCCGGCGCCCAAACCCCGCATCGTCCTGCCTGCCGTGGTGGGAGCGGTCGTCTCTCGCGCCGCACCGCCGGTGCCGAACGCAGCCACGCCTGCGCCAGCCCCGGCCCCAGCGGTGCCGCGTTACGTGGATTACCGCCTGCCCAGCCCCACGCTCCTCACGGCTGCATCGACCAGTGCAGAAGCCGTCTCGGCCGAACACCTGGACGAAACCAGCAACCTGATCGCCCAGCGCTTGGCCGAGTTCAAGGTGCCCGTGACCGTGGTGGGTGCGTCCGCGGGCCCCGTTATCACCCGCTTCGAGGTCGATCCCGCCGTGGGCGTACGTGGCGCACAGGTCGTCGGCCTGGTGAAGGATCTGGCCCGTGCGCTGGGCGTGACGTCCATCCGCGTGGTGGAAACCATTCCCGGCAAAACCTGCATGGGCCTGGAGCTGCCCAACGCCAAGCGCGAAATGATCCGACTGTCGGAGGTCGTGAACGCGGCGGATTTCCAGTCGCACGCCTCGCACCTCGTGCTGGCCATGGGGAAGGACATCACTGGCAACCCGGTGGTGACGGACCTTGCGCGCGCGCCGCACCTGCTGGTGGCCGGCACGACGGGTTCGGGCAAATCGGTGGCCGTCAACGCGATGATTCTGTCGATGCTGTACAAGGCCACGCCCGACGATGTACGCATGATTATGATCGACCCGAAGATGCTGGAGCTCTCGGTGTACGAGGGCATTCCGCATCTGCTGGCGCCGGTGGTGACCGACATGAAGCAGGCTGCGCACGCGCTCAACTGGTGCGTGGGCGAGATGGAAAAACGCTATCGCCTGATGTCCACCCTGGGGGTGCGCAATCTGGCCGGCTACAACCAGAAAATCCGCGCCGCCGAGCAGGCCGGCCGCAAGGTACCGAACCCGTTCTCGCTGACGCCCGACGCGCCGGAGCCACTCTCGACGTTGCCGATGATCGTGGTCGTGATTGACGAACTGGCCGACCTGATGATGGTGGCCGGCAAGAAGATCGAAGAGTTGATTGCGCGCCTCGCGCAGAAAGCGCGCGCAGCCGGTATCCACTTGATTCTGGCGACGCAGCGGCCGTCGGTGGACGTCATCACCGGGCTGATCAAGGCGAACATTCCGACGCGCGTGGCGTTCCAGGTGTCATCCAAGATCGACTCGCGCACGATCCTCGACCAGATGGGCGCCGAATCGCTGCTGGGACAGGGCGATATGCTGTTTCTGCCGCCGGGTACGGGCTATCCGCAACGCGTGCACGGCGCATTCGTCGCCGATGAAGAAGTGCACCGCGTGGTGGAACACTGGAAGCAGTTTGGCGAACCGGAATATGACGAAGCCATCCTCGCTGGTGATCCGGCTGAGGCGGCCGCCAGCGGCGATTTGTTCGGCGGCGAGGGTGGGGATGCAGAAGCTGACCCGCTTTACGACGAGGCCGCTGCCTTTGTGCTCAACACGCGGCGGGCTTCCATTTCGTCCGTGCAACGGCAATTGCGCATCGGCTATAACCGCGCGGCACGGCTGATTGAGCAGATGGAAGCGGCTGGCCTGGTGTCCCCGATGGGGCGCAATGGGCAGCGTGAGGTGTTGGCGCCCGGTGGCGCGGAGTAATGCGCCGTCAGCAGCCGGCCGCCTTGTTTGCTGCACCAGGCGGCCGGTTAGGGCGCTACATACTCCAGATAGAAAACCCAGTGTTCTGCGTCAACCGGAACGGCAATTGCCCGCGTAACAGGCCGCGTTGCCAAGTCCGCTACGTTGTACGCAAGTCGGCCTTTCTCTGGTAGCGCACCGTCATGCAATGCCGATTTCTCAGCGGCGGTCAGCCATTGGCGGAGGAAGGGCTCCGGGATCGGCTGTTGCCCCGCGTAGAACGGTCGACTGGTGATCGGTTTCTCGGCCGCTGACAACGTAACGGCGGCAATCAGCGCGACATAGTCTGTGGGCCCCGGTACACCATCGGCGCGGCCATTACTCTCGGGCAGCGTGGCCACCTCATAGCGAACAGCTTGGGGCAGCGCACCCAGGCGGATGTACTGTCTCAAGGACGCTGCATCATGGCTGACGCGCGTGTCGGTTGAATCGCATCCGGCAAGTGCAGCGCCCATGTATAGCGCTGCCAAGTAGTGCCGTCCGCCGTTACGGCAAGCGGCGCCAATCCAATCGAATGCGTTCATGACCGCGTGACGAAGGGCCACTGCTGATGGCTCAAGCGTCCGCATACGCCTCGGACGTCAGCGTGGCTTCCAGCATATGTGCGATCTCGGCAACGGCCGATGCGAATACGCTCTCGTGCCGAGCGTGGTAGCCGAACGGCAGCTCATAGTAGGCGATGCTTCCATACGCGCCACTAGCATCAGCGGGGCGGTCGGCCGATGCAAACCGAAACGCGAGGCCAAATCCGCCAGAGCCCTTTGCGGGATGGACCACGGAACACGTCACTTCCGTCACAGCGCGATGCCGGAATCGAAAGCTGTCGTTGCCGCATCGGAACCCGACCCATGCCAGATCGTGCGAGCGGAAGACCACGAGGACACCCTCCGGGGAAAGCCCCGAGCCCTCCAGCGCTTCGGCCACCTCGCTAGTCGACACCATGGGGAGGGCGGCGTCAGAATCATCGTGCTCGACCTCCGCGCTTGCGTGCCTGGCGACCATGTCTTTCAGCAGGTCGTAGAAAAGTCGTGTTGCATCTTGGCGTCTGTTGTCTACGCCATAGAGCACCAACGGTCTGAAACGTGCGCGACCACCATTGCGCTCAGGCAACTGGGCGATTGGCGGCGGTGCGGTCGCTGCAGTTGGGCGAACGGCGTCTCCATGCGCCTTTCTCCAGCGCTCAGCGATAGCACCCAACCAGTACACCAGTGCGGTCTGCAGAATCAGCACCGCAAGCATGACGGCGACCATGACACCAAGGCCGGCGAGGAAGCCGTGCTGGGGGCCGACGAGGGTTGCAGCCTTCGCGCCTGCGTACACGGGCAGGGCTAGAAAAAGAAACCAGAACATAAGGGGCCGCTACCTTCCGTATATCAACGCGACGCGGCGGCCGAGACCGCAAGAGATTGCAGCCACTGCCCGAGTTGCGCCTCGCCCTCCTCATCAAGTTGTCCCGATAGGGCACCGTACCATTCGACGATCGCCTCGTTCGACAGGTTGGCATTGAGAATGGGCAGGCTGTTTTTCAGAAAGCTCGAGAAGAACGGAATGCCGCGCATATAGAGGAAATGCGAGTCCGTAATGCGCACATGCGCGTAGACATGGCGCAGCCAAACCAAATGCGGCATCGCCTCTGCCATGTGCCCGCTCTGCTTGAGCGCGGAGATGAACTGAGTGCGCGCGGTCACGCTGCTCGTCGGTTTTCATGGATCAACACAGAACCGCTATCATCCCGAGCGTCCCCGTAGGTGAATCAGAAAGCCACAGCAATGGCTTTCGCCATCTAGGCGGAGGGCGGGGTGGTGTCGATTTTCCGCATGATCGAGCGGTCGCCTGACTCATCCCTATCTGACTGGACAAACTCCATGCTCAATGGCGGGGTCGACAACTTTCAACGTTCCGTTCGGCCGTCGGATCAAGCAAAAATTTGCCCCATAGACAAACTCTGAGCCAGTTCCATACGGCACCACGCCGATTCCATACAGCACCCCGGGTTGGAGCTTCTTCGCTTCCGTAAAAATATTGGCACCAGCGATAGTCTGGCCATAAGTGAGGCACTCGCCGCGCTTTAGGTAAAACGGCTTAGCCGATTCAGCGACTTCGACGCCCCAGTATGACTCACTTCCAACGGAGCCCGTCGCATGAGAAACCCCCACAAAGTGGATTCGCACGGGCTGGTTTCCATTTTCATCGACTGCAGCAATGCATACGACGGGCAATTCACCGGCCTGTTTAACTGCAAGCCCTATTGATCCCTTATGCGTTGCAAAACTATACGATGAAATAAGGGTGAGCGACAAAAATCCGGCCATTTTCCAGAAGATTTTAGTCTTGTCGCGTAAAGCCAAAAACGTTTTGCGCTGCGCCCCAAAATTATCGGCAGGGATTTTCGTCACTCCCCTCTTGGATAACAATGGATTTACTTCCGTTTTTCTTTATGCAAAAAGCTGCTGCGTAAACTTGCCCAGACCCATTCCCCGCGGGAATCAAAGAAAATGCATATGACACCCCCGGGATTAGGGGTCTTTTAGGGGCATCAATAGTTCCACCATCAACAGACTGCCCATATGTGATGCATTCACCTCGCCTCAAAATCAAAGGAGGCGAAGTTTTTGGAATCTCGACGCCCCAATAAATTTCCGTGCTAGTCGGGCCTGTGGACCGCCAGACGCCCATTGCGATGATCGGGACAGGTTGATTCCCTCGTGAATCCTCCATGGGAAGGCAAGCGGCGGGGTTGCCGTCAATCTGTTTTATTATCAGCTCAATTGGGCCGCGTGATGTTGCGCTTGCGCAGCCCGCTGCGAGGATAGATGCACCCAAGACAAGTTTACTTAGGAAGATTGTCTTCATTACTCGGATCCTGAAGAAGAGGGACTACGACTTTCTGTAAATCGTTTGGTGTCCCAATGTATCCTTCATGAATAGTGGCAAAACGGTTCTTTAGGATACACAAGGCATAGTAATCGGCAACTATATTTCCTTGTTGCTCCATGTTGTAATCATGAAAAACATTGGATGGCTCGATGGTGTAATCATACGCAGACTGTCCGCGAATCGTTACAAAGAGGCCGTGCCATCGCACGGAATACCCTCTTTGATGCTGCCAGACATGCGTCATCTCGTGCATAAACCACGATTGCTTCCATATATTTTTGCCATCTTGCGCAGAGAAATCCTCAACAAAATCTTCCGCCAAGAAATACATTTCCCCGTTCGGGGTGACGGCTGTGCGCTTGCTCTGAAGGTTGAACCAGAAATAGCTGCCGTTGTGCACGCGCACCTTGCTGTAGTCGATGGAATCTTTAAAAACGGTCTTCGCCATCTCAATTTCGCCTTCAGTCAGCGCTCGGTGACTTCCTTCCACCGTGACAGAGTGACTGGAACTGCCAAGATTCAGGCTATTGGTGGCAGCGCGAGAAATTGGTATCGTGATCGACTCCGGGGGGCTGGAGCTGGTACGGCCGCAGCAATCAACCGTTTCGGTTGGGGTGAGTGTTGCGCTTTGAATGGCGACAGGCTTCTCGGTTAGTACGCGAGAGGTTTTCCCTTCTTTATCAGTGGTTCCGGAAACCGTCGTTCCGTCAGCTAGCAAGAGCTTGTAGGCGACCCCCGGCAATGGGTCGCCATGCTGATTAACGAACTGAATCTGTTCGTCATACGCGGCGGCAGCCCCAAGGAGCCCCACCGGCAACACCGGCAACTCCGCCGCCTGCCCCCCAGGCCCAATCATCGGATGCCCAGCCCCCTTCACCGACAACAACCCCGACGTCTCAAACGTCACCGCATTGCCTTCCAGGCGAATTAAAGAATCCCCGCCATGCAGCACGATGTTCTGCTGCGCGAGGATCTCGACCGAATCTGCGGACGACGTCACGGTAACAGCCTTGTCCGCCAACACAGCCAGCGCATCGGTATGCGCCTGAATGGAGACGGGCCCCCCTTCGGCAATCACACGAACGCCATTGCGCTGCGCAAACAGACTCACGCCCTTGGCGGCCGCTGCGGCGATGACATTGCCGGCGGCGAGGTGCCAGTCCGCCTGTGCCGTGCCATGCAGATGGCGGCCCGCATAAACCGTGGTCGTAGCCTGCGAGGCGAGGGCGATGCTGGAGGGGGACTCCGCCACCAGCAGCGGCTGGCCAAACTTGTCGACCGGCTGCTGGGTGTCTTGCCCGTTGACGTTGCTTGGGTACTTGCCGTCTTGCGCAGGGTCGAGCGCTTTGTCGATGGGCTCGAACACTTCGTTGGCGGCCAGCGGCAGGGCTTGCTGGCTTGACGCCGCATCGGACAAACGCTGCGCCGTCTTCTGCGCGGCGGTGAGTTGGCCGCGTGCTTCATGCGCATCGAGCAGCGTGCCCGTTGCCTGGGGGCGGGCGGTGGTGGAGAGCAGCAGCCCCGCGCCTGCGCGCACGACAGCCCATGCGTCGGTGCGCAGTTCGGCCCCGGTGCCGCGCCATTCACCACGGTCTCCGCCGGTGGCACCGTGCGAGGTCACATAGCCGAGGTTGAGCTGGCTATTGGCAGTCGCGCTGGCCAGGCGCATGCGCAGCTGGCCGGGGTGATCGTCAACGACCCACTGGTTGTAGCCATCGCCCCCCAGGCCCTGCGAGTGCCAGCCAGACAGCGCCTGCCCAAGCGGCGCATCCGCAGCCGGCCAGGGCAGGGCGTCCTGCGAGTTGTGCAGTTGCATGGCGACCAGCGGCCGGTCGATGTCGCCATCGATGAAGCTGAGCAGAACTTGCGTGCCGGCGCGCGGCAGGTGGTTGCCACCCCAATTCGGCCCCGCGCTGGCGGTGGCTACGCGCACCCAGGCGGTGACTTGCGTGTGGTCACTGCTGGATGGGTCGGAGAAGGCGTTTGTCTCCGGCGCGCGTAACCACGGGAAGCGGATGCGCACGCGGTGGTCGCGGTCGGTGGTGAGCGGGGCGCCGTCGTCGGCAATGACCACGGCAGCCTGCCCTTCCGGCGCAGTCGGGCGACGTCGATAGGGCGGCACGATAGGCGCCTCTGCCGGCACGGCAACGAAACGATTGCGGTAGCTGCCTGATTCGATCTCGGTGGTGGAGAGCAATCGCGCGATGTCCGCGCCCAAATTATTGGCGGCTTCGTGCTCGACCTGCAGCGTGACGAATTCGCTGTGCTTGCTGTCGAAATGCTGCGTGAGCGTAAAGCGCTGGCCGGCGCCAAGCTGGCGCACGCTGCCTTGGCCTTCGTAGCGCAGGTAAGCGCCTTCATGCGCTTGCATGCGCAGTTGTGCGGCACGGCTGGCGCCTTGTGCATCCGCAAATTGGTAGGGGCCCGAAGCCTCGAAGCGCTCCAGCGTCGGCAGCTCTCCGCCGGGGTCGCTGGCGCTGGCTTGGGCTGCGGTGGCGCCCAGGGCTTTGTAATCCCATGACGCGACCGTCACGGCATTGGTGCCGACGCTGTGCGCGTGCGAGAGGCGCTCGATGGCGTCTTCGCTCTCAGTGGCGTCTACGCGGTGGAAGCGGATTTCACGCTGCGGGCAGGTGGGCCGCTGCGCGTCGTTATCGAAAATGACGACGGTGTGGCGAGACTGCGCGTTGCTCTGCTGTTCATCGCTCTGATCATGCTCAATGCGGAACGACAGGCCTTCTTCGGCCAGCAAGCGCATCACAAACGCATAGTCGCTTTCGCGGTACTGGCAGCAGATTGAGCGCTTGGCGCACGGCTGCGTGGCGTCAATCTTGTAGTGCGCAGTCGGGTACTCCGCAAACACGTCTTCGATGATCTCGAGCGCGGTCTTGTTCTGGTAGACGAAGCAATCGCTGCGGGTGCGCAGGCGGTCGAGCCAAGGCACCACGCGCAGGCGATAGCGCGCCAGGCCGCCATCGCCACCCAGCGATGCGCAGTCGGCCACGTAACCGTGCCATGCGCGACGTGTGCCGTCGGCTTGCTGCAGGCGCAGCGTCACCTCTTGCGCGGCCAACTTGGCCGTATCCAGGTGGGCCGATGGGCTCAGGCAATCGAGATGCAGCACGAACGAGGCCGACACGGCCTCGGTGGCGCGAAAGCGCTCGACGACCAAGTTGTCGGAGGCGAGCGCCGTTTCCAGTGTGATCTGGCGGGTCTGCTGCCCGAGCAGTGCACCCAGGACGGCTTGCGGCACGGCGGCCGGCAGGTTGAACAAAGGCTTCATCGGAACAGCATCGCGCAGGGTTCGGGTTGCGGGGGCAGCGGTAGACGGGGTGTGCGGCGTGCGGCCGTGGTGGCCGCTGCCGCAATGAAACAACGCTTGTGCGTGCGCTTAAGGCAGCGAAATCGTCAGATGCGAAAAACGCGGCCCGAGCTTGATGACCTGCGAATAACCTTCCAGCGTTTCATTGGTCTTGGTGCGCAGCGTGTGCGACAGGCCAATGTAGGCCAGCAGGCCAATCAGCGCGAACACGGCACCGAAGATCCACAGCGGCGTTTCGCGCTTGAGCGTGTGGGCGACCTTGTCGGGCAGCGGCCATTGCGGTGCAAACGCTGCGCGCTTGCCTTTGATGGCGGAAATTTCGTCGCCCAGGCGTGCGGTGAGGTACGCGAGCTTCTCCGGCCCTTCGAGGATGTACTTGCCGCGAAAACCCAGCAGCAGGCACATGTGGAACACCTCCAGCGCCTGCAGGCGCGGCGCACCGTGCGCGCGCAGTTCTTCCAGCTTGACGAAGAACGTCTCGCCGGCGAGTTGCTCGCCAAACAGCACGAGCTGCAGCGGGCGGCGCTCCCACGCGGTGCGGATCGAGAAGTTGGACGACAGGATGGTTTCGTCCACGGCGGCGCAGAACGCGTACTTGGCGTCGAATACATCTTCGGCCGACACGTTCAGGCGCTTGGCACCACGGTCGAAGTCTTCCAGAAACGCACGCACGCGCGAGAGGAAATCCTCCGCGCTGGCCGGTTGTTGGCCATTGCGCAACTGGAACAGCATGAAGAAACCGTCGTACAGCAGATCCAGCAGCGTGCGCGCGTGCGTGTTCGACTCTCGCACGTCCGCTGCCGTCGTGCCTCCTGCCGGGGCCGAACCGCCAAACAGTGATGGGGTGGTGGTAGCGCTCATGAAGTCACCGCGATCAGTTCAAGTTTGAGTTCCCGGATGCCGGCCGGGGCATAAATGGTGATGGTCTGCGCCTGCAGCATGCGTTCGTACAGCATGCCGCGCGCTTCCACCGCGAAGTAGCACGCGCCCGGGCGCACCGGAATGGCCGGGGGCACCTGGGGGGTGTAGGTGAGCGGCACGCCGGGCATGGACGACAGCACGAGCTTTTCCACGTCATCCGGCGCACCAACCTTGAAGCGCGCCGGAATGGCTTCCACCAGCTCGGCCGCAGGCATATCCGCCGACACCGACAGGTAGAAGCTGGTGTCTTCGTCGATCTTGCCGGAGTCGATCCGGCCGAGGTGGAACGACGGGCGCGTTTCTTCGAGCGCAATCGCAAAGTAGCGTGTGGAGATGACGGTATCGAGCAGCTCGCGCACGATCGTGTCGAGCTTGGCAAACACCGGGCCGGGGTTGTCGTGGTCGTAGGCGGGCAGGTCGGCCAGGGTGTAGCTCTTGGTGAACGTCATCAGCGCGCCGGCCAGGCGGAGCATCTCCTGGAACAGACGCTCCGGGTGCAGATCCGGGTGGTGATATAGATGCGACAACGCTGCAAACGCCGCATTGGCCGTATGCAGCAGCCAGAACGAGGCAATGTCGCCCGAGCGGAATTCGATGATGTTTTTGGTCGGCTCGCGGTGAAAGCCATACAGCGCATTCACCTTGGCCTGCAGCGCGTCGAGCAATCGGCGCAGGCGTTGATACAGCACGGCCGACGCGTTGATGGACAGGCTCGGCGCGACAAAACTCTCGTCCAACTCGAAGCCGCCGGTGCCGGTGCGCCGCACACGCACCACGGGCAGCGAGATGAACTGGTCGCGCGGTTCCGTCTCGGCCACCAGCTTGACCGACTTCTTCAGATACGTAATGGCGGCGGGTTCGGCTTCTGTATATAGGTCGGCCGTTTCTTCTTCCGTGCCCACAAAGCGCGACACGGTGGCGCCTTCCAGCGGCTCGCGATAGTTGCCGCCGTTGTCTTGCAACGGGTACAGCGCGATGTGGAACGTCAACTCAGAGGTGCCGGCCGGAATGGCATCCAGCACCAGCGGTGGCGGCAGGGTATCGGCCTGCGGGGCGAAATACAGCTCGCCATCAGGAAAGAACAGCGACAGCTCGATCACGCGCAGCACGCCGCTAGCCAGCGCGTCGGTATCAAAGCGCGCATGGCGCACACCCCATCCGTAGGGCTGGATGGCTTGCGCCGTCGCGTGCAGGCGCGACTCGTGATACGCGTCCTGGCGCTGGAAGTGTTGCGGGCGCAGGAACAGACCCTCGCCCCACAGAATCTTTGCGGAATAGCTCACGTTGACCTTCTCGTCTTTAGTGCTGGTCCATCAGTGCGCGGGCTCAACTGCCGCAAGGTGCGGCCGACAGCAGGTTGAGGTCGGTCAGCGGCGCGCTGCCGGCAGGCGTCGTTGGTGTACCGGTGGCCAACGTCATGGCGCAGGCGTGCAGCCCGATCACGATGCCGGACTTCTCATTCTTTTCTGTGTTGAAGGCGAACTTCCAGCGCTGCGATGCCGGGCTGCGGAACAGCGCCACCACACCAAGCGTCGTCGCCTCGCGCGAGACCTTCTCGGTGAAGTCGTAACGCTGCCCGGGGATCAGCGTCATCTCGCGCACCTGCACAAGGTCAGCGCCCAGGGTCTGCTTCTCGCGCGCCGGGTCGATGAAGGTGTCGTATGGCGCTTGCAGGAAGCTGGTCGGGTCTTTCAGCGAATACAGGCGGACCACCAGCGCAACCGGTCGCCGGTCATTCGCCGCGTTCAGGTTGTTGCCGGCCGTCAGCTTGAGCGGCACCTCGCGAGGCGGCTTCTGCGAGTCGGGCACGTTCGACGACTTCAGCCCGATGGCTTCCAGCGCCCCGTTGGCCGCACCGGCCAGCACGCTGGCACCGGTCGAGCAGGCCCCCAGGGCCACCACGCTGGCGCCTGCCAGCATCAGCTTGAACATCGTCGCGACGCGGCGCCGTGGGAGGCTGTCGCAGCCCGGCTGCCTCCATGCCGTGTCGAATTTCATCGTCTTCATGCCTGATTTCTGGATTATTTAATTCTCTTGATTTGACCCGTTCCGCAGCCCTTCAAATGAGGTGGAAGCGGCGAATGTTTCGATTTCTTAATAAACTCGGTTGGTTCAAATGTTTCGGTTTCTTAATAATCGATGTTTGTGGTCAAACCTTGCTGTAAGCGGTTGAATCCAAAGGATGTTTCGGTTTCGTAATAATCCGTTTTTGGTTGTCAACGGCGACGAGCGGAGTGTACTATTTCGCGCCAGTCGAGACCAACATTTAACTCGCCAATTCCGGCGAATTTGATTGGATGCTTTGGTTTCGACACACCGCTTTGAAACCTTGAAGAGTCTCGCCGTGGCCAAATCCCTGCCTATTTCTCGCGTTCTCCGTTCCCTCATCGTGCTCGCTGGTGCCGCCGCCCTGATCACGGGTTGCGCGACCTCCAATCCTGGCCCGCAGACCGACGAGGCATTCAAACAAAGCATGTCGGAGGCGGAAACCGCCGCCAAGGGTGGCCAGCAAGACAAGGCCATCGACCTGTATCAGCAGATCGCCAAGCAGAACCCGACGCGCGATGAGCCGTGGGTGCGCATCGCCCAGCTGCAGTTCGGCGCAGAAAAGTACCCGCAAGCCATCCTGGCTGCGGAAGAGGCGCTGCAGCGTGACAACGCTGACCGCCAGGCCAAGAGCATCCTGGCCGTGAGCGGCCTGCGCGTGGCCCGCCGCTCGCTGCAGGAATTGCGTGCCGACAGCGCCCTGGCTGGCGACGTCAAGACCGATGCGCAGGTGCTGGCCCGCATGCTGCGCGACACGCTGGGCGAACAAGTCCTGTTCCCGGCGGAGCAGAAGCCCGCGCCGGTGCGTCGCCGTGTGGTCCGCCGTGCTGCCCCGGCTGCTGCACCGGCCGCCGAGGCCGCCAACCATGGCGCTTCCACCGCTGCTCCGGCCGCTGCCGCGGGCACCAGCAGCGGCAGCGCTGACCCGTTTGGCGCCCTGCGCTAAGCACTGCGCCGATTTCGCGCCTGTGGAGGAAACTCATGGCTAAAAAAGAAAGTGTGCAGAAGCGTCTGCAGAAGGTGCGCCCGCCGCGCGTGCAACTGACGTACGACGTCGAGATCGGCGACGCGATCGAGCAGAAGGAACTGCCGTTTGTCGTCGGCGTGGTGGCAGATCTGTCGGGACAGTCGGAAGTACAGCAGCCCAAGCTGCGCGACCGCAAGTTCGTCAACATCGACCGCGACAACTTCGACGATGTGATGAAGGGTGTGGAGCCGCGCGCGGCATTCCAGGTGCCCAACACGCTGACGGAAGAGGGTGGGCGCTTTGGCGTCGACCTGAAGTTCCGCTCGATTGAAGACTTCAGCCCGGAAGCCGTGGTTGAGCAGGTTGAGCCGTTGCGCAAGCTGCTGGAAGCCCGCTCCAAGCTGGCCGACCTGCGCAACAAGATGGCCGGTAACGACAAGCTGGAAGACCTGCTGTCGGAAGTGCTGAAGAACACCGAAAACGCGAAGAAGCTCGGCGCCAAGAGCAACGGGGGCGAAGATGCTTGAGAACCAATCCGCCGCGCAAGGCGCCTCGGTTGCCGAAGAACTCAGCCTGCTCGACAGCATCGTCGAGCAAAGCCGTGTCGCCAAATCCGACTCCGAGCGCGCGCGCGCCAAGGACATCATTGGTGAGCTTGCCAGCCAGGTGCTCAGCGGCACCGTGGTGGTGTCCGATAACCTGTCGGCCACGCTCGATGCGCGTGTGGCCGAGCTGGACCGCATGATCTCGCAGCAATTGAGCGCGGTCATGCACGCGCCGGAGTTCCAGAAGCTGGAATCCACCTGGCGCGGGTTGAACTATCTGGTCAAGGAAACGAACACCGGCCAGACGATCAAGATCAAGGCGCTCAACGCAACCAAGCGCGACTTGGTGAAGGACTTCAAGACGGCCATCGAGTTTGATCAGAGCGCGCTGTTCAAGAAGATCTACGAAGAGGAATTCGGTACGTTCGGTGGTGCACCGTTTGGCGCGCTGATCGGTGACTACGAAGTCACGCGTCAGCCCGAAGACATGTACTTCATCGAGCAGATGTCGCACGTTGCCGCGGCTGCGCATGCGCCATTCATCGCCTCGTCGTCGCCGGAACTGCTGGGCCTGGAATCGTTTGCCGACCTGGGCAAGCCGCGTGATCTCGCCAAGGTGTTCGACACGGTGGAATACGCCAAGTGGAAGTCGTTCCGTGAATCGGAAGACTCGCGCTACGTGGGCCTGACCATGCCGCGCTTCCTCGGCCGCCTGCCGTACAACCCGAAGGACGGCACCACGGTTGAAGGCTTCAACTTTGTTGAAGACGTGGACGGCACCGACCACAGCAAGTACCTGTGGTGCAACGCTGCCTGGGCCTTTGGCGCACGTCTGACGGCTGCATTTGACGACTTCGGCTGGTGCGCGGCCATCCGTGGCGTGGAAGGTGGCGGCCTGGTGGAAGACCTGCCGACGCACACTTTCAAGACCGATGACGGCGAGATCGCGCTCAAGTGCCCGACCGAAATCGCCATTACCGACCGTCGCGAGAAGGAGTTGAGCGACCTCGGCTTCATCCCGCTCGTGCACTGCAAGAACTCCGACTACGCCGCGTTCTTCGCCGCGCAATCGGTGCAGAAGCCCAAGAAGTACGACACCGACAGTGCGAATGCGAACTCGGTGCTGTCTGCGCAACTGCAATACATCTTCTCGGTATCGCGCGTGGCGCACTACCTGAAGGCCATGATGCGCGACAAGATCGGCAGCTTTGCTTCGGCCAAGAACGTGGAAACGTTCCTGAACCGCTGGATCTCGCAGTACGTGCTGTTGGACGACAACGCCACGCAAGAACAGAAGGCGCAATTCCCGCTGCGTGAAGCGTCGATTGAAGTCAAAGAGGTGCCTGGCAAGCCGGGCACGTACCGCTCGGTGGCGTTCCTGCGGCCGCATTTCCAGTTGGACGAACTGTCGATCTCGCTGCGCCTCGTGGCAGATCTGCCCAAGTCGGCCAACTCGTAATTCCTGACCGGACTCTCCCCGGGGGGGAATGTTCGGGCATAACACCCCGTTACGCTCGTTACCCGTAGCAGTACCAACAACCAATCTATCGAAGAGGGTCTCTGTATGAAGGATATCTACGTCAAGTTCGACAGCCCGGCGATCAAGGGCGAGTCGCAAGACAAGGATCACAAGGACTGGATCGAAATCAACAGCTGGTCGCAAGCTATCAGCCAACCGCGTTCGGCCACGGCTTCGACCGCCGGCGGCCACACGGCTGAGCGTTGCGAGCACCGCGACATGGTCTTCTCGAAGGACCTGGACGTCGTCAGCCCGCTGCTGTACCAGCACGCTTCGGGCGGTACGACCTTCGGTGAAGTCACCATCGAATTCTTCCGCGCGGACGGCGAAGGCAACCGCGTGAAGTACCTCGAAGTCAAGCTGAAGAATGCGATCCTGAGCGAAGTCGATTCGCAAGTGGTGGCGCAAGGCATCCCGACCGACACGTTCAGCCTGCGCTACGCCGCTGTGCAGTGGAAGTACACGCAGCAGAAGGGCGCTGGCGGCCAGGGCGGCAACTCGCAAGGCGCCTGGAGCCTCACCAAGAACGACAAGACCTACTCGGTTTAACGTTTGGTGTTGTTCTGATAACAAGAGCCGCAGCCACCGTGCTGCGGCATCTTGTTTTGTAGCTGCATATGAAAGGCTTCGAACCCAGCCTGCTCGACAAGCTCTTCGACGACGAGCCCCACGCGCCCATGCCCACGGCATTGCGCCAGCTCTCGCTGGAAGAACTCAAGGGCACCGTGGCACGCGACATTGAATCCTTGCTCAACACGCGCATCGTGTTTGAGGAGGAAGACCTGCACGGCTTGCCGGAGTGCAAGCGGTCGTTGCTTACCTACGGCCTGAACGACTTTGCCGGCCTGAGCCTGGCCAGTTTCTACGACCGCAACTACATCTGTCAGTCGCTCACGAAAGCGATCGAGCGGCACGAGCCGCGTTTGCAGCATGTGAATGTGTCGCTGGAGATCAACGAGCGCGCCACCAATGCGTTGTGCTTTGGGATCAGCGCCGTGCTGCTGGTTGGGCCCGCCCGTGAGCCGGTGACGTTCGACGCAACGCTGCAACCGTCAACGCTGCGCTACTCCGTCGCGCGCGGACGCGGCTGAGCCCGCCGCCGGAGCACCGCACGGCAACATCAATCACCGGACCGCCACGAAGCATGGAAGAGCTGCTGCCTTACTACGAACGAGAACTGGCCTTCCTACGCCGGTACTCGCGCGACTTTGCCGAGCGGTATCCGAAGGTCGCCGGCCGGCTGGCAATGTCCGGCGATGGCTGCGACGATCCGCACGTCGAGCGGATGATCGAGTCGTTTGCCTTCCTGACGGCACGCGTCAACAAGAAGCTCGACGACGACTACCCCGAATTCACCGAAGCGCTGCTGGAGGTGCTGTATCCGCACTACCTGCGGCCGTTTCCATCCTGCTCGGTGGCGCATTTCGATGTGCGTGGCGTGGCCGCGCAGTTGAGTGCCCCTGTCACCATTGCCCGCGGCACTTTCCTGACCACACGCGTGGTGCGCAAGGTGGAATGCCGTTTCCGCACCGCATACGACGTCACCTTTGCGCCCGTGCGCGTGGCCGGCGCGACCTTCGAGCGCGCGGTCTCCGCCCCCACCGCTGTGCAATTGCCGAAGGGGGCCACCGGTTCCATCGCCATCACGCTGGAATACATGGGCGAGCGCGGTGGTTTTGAATCGCTCGCACTGGACAAGCTGCGTGTCTACATGGACGGCGAACCGTCGTTCGTCGCCGCCCTGGGCGATGCGCTGTTCCTGCACACCGCAGCGGCGTACATGGAGGCCGAGCGCAGCGGCGTGTGGAAGCGCTTGTCGGGCGTGCCATTGCACGAAGTGGGCTTTGCCGAGAACGAAGCACTGATCGATTGCCCCGCACGTTCGCACCCGGCCTATCGGTTGCTGACCGAGCACTTCAGCTTTGCCGAGAAGTTCAACTTCTTCGACATCGACCTCGCCGCAGTGCGTCGCGGCATGACGCCGGGTGTGCCGGTGCGCCGTCTGACGCTGCACTTGGTGCTCAAGGAGTTGCGCAGCGATTCGCACGCCGCACGCCTGCTGGAAAACCTGCAGGCCGAGCACCTGCGCCTGCATTGCACACCGGTAGTCAACCTGTTCCAGCAGAAGGCGGATCCGATCCGCATTGAACACACGGCCAGCGCCTACCCCGTGGTGGCCGACAGCCGGCGCGCGCACGGCTTTGACATCTATTCGATCGACAACGTCCAACTGGTGCGCGAAACCGCCGCGCACGAGAAGGTGACGGAGTTCCGCCCGTTCTACTCGCTGCACCACGGTGAAGAACCGGGCCGTGCAGGCCACTACTGGCTGGCGCGCCGCAACGAATTGATCGCACAGCGCAGCCCGGGTTTCGAGACAGAAATTTCCATCGTCGATACGCAGTTCGACCCCGCAAGCCCGCAGACCGACACGTTGAGCCTCACCGTCACCTGCACGAACCGCGACTTGCCGTCCACGCTGGCGTTTGGCCAGCCCGACGGCGATCTGTCGATGGAAGGCAGCTCCATCGCGCGCAACATCACCTTCCTGCGCAAGCCGACGCCTTCCATGCGGTTTGGCGGCGGGCGCGCTGCGCAGTGGCGGCTGATCTCACTGCTGGCGCTCAACCATCTGTCGCTGGTGCAGAACGGCTTGCCGACCTTGAAAGAGATGCTGCGCCTGCATGACTTGCCGCGCAATGCGATTTCCGCGCGGCAGATCGAGGGCATTGTTGGGCTGGACTATCAGCCGGCAACGCAGTGGCTGGCGGGGAAGCCGTTTGCCACCTTCGTGCGCGGCCTGGAAGTGCGCCTCACGCTGGATGAAGACGCCTTTGTTGGCACCGGGTTGCACCGGTTCATTCGCGTGCTGGACCACTTTTTCGGCTTGTACGTCCACATGAACAGCTTTGTGCAATTGATTGCGGTGTCACGCCGTAGCGGCAAGGAATTGGTCAAATGCGCACCTCGCAGCGGCGAATCGATCCTGGTGTGATCCGGCGGCTGCTGCAGCAGCCGCACCGGTACCAGTTCTTCCAGGCCGTTCGGCTGCTGGAACAGCTCTTTGTGCGCCGGGGCAGCGCCGCCCCCGAGCAGGCGCTGGCCACGCGCGTGAGCTTTCGTAACACGCTGTCGCTGTCGTTTCCGCCCAGTGAGCTGCAGGGCATCGAAGTGCCACGCCTCACCCCGGCCATGCTGGAAAGCGATGACGCGTTCATTGCCGCACTGGAAGACGGCGCGCTCGACACGCTGGCCATCACGCCCACGTTCTTCGGCATGCTGGGCGGGCAGGGCGCCTTGCCCCTGCGCTATACCGAGATCGTTGCCGAGCGCGAATCCGTCTGGCGCGACCGTGCCGCGCGCGCGTTCTTCGACATCTTCTCGAACCGCGCCACGGCGCTGTTCTACCTGGCGTGGAAGAAATACCGCCTGCCGTTTCAGTACGAAGTCGACAACACCAAGCACTACTTGCCGCTGCTGCTCTCGCTCGCGGGCGCGGCAGACAAATCACTGCGTGCGGATCTGTCGACCACGCCGGGCCCGATCCTCGACGAAGCGCTGGCCGGCTATGCCACGGCGATCCGGCATCGACCGGTGTCTGCGGCGTATCTGCAGCGCGTGCTGTCTGACTACTTTCAGGCGCCGGTGCGCGTGGAACAGTTTGTGGGCGGGTGGTATCGGGTGCCGGCATCGCAATACACGCGACTGGGCAGCACCAGCAACGTGCTTGGTGCCACCGCGCTGGCGGGTTCCCGCGTGTGGCAACGCGACTTGCGCGTGCGCCTCTGGATGGGGCCACTCAAGCGCGAGCAGTACCGCAACTTTCTGCCCGGCGCGTCGGGCTCCCTGGCGCTGCGCAAGATGCTGACCATCCTGTGCGGCACCACGCTGGAGTTCGAGATCAAGCTGATCCTGCGCCAGCAAGACGTGACCGGCAGCACGCTGGACAACAGCAACGATGGGCGCTTGGGCTGGGACACCTTCCTGTGTTCCCGCCCCGCGCAGCAAGACCGCAGCGACGCGCAATACACGCTCGCACCGCTGCATTGAAACACCGCCATCTTCATCGACCTTTCTCGATTTTTTTTCATCGAATCTTCGGAGCGCAGCTGCCATGGCCATCCCACTCAAAACCCTGATCGCCAAGCTGAACGCAACCAGCCGGCAAGCCGCCGAGCGTGCGGCTTCCATCTGCATGGCGCGCGGCAACTACGAGGTGGATCTCGAACACCTGTTCCTGGCGCTGCTGGAAAACCGCCGCAGCGACTTTGCCGTGGCCGCCCGCGCCAGCGGCATCGACCTGGCCGCGCTGCAGCGTGATCTCGAAGCCGAGATCGGCCGCTTCCAGACCGGCAACACGCGCACGCCGGCGTTCTCGCCGTATCTGCCGAAGCTGTTCGAGCACGGCTGGCTGATCGCCTCGCTGGATTCGCAAATCACGCGCATCCGCTCTGGTCATCTGCTGCTGGCGTTGCTGACCGAGCCGAGCCTGTCTGCGCTGGCACAGCGTGGCTCGCGCCTGTTCGGGCAAATTGAAGCCGACCGCCTCAAGCACGATTTCGACCGCCTGACCGCCGGCTCGGATGAGCAGGAGCAGGCCGTCGATATTGCCGATGGCGGCGCAGATGCATCGCAGGAAGGTGGCAAGCCGGCAGCCGCGCTGACGGCCACGCCGGCGCTGGACCAGTTCACCGTCGACCTCACGCAATCTGCCCGTGATGGCCGCATCGACCCCGTCATCGGCCGCGATGCCGAGATCCGCCAGGTGATTGACATCCTGATGCGCCGCCGTCAAAACAACCCGATCCTCACGGGCGAGGCTGGTGTCGGCAAGACGGCCGTGGTGGAGGGCCTGGCGCTGCGCGTGGCTGCCAACGATGTGCCGCCGCCGCTGCAGGGCGTGACGCTGCGCACGCTCGACATGGGCCTGCTGCAAGCCGGCGCCAGCGTCAAAGGGGAATTCGAGAACCGCCTCAAGAACGTGATCGACGAGGTGAAGAAGAGCCCCAAGCCGATCATCCTGTTCATCGACGAGGCGCACACCATCATCGGCGCGGGCGGACAGGCTGGCCAGAACGATGCGGCCAACCTGCTCAAGCCGGCGCTGGCACGCGGTGAACTGCGCACGATTGCCGCCACCACGTGGAGCGAATACAAGAAGTACTTCGAGAAAGACGCCGCGCTGGCCCGTCGCTTCCAGGTCGTGAAGGTGGAGGAGCCCAGCGAGCCGCTGGCCGCCGCCATGCTGCGTGGCATGGCCCCGCTGATGGAGCGCCACTTTGGGGTGCGCGTGCTGGACGAGGCGATTACCGAAGCAGTGCGGCTGTCGCATCGCTATATCAGCGGCCGCCAGCTGCCGGACAAGGCTGTCAGCGTGCTCGACACGGCGTGCGCCAAGGTGGCACTCGGCCAGAGCGCCACGCCCGGCGCCATTGAAGACGACCAGAAAACCCTCGAACGCCTGCAGGGTGAGATCAGCGCGTTGGAGCGCGAACAAAGCGCCGGCGCCGAGCACGATGCACGCCTGAAAGCGCTGAACGAGCAACGCACCGAACTGGAACAGCGCGTCGCCCAAAACACGGAACGCCTGGCGAAGGAGCGCGAGCTCGTTGCCCGCATCCAGGCGCTGCGCGAAGCCCGCGAAAGCGGCGCACAAGCCAGCGAAGACAACGCGCTGCCCGTGGCCGCCAATAGCGATGTCGTCTCCATCTCCAAGCGAAAGCGCACCGCAGACAAGGCTGACGAACAGGACGAACTGGCCAAGCTCATCGCCGAGTTGCGCGCACTGCAAGGCGAATCGCCCATGGTGCCGCTGCAGGTGGATGGCCATGTGGTGTCGGAAATCGTCTCCGCGTGGACGGGCATTCCGCTGGGCCGCATGGTCAAGGACGAGCTGCGCACGGTGTTGAATCTCAAGCCGCTGCTCACCGCCCGCGTGATCGGCCAGGACCACGCGCTGGATGCCATCGCTCAGCGCGTGCGCACCGCCACCGCCAATCTGGAAGACCCGAACAAGCCGCGCGGCGTGTTCATGTTTGCTGGCCCCTCGGGCGTGGGCAAGACCGAAACCGCGCTGGCGCTGGCCGACATCCTCTACGGTGGCGAACGCAAGCTCATCACCATCAACATGAGCGAGTACCAGGAAGCGCACAGCGTGTCGGGCCTCAAGGGCTCGCCGCCGGGCTATGTCGGCTACGGCGAGGGCGGTGTGCTGACCGAGGCCGTACGCCGCAACCCGTACAGCGTTGTGCTGCTCGATGAAGTGGAGAAGGCCCACCCCGACGTGCTGGAGATGTTCTTCCAGGTGTTCGACAAGGGCGAGATGGACGATGCCGAAGGCCGCCCGATCGACTTCCGCAACACCATCATCATCCTCACGTCGAACGTGGGCTCGTCGAACATCATGCAAGCGTGCCTCAACAAGGCCGCTGACGAGCTGCCGGATGCTGATGCGCTGGCCGAACTGCTGCGCCCCACGCTGTACAAGGCGTTCAAGCCTGCATTCCTGGGCCGCATGAAGGTGGTGCCGTACTACCCGATCTCCGACGATGTGCTGGCCGAGATCATCACGCTCAAGCTGGGGCGCATCCGCGACCGCGTGGCGGTCAACCACAAGGCGACATTCCAGTGGGACGACGCGCTGGTTGAATCGGTGCTCGCACGCTGCACGGAAGTCGACGCCGGCGCCCGCGCGGTCGACCACATCCTCAACGGCACGCTGTTGCCGCAGATTGCCGAATCGGTACTCACGCGCATGGCCGAGGGCGGCAGCGTTGAGAAGATCAAGGTGAGCGTGGGCAAAGACGGCGACTTCAAGTACCGCATTCAATAAGCGAGCACACCATGGTCTCTTTGACCGAACTGGCCAACCTGCTGCGTGCGGCGTTCACCCAGGCCGACCGGCTGCTGCGGCTGGAAACTCCGCTGGGGCCTAACGCCCTGCTGCCCGAACAACTCGATGCCGCCGAGCACATCGACGCGGGCGGCTTCCGCCTGGAACTCACGGCGCTATCCGACAGCGCCGACATCGACGCGGCCAAGCTGCTCGGCCAGCCTGTGCGGCTGGATTTGTTGACGCAGCAGAGCCGCAGCACGCTGCGCCCGTTTCACGGCCACGTCACGCGCTTTGAGCAGATTGGCGCCAACGGCGGGCTGGTGCGCTCCCGGCTTGTCATCGAACCGTGGCTGGCCTTCCTGCGGCATCGGCAAGACAGCTTCCTGTTCCAGGACATGTCGGTCATCGAGGTGATCGACAACCTGTTTGGCGACTATCAGGGGCAAGGCCGCCTCGTGCCCGCCTGGCGCTGGGCCTTGCGCGACAGTTCGGTCTACACACGCCGCAGCGTCATCACGCAATACGAAGAAAGCGATTTCGATTTCGTCACGCGCCTGCTGGCAGAAGAAGGGCTGTTCTACTTCTTTGAGCACGAAGCCAAAGACGGCGACGCGCTGGGTCTGCATCGCATGGTCATCGCCGATAGCAACGACGTGTTCGTCGACAACCCGCAGGCGAGCATCCGTTTTGGCCGCGCCGATGCCACGGCCACTGAAGACGTGATCGACCGCTGGCAAGGCGCACGCCGCTGGCAGACCAACGCCGTATCGATCGCCAGCTGGGACTATCGCGCGAATGCCAAGCGTGCAGCGCAAGTTGGTGTCCAGGGCGGCGCACAACAGCAAGGCAGCGACGGCCCGCAACTCACGCTACAAGACACCGACTACCCCGGCCAGTACTGGTTTGAAGACAACAACCAAGCGCAGCGCGTCGCCCGGTTGATGATGGAAACGCTGGAGTTGCGCGACAAGCAGTTCGACGGCGAAGGCAGCGTGCGCACATTGGCCACCGGCACGCGCTTTCAACTGCAAGACCACTTCGACCACGACGACGGCGAACAGCGCTTCGCCGTGCTGGCCGTCACGCACCAGGCGCGCAATAACTTCAACGACCGCTTTGGGCAGGTGCTGACGGAAACGCTCGGCACGCTGGGCGGTAGCGACGTGCTGGCCGCCGGCAGCAACCAAGCCAGCGGTGACGATGCGCCGTTCTACCGCAACCACTTCACCGTGGTGCGAGAGAACGTGCCCGTGCGCCCGCAGCAGAGCGATGCCCAGGGCCGCGCGCTGCACCCGCGCCCGACCGTCAACGGCAGCCAGACGGCATTGGTCGTCGGCGCGGAAGGGCCTGTGCATACCGACCGCGACCACCGCATCAAGGTGCAATTCCATTGGCAGCGTGGGGCTCGCTCCGCGAGCCGGCAATCGCATCCGACGGGTGACGACAACGCACGCGCCAGCGCAGGCCTGGGTGCATGGGTGCGCGTGACCGCGCCCGTGGCCGGCCCCAACTGGGGTGGCGTGGCGCTGCCGCGCGTTGGCCAGGAAGTGCTGGTGGAATTCCTGCAAGGCGACATCGACCGGCCCGTTGTGGTGGGCGCCGCCTACAACGGCCGCGGCCAGACCGACGCGCAATACAACCAGAACCAAGCAGGCGCTGCTGGAGCCACCGGCAACGCCCCCGCCTGGTTTGCCGGTGACGCCAAGAGCCAGGGCGCATACGCGCACAACGCCGTGCTGTCCGGCATCAAGACGCAAGCGCTGGCGGGCAGCCAAGCGGGCTCCTCGGGGTACAACCAACTCGTCTTTGATGACACCGAAGGCCAGGGCCGCACGCAGCTCAGCACCACGCAAGCTGCCACCGGCCTCGTACTCGGCCATCACAAGGAACAGATCGACAGCGCGCGCCAGGCAGACCTCGGCCACGGCGCCGCGCTCGCCACCGACGACAGCGGCAGCGTGCGCGCCGGTGCCGGCCTGCTGCTCACCGCGCACAGCGCCGGCACCAGCGCTCCGCTGCAAGACAGCGAAGCCGCCGCCAGCCAGATCGAAGCGATGAGCGACCTGGCGGAATCGCTCGCCGATGCAGCCAAGAAGCAGAAAGCCGGCTTGCCCGACGAACCTGCTGCGAAGGAATTGCCCGCGCTCAAGCAACTGCGCCACACCACCGAGGTGCTGCGTCACACCGAAAGCGCAGGCGAGGGTGCCGAGGCGGTTGCTTACAGCGAACCGCATCTGCAAGTGTCTGCGCCCAAGGGCGTGCTGGCGACCACGCCTGCCGATGCGGTGTTGGTGGCGGGCACGCAGGTCACGTTGACCGCGAAGCAGGATACGAACGTTGCAGCGGGCGGCAACCTGTCTGTTGCCGTGGCTGACGGGCTGAGCCTGTACGCGCACGGCAAGGCGGTCGGGCAAACCAGCGGTGCCACGCCAGGTATCGCCATGCATGCGGCCAGCGGCAAGGTCGGCCTGTCCAGCCTCAAAGGCGAGAGCCACTTGGTGGCGGAGAAAGCCGTGACCGTGGCGTCCACGCAGGACAATGTCACGGCTGAGGCAAAACAACATGTGATCGTCAATGCGGCCGGCGCGCAGATCAAGGTGACGAACGGCACGATTGAGCTGCATGCGCCGGGGATGGTGACGTTTAAGGGTGCGGGGCATCGGATGGTGGGGCCAGGTGGGGCTGGGGTGGATAACAAGCTGGCTAGCGGCAATCTGAAGGGGTGCGGCATGCAGGAAAGCAGCGCTGCAGCCAGTGGCGCTGGCTCGGTGTCGCGCTGAGCTTGCACAGGAACGACATGCCCCATCGCACATTGGCGGAGCTCGAACAGACGCTGCTGGATCCAACTGGCGATCAGTTCAGTGCTCCGCCCGCGGACGCTATCGCACGCTGCCAAGAGCTCGCCGCTGCGTATCACACCCGCAAACGCCAGCAGGCGCCGGATGACCGCCCGTTACAGACCTATCTCCTCTTGGAGAAATGGGATGACTCCGCCGTCGCGGCGGAACTCGCCCACATCTGGCCCGAAGCCGCTGAATCCCGAGCCGCCGTACCCGACGCCTTTTATGCGGGCAGAGAAGACGAGGCACCGTGCGTCGTGCCGCTCCCTGAGATTGCCTTACCGGGCGGTGGTACGAGCACCTTAGCCCAAGCGCGAGCACAGGAAACGCTGGCCGGGTGGCTGCAAACAGCCGGCCGGCACGCCCACAAGCGATTAGTGCCCCAGGACTTGTGCGCAGTGCTGTTCAGCACTGACTCTGCCGGCTGGGTGGCGCAGCATCTTGCCAAGCTAGGCTTCCAGTACCCGCCGGGCAGTGCCTCCGCAAGGGTGTTCCGCTACCAGGATCCGCGCGTTATGCAGCGTGTGTGGCCGGAGTTGAGCGCCGGGCAGCAGAGCATGTGGCTCGGGCCGATACAGACGTGGTGGAGCTTGACCCAACCATGGGGACCTTGGGCGCCAGAAGATTTGATGGAAAGTGGCGAGCGCGTCGGCCCACCCCCTGCGTGGTTCAAAGCCGAACACCCCACCGTTCCGGAAAAAAAGACAGGGGCGCTGATGCTCAACCGATTGCTGAACGCAGAGCAGTGGCACGCAGCACATGCGTCGCCGTCGGGGCATCGAAGCTGGGCTGCATTGGCGAGCACAAGAACTCCGGTGGCACAACAGCCTGACGGAGCAGTCATGTCCGCCATCATCGCCAGGGGCCAACGCCTGGGGCTTGATGACCAAGACTTGGACGCGTTCATTGAGCTGTCATGGTTGCTGCCCGGCGAGGAGCATGCAGATCACGCTCGAGCGCGCCCCTGGGACGATGCCCCAAACCGGCAAGCACTTGAACAAGCGCTGCACCAGATGCGCAACCAACAGGGCCTGCGCTTTACAAGCGCGTGGCTGAACACGCGAACCTCTCCTGACCGTAGCTGATCGACTATGCCGTGCGATAAACCCTGCACAGATTGCAAACGCGAGGGCCTGCCCATCCTCTTCACCCGCTACGCGGCCGGCTACAGTGCCCAAGATAAAGGCATGGAGGCGTTGCGAAAGCTGAAACCCACGAAGCCCTTTGACAGCAAGCCTGGGGGCGTGGAGATGAAGACAGCCGAGTACGGCGTACGCATGCTGCGTGCCGGATGTCTCTATGTCCGTTTCACGCATCCGTGCTACCGCGCGACGCAATGGTGGGGCTTCGCGGTTCATCCGCACGGCTACCTTGCACAGTTTCCTGTCTCGCAGCCGGACGCAGCAGTACCCAAAGTGACATGCGCGCGCGATTCACGTCAGGCGAACAGTTCCCTGGTATGGATTCCGGACGCGAAGTTCGTCTTGGATTTCCACTACATGTTTCACCCCGATGCCATCGACTACAAGCATCTGATGGAAGTCATTGATGCCAAGCCGGATGAGTACATGCAAAGGCTTGACATTGCCGCATGGGCGAACGGAGCGACCTCGCAGAAGCACGCGTGCACGCCGGACCAGCTCTCAAAGCAAGTGCTCGAATATGCCGCGCTCGCAGATACGCAGGTCCAGACTGTCGGCAACGAACAATATTTTGGCTTGATGGGAACAACTCCCACAGAGCGGGCATGGGGCGACTGGGCAGAGGCGCAGACTCGGGTCTTATCTGCTGACGACTACGGACGCACGCAGGAAGACACCATCATCGTCCAGCACCGTCAGCCTACCTATGTTCAGGCCCATGGCACACGTTTGAAGCAGATGGCTGACTTCCTGCAACAACACAAGGGTGCGGTGGTGGCATGCGATGACCCGATTGGCATCGCGCAAGAGCTGAGCATGCACCACCTCACGGCAGCCATTCCGTATGTACGGTGGCTGCAGAAAGCCGATGCCAAGGGCGTGAGCAACCATTGGAAACAAGCGACCAGTGAGGCTATTAGCACCGTCAGCCGTGCACTGGGCCAAAACTATCTCCAAGCCTACGACGAACAAACAGATAGCCTGCGTCGCACGCGTGAAATCATGGAGGCGGGCTATCCAGGCAGTCTAAGTACAGAACCTAGACGAGTACCTAGTGCCAAAGGCGGCGATGAAATAATCACGCAGCAAGAGCTCAACCGCCGTCGCACCAAGGAGTTAGACCAGCAAATCAGTGCAAGAGACAGTGACCGCGGCATCATCGCGCGCCAAAGCCCCGAAGCGCTTGGCGGCTCTCTGATGGCCCCATATTGCGACTTGGCCGAGGTCGATAAATTCAACACGGCCCACGCCCAGGAACTCAAGAATCGCGATGCGGCGATGGACAAGCTTGCGGCCGATTTGCAGCATTGGCTGGGTTCACACGCGTTGGTCGAAGTGGCCCTGGCTCGCTACAACGAAAATGCCAGCATTGAAAGCGGCGACGGCAAACGCTGTGCCGGACAGTTGTTCGCCATCTTGGCACAGGTGGCCAGCGCCCCCAAAGGCCGTCAGTGGTACGCTCAGCTTGACCTGTTCACGCCGTCCAAGAAAAACCTTGTCTGGCGCGTACTCAGTCTGAACAACACGACCATCAGTACCGAACTGCAAAGCGCGCTGGCCAAGCTGAGCCAGCCCATCACTGTTGAAATGTTGAGAGCGCAAGACGACTCAGCGCGCAGTAAGGCTTGGAGCGACCTGAATTCGGCCATCAGCAGCATGAGCAAAACCTTAGGTGCAGCCGATAAGATCGCAAGTGAAACGGACAATCGAGCCAAGCCTGATATGACGACTGGCAAGAGAGTCGACAGCTATCTACAAATGGGCAAGGCCGTCAACGATGGCCCCCTGGGCATTCTGTTCGTGGCTTTGCTGGCGTGGCTAAAGAACAAGCCAGCCACGAAGTGGGAAATCAACATCGCCCGCGCTCAGGCGCTGACGCTGGCCTATGGCTTAGGCAATAGCGCAGCCGCATATGTGCGGTCTCAGCAAAACAGGGGCTCGGGCTTAGCGGCCGTGTTCAAGCACGAGATCAGCCAGGCATTGGGCAAACTGGTCGAGAGCAAAGCCACCGAGATGCGGATGAATTACACGCAGTTCGGCCTTGGCGCGCTGGCCCTCATACCGACACTGCTGAACGTACCGAACAAGGCTCAAAAGCCACGGGCATTGTTGGAAGCGGCGGGGGGCTTGGCCGGGGTAATCGGCTCTTACCGGCAGTTGGGGGCAGACCGGTATGAAAAGTACGTCTTCAAGAATGTGCCGGATGCACTGAGCTATATGCAGGATGCCAAAAAGATTACAGAGGCATCAGAGAAGGAGTTATTGGCGTTGAAGGCAGGGGCAGCGAGGTATGTGATTGCCGGAGCGGTTGTGGGCGTGGCATTTGACTTAGCCGATGGAGCGAAGGCGGGGCAAGAGAAGGAGTACATGCTGATGGCGGCCTACGGTGGTAGAACTTTGAGCGGATCGCTCACCATCGGTGGTGCCTATATAGGCGCTCGCTATGCGACGGCTCCTTTGTGGCTGACCCGTGCGAATCTGTATCTGGCAATTGCCACGGTTCTTTTAAGTGCAGCTATTGAGTTGCTCAAAGGCACCGCTTGGGTCAACTGGTTACAGGCGACGCCCTTCCGTAAGGCCGATAGTAAGAAGGTTCCGTTCAAGAACGAGGAAGAAACGATGGCTCAGCTGAGCGAAGTACTCTCTGGCCTGTAATCGAAGAGAAACGGAGCGAGTATGTTTGACGCGGAAGCAGGGCTGCTGGCCTACCAAAAGAAGAAGGGACGGCGCCGAGCGATCGAATTAGTGGCGGACATCAATCGATGGACAACGCTGCATGGCCCGAAAGACCTGCCGGGTGAGAATGCGCAGCCAAGTCTCGGACTGGACCGGGTGCTGTTTGATTACAACGAGCACTTCATTGAGCTGTCCAACATGGGAGAGGAGGACAGATCACTGATGTTCATGGTGCTCTGCTTAATGGGGGCCGGGTTCGGCGTAGTGACGACGTTTATTGGACTGCTTCTTTCCGATTCCGGGCCCCACCCATCGAGTTGGTATGGCGCTCTGATTGCGATGATTTTAATGCTCATCGCTGCGGGAGTTTTCATCTACTTTCTCTGGCCCCAAGCCTTCGCTCCCAATTTCTTTACTGCTCTCCGCGCGCGCTACCGCTTCAACCGCACCACCGGCAAGGTGTATGTGCTGCGTCCTGCGCGCTACGGCGGCAACGTCGTGCTGGATTGGTCTCGCGTCAAAGCCCATGTTGATTGGTGCGCCCCACGGGAGATGACCTGGGAGGACCTAGACTACCCAACCGCCCGCAAAGCCCGGCAAGCAGGTGGCGGCGGCCCCGCAATGATGCGAGGTCTGGTCCTGTACTGGCCCCCGCTAGACCCGGACGACACCGAGCGCAAAGGCGAAGAGGTCCTGTGGGTGGGCCCACGTGCCGCAGGCGAAGAGCTGTGGCAATACATCCGTACGTTCATGGAGGAGGGCATCGACGCCGTGCCCGAACCCAAGCACTACAACTGGCTACGCAAGGGCTTCCAGACGCCGGGCCAGCATCTGGAAGAAACGCAGTTGGGCCCGTCCAGGGCACTGGAAGAGGTGACTGGCGAGAGCCGTGCTATGACAGCGGCCGTTGCAGTCAGTGCCGCACCATGGACGCCTTTGCACTCCTTGGCTGAGCGCCTGTGCTATTGGCCGACGTTTCCCGAGGAATGGAATAGCGACTGTGGCCAGAAGCGCCGCGAGAACGGCATCGGGCCGGAAGAACCGTTGCGGTGGACGCCGAAGAAGACTTAATGGATTGGCATGCTTGCCGTAGGAGCAAACCGAGCTTGGTGCTTTGTTGGGACTACACGGCCCCTTGTTCTCGACACATCAGCACCATGAAAATGAAAGCCTTTGGATCCCTCGCATTCATCCTTTGGGGATGTGCTTCAAGTGCGCAATGTGCTAGTGGTGGGCCTCCCGAGGATGGAGGCAGTCCCTGCGCCTCGCAGAATCCAGAATTCCGCGTGAAGATTGAAACCAACGCTGCAAAGATGGCCAGTATTTGTCGTGCGGATGACAAAGGCGATTGCCTATATGCCTTCGCCCAAGGCAAGACATTCGTTTATGGTCAACCTGATCTGAACAAAGATGGCAGGACTGACTACCTCATCAAGGACTTCTCCGGTTCATACGGTATGAACGAGGTCGTCCATTTCGTGGGGTATGCCAGTTGTGCGGATGGAACGTATGTGAAAGTTCTCGATGATTTCTTCTCAGACGTGCATGTCAAAGATACGCCGCTAGGAGGGTGGCGAGATCTCGAAGTTAGCCGTGCGTGCTTTGATGAAAAGATCGAGGACGTGGTTAGCCGCCCGTATCTAGTTCGTTTCAATTCAGCCAAGGCGTCCTATGGCGCCCCGAACGGGGACCCGATGTTGTCAAAGTACTGCAGCGCATATGAGGTTGCATTGCCGCCTTCTTCGACGAAGCCTTGAAACGGCAGCGCGGCAGCCACCCCAGGTGCAGTAAGCCCCTTACGTACATCCGAGCTACGAACGTCGACCTCCGAGGCGGATGACGCCCTGGATTAGCGCGCTCGACTAGTCAAGCCATTCCACATCTTGAATTAGAAATGCCTCGAATCCCAGGATTCAACGATGTTTACGTTTGAAGCAGCCTTTCATCGTTATCGGCGCAAGCATGGCATGGCCAAGGCACTGGCGGACTATGCCGATTTGCAAGATGCCCCCATGCAGCACGCGCTTGACGCCACCTCGTCCGGGCCGGCCTTCCTGTGGCCTCCCAAGCCCACAGTCCTGGACTTCAATGAGCACTTCCTGGAATTGAGCAATCTGCGCAACGACGAGCCGCCGCGTTGGATAGCCTTGATGCTGGTCGCGTTCATATCGCCATGCATACTGTTGAGCGCAGGGATGCTGTGGTTGTTGTGGGATATCGTGCTCGTTGGCGATCCGAAGTTGCCGTTTCCCCCGAGCTCGTTTGAGGATCTTGGTGTGCTTTTAGGGGTGTTGGCCGCTGCCATCCTGGGCATTCCGATGGCGTACATGCTGTGGCGGGAATGTCAAAGCCAGGTCTTCACAGCGCGCTGCGCGCGTTACCGCTTCAACCGGACCACAGGCAAGGTCTACGTGCTGCGGCCCGCGCGATGGGGAGGCAACGCCGTGCTGGAGTGGTCGCGTGCTCAAGCACATGTGCATTGGGCACCGCCGATCGAATCGGCGCAAAGCCAAGAGTATGCCGCATCAGCCAACGATACGGCTGAGGAACTCCGAAGAGAGATGGCGTGGTCGCGACAGACCGGCAAGGAACCGGATAGCGGCCTCGGGATCTCCGCACTGCTGGATCTGATTAGCAGCGTCAGCGTGCCGCCTTACGACCTGTCTAACGAAGCGCGTCAACAGCGGCGCACCGCAAGCGATAACGGTTGCCTGCTGCTGTACTGGCCTCCGCTAGACCCAGCGGACCCGCAACGACGTGGAGAGGATCTGATCTGGGTGGGACCGCGCAACAGTGGCGAGCGCCTCTGGCGCTACATACAGACCTTCATGCAGAACGGTATGGGCGCCGTGCAAACTCCCGCTATGCCAAAGGAATGGCTACACAAAGGCCGCAACCCGGGCCACGCGCTCAACTGGCTGGCGGAATGCCTGTGCTACTGGCCGGTCTTTCCAGCAGCGTGGAAAAGCGACGTCGGGCAGTCCCGGCGTGAAACCGGCATCGGACCAGAGCAACCGCTGAACTGGCCGGCCAAGTTGCCCTAGCCATAGCAACCGCTGTTTTTCCGCGCAGGCATCAAGCCCAAGTGCGGCACGGCGTAAACGCAGATGAAGATTTCGAAACACCGCTAGCCCCAAGCCTGCGTAGGATCACCACCGATCGCGATTTATCGCGAGCCTGACCAGGCACGCTGCTGCTGACGCAGCGTTCGAAGCCGTTGGCACGCACAGCTAGCGTCCCTTACGCCGGCCCAGCTTCGGCGAATTCACCTTTCTTTCCCATGTAATTCGAGGAATTGGATTTGTCTAACGAAAGCAACCTTCATCAGGTAATGCCTGACGATGTTAATCAGAAGCCCCCTCGCTTGCTCCTCATTGTGTTGAACGGAATCGCTGCGCTTCTCTGTACGGTAGCGGCCATCCTGTCATTCATGGGAGAAGACGGAGCGTCAATTGAAGTCGGCTCAGTTCGAATCGTCAATCTCGCGCTTCTTGTTGGCGTGGCCGCCTTTGCGTGCCTTTTGCTGTCGTTCATTGCCCAAAAGCGGAAGTGGCGGCCAAGCGGTGCATCATGGGCCAAAGCGGGAGCACTGGTCTTCCTTTTCCTTCTGTTCTGCCTGATTTTTGTTTTTCGCTACCCCGCGTTCTTCATGGTGACTTGGACTAGCGCGTCGGCGGTAGATGAAAGCGTGCACTACCAATATCAGCTTCAGTCTGACTATGGTAGCCGCCACGCTGTGCGTGGCGACAGTGCCAGGAACGTTGCGTTCTTCGGTTCGAGCCGGAGTTTCCGTGTCGTCATGGAGGGTAGCGGCTACGCCTCTTGCCAGTCATCTGGCGAGGCATGTGACTTGACGGAATGCGCCATGGACCAGATTTGGTGGGTCGGTGGACTGCAGTGGGGGGTCGAGGTCGATCGTGATGCTGGTGCGAGTGGTGTGACGAAGGCCCTGACCTGCAAACCTGTGGATAGCAAGGCAATCACTATCGACAACTATGATGAGCAGGGATACCGCCACGAGTGATGTGGCTTTTCCCAATCGGCAAAAATGCTGCCGGCAATCCTCGTTTCCATGAAGCATCACCGCTAAGTCACCTATGTCGGATTCTTTTGAACAGCGCCGGTCATCAGATGCGACCACGGCAATCGATACATTGCAGCCCAACGACCGGCACACTGCCGGCGAGGCGCCAAGCTCTACGGCCGATGCTGCGCCAGCGCTGTCTCTCACGCCGATTCTGATCGGCATCACGGCGATCGTCTTTCTGCTGTCGACTGCGTTTGGCGAGGGCTTCATTTCGTTCTCGCCCACCGCGCTGTACCGTTTGGGCGGCAACTTGGCCGCGCTCTCACTCACGGGCGACGCTTGGCGCCTTTTGACGAACGTGTTCTTGCACGCGGGCATCGTTCACCTGCTGCTCAACATGTACATGCTGCTCCTCGTGGGCAAGCTGGCAGAACGCTGGTTCGGCCAGGCGGGCACGCTGGCGATCTACCTGCTGGGTGGGCTATGGGCGAGTTACGCCAGCGCTTGCTGGCTGGGGTGGCAGCTTGAGTCTCAAGCCAACGCCAGCATGACCGTGAGCGTCGGAGCATCGGGCGCCATCATGGCGTTGTGCGGTGCGCTGATCGTCATGTCGTGGCTGCACGATGACACGCCACCGCTGCTGGCAAAGGAAGGGGGCGCGCTGTCCGGGACCGGCAAGGTGTTGGTGCAGACAGTGGCCATCAACATCGTGATGGGGTTCGCCATCAAAGGGGTAGACCAGGCGGCGCATCTGGGCGGATTGCTGTCGGGTGCCATCTTCGGACTCGCTGTGGGCGCTGCGACTGACGTGGCCCGCATCGGCTGGGTACCGCATCGTCGCATCGTGCTGACTGCAGTCGCGGCGCTGGTGGCGCTTTATGCGTGCTTGTCGTTGGGCTCGTGGCCGGCATTGCGCGAATGGCGGGTATCGTGGGATCTGGAAGAGGCCGCGCAGAACGTCATCGAGCAGCAAGCGAGGGAAGAGCAGCGCGCCAAGCTCGAAGCGGAGCAGGTCGACGCTGCTGCAACGCGAGTGCGTACGAAAGCGGCAGAAGCGTTGCGGGCCACCCTACCGCCTCCGGTGAGCGAGCAGGAGTCTGCCGGACAAGCGGTCAAGTGGGATGACGCTGCGACGATTGCTCGCATTGATGCCGAGTTCCCGCCACCACCCACACCAAAAGTCATTCCCAAGGATGTGGGGACCACCTTGCCGCGCCAGGGACCTGTAGATGGCCTGTTGGTAACGCGTCCGTCTGCGGACCAACTGCAGCTGATACGCCCCGGCGCCCCAAATACGACGCCCGAAGTTGTAGCCGCATGGACACTGTGCGATAGCGAATACGCGGGACAAACCACGGACCCGGGCGCGGTCTGGCACGACGGCGCGGGCAGGGAACTGGTCGCATCGCTTGGCCATCAGCCCGTGGTCCGGGTAACCGATCTGACCACGGGCGTGGAACTCGGCATGTATCTCATGCCAGGGTTTCCGAAAAGCGCCCGGTTCAGCCCAGACGGCAAGCGGTTGGTGGTGGAATCCAGCGACAGCGACGGCCAGGGCTACCTGAACATCGTGGACATTGCTCGCCGCATGAGCGAGGCCGATGCGCGTAAGTACATTCCTCAGCAGCTCATTTGTGGCTGGTCCAGCGGGAATCAGGCCCGGTGAAGGAGGCCACCCAATAGCCGGTCAGCACATGAAGATTTAGAAACAATCCCCCCAAGCGCCCCAAGCCTGCGTAGCATCTCCACCGTCCGCCCCTTGCGCGCGGACATCCCATTCACGTCCGCTGATATGAACGTTCTGTTCCGCCTCACTGCCGCGTCGGCGCTGGCCGTGCAGCTTGTTGCGCCTGCCTTTGCGCAGGATGACGCGCCGCTGCAGGTCTCGTACCGCCAGGTGCTGACCGAGTACTTCAAGGACGCCCCGACTGCCTCCAAGAAGTACGACGGCCGTCGCCTGGTCTTCAAGGGCCAGGTGTATCCGCTGTCCGATGACAGCCTGAATACGCTCGCCCTGACGGAAGACCTGAAGGTGGGCGCGCCGTTCCAGGACGATCAGCGTGACGCACTCAAGGCACTGTTTGCCGACCACAAGCTGGCCGCGTACAAACCCAGCAAAGACATTACGTTGGACTGCCTGAACCGCCAGTTCGTGGGGCTCACGCTGGCGCTGGCGGATTGCCGCGTCGCCAAACCCTGACGTTCGTATCACTCTCCGGTTTTCTCGTTTTTGACCATGGCTTCTCTTCCGTTCGAACAACTCCTCGCTCCGCTGCCCGGCGCCCAACCCTGCGGCGAAGACATGCTCTTCTCCTCAGAATTCGACACCATTCAAGAGGCGCGCCGCTTCGATGACCCCTCGCTTGACCAGGGCGACTGGGTGACCGAGATCAAGGAGGCCGACTGGCGTGCCGTCATCAACGAGAGCACGTCGCTGCTGCAAAGCCGCACAAAGGATCTGCGCCTGGCCGCGTGGCTGACGGAGGCACTGTCAAAGGATCGTGGCTTTGCCGGCCTGCGCGAGGGGTACGAACTGATCGCGGGCCTGTGCGAGCAGTTCTGGGAGCACCTGTATCCGCTGCCCGAAGCCGACGACCCCGAGGCACGCGTAGGCAGCATGACGTGGCTCGCTGCGCGTTCCAGTCAACTCATCCGCGAGGTGCCGCTCGTCGACGCAGCCAAGGGCGGCTACAACATGGTCGACTGGGAGGTGGCGACCAGCCTGGTCGAGGCCATCCGCCGCGACCCCGATCAGGCCGACGACCTCTCGCGCGGCAAGATCACGCAGGAGCAGTTTGAAGCCGCACGCCGCGCAACGCCCCCGGCGTTTTACAAGACACTACACGACGATGTGGTGGGCTGTGGTGCGGCGCTGCTGCGCTTGCAGTCCGTGCTCGATGGGCGTGCCGGCGATCACGCACCGAGTTTCCGCGCCGCACGTGAGGCATTGCAGGCCGTTCGCGCGCTGGTGGAACGTTTCGGCGGCAAGCCGGAGCCAAAGCCAACCGCAGTGGAAGGCAAGGGGGCTCAGCAACCGGCCGCTCAGTCCACCGCGGACGCTGTGGCCGAAACCGTGGTGGTTGCTGGCCCCATCCGCTCGCGCGCCCAGGCGCTGAACCAGTTGCGTGACGTGGCCGAGTTCTTCCGCCAGACCGAACCGCACAGTCCGGTCGCGTACCTTGCCGCACGGGCCGCCAAGTGGGGCGACATGCCGCTGCACGCGTGGCTGCGTACGGTGGTCAAGGATGATGCGACGCTGTCGCAGATTGAAGAGTTGCTGGGGTTGGGTGACCCGCCTGCCGAGAACGCGGGCTGAGGTTACGAGCTGCTCGAACAACCGCCGCAACCGCTGGATCCACAGCCACTCGATCCGCAGCTGCTCGAGCCATTGCTGCCTGAGCTGCAGCTACTCGACGTGTCGCTCCCTCCGCCGGTGCCAACAGGCACTCCGGGGCCTCCGAGCATGACGCGATATCCGGCCCAGGCTGTGTTTGCCAGCACGCTGGTGCCGGCAAACGCCGTCATCCAAAGCAGATCGGTGGCCGACAAGCCCCCGCCTTGCTGGCCACGCTGACGCTGCACATCGATTGCGGCTTCAGCCGCCGCGGTGGGCCCGGCCCGGCCGACGCCGGCCAGCCCTGCCGTCACGCGCCAATAGACGATCGCGAACACCGCCATTTCGATCAGCAGCCACATCACGGGGCGTTCTCGGCCCAGGCCGATGAATACCTTCACCGCGCCAAGCCAGAGAATCGGCAGCGCGATTGCCCACGCTGTGAGCGTCGTTCCCGTCATCGCCCCAGACGCCCACATCCATCCTTCGTCTCGCAGCCGATCCGTCATTTCGGGGGCGTCGCCGGCGAGTCGGTTCTGAAAATCCAGCCAGCGCGAGCGGTGCTGTTTCTGCTGGCTCAACCACGTCCACGCGTTCACGTGGCGCTTGGGCGGTTTCTGCTCGTTCGCGACGGCGTAGGTGTTGCGATCGCGCCTTCTTTTGGGTGGATGAACGACGCGGACTGCGCCTGCATCGAGCAGGGACAGTGCCGCAACCTGCGCCATCCGCCCGGCACCGGCTGTCATCAGCGCGGCTTCGTCAGGCTCCAGGTCGCGCGGCATGCTGCCGCCGATTTGTCCTTGCGGCCGACGCCAGTATGCGAACCGATGCAGGCTCTTGATCGATAGGCACGCAATCACGCACAGGCCCAGGTAGAACGCGAGAAAAAGCGGCCCGGAGTAGTCCAGAACTTTGAAATCCGGCGCCGCGTACGCCGTGACGGCGAGGAGACTGATGCCGATCACCGGCCACACGAACGGCATGATCCGGCGCGTGGTCGATACGTGTGTCGGCGTGACGGCCTTGCGCGGGCGCCGCGCGACGAAGCCCTGATCGTCTAGCGCACTGTGTTCCTGAGCTGGCTCCGGCTCCGGCCAGACATCGGCGGGCGGCTCGACGCCAAACACGCGACGGTAGCTCTCCATCGTTTGCTGGTAGCGCTGTGCGTACGCGTCGTCTTCGCCCGGCGCGCCGGTGCCGGGCGCATGGTGGAGCGGCGCGCGCAGTACCTCGCCGCAGAACAAGGTCCAATACTCTTCGGAATATTGCAGATGCAGGTGCCACGCCGCATCGATCGCTTCCGACGGCGTGACCGGATGCCCTGCAAACACCGCCAGGTAGGCGAAACGCTTGTATTCCTCGATGACGGTCAGCGTATGCAAACGCGACCATCCCTCGGCTTCCGCCAAGCGGAGGCTGTAGGGCACCTGAGCGCCAGGCGCATCGGGCGAATACTGGCTCAGCCGAAGGAGACAGGCTTCCCGATCTGCTTCGGTGGACGCGGCCTGGGTTGGGGCGGGCGGTGTCATCTGTCGTGTTGTCAGGCGTATGTGCTTGGATGACTCGCCGCTGGGCAGCAGCGCGAGCTGATCGTCAAGACTAATCTTGCTGCGGCCGCTCCAGCGCATGAAACACCGCACGCTCGCAGCGGCCGAAGTCGAAGCTGCGCAGGCGGAGATGGCCCTCGCCGTATTTTCCAGCCACCATCATTTCTGGGATGGGGCGCAGGGGGCCGGCCATCCAGCGTATCAGCGGTTGCGAAATCACGACGAGCACCAGCGGCGCCAGGGTGAACATTCCCACCATCATGCCCATGACGGAGGTGAGCTCATCGAGACCAAGCCCACCGCCCAGCAAAATAAGCAGGATCACGATCATCAGCGCGATGAAATACCCGAGAATGCGCATCGCCTCGCCAAAGCCCCGGCTCCTGCTGGACAGTATGGTCTCCAGCGACTCAGGCAGGTTTCGCGGGCGCTTTGCGACATAGACGATCTGCGGCTCGCGACGCCCTGATAGGCGCATGCCCCACGCCGAGAAAACATCGTTGTCCCACCAGCCGGCAGCCAGCACGCGCATGCCGTTCAGGCCTGCAAAGTAGGGCGCATTCGACGGAACCCGACGGGTCGTGGTTTGGTATTCGCAGAAATGGATGACCCGATCGTCCGTCAGGGTGATGACGACCGGGGTCACGCGGCAGTAGACCTCTCGCGAGGTATCGTCGGTGTAGTCATGTGCACGCCGCGCATTGGGGGCGACGCTCAAGCCCATCGCTTCATAGGCATTGAATGCCGCGTTATCCACCTGTACGGAGCGAATGATGCCGCTGACAATCGCGACCGGCGCCCCCTGTCGTCGAGTGGCCAGCCAGTGCTCAAGCTGTTGCCAAGCCCATACCAGATGACACCACAGCCACCAGATGCGCTCCTTGAACGCGGAAAACTGCGCAACTGGCTGGGATAGCGTCTTGACGGGCTCGTAGTACTCAAGCCGGATCTGCGCTGAACCGCGCCGTTCGTCAGCCGGCTGTGACGGCTTAGCGGGCGACGGCTCACGCAAACGCGCCCGCCGGCGCCCACTCTGCTGCGTCACTTACTCGCCCGAAACTCGATCCGCCGATTGCGCGATCGACCTTCATCCGTGTTGTTGGGGGCCACGGGCTGATCGGGCCCCACGCCAATCGCGGTAAGAGTCCCTTGCTCGGCGCCCTTGGCGATGAGGTAGTTCTTGACCGTCTCTGCGCGCGCTTGGCTCAGGTTGAGGTTCATGGCGCGGCTGCCGGAGTTGTCGGTGTGGCCGACGATCTCGATCTTGCGGCCGTTCAGGCGTGGCAACACGGCGGCCATTTCATCCAGAATCGCCCGGCCCTTGGGCGTGAGGGTGGCGCTGCCGGTCTCAAATTCGATGATGCGGTTGGCCAGCGTCTTGTCCAGCAGATCCTGTTCGGACACCGCAGCCACACGTAGCCCGTTCTTGATGGTGTAGCTCTGGCCCAGCGTGGTGGCCATGTCGCTGGTGAGCTGCTGGCGCTGCGCTTCGTTGCCCACGTCACCATGCAGGGCGATCTGCGTGCCGTCAATGTTGAGCTGGCCGCGGTTGACCTGCTTGATGGCCGGCGACAGGATCTTCTGCACGTTGGACGACCAGTTGGGCGGCGAGACCACGTTGCCCACTTCAATCTGGTCCACCACATTGGCGCTGCCATACAGCTCGCGCAGTTTGCTGAGCACAGCGGCCTTGGTGGCTTCGTCCGGCACCATACCGCCGGCAACAACCTTGCCGGCCACCGGTGCGGCATCGCCAGGGGCTGCATAGGCGGGCAGCGTGCTGCCCAGGCACGCCAGCATGGCGGCATTGACCAGCAGGGTTGCAGGCCGGAAGCCGCGCTTGATTGCATCCAGACCCATGTTCATTCTCCGATGAAGACTTCGCGGAAGGTGTCGACCGCCATGCGCAGTGAAAGCTGCGGTTCGTCCAGGTAACTCACGAGTTTCGCCAAGCCGTACTCTCCACTGACGTGCTGGTCGACCCATTCCGGGTCATCGATGTTGATGTTCTGTTCGGCATAGGCCAGCGGCGACATCACGCTGTGCAACGTGCGCGACGAGGCGCCGTTAAAGCCGATGACGAGGCGCTCCGTGCCGTTGATCTCGCCCAGGAAGAGCGACAGTTCAAAGTCCGCACGCTGCAGGAAGCGCGATACCAGCTCCAGCCAGAAGCTCGCCACCAGGCTGCGGTACAGCGGGTCTGCCGGCAGAGGCAGCGTGAGGCCTTTTTCCAGCCGCGATGAGCCATTCGCCATGACCGGCTGCAGCAGCGTGCCGAGGGCAAGCAGCGTGCGGCGCAAGCGGATGTTGTGGCCTTCTGAGCGCAGCATCTGCTCCAGGCCGGCCACGGTCTGGAAGTCGATGAAGTCGGAAAAGCTCGCGTCGTGCGTCTGCGTGCTGGTGCCGGTCTCCACGCCGTGTTGGCTTTCAGCCAGCAGGCGCAGGCCCTCGGTGGCGTCGTCTGCGTGGCAGAGCGACAGCATCTGCTGGCCAGCGCGCGTCCACAGGCGGGCCAGCGCAATCGGGCTGCGCGCGATAAAGCTGATCGGTTGCTCGACCTGCATTGCCGCCGCTGTCAGAAACGGAAAGCGGCGCGATGACAGATCGCTGCTGGCCATCAGCGTGCCGGCAATCGCCAGCTTGCTCTGCGAGCCGAGAAACGCAAACTGCACGGGCTTCCAGCTGTCATACGTGGTCTTCCAGTCCGGTGCCTCGGCCAGCAGTTCCATGCCTTGCGCGAGCCAACGGTCCAACGTATCGAGCAGCTGGACGTTGTTGGCGCTTTTGACGAAATCGCCGCGCGAAGGAAGCTTGCCGAAGTACGAAAGCTGCAACTGGGTCTGGCTCATTGCGCCGTCCCCCCTTGCTCTTCGGTGACGGCGCCGCGGCGGGCGGCTTGGGTGGAGGCAGGTGTCTGCCCTGCAGGCGGGGTGCCCACAGGAGCGGGCGGTGTCGACGTGTTCTGCGATGCGCTTGCATCAGCAATCGATGTCGGCAGACGCATGCCGCGCAAGCCCTGGCCTTGCGGCGAGTCGGACGCCGTGGTGCCGCCAGACTGCGGGCTGCTGATGATGCGCAGGCTGATCGACACGGTCAGGTTGTCCTTCGTCCACGACAAATCGAACGCACCATCCGGGCGACGCTTGCGCTGTGCCGTGGCAATCAGGCGTTCCAGGCCAAAGCGGCCGGGTTCGTTGAGCAGTTCCACGGTGCGGCCGTCGAACGTGGTGGCGGTCACCTTTGCACCCGGGGTGCCCTGCGGGTTCGGCCACACAAAATTGGTCCACTGCGGCGGCGTGTTCCGATAGCGCAGTTGCTGGCCGTCGATCTCGATGGTGTATTCCGTGGCGCCTTGCGAGGGCACCGGCAGAATCTGGAACACCGTCTGCGGAGCCGCCGCTGCTGCACCACCCGCGCCACCGCCGGCTGCACCACCAGTCAGCGGCGCAATCCAGCGCGTGAAGCCCGTCGTGAACTCAGGCACGAACGCAATCCCCAGGTCGCCCCAGGTGCGGGCGGCGATCATGTCGCCACGGCGCACCGACAGCGGGCCGATGGTCGTGTTGGCGAACTTGGCAATGGCGCCTTCGGGGCCGAACACCTGGCCGATCTCGGCGGCGCTGGCTTCGATCTTGGCGTTGGGCGCAAACGGGTACTTGTCTGCCAGCGTGGTGGCAAACGGCTGATACACCTGCGCGTTCCACACCTTGTTGACTTCCACCGTGGCCGGGCGGATGGCCACTGCATACGACTGCAACAGCGGACGCACCAGCAGCGGGCGCAGCGTGGCGCGCTCGCTGTCGGTCATGCCGGTCAGCATCTGCTCATCCACATACTTGAGGGTGTCAGCCAGTTCCGAACCGTTGCCGTCCAGCGTCTGCTGCATCAGCTGACGCGCGCCGGGGCCAGGGTCGCCCTGGTTCTTGATCTGATTGAAGCGCGTGCGCACCTTGGAGAGCGAATCCATATAGCCGCGCAGCAGCGATTTCTCATCGTGCATGACGACCACGCGTGCGAGACCCGCAAACTCCTTGCCCACCGGCCCCATGGGGATCGTGCCCGCGTCGGCGTTGCCGCCCACTTCCACGTTCACGTTCACTTGCGACGGCGTCTGGCGCGCGAAGAGCTGCTTGAACCAGCCCAGGACGCCCGTCTTGGCCTGCTTCAGACCAGCGTTGAACATCGACGGGTTATCCCACGACGTTTGGTCATACGCGGTATCCAGCACCTTGCGGATCGGCGAATTGGTCGGATCGCCCAGCAGGTTCATGCCGGTGACGGCCTGGTCGAAGCTGGTGAAGTCCTGAATCGCCACGCCTTGCATGAAGCGTTGCCATTCGCGCGCGTACTCGGTCTTGTACATCGTGACCAGCGCCTTCTGGATCTGCTCAGGGCTGCCTTCCAGCGTGAGGTCATCCCGCGCGGCAACGTTCAGCACCCAATCCTTGGTCTGCAATTCCTTGTTGGCCGCTTCCTTGATGGCCGGCTGCACATAGCCGAGCCACGCTTCCTTGGTGAACGTGCCGGGCACGGCGTAGCTGCCCGCCATCACGCCAGCGCCGGTTTCGCCAACGATGCGTGCGACCGTCATCGGAGCGTAGCGGGTGGAGGCGCGGGCCTTGATCTCGGCATAGGCCCGCTCGCGGGCCGGCATGCCACGCACGACGCGGCGCAGGTTTTCACGCGTCTGGTCGACCAGCGAGAGGTTGCCCTCCAGCAGCGGCCAGTTGTCATCGTTCACGCGGGCGAGGAAGAACGACAGGTTGCGCTCCGCCGAGCGAATCATCTGCTCGCGCGGCATGTTGCCCCGGTTGTCTTCCAGCCAACCGCGCCAGAAGCGCGTGATCTGGTCGGTCAGGTGCGCAACCTCCACGTGGCGCTTGTCCGACAGCATCAGATACGTCTTGAGCGCGTTATAGCCGTCTTCCACGTTGGTGGGGGAGGCATCGGTGTAGCGCTTGGCACCGGTCGAAGCGGTGGCTTGGTTCGGTGCGGCCGGCGCATTGGCTGCTGCACTGGAAGCACCGGAGGCAGCGCCCACCGTGGCAGTCGCCGTGGTAACGGATGTGGCGATTACCGCGCCGGTTTCCGGCGGACGCACCATCGGCGCAAGCTGGTCTGGATGCGCGTTGACCTCACCGAGGAAGGTCTCGATGGCACCGCCCACTGGCTTGAGCATCACCTGGCGCAGGCCGTTGTAGTACTCATCTAGCAGCTTGTGCTGGAGCGTGTCACCTTGGTACAGGCCCAGCGACAGTGCCAGCGGGTGGTCGTTGCGATAGCGCTCCAACTGCTCGATGCGGTCTTGGAGCGTATCCAGCGCTTCCAGGCGGGCCTGCAGGTCCACGCGGTTCTGCTGCATCTTCACGATCTTGTCCAGATCGGCCTGTACGTTGGCCGTGAGCGTACGGTTGCCCATGTACGACCACGTCCAGCCGCCCAGCATCACGCCCAGCGCAAGCACCAAGGCAAAGAACGTGGCGATGCGCAGGCGCGTCTTGGCCGGGCTGGCAAACTGCCGCACCGTCTGCCGGTCAGCAAAAATCACCTTGGAAAACAAATCGCGCAGGAAGAAACCGTTTTTGGAGAACACCTCACGCGCGTGCGCGGCGCCGTCCGTCGACAGCCCGAACCGGCGCGCAATGCGCTCGGCCGACACGCTGTTGGTCGCGCCTTCCTGCAGCGCGCTCGTGAAGTAGAAGCCGCGGAACACGGGCTTGTACTGGAAGGGGTTCTCATCAAACAGCGTCATCAGGAACGCGCGCAGCGTCGGCTTGATCGACGCAAATTCCAGCGGGAAGCTCAGCAGCCCCGGCGACAGCTTGTTCTTCTGGTGCAGCGCGATCTGCGCCACGCTGATCTCCTTCAGCCCGTCGCACAGCTCGTCAAAGCGCTGGTCGAACACGGCAGCCACATCGGGCTTCGCGTCCGGCTCGAAGGGCAGGGTGGCGCCCCACACGCGGTCGCGCTCGTGCTTTTCGCTGTCGCCAAAGAATTCCGTGAAGCCGGTGATGAGGTCGGCCTTGGTGAACATCACGTACACCGGGGCAAACACTTCCAGGCGCTCGGTCAGCTCCTGCACGCGCTGGCGCAGGTTCTTGGCCAGGTTGATGGCGAACTCGGGGCGGTTCTGCGTGAGTTCCGACACGCTCACCGTCACCACGATGCCGTTGATGGGCGCCTTGGGGCGATAGCGCTTGAGCAAGTCCAGGAAGCCGAGCCATTCGCGGCGGTCTTCCTCGTGCACGGAATAGCGGCCGGCCGTGTCGAGCAGGATGCCTTCGGTGGTGAAGAACCAATCGCAGTTACGCGTACCGCCGATGCCTTGAATAACCGCGCCGCCCTTGTCGGCAAACGGAAATTGCAAACCCGAGTTCAGCACCGCCGTGCTCTTACCCGCTGCCGGGTTGCCGATCACGATGTACCAGGGCAGCTCGTACAGCGCGGCACTGCCAGAAAGCTGGCCGAGCTTGGACGTCTTGATTGTTTTGACGGCCTCTGCCAGGCGTACGCGCAGGGCTTCCACTTCTTCGCGTTTGTCGGGCGTGGCGGCCTTGTCGGTGGCGGCTTGTTCCAGCACGCCTTCCAACTTGTTGCTCGCCTGGCGCGCACGCCAACGCTTCCACAAATACGTCAGCAGCCAGAGCGCCAGCAGCACGCCGAGCGCGACGCCGGCCCAGACCAGGCCAATCTCAAAGGTCTGCGCCATCAGCAGAAGAAAGATGGTCAGCACGATCACGCCGAGAATCGATAGCGTGCGTGTGTTGGTCAGGAATTTCAGGAAGCGTTGCATGTTGCCTTCGGCTCGTGAGCAGACGAAATCGGTATCGGAATCGGGAACAAGCGGGTCAAGTCAGGCTGGGCACCACCGCAATGGCGCCGCGCTGCTGGATGTCGTTGGCGGTAATGGCCAGCACCGGCTTGCCGGTCTGCTGGCTCAACTGGTGCGCCACCACCACAGACAGCAGCGGGCCCGCCGCCCCCACGTAGCCACAAGGCGTGCCAATGGGCAGCAGGTCCGCAGACAAATCCAGCTTGGGAAAACGTTCAGAGAACACGCGGGCGACCTCCACGGTGCGCACCGGGTGCATGCCGGTGTCCGACACGACACCGGCCACGGTGATGGGGTCGGAGGGGGCGTCACCCTCCGCTTTTTCATCGGGTGCGTCCTTGGGCTGCACCGGTGCCGCAGCCAGCGTGTCGAGCACATGGCCCACCGCGTCGCCCAGCGCTTGCAATTCCGGCTGGCCACGATCGGGCGTGGGGGATTCGAGCCGCGCCACGCCCGCGCGCGTAATGGTGACCGGCGCGGCTACGTCATCGGTTGCGAAGGGGGTCAGCGCAAGGCTCTGCGCCACAGCCGGCGCACACAGCAGCACGCCGGCCGCCGCTTCGCCCGGCACTCGGCCGTGCTGACGCGTTGCCTCGAACAGCTGCTCGTGCTGCATCAATTGCTCCACAGCGCTCGGGCCCACCAGCGAATCGGCCACCACAACCATGCGCAGCACGCGTTCGTCATTGGCGCGGTTCACGCCTTGCGTGGCACGATCGAGCAGCAGTAGTGCATCGGCATCGCCCTTAGCGGTAATGGGCTCCAGCGTCAGACGGTCTGCCGGCCAGATCAGCGCGATGCGCTGGCGCAGCCAGGCATCGGCGACGGCCTGGTGTTGCGGCGTCCAATCGCGCGGGAGCAGAGCGGTGATGATCAGCCGCGTCGCGTCCGGCCCGATGGTTTCAGGAACTTGGGCGACCGCGTGCGCCGCCAGCTCTTCTGCCACCTGGGCGGCCAGAGCCAGTGCGCGCAGGCGTTCGTCGAGCCACTCCACATCGGGATGGCGCTCCTCTAGCTCCCCGCGCAGGTCTTCAATCTCGACGCCATCCACCGGCGCGGCGAAGACCGGCTGGCCAAAGCCTTGTACGTCGGTCAGCCCGGGTTGCGTATTCGCCTGCACGGCCTCGACCACAGAAGCCGCATCGCTACCAGCCGGCGCGCGCAGGGCGCTGGCCAGCAGCACGGCGCGCCACTGGCGGGTGGCGTCTTGCGGGTCGGCGGCCTTGCCATCCGCGCTTGCCATAGCCGGAGCGGCCGCCGACAGCTCACGTCCGGCAGCCACGTTGGAGCGGATGCCGTCCACCGCGCGCTTGATCACCCAGTAGCCGACGATCATGCCCAGCGGCAGCAACAGCAGGTAGGTCAAGATGTCCGCAGTGGTCGGCATGCGGTTGGCCGACTGCCACCACACGATGACGGCAATCCACACCACTACAAAGACAGCAAGCAGCGTCAGCCCGGACCGGAAGAGTCTTGCAACCATGTCGTCTGTGTCAAATGCTTCCCGTGTTGCTCTGGCTTGCGAGCAGGGTCGCGCCGCAGGCCGTCTTATCGCCATGGCGCGCCGCCTGGCGGCCATCGATGATGACGTTCGGATCGCCCGTCACGATGACGGTCGTGCCGCCGTGGCCGTTTCTGGGGCACGTCACCTTGTCGCCTACACAGGCGATGCCCTTGCCGCCGGTGCTGGTGTTGCCCGACGCGGTAATCACCACGCCACCGTGGTCCGTCTTGTCACCCAGCAGGATGAAAGGCCGTGTCATTGCATGTTCCCCATGTGTCCGATCGCTATCGTCATTGCCTTGCTGCCGGCTGCTTGCCGAGCACGCCCTTGCGGCGCAGTTCGACGTGGCCGAGGTCCATCATCTTCCAGCGGCCGCCCCACACAAGGCCGACCGATTCCGCTGTCTGGCCGTACAGCTCGTAGCCGCGCATGGCCCACGGGTCTTTCTCGCTGATGACCAGCTTGCCCTCGCGGAAGAACGCGCTGTCCGCCGCCAGGCCGTACTGGTGATAGCTCTGGTACGCCCCGGCCTGCGTAACGTTGCTGCCCATCGCCGCCAGCTTGGCTTGTCGTTCCGGGCTGCGGAAACCTTCCAGCAGCGCCATCTCGTAACCGTGTTCGTCGCGCATGATCTTGTAGACGAGCAGCAGACGCTGGCGGAAATCGGCGTCGAGCAGGTTCCAGTCGCGGCTCGCATCGCGAATGGCCGGACGAATCTGCTCCACCTCGCGCGTGGTGAACACTTCGGGCGGCAGCGGTGGCGGCGGGATCAGCCGCTCGCCGTTGAGCAGCGCCGAGATGTGTGGGTCCGGCTCGCGCACCTGGTCATCGTCGAACTCGAACGATTGCTGCTCGCGCAGTGCCAGCGCCAGCAACGGTGGCACTGACAGCACACCCAGCCCGCCCAGCAGCAGCAACCTACGCCTCACCACAAACTGTTTGAACGCCGACACGCCCGACGTTGCGCTGTCCACGGAGTCGCGCAGCGAGCCTGCTGAGCGCGCACCCACCACGGCCGCACCCGTGCTCAGGCGGTGCCATTGCGCGCGCAGGACGGCCGCGCAGCGCTGCCGCACCGACGGCAACAACAGCACAGCCGCCGCCAGCACCATGGCAACGAAGTAGAGAACGAGAACGACAAAAACCATACCGGCCTGCGGGAGCGTGGGTGTCTACGCCAATTCACCCAGATTTATATCTGTATTTAGATCGCCAGAAGATTAATAAACGGTAATAATCGAACGCCCCGGCACGCGGCAATATTAAGAAACCATAAAGAAAAAAGCATCAACAGCGCCAATCATTTGTCTTTCAGCAAGGCCAGACTTAGAATCAGCAGCCACTACCGGAATCGGCGCTGTTTGCAATTCAAACGTTCGCCGCGCATTCTATTTCAATTCTGGACCCGTGATGAGTAATAACGGCGATTTGAAACAAGAAGGGCCCCCAACGCTCTTCAATTCCCAGCCCGAGACCGACGAGGCCGGCCACACGCGCATTCTGGCGAGCCTGGAAGGGCGGGTTGGCGCCAACGGCAAGGCCCCAAAAAAGTCGGGGCGCCGCTATGGCGTGGCGGCAGCCATCGTGCTGTTGCTGGCCGGCGCGGGTACCTGGATTGCGCTGAACCAAGACGGTGAACCTGCCTTGCCGCCGGTGGCAGAACACACGGCGCCAGCACCGCAAACGGCGCAAACGCCAGCAACCGACCCCGCTCACACAGTGGCGGCCGCGCCCGCGCCTACGGCACAGGCCACATCGGCGACCACTCCGGCGGAGCCTTCGCAGGCCGCCACGATCGTCAACGTCACACCGACTGACGAGCACGCATCGGATAAGGCCGGCAAGGACGTGGCACCCGAAAAATCCGTCGCCAGCACGCTCGACAAGAACGAGCAAGTCGTGACCGTCAAATCGGGCAATACCGATGCGGCCAAGGCGGAAACCGCCAAGCTGGTTGCAAAATCGACCGATACGCCCATCAAACCGGCGCAGACAAAGGCCAAGGCGCAATCGACCACAAAATCCGCCAAGCCCCGTAAAGGCGGATTGGCAGCCGATGACCCGGATGCCGACCTGCTGGCGGCATTGCTCGCGCCGCAAAACGCAAATAAGCCTGCCAATCAACCGAAGGGGCAATAGCCGCCCAAGTACCCGGTTGTCTTCATCAACCGGGGCATCTGCGGAGGCCGGCGCAGTGCATGGCATTGCGCGGTCCCACCAATGCATGCGTGCCGGTTTCACGAAATGGCTTTCGTGACCGCCCGCCGCTGCAGCATCTGACAGCGAATGGACGCCACGACCCTTCTCCAGAACCTCTTTTCCCCCGCGCGTCGCCTGTACACACTGGAAGGCGAGGGGCCGCTTGCAGACCTGGCGGTGGAAGCGTGGCTTGGCCGCGAGGCGCTGTCTGAGCTGTTTGAATGGCGCGTGGTGGCCGTCAGTGCCAACGCACGCATTGCGCTTAAATCGCTGCTGGGCCAGCGCGTGACGCTGGTCACCACCCTGGCCGACGGCACGCAAGCCAAGCGCACGGGCCTCATCCGCCTGGCCGAGAAGCTCGGTGCAGACGGCAGCCTCACGCGCTATCGCCTGACCGTGGTGCCCTGGTTCTGGCTGACCACGCAGCAGCGCCATAGCCAGGTGTTTCAAACCCGGCCGCTGGCGGACATCGTTGAACAGATGCTATCGCCGTACGAGCCGTATGCATCGTGGCGCTACGCCGCCGGCGCAGAAGCGCGCCTGAGCGAGTTCGGCACGCGTAGCCACATCGCGCAGTTTCGCGAGACGGACTACCACTTCGTCACGCGCCTGCTGGCCGAGGCCGGCCTGGGCTTCACCACGGTTGAAGACGACCAGGCCCACGGCGGCCACACGCTGGTAATCTTTGCCGACAGCACGCAGTTACCGGAAGACACGGAATCGGCTGCGGCGGGCGGTATCCGCTTTCACCGCGCACACAGCCTGGAAGAACGCGATGCCATCCAGCAACTGGCCTGCCACAGCCGCACGACTGTCGGTGGCATTGCCGTGGCGGCGTGGGACCCGGAAGGCAAGCAAAGCGTGCGCGCCCATGCGCCCGCGCGCTTCGCTACCAGCACCGGCAGCCCCGACGCGTACCTGTCGATCAGCCCATCCCTGGCGCCGGACGCCGCAAATGCACAGCGCGTTGCCGAGCAAATCATGGAAAGCCTGGAAGCGCGCGCGTTGCTGTTCTCGGGCCGAGGCACGGTGCGCACGCTGCGCAGCGGCACGCGCCTGCAGGTGATCGACTGCCCGCACCTGCCGCAAGACGTGGAGGGCGCCTATCCACTGCTGATGGATTTGGTGGAGCACTGCGGCATCAACAACCTGACCGCCGATACGCATGTCGCGCTCGGGCAACGCCTGGGCGGGCTCGAAGCCGCACTGGCGTTTGACACACCACCCAGCGCGCCGGAATCCGGCCCTGGCGTGTTCGGCTTCCAAGAAGCGGAAGGTTCTATCGAACGCGCCACCCCCAGCGCTGACTTGCTTAAGGCCGCACGCGCGCACGGCTATGCTGGCCTGTTCCGCGCGAGCGACGCACGCCGCCCGTGGCGCGCTGCCGTGGTGGAACCCGACACCGGCCGCCTGTACTCAGCGCCCACCGCACACGGCGTGCACAGCGCCATCGTCGTCGGCCCCGACGGACAGACGCAGGTCGGCGGCGACGGCGAACACCACGCCAGCCCCGCAGGCGAAATCCGCGTGCGATTCCCGTGGCAACAGGGTGAGCGCGCCGACGACCGCAGCACCCGCTGGGTACGCGTGGCGCAACGGCAAGCTGGCGCCGGCATGGGCTGGCAGTGGCTGCCGCGCATCGGCCAAGAGGTCCTCGTCAAGTTCAGCGAAGACGACATTGACCAGCCCGTCGTGATCGGCGCGCTCTACAACGGCCAAGGCGAAGCCGGCATCGCACCCACGCCGGGCGGGCAGGGCGCCTCCGGCCAGAACGATGGCGCCGCGCTCTACAAGCAAGGCAGCGACAGCGCCTCCAGCGCGCAAGGCAACGTGGCCGGCGGCCACAGCCCCGCGTGGCACGGCATGGGCACAGAGTCTGAAGGGCACCGCAACGCCGCCGCGCACACCGGCTTCAAGAGCGCAGAACACGGCGGCAGCGGCTACAACCAACTCGTCTTTGACGACAGCGACGGCCAATTGCGCACCCAGCTCGCCACCACGCAGCAGCACAGCCAGCTCAACCTCGGCCACCTCGTCCATCAGCAAGACAACCGGCGCGGTAGCTTCCGCGGCCAAGGCTTCGAGCTGCGGACCGACGGGCACGCCGCCGTACGCGGCCAAGCGGGCCTGCTCATCACAACGTACCGCGACGCCAGCAACGGCAAAGCCGTGCCCACCGGCGACAACGCCGCCGGCATCGCGCTGATCAAGCAAGCCAAGTCGCTTACGGAATCGCTCGGCCAAGGCGCTGTCACGCACCAGACCGCCGCGCTGGCCACCGCCAAGAACGACGATGCACGGCTGGCCAAGCAAGCCAAAGCGGCGGCAGGCATGGTAGACGGCAAGGCCCTCAACGCCGCCAAACAAGACGCCAGCGCCGGCAACACCTCCACGCAAGGCAAGGTGCCGCATCAAACCGAGGCGATGGTGCACCTGGCTGGCCGCGCGGGCTTGGTCATGGTCGCAGGGCAAGACCTGCAGCTCGCCAACGGCGAGAGCATCGCGCTGGGCAGCGGCCAGGACACCAACCTAGCGGTCGGCAAGCAGGCACGCATGCATGCGGGGCAAGCCATCGGCGTGGCGGCAGGGCTGTCCAAGGCAGGCGACAACAATATCGGCCTGCAACTCACCGCAGGGCAAGACAACATCGACGTTCAGGCGCAGCACGACGTGCTCAAGCTGATGGCCAAGCAAGACCTGAAGCTGGTGTCGGCCAATATGAACGTGGACTTTGCGGCGGCCAAGCGGATCCGCATCGCCACGGCGGGCGGGGCGTCGATCACGCTGGAGGGTGGGAATATCACCGTTGAGTGTGCGGGGCCGATTACGTATAAGGCGGCGCAGCGGAAGTTTGAGGGGCCGGTGAGTCAGTCGTATCCGTTGCCAGCTTTCCCGCAGAGTATTTGCGTTGAATGTATGCTGCGAGCGATGGCTGGCGGACAAGCACTAGCCAGCAAGATGGGCTGAGTAATCGCGAAACGTAACGTTGAATGTATGGACTTAGATCCTCTTGTAAAGGGCGCTCGCAAATACGATCCGACTTGGGTCGACGATTACCCTCAGCACGCAGTAGAGCAATTGATGGAGGCTCTGCCTAGCACAAATGTGCTGGCCCTAGTTGACAACGCATTCGATACCAATTTCCTCGCGCGTTTGCGGCGCAGACTCCCGTTGGCGGTAAGTCATTCCCTGTACGAAGGGTGCTATGAAGGTCAGGGATTGGACGAAATCGCTCCCGCGGTGATCCAACTACCTGACGAGAGCGAGTCCCGCCAGGATTTCGTTTCCTTTCTTCTGCGCGAGACGACTGGGAAACCAATGTTGAGCTTCGTGCACGGGATTGAGCCTGTAGCCCACCTCAAAAGACAGATGGAGGCAGAGGACGTACACGGAAAACGGTTTCTTGTCCGCTTCGCAGATACGCGCTCGCTCGGAGCGCTACTGGATGTTTTGGATGAGACACAGCGTAATCGTTTCTTAAAAAATCTCCAGTGGTGGTATTTCGACCGTGATGGAACCTTGCGGCACGTGCCTCATTTTGTTGGACCAAGCGACAACCTAAACGACGAACCGTACGTCTTCAGTGAAGTACAAATGCGGAAGTTTGACGAGTTGGCGAGGCCCGATGCGTTGCTCCGATTTATTCAGACGCATCCACATTGGATGGGCTACCTGACTTGCTCCCCCTCGCAAGCGCACGCCTGCATTGTCGCCGCACTGCGAACATTTGGGGCTGATATCGCGATGCACGATGCAACCGTCATGCGTAAGGTAGTGGACGAACTTACAGAAGCCAACTTGCTTACAAGCGAGATTGGCGGGCTCAACAGGGCATCGCGCAGGGCAAAAGAGACCTCGCGCCTATAACGTTGTCCTTTGCTACCTAACATAGCGCCTATAAAAAACGAGCGTTGCCAAACACAGTCCCTTTATGTTCACAACGATGTGGTTACGAAAGAAATTGGGAAATTTGAAGATGATGCGGACAACAGCCACGATCATGTTGTTTGCTTGGCTTTGCGTCGGCTGTCAGCCATCCCAATCTCAAACAACCTCAAAAGATGAGCGGATCGGCTTACAGATTCGTGTTCTTAACTATATGGATCAGCCACTGGGCGTCGTCTACGTCAACGGTGTATGGGCCGGTGCAATGGCAAGCCATGCAGGAGGAAACAGCATGGCTGGTACCATCGGCCTGCCTGCAAAGTGGAAACGTGACTTAACCGTTGAAGTTGAGTGGCAAGATGACGCGCTCTATCAGGCAGACCGCAATAGGTTGTATCGAGCCACCGTGCCGGTTGAGCCATATGACGAAGGCAAGGTTGCCATGTTGTGGCTGGCCTTCTTTCCCGGAAACAAGATCAAGGCAATTCCCTCGGGTACGTCCCCAGGCTTTCCGGGTTTCCCGGGGGGGCTCCAGCTCCCCGAGGATGTTTGCCAAGCTGATCCTGCCTGCGCGGCCAAAGTACGATAGGAGACAGTAATGGCGATGCTTGAGCCGTTAGAACCCAATCCGTTTGCGCTTCTTCGAGATGAGCAAGCGAAATGCATGGCAAATCACATGGATGCCATTTCGGGGCAGTGCACCACCGATTTTCATCTCGGCATCTTCTTTGATGGCACGAACAACAATAAGTACCGAGATCAACCGAAGCAGGCCCATAGCAATGTTGCTCGGTTGTTTGACATATTTGAAGTGAACAAGTACCAAGCTCGTATCTACGTTCCTGGAATTGGAACACCTTTTGAAGAAGAAACAAGTGATACGGGCCGAGGCTATGATGCCACTGCAGGTTTAGCCGCTGGTTGGGGTGGGGAGGCCCGTATCAACTGGGCTCTTTTGCAAGTTGCCAGCGAAATCTACCGACTGTACTACGGTCAAAACCTTAGCTTGGCGATGGGCACCAATGATCTCGCAGTTGTCAAAAAGATTTCTACGGATATCAATCTTGCGGATCGGATTCTTAGCGCCGCAGGAAGAGATGAGGTCGAGCAGCTCAGCAACGCAACAGAGGCGGGGACAATAGGATTTATTGTTGACACGGCATCTATTGAGCCGAGGCATCAAGCGAGAAAATATGAACTGGAACGCAGGCGAAAATTTGTCGCTGAAAAACTAAAATCAATTGTCAATACTAGCAAACCAAAGATTCAACGTATTCGCCTATCGGTATTCGGCTTTTCGCGCGGCGCGGCAGAAGCTCGCGTGTTCAGCAATTGGCTTGAGGACGCACTAGATGATGGGATGATGCTGGCTGGCATTCCAGTGGATTTCATGTTTTTAGGGATTTTTGACACAGTAGCATCGGTAGGCTTAGCCCATAGCACTTTATTATTCGACGGGCACGGCGGTTGGGGTAAAGAGGAGTTCCTGCGCATCCCGAAGTACGTCGACCGTACGGTGCACCTTGTATCTGCTCACGAGGTCCGTGGTTCATTCCCGTTGGATAAGGCTGTGGGGAAAAACTGCCTAGAATTAGCATATCCAGGGGTGCATACTGATGTCGGCGGAGCCTATGAGCCCGGAGATCAAGGAAGGGGCTGCCGAGCAGACGGCACCCCCGACGACAGCACAAAACTGTCCCAGATTACACTAGCCAAGATGTACCGGGAGGCTGTTGCAGCGGGTGTACCCCTTAATCCTTCAGCAACTAATCTCGCGCCCAGAGTTAAAGATTCGCTTAATATCTCCCCTGAGCTCGTCAAAGCCTTCAACGATTATGTCGCGGCAGTAAATCCGCTCATAAAAAAGCGGGGAGAGGGCACCACAGGTGCAGCGCATGTCCAGTACGGAGAATATTTGCGGTGGCGTCGTCTACGGTTGGCAAGTGGTACCCATGCATTTGAGAACCAGCGGTTCTTTGAGAGAGCACAGAGATACAGCGCTCAATGTGCGCAAGATTTATTAGGAGCGAATGAGGAGCTACGTGAGGAGGCCCAATCTCTCGCCAAGAAGGAAAACTCTCTCTCCTTTTCTGATGGATGGATGGCGCGCATCTTACGCAACTCGTCCCCGCCCGCACATGTGAAAGCGGAATTTGAGCGATTGATTTGGGGGCAAAAAGTTAAAGACTGGAAAGAAGTCAAAGCTTACTGGAATGACACTTCACCAGTTGATGCGCGCATCATCAAGCTTTGTGATGACTACATCCACGATTCTCGCGCTTGGTTTAAACCGACAGTCGACAACGAGGCCGTCTGGCTGCGAAAGCAGAAACTGCGCATGGAGCAACTCAAGCAGCAAGATGCTGAATGGCGGAAAGTTGCTGCAGATCTTCAACGCGATCTTAAAGGAACACTTAAGCGCTATACATTGACCGCAGACGGCGGGGACGGGGAGATTGCGCCATTGCCGGTGGCCGGCCAAGACAGAGCTGATCTAGATCGGTACCTGAAGGACGGTTCATTGCCATTGCAGAAAAGCGGCAGAGAGCCAAGTTCTGTGTTGGGATATCTTCGTTGGCGAACGCACTTCGCGCCCGAGTTGACGTTCGGCGAGCGTGCCCAAGCAGCCTGGGATCATGTAGCGGCAGTACCCGGGAAAGTCGCTCAGAAAGCCAAGGATGCGGTGCATAGCGCTGAAGATGGACTGGCGCATGCGGCACGGAGACTTTTGGACGCTGGCCAGGAGTCACTGGAACGCAGTGCGAAAGACGCATTGCAGCGGTTCCTGGGAAACAACGGCATGCCACGACTCTGATGCGCATTGGCGAGCCACTACCTCCCGGCCTAGCGAGACTGGAAATCATTTGGCAAGCCCTGGTCATTAGCACGGACGGCGAAGGCGCTGCAGAGGCGCCATGCGATCGACGTACGAGCGTTGCTGGTAGCGCGTTGCCGAGGATCGGCAGGCCACCAGAAGTCCGCTGGCAGACGTTGGACGATCCGTCGCGATGGCCTCAAGCGCGTGTGAGCGTGCCGGCGCTTCGAGGGGCGACGTCGCGTGCCATGGAGGCATCGGTGCGGCGCCCTTGAACGAGCCAGCATTGACGAGCTTTCCGGTTAAGCCATTCACGTTGTTGTGTACTTATCCCTCCAAAACAATCAACTCTCTCATATGAAAATGCAATACAAACTCGCCGTAGCCCTCCTGACAACAGCATGGATGAGCGCAGGCATCTGCGCACAGCACGCGTCCACGGCATCGGGCAATGCCTCACAAGCCGGAGCAAAGAAAGCCGTGCATGCGAAGAAGCAGGGCAAGAAAGCCAAGGTGGCGCGCTCGGGGAAAAACAACGCTGGCGCACGTGACGGCGATGCGGAAGTCCTGGCGCAGGTGTTGGGTTCGGATAACAAAAACCCGCTGTGGGTCGGCAAGCCGCAGCAGTAAGAAAGGCGCACAGCACGGCGGCAACTGGTTACAGCAGCGCCAGCTGCGCTCGCAGTTCGCCGCCGTGCAGCAAACCAGCCAGCGCTATGTGATCCGCTTTTTTTTCTTTTAGATTACGAGCCAATGGGCACGTGGCTGGAAACGGCAGTGGCCGCTGAACTCACACGATGACGCATCTTATACGCCGCGCGGTTACGCTCCTTCTAGCTCAAGGCTCAGAGCTACAACATTGACAGCAATTATCGAACCCCGGTCAAAACACCTGACGACTAGCCCATGGTGCGCCCTGCCAAGACTAGCTCGCAAGCCAATGGACCTCAACGCATCTAAGACCGCATGTCTTGCGATCGTTCTTGCGTTACCCACGCTCGCCAGCGCTTGGGCTCAATCAACATATGGACCTTGGGATCCATCTCCTGTCGGAACTTGTAGTACCAATTTCAACAAGGCATTGACGGAGGAGCGAAACCGAAATGACGAGTTGGTTGTTGTTCGTGAAAAAACAAAGATAAAGGCCCCAAAAGAATACGTTTGGGTGTGGGATGGAACACCATCGAGAAACCCGTCCCGACTCCTGTACGAGGTTCAAGGCGGCCGGGGTTGCGTGATCCTGTTTATGCCTAATGCAGATACCACGGATTTCAAGTTGAAACACGATGGAAGTCTGCCATTGACAGTCAAATCCGAGACGCAGCCACTACCCAATCCGATGGGTGGACATGCGTCCATCTTAGTCACTTACAACTTCGACAAGACATTAGGAAGATACAGAAAATATCCCTCATCTTGCGAAAGAAACACCGAGTCCCGAAAGACTAAAGTTGATTGCGCGACAGCATTTGAATAAGGCGTCGCGCCGGAAGATGATGAAAAGAATTGCAGCACTAGTCTTTTTTACGCTCGAATGCAGCTTGGCACAGGCACAAGGGGCGCCCGTCGTTGGCCTTTGGGAGCAGCATGCGACGGGCGATATGCAGGACACCAAGAGTATCAGGCGCCACGATGTGGTCTTTGTTGATCGCCAGCTCTCAGACGACACGGTGTTCAGCGCATTGATGGATGATGGCAAGGAAAACGTCGTGCTTTGCTGTATTAAGGTCAAAAAGAGCGCTGCAGTTGCGCTTCCAGATCTGCTCAAAAAATATCCGTGGGACAGCGATACCGCGGAGCATCTCCAGTCGATTCGGGGCTGGCGGTACATCTATGAAGCAGACGTTGTTAACGCCCGTGAACAAAACTCCGAGATGCGCGGGATCGTTAAGAGCCTGACTTCCCCGGCTTCGCTATCCCCTTACTCGGCGGCAATTGTCTCGGGCAAGATCGGGAAAGACCGTGTTCCGAGAGTATTCCCCATCGGTGATGGGCGCGTTTCGTTCTTGATGCGCCCAATTCATAAGAAAAGCGCGATTCAATACGAGTTCTCCGTCAACGGCACGGTCAAAATATTTAGCGAAGCAATGTTCCCAGACTGAAGAACGCGGCGCGGCGCTCAACTAGAAAAGACACCTCACGTTCGACATGTCCTCATCGAAAAGCAGACCACGCCCATCTTCCAAACCCGCCGCCTACATCGGATGGTTTGCAGTAGGCGCCAGCGCGCTCGTTTCTTGCGTTGGAATTGTGCTAGGCGGCGAGGCGATGATCACGTTGCTGCTGGACAGCACCGCCCTGGGCGGGCTATTCGCGCTTGTAGCGGGGGCCATCACCCTGTGGGGACGGAGACGGCTGCAGGGCGTGTTGCTGATCTCGGCTGGGGTGCTCCTTTTGGCAGGCTGCGTTGCCGTCTTGTTCGTGCTGGCCGCCGCAGCTATCAAAGTGACGTATTGAAGCTCGCATACATGGTGACTTTGCCGATCTCCCCCGGTTACCGCATGCGCAGCATGGTGGCAGCGCTGGTCCTGTCGTCTGCCGCACTACACACGGCATGGGCCGCCGACGCCATTACATTCCCGGTTGACCACGCCACCCAAGCGACGATCGAAGTGCAGGGCGACTACGTTCATTACGAACTACGAGGCCCCGCCGGCACGCGCACCGCACGCATCGCCACGCAAACCGAGAAGCCAGTCCACATCGAGGTTGGCGATTACGATTTCAGCGAGCGGCAAGGCTTCGCCTTCGGGTCAATTGACGAGGGGCAGGGCGTCTACAAGCTCTACCGCGTGTTCACTTTTTCCCGCCGCCAAAATGATTTCGTAGAGCGTCATCCGCGTTGTGGCGATGCGTTTCTCAATGTCAGAGTCGATGCGCGACACAAACGACTGATCAGTACATTTTTTGAGAACAACACGCCCAAGTCATGCACAACACGGCTGCATTCGGATTGAAAATGCTTCGGTGCGCTTTGACGGCGTATGCGTTTGTTGCTGCGTCCTCGGCAATAGCAGACGGGCCTCGGACGATCCCTACGAGTGCGCAGTTTTCCGGCAGTTATCTCAGCACGACGTTGCTGCTGAAGCCTTGCACGGATATCCATGAGTGGTCAGACAATCCGAGCGACGACGTCCTGAAACAGTTCGAAGATGCGCAGCGCGGGCTACCGCCCGATACGTGCGACCAGCCTGCATTAGTGGAGAGGCTATTCACGGCGCGGTTTCTTCAATACGCGTCGATTGCCGCTGTGCATGACCCGTGGAATATGGACGCAAAGGTCACGGCACAGAATGCGGCCATCGCTCAATGCAAGGATGCGCAATGCCTGGAGCGCGAGTTGAATGCAGTCATTGCCGAGCTATCGCCGGTGTACCTGCATGCGCGTCCGGAGTGGCCGAGGGGCGTAGGCTTATGCACCTCAAAAACCGTTGAGGTAACGCCAACCAAAGCGCGGGCGTTGATCGGTACGAAGGCGCAGAGGGCGCTTGTCGATACGTGCGCTCCAGAGTCGCTATCTGTGCAAACCTGCCAAGGGCCTCGCGGCAAGTTTGTCTTCGCGTCGTGCACGATGAGCGGCAACCAGGTCAACAGCTCCGAATGGCTCTATCGCATCAGGGGCGCAAACTTCAGCCTTTGTTGGCTATCGATGATGGGCCCTCCGGGGTATTGACGACATTATGCAATGGCATGCCGGATCTCATGACCTCAGCGCGCGTCAGCATGGGAGAGCACTACTTGAACTACTACCGCTATGACGGCGCGCAGTACCAATCTGTGTATGCCTACTCCGCGACATACGTTGGTACCGACGGCAACGGCAATGACCTAGCCATCGCCCAAGGTGGGCCTCGCGCTCGGGTGGTCTGCCGATAGCCCCACCGGGCGTTACGCGGTTAACCGCCAGTCCGCTGCTTCTGCAAGATCGCCAACTGCTGCGCTAGGTAACTGCTGGTATTCGTCATCCCCGCCACGACCTTCGACAACGCGTTGAACTGCGCGTAATACAGCGCCTGCTTGGCATCCAACTGCTGCTGCATCCGGTTGATCTGGCTGCCGATCGAGTTGATGGAACTGTTGAGTGCGTCCGTCGCGTTCTGCACCATGCCGTTGGTCGACAGCAGATTGCCCGACACGGTATGGAGTTGCGCCGCGTAACCACGCTGCACGGTGACGGTGCCTCGGTCGCCCATCGCGCCGCCGGTAATTTGCAGCGCCAACCCATCGACAGCGGAGCCGGTAGCGCCGTACAGGTTCTGCCCCGAGCCGCTGCCCGCCACGCCATTGATGGTGCCTTGCACATCGCGTCCCGCAGTGGCCGTCGGGCTGGCGCCCAGCAAGGATGTCGCGCCGTTTCCCGCTACCGAGACCGCAGAGATCGAACCGTATTGCTTGTCCGTGATGCTCAACACGCCATTGGCATCAGACGACACCGATACCGCCACCTTGGCCCGCTGCAGCGCGGGTGTCGCGTTGATCTGGCTCTGGATCTGCGCGGCCAAGCCTTGTGCCGTGTAGCTGCCCGCAGGCACGGTGATGTTGGCAGCGATGCCGCTGATGGTGAACGACAGGCTGTCGTTCACGCCGCTCTGAATGGTGGTATTGGCCGCGGCCGAGCCCTGGAGCGAACCTTGCGCCGCGAGCTGCGTGATGTTGATGGCGTAGCTGCCGGCCTGCGTGGTCTGTGAGAACGCCGGCACCTTGATGAGCGCATCCGTCGCCGTGCCGGTGCCGGCAAACAGCGCGGCCACTTGGCTAGGCGACTGATTCAGGGCGGCGCTGAGCTTGCTGTCGTCAATCGATAGCGTGCCTTCCGGGTCCATCGTGACGCCCACACTGCGCAGCGACTGGTATGCGCCATTGCCGATGCCGTGGCCGAGCACGTCGGTTACTTGGTTGATCAGCGCCCGGGTGCTGACGTCGCTCGCCAGTGCACCGCTGTTGGCGGGGTTGGCTGTGTCGATCTTGGTCAGCGCGTTGAGCTGGATGCGCAGCGCGTTGTAAGCCTTCACGAAATTGAGCACCGACGCGCTGCCTTGCCCCGCGTCGCCGCCCACCGTCACGGTCGTGCTGCCGGTTTTGGCCAGCGTAAGGGAGGTGCCGTCCACTACTTCCGACAACGTGTTGGTGGGGCTTTGCACCGCAATCCCGTTGACCGTGGCCAAGGCATTCTGGCCCGTGGTGACCTCGGTCATGTTCTGCATGCCAGCGGGGTCGTGCGCCAGCAGCGATTGCAGCGCGCTGTCGCCCGACACGGAAATCCTCATCTCCGAATTGGCCCCGCCAGCCGACGACGTCAACGCCAGCCGATACGGATTGCCACTGCCATCGTTGACGATGCTGGCCGACACGCCCAGGTTGGCGGCGTTGATGGCATCCCGGATACCCGCGAGCGTGTTGTTGGATGCATCAATGGTGACCGAGCCGCCGGGCAGATTGCCGTTCTGGTTAAACGAGGCGCCGGTGTATTTGCCGCCAGCAAAGCTGCCGCCCGACACGGTGCCAAACGAAAAGGTGAGGGTGGTGGCTGCGCCGCTGCCAATGGGCGTCTTGGTGGACGCCTGCCCTGCAGCGGTCAGCACCTGAGATTGCGCAAGCTGCGTGACATTCACGCGATACGTCCCCGGCGACGCGGAACTCGACACCGTCGCATTCAGCACCGCAGTGTCATACCCGGTCGCCTTCATGCCGCTGAACGTGCCGGCATTGTTGAGGCTCGCCATCGCCGTCTGGAAGGTCGACAGCGCGCTCTTAAGGGAGCCCACCGCAGACAGCTGCGTCTGAAGGGTCTTCTGCTGCGTCTGGCGCAGCGTCATGCCCTTGCTTTCCGCCTGGATCAGCTTGGTGACCAAGCTATTGACGTCGATGCTCGTGCCAATGCCCGGAATGGAAATCGGTGGAACGTAAGTGTTGCTCGTGGACGAGGTGGCCATGGTCTGTCGCGCGCAAACGATTTTTCTTCACAATGTGACGGCGGCGCGACGCAGTTCTTTAGGGCTAGCCCCACGTCCCAGGATGAATTCGGGGTGTTTCCTCAGGAAAGCGCAAGAAAAAAGCACGCCGGAGGGGTGTCCGGCGTGCCTTGGCTTGGCGGGTGCGCGCTTAGCTTACGCGGCGCTGCTCCACGACGCTCCCGCGGGCCAGCACCGGCACCAGTGCCGCACCCGTATGGCTGGCTTTGATGCGTGCCAGCGCCTCCGGCCCGCAGGCCGCCACGATGGTGCCGCCTTCGTCGCCGCCCTCGGGGCCGAGGTCGAGAATCCAGTCCGCTTCGGCAATCACGTCAAGATCGTGCTCGATCACGATCACGCTATGACCGCCGTCCGTCAAGCGATGCAGCACGCGGATCAGCTTGGCGACGTCGGCCATGTGCAGGCCCACGGTCGGCTCGTCCAGCACGTACAGCGTGTGCGGCGCCTTCTGGCCACGGCGCGTCACGTCATCCCGCACCTTCGACAACTCGGTCACCAGCTTGATGCGCTGCGCCTCGCCACCAGACAGCGTGGGCGAGGGCTGGCCCAAGGTCAGGTAGCCCAGGCCGACGTCCTTCATCAACTGTAGCGGGTGGGCGATGCTGTTCATGGCGCCGAAGAACTCCACCGCTTCGTCGATCTCCATGGTCAGCACATCGCCGATGTTCTTGCCGCGCCAGGTGACGGCCAGCGTCTCGGGGTTGAAGCGCTGGCCATGGCAGACGTCGCAGCCCACCTTCACATCGGGCAGGAAGCTCATGGCGATGGTGCGCACGCCCTGGCCTTCGCAGGCGGGGCAGCGGCCGTCGCCCGTGTTGAACGAGAAGCGCGAGGCGGTGTAGCCACGTGCGCGGGCTTCCAGCGTGTCGGCAAAGAGCTTGCGGATGGTGTCCCACACGCCGATATACGTGGCCGGGCACGAGCGCGGCGTCTTGCCGATCGGAGTTTGGTCGACTTCCAGCACGCGGTCGATGGCTTCCCAGCCGGTGATGCCGTCGCAGCCGTGCCAATCGTGTTTGACGTCGAGCTTGCGCGGCATCTTGGCGTCGGGTGTTTCAGCCTGCGCCGCCTTGCGTGCACGGCGTGTAGCCGGCGATGACAGCACCGAACGGCCCACGGCATCCAGCAGGTTGGTCATCAGCACATCGCGTGCGAGCGTCGATTTGCCCGAACCGGACACGCCCGTAATCGCCACCAGACGCGACAGCGGCATCGTCGCCGTGACGTTGCGCAGGTTGTGCAGCTTGGCGCCATGCACGGTCAGCCATTGCTCGGGCACGGCCTGCACTCCGGCGCGTGGCGCAACCACCTCGCGGCGCGGCTGAAGCGGGTGTTCGATCGGCTGCGAGAGGAAGCGCCCGGTGAGCGAATCCGGTTGTGCAGCGAGGTCGGCCACACCGCCTTGCGCGACCAAGTTGCCCCCGCGCTTGCCCGCGCCAGGGCCGATGTCGATGATGTGGTCCGCCCGGCGGATGGTGTCTTCATCGTGCTCCACCACCACCAGCGTGTTGCCCTTGTCGCCCAGCTTGCGCAGCGCGTCGAGCAGGATCTGGTTGTCGCGCGGGTGCAGGCCGATGGTCGGCTCGTCCAGCACGTAGCACACACCCTGCAAGTTGCTGCCGAGCTGTGCGGCCAGACGGATGCGCTGTGCCTCGCCGCCCGACAGACTGGGTGCGGCGCGGTCCAGGCTCAGGTAGCCCAGTCCGACTTCCTCCAGGAACGACAGGCGGCTGTGGATCTCGGCCACCACGTCGCGGGCGATGTCGGCATCGCGGCCGGTCAAGTCCAGGCCTTCGACCCAGCGGCGCGTCTGGCTGACCGTCCACTGTGCAATGTCGACGATGGGTTTCTGGGCGAACGTCACTGCGCGGGCCGTCGGGTTCAGGCGCGTGCCATGGCAGTCCGGGCAGGGCAGGTCGGTCATGCCGTCCGGATCGACTTCTTCCGAGGGCAACGTCTGCTCGCGGCCGCGGTCGTCGCCGCCGAGGACGGTGTCGTCAAACGCGGCGCGCTGCTCGCGCGTGAGCGCCAAGCCCGTGCCAACGCAGCTCGGGCACCAGCCATGCTTGCTGTTGTACGAGAACATGCGCGGATCCAGCTCGGGGTAACTGGTGCCGCAGGTCGAACACGCACGCTTGGTGGAGAACACCTTCACGTTGCCGACGTGCGCGGTGCCGCCGTTGTGCATGGCGTGCTGCAGGCCATCGAGCGGTGCGAGCACATGCATGATGCCCTTGCCGTATTCCAGCGCCTGCTCTATCAACGCACGCAGCGCGGCTTCGTTTTCTGGCGCGACGACGATATCGCCCACAGGCAATTCCAGCGTGTGCTCGCGGAAGCGGTCTAGTCGGGGCCACGGGTCGACGGTCAGGAATTCGCCGTCGACGCGCAGATGCGTGTAGCCACGCGCCTTGGCCCACTTGGCGAGGTCGGTGTACACGCCCTTGCGGTTCACCACCAGCGGGGCGAGCAGGCCGATGTGCTGGCCGCGATGGTCGCGCATGAGCTGAGCAAAGATAGCCTCGGGGCTTTGCGCCGACACCGGCGTGCCGTCGTGGATGCAATGTTGCACGCCCAGTTTCACGTACAGCAGCCGCAGGAAGTGCCACACCTCGGACGTCGTCGCCACCGTGCTCTTGCGGCCGCCGCGCGACAGGCGCTGCTCGATGGCCACCGTGGGCGGAATGCCATACACGGCATCGACTTCCGGCCGCCCCGCCGGCTGCACGATCGACCGTGCATACGCATTGAGCGATTCCAGGTAACGACGCTGCCCCTCGTGGAACAGGATGTCGAATGCCAGCGTCGACTTGCCCGAGCCCGATACGCCCGTCACCACGTTGAACTTGCCGTGCGGAATATCGACGTTCAAGCCCTTGAGGTTGTGCTCGTGCGCGTGGACGATGCGCACGACGTTTTCGCCCTGAACCTCCGCCAATGCCGCCCGCTTAGCGCGGCGTTCAGCCAGTGCCGTTTGCAGCGGCACGCCTTCAGCGGCTTCCGGCTGGCCGATGCTGGCTTCGTACTGTTTAAGCGCTGCGCCAGTGTGCGAAGCCGCGCAATCCTTCACCTGCGCGGGCATACCGGCGCACACCAGCAAGCCACCGACATCACCCCCTTCGGGGCCAAGATCGATGATCCAATCCGCTGCGCGCACCACGTCGAGGTTGTGCTCGATCACGATCAGCGAATGGCCGGCTTCGAGCAGCTTGCCGAACGCGCGCATCAGCTTGGCGATGTCGTCAAAGTGCAGACCCGTGGTCGGCTCGTCGAACATGAACAGGCGGCCGGCGTTGGCGGGCACGTCTTGCTTGACGCGCTTGCGTGCGGCGGTCTGGGAGGCCTGTGCCGCTTCGGCCAAAAAGCCCGCCAGCTTCAGGCGCTGTGCTTCACCGCCGGAAAGCGTCGGCACCGGCTGGCCCAGCTTCACATATTCCAGCCCCACGTCGACGATCGGTTGCAGCACGCGCAGCACGTCGGCATCGTCGGCGAACACGGCGGCGGCTTCGCTCACCGTCAGTTCCAGCACATCGGCCACGGATAGCGCGCGGCCGGCGCGAGGAATCTTCACCTCGAGAATCTCGGCGCGATAGCGCGTGCCGTCGCAATCGGGGCAGCGCAGGTAGATGTCGGAGAGGAATTGCATCTCCACGTGCTCGAAACCCGAGCCACCGCAGGTCGGGCAACGGCCGTCACCCGAGTTGAAGCTGAACGTGCCCGCCGTGTAACCGCGCTGCAGCGCCATCGGCGCCTTGGCGAAAAGCTTGCGGATTTCATCGAACGCGCCGACGTAGCTGGCCGGGTTCGAGCGCGCGGTCTTGCCGATCGGCGATTGGTCAACAAACACCACATCGCTGATCTGATCCGCACCGCGCAGCGCGCGGAACGCACCAGGCGATTCCGTCGCCTTGCCGAAATGGCGCGCCAAGGCAGGGTGCAGCACGTCCTGGATCAGCGTCGACTTGCCCGAGCCCGACACGCCCGTCACGCACACCAGGCGCTGCAGCGGAATCTCGACCGTGACGTCGCGCAGGTTATGCTCGGCAGCGCCTTCCAGCACGAGCCGTGGTGTCGCGTCGTTGACCGGACGTGCTTGCCAGTCCGTTGCATCGGCCACCCGGCGCTGGCCGGATAGATAGGCGCCGGTGAGCGTATCGGCCTGGCGAATGGCCGCCGGCGTGCCGTCAAAGACGATCGTTCCGCCGCGCTCCCCGGGGCCGGGGCCCATGTCGATCAGGCGGTCGGCGGCGAGCATGACGGACGGGTCGTGCTCGACCACCACCAGCGTGTTGCCCGCATCACGCAGACGCTGCATGGCTTCGACAATCCGATCCAGGTCACGCGGGTGCAGGCCGATGCTGGGTTCATCGAGCACGAACAGCGTGTTGACGAGCGACGTACCCAGCGCCGTGGTTAGGTTGATCCGCTGCACCTCGCCGCCGGATAGCGTGCGGCTCTGGCGGTCCAGCGTCAGGTAGCCGATGCCGACGTCGCACAGATATGCCAGCCGCGTGCGCACCTCGTCGAGCAGCAGCTTGAGCGCATCGTCGAGCAGCGAGGACGGCAGCGTCAGCTCATCGAAGAAGCGGCGGATGCGCTCGATGGGCAGCAGCATCACGTCGTGCACGGTCAGGCCGGGCAGGGCTTCGAGCTGGGCGCGGCTCCATTTCACGCCGCGCGGCATGAAGCGGTGCTCGGGCGCCAGCACGGCGTCGGCGTTTTCCTTGGTGCCCAGGCGCCATTGCATCGATTCGGTTTTCAGCCGCGCACCGCCGCAGGTTTCGCACGTCGTGTAGCTGCGGTATTTGGAGAGCAGCACGCGAATGTGCATCTTGTACGCCTTCGACTCCAAGTAGTCGAAGAAGCGGCGCACGCCGTACCACTGCTTGTTCCAGCCGCCGCGCTTGAAAGCCGGGTCGCCGTTGATGACCCAATCTTTCTGCGCCTGTGTAAGTTCAGCCCAGGGCGTACCGCGCGGGATGTCGGCCGCTGCGGCGTAGCGCATCAGATCGTCCTGGCATTCCTTCCATGCCGGGGTCTGCATCGGCTTGATGGCGCCTTCGCGCAAGGTTTTCCGCTCGTCCGGAATCACTAGGCCGAGGTCGACGCCGATCACGCGGCCGAAGCCACGGCAAGCATCGCAGGCGCCATATGCCGAATTGAACGAGAAGAGGGCGGGCTGCGGATCGGCGTAGCGCAGGTCGCTTTCCGGGCAATGGAGACCGGTGGAGAAACGCCAGATCTGCGGTTCGGCAGCCTCGTCCGAAGGCAACACGTACACATTGACTCGCCCGCCGCCGCGCTTGAGCGACGACTCGATGGCCTCCAGCGCGCGGGCGCGCTCGGTGCCTTGCAGGCGGAAGCGGTCCGCCACCACGTCGAGCAACTTGCGCTCGCCGACAACCCGCTCGGCCTGCACGCGCGTATAGCCGCTCACGGATAGCCATTGCGCGACCTCTTCGGCACTGGTGTTCGCCGGCAACTCGACGGGGAACGTCACCACCAGGCGAGGATCCCCCTCGCGCGTGCGTGCCATCAGCTCGTCGTAGATCGTTTCGGGCGTGTCGTGCCGCACGGGCAGCGCGGTATCGCGGTCGAACAACTGTGCCGCGCGCGCGAACAGCAGCTTCAGGTGATCGTTCAGCTCCGTCATCGTGCCGACCGTCGAGCGCGAGCTGCGCACCGGGTTGGTCTGGTCGATGGCGATGGCGGGCGGCACGCCTTCCACATGCTCGACCTGCGGCCGGTCCATGCGGTCCAGGAACTGGCGCGCGTAGGCGCTGAAGGTTTCGACGTAGCGGCGCTGGCCTTCGGCGTAGAGGGTATCGAAAACGAGGCTGGATTTGCCGGACCCCGACGGGCCGGTCACGACGGTCATTTCGCCCGTGCGCAGGTCCAGATCGAGGTTCTTGAGATTGTGCTGACGGGCTCCGCGCAGGCGAATGACACCGGAGGACATGGAGGGCGTTCCTTGGAGGTAAGAGGAATGCCGGCGCGGATACTCACTTTTCTGCCGCGCCGGCAATCAGAATTCGAGCCGTAAACTGTAGCGGATTCTTGAGATCCGGTTCACCTACGGCACAGGTCGCGGGCGCGAGGGTAACGCAACGCTCCTGACAGCGTTTTGTCAGGAGCTTTCAGCGGGGAGGGGCGGCGGGGGAAAAAGACGGTGGGACGGTCAACCGGCGGCGCGGCCGTAGGAAGATTGCTGCCTTGCAGACACCTCAACCACGGGCAGCCGAGGCACAAAACGGCGATGCTCGACGGCGCCGCCCTTGACGATGACCAGTGTCTCTTCGGGAATCTCGTCCCAGGCGTCCGGCAGGTCGACCAGCGGCTCCGACAGCACAAGAAACGCCTCATCGCCAGCATCTTTGATCCGAGAATTCTCCGGATACAGCTCATGCAGATGCCGGAACGACGTGCTGTGAAACAGCGAGCGCGAATCCCGTTCGCTTGAATAGCGCGCCGCAATGATTTGTTCGCCGTCGGTGGCGCACACGGTCATGTTCAGCGGATGCTCGACGCCGTGCCGATGGCCGACGTGCTCGATCAGCCCCACCATCTGTTCCAGAGCCGCTTGCGGGTCGCGCTGTAGCCCAAACGTGAGCGCCAGGAAAAACATCACCTCCGAGTCCGTCGAACCCTCGATCCAGCGAAACAGTTCGGGCGCAACCTCCATCATCAGGTCACGCCGCAGCGTGGGGTACTCGCGGATCAGCCCATTGTGCACAAACAGCCATCGGCCGTACCGGAACGGGTGACAGTTGGTTTCTTGCGTGGGCGTATCGGTGGCCGCTCGAACATGCGCCACAAAGAGGGGAGAGCGGATGGCACGGGCGGCTTCCCGCAGATTGGTGTCGTTCCAAGCCGGGTGCAGGCAGCGATACCGAAACGGCACCTCGGAATGACTGCCGTACCAGCCAATGCCGAATCCGTCTCCGTTGGTGGTCGTATGGCCCAGACGCGAGCGCAGGCTCTGGTCAATCAGTGAATGCGTCGGACGGAACAGCACCGTCTCCATCTGAATGGGGTTACCCGAATACGCCAACCAGCGACACATGATGCGTTGCCTATAAAAGATGCCTGAAAAACGAGTCTAGGCAATGCGATTGGGAATGCACGGAAAAATCCGGCGTATTCGCCCGGTGTCTCAGCGCAGCAACGCTTCACTGTCCCGAGCGCCGCGCGCTTCACCCGTGTCTTGCCCAGAACTCTGCACGATATGCAGCTCGCGCACCCGCGCCGGCAGTGTGCAACGCGCCGCCAGCAACGTCGCACGAACCTTCTCGGCAAGGTTCCAGCGCATTTGCCAGAAGTCTTCCGTCTTGGCCCACACGCGCAGATTCAATACGGCCACGCTATCGTCAAAGCGCATCACCATAGCCATCGGGGCGGGATCGGGCAGCACCAGCGGCTCGCTCGCCGCCAGCGCCTTGAGCGCCTCAATCGCCCGGGGGATGTCATCGTGCAGCGAGACCTCGGTCTCCAAATCCAGGCGTCGGGTCGGGTTGCGGGTGTAATTGCGCACCGTATGGCTCCACAGCGCGCTGTTCGGCACGTACTCGCAGATGCCATCGGGCTTGGCCAGCCGCGTCATGAACAGGCCGACTTCCTCCACGGTACCAGCGACATCGCCACCGCCGCCGTCAATGTAGTCGCCCACACGAAAAGGGCGCAGCGCCAGCAGCATGATGCCCGCAGCGATGTTTTGGAGCGTCCCTTGCAGCGCCAGGCCGATCGCCAAACCTGCCGCTCCGAGCACGGCAATGATGCTCGCCGTTTCAATGCCCAGCCGCGACAGCGCCCCGACCACGGCCAAAATGCGAATCCCCCAGACGGCGATGTCGCACAAGATCGGCGTCAGCGTGGCATCAACCCGGGACTGGTTAGTCATCATCCGATTGAGCCAAAGCCCGATGCGCTTCGACACCCACCAGCCCACGACAAGAATCAACAGCGCGGCACACAAGCTGACGGCGAAGCGGTTGAACGCGTCCCAAAGGAAATTCAGGCGTTCGGGGTGAAGGTGGGTGAGGATGTCTTCCATAGTCAAATGTCTTCGGGCTCTTGCGGTTGTATAGATGCAGGCTTGGCATATGGTGAAGCGGCCATGGATGAATCGACAGTGAGACGCGTACTCGGTTGAGATATCCGGACTAAAAATCACATCGTATCCGCCATCTAAAATACCCATAATCTATCTTATGTTAAATATATGGCATATCAGGTTGCGCCTCACTAGACCGCTCGTCCCATTGGAGCGTGTTGCCTGTCCGACTCAAGAGTGCTGCCTAGCAATAGTTCATACAAAAAGATCGGAAATCGGAAAAATGTTGCCCATGATGCACTTTTGGCGTTTTGTACCACCAATTGCTCTGGATTTAGAGTGCATTATTTTTGTACTAACAATTGATCGAAATTCTTTAAATGAATTTCTTGGCAAATTTAATTTCCGCATTTGCGAATCGGAGTCTGTAGCGCGGTGACGCCGACTCCCGCATCCTTGCGTGGCCGCACTTCCCGATCCGGGCGGGCTGGCACAGCGAACGCAACGCTAAGGCGTGGCGCCGGAATGGTTAGGAATTTTCTTCCGATCCTGCAGCCTTTCGATCTTGGGCCCGCATCCGGTCGCCGCGACTGAAGTAGGAGACCGAGTGTGATCGTCGGCTGTTTGCAGTTGCCCTATCTGATGGACGTTGAGGAACGCATTGCCTACTGTGAATCCCTAATGGTAAAGGAGGAGTTCGATCTTCTCGTGTTGCCAGCGGCGTGGTCAGAGGACGGCCATGATTCCAACGACAAACATGCAATCGGCCATGCCGCAGCAAGTGCCGAAAAATTTCAGCGCTATATCTGCGAGCTGAGTGCACGTAAGCATGCGACGATCGTGGCGGGAGTCATTGAGGCGGTTCGCAAGCGAACATTTCAGTGCGCGATTGTTGCCTCTTTAGGGGCACTGTCCGGCCGGTATATCAAGAATCATCTGTCCACTAATGAGACGCGCTTTTTCCGCCCGGGAAAGCTGTACTTTGGCCGACCATGCGGGGCGCACTACGGCTTTGGCGTCGTATTTGATTCCGAACTGCTTACGCAGCCGCATTACGGGCCGCTGGCTTGGTCAGGCGCCAATCTTGGCATTGTTGTGGGGGCTTCAAAAAATGCCGAGATGGCTAGCATCGTGCAACTGCGGGCCCGACAATGCGGCACAACGCTCCTATACGCGAACGCATGTGGCACTCCCACCCTTTCCTCGGAGCCCTTTGCCGGGCGAAGCG
>CBJMVH010000013.1:0-105563 GCA_966433195.1 uncultured Ralstonia sp.
GATGATCGCCGGGATACGCGTGCCCGGGCCCCAGCGGTCAGCCTTCGGCACCGTGACGTGGTCGTAGAAGCCACCGTTTTCGTCGTACGTCACCACCACGACCATGTTCTTCCACTGGGGGCTCTTCTGCAGCTGGGCGATCACGTTGGCGATGTGGGCATCGCCGTCTGCAACGTTGGCGTAACCCGGGTGCTGGTTCAGGTTGCCCTGCGGCTTGTAGAACGTGACCGGCGGCAGGTTGCCGGCGGCGGCGTCTTGCAGGAAGGCAGCGTCGTAATCCTTCAGGTGGGCTGCGCGCTCGGATGCACCCGTGGCGGTGGCCGGGTCGAAGCGGCTGAAGTAGTTGAACGGCTGGTGGTGCGGCTGGAACTGCGTCGTGCCGCTGTAGATCACGCCGCGCGTGGCGTTGGGCGCATCGGCCAGGGCGGCGTTCCAGGCGCCGGCATACCAAGCCCAGTTCACGCCCTTGGCGGTCAGCAGATCACCGATGTTGGCCTGCTTCGATTGCGCCGGCAGGGTCGTGGCCTTGCTCGGGTCAGCATAGGCGGGATTGCTGCTCGCCACCGCGTTGCCCGATGGCTGGTACGGCGGCTGCATTGTGTTGACGGCGAACGCGCTGCCGTCGGCCTCCAGCGGCGTCAGGTTGCCGTCCTTCGTGCCGTTGCCGAACGTTGGGGCGCCGGCCATGACCGAGCTTGCGGTCGGCGTGAGCGTCGGCGAGCCGTTTGCACCCGTCACGACTTGGGCGATGCTGCCCGAGGCTGGCGAGGTTGCGGCGTTCGGATAGATCGGCGCGCAGGCGCAGATCAGGTATTGGTGGTTCAGGAACGAGCCGCCGAACGCGCCCATGAAGAAGTTGTCGGCCAGCGTGTATTGCTTGGCGATGTTCCACATGGCCATCTTGCTGCCGTCGTAATAGCCCATGGTCAGGCCGCCGGCATCGGCAAAGGCAGCGAACATGTCGTTCTTGCCGCCGTTGATCTGCATCTGGTTCTGATAGAAGCGGTGCCACAGGTCACGCGTGATGACGTTCTGCCCCACCACGATGCCCGTGCCGTTGATGCCAGATGGGTTATCGATCTGGAACGGCTTGTTGGCCCAGCCGGTGGATTGCGCTTGCGTAACGGTCACGCTTTGGCCGCTTGCGGTCACGCCACCCCAGGTGGGCGGCAGCGTCGGCAGCACGGAGCCGTCGAAATCCTTCTGCGCGACGGCGGTGCCGGTGGACGTCGGGTTCACGCCCGGAATGCCGTTGGCGCCCGGGAACAGGCCATACAGGTTGTCGAAACCGCGGTTTTCCGCGTAGATCACGACGATCGTTTTGACGTTGTTGACCAGCGCCATGCGCTTGGCCACGCCGTTGCGGATGGTCTGGCCGATGTCGCCGCCGCCGGCAACGGCATCGGCAATCAGATCGATGGCCTGGTCGATTTCGGCCTGCAGCGCTGCCTTGATATTGGCGTCGCTTTCCTTGTTGTGGTCTTCCAGCAGCTTGTCGACCGTCACGCCCAGGCGCGCAGCCAGCGCAGCCTTGGCCGCGTTGATGTCGCCGCCGTTGCTATCCATCAGCACCGCCAGTTCCGTCGAGATGGCGCTGACGATGGCGTTGGCGCCGGCCGGTGCGCGGAACACCAGCGGACGCGTGATCGCCGTGTGTGCACCCGTGGCCGGGTCATTGCGGAATGCGTCCGTACCGATTTCCACCACCACCGCACCCGAGCCGGGTAGCGTGTAAGCGCCGTTGGCATCGGTATACGTGCTGGCTTCACCCGAATCGCACTTGCCGTTGTTGTTGGTGTCGATGCAGACCTTGGCGTGTTCGAAGTAGCTGCCAGTCACCACGCCGGAGGTACCGGTGGAGGCGCTGTTCGAATCGCTGCCACCGCAGGCAGACATGCTGGCCGCGACCAACGCGGTCAGCGGCAGAAGACGGAACGCTCGGCTCATGATTTCCCTGAATTGTTGTGTGGGGGACGAAAGCGAGCCGGAGTCTGGGCTTTGTGTGTGACAAGTTGATGATGCAAACGCACGCCAGGACTGTGTTTCGCCCCAGTTCAGCGTGATCACCATCATCAGGATGAGCAAGGGCCCCACCGAACGTTTGAAGACATTTGCCACCATGGGAGCTCTCCAAGGGCTGACATGACATGAGTTTGACGACATCAAAGTGTCATGGTCGGCGTGCTAAGTTGCAAGGCTCCCAACATACTGCCCACCGCCAATGAGCCGCCCTTTGTCTGTTGCCACGCTTCGCGTGATCGCTGTCTTGGCGCTTTCGCTGGCCGGGCTGGGGGCTGGATTGGGCGGATGCGGTCGCTCAGAACCAGCGGTGGCTCAGGCCGCCACGCCGCCAGCAGCCAAACCGGCGGTAGCCTCCGCGTCCACTGCGCCGGGTGCTGCGGCCTACGAAAAGGCCTTCTACACGATGATGGCGACGCGCCGCCCCTCGGTGCCCGCCATGACCGCCTTGGGCAAGGCGCTGTTCTTTGATCCGGCGCTGTCCGCTTCAGGCAAGCTGGCCTGCGCAAGCTGCCACAGCCCCACGCACGCCTATGGGCCGCCGAACGATCTGTCGGTGCAACTGGGCGGCGAGGGCATGAACAAGACCGGCGTGCGTGCCGCACCGTCGTTGCGCTATCTGCAGAACGTGCCGGCATTCTCCGAGCACTTCTACGACAGCGACGGCAACGACGCCGAAGATCAGGGCCCGACCGGCGGCTACACCTGGGACGGCCGCGTGTCGTCCACGCACGACCAGGCGCGCATTCCGTTGCTGTCTGCGCACGAGATGGCCAACGGCACGCCTGCCAACGTGGTTGCCAAGCTGCGCAATGGCCGTCATGCGCAGGCGTTCCGCCGGGTGTTCGGCAACGACATCCTCGACGACGAGGACACCGCGTTCCGCGCCGCGCTGATGGTGCTCGAGGTGTTTCAGCAGACGCCGTCGGAGTTCTATCCGTACGACAGCAAGTACGACGCCTTCCTGCGCAAGCAGGTCAAGCTGTCGCCGCAGGAAATGCGCGGCCTGCAGCTGTTTGCCGACCCCGCCAAGGGCAACTGCGCCTCATGCCACGTGAGTGCCATCAAGCAGGACGGCGCGTTCCCCGCCTTTACCGACTTCGGCCACATCGCCGTGGGTGTGCCGCGCAACCGCAAGCTGGCGGGCAATGCCGACCCGGCGTTCTTTGATCTGGGCCTGTGCGGCCCCGACCGGACCGACCTGAAAGATCGCGCCGAGTATTGCGGCCGGTTCCGCACGCCGTCGCTGCGCAATGTGGCGCTGCGCAAAACCTTCTTCCACAACGGCGCCATCCATTCGCTGGAGGATGCGGTGCGCTTCTACGCCCAGCGCGACACGCAACCCCAGAAGTGGTATCCGCGCAAAGCCGATGGCACCGTCGACAAGTTCGATGACCTGCCCGCGCAATACCGCGCGAACGTCAACATGGAGCCGCCATTTGGCGGCAAGCCCGGCGACAAGCCGGTGCTGTCCGAGGCCGACGTGCGCGACATCGTCGCCTTCCTCAAGACGTTGACCGACGGCTATCGCCCCGCGGCGGCACACCCCGCACGCGTTGCCCAGCGCTAAGCTTGCCGGCCCGTTTGTTGCAACACTTCGCACGCGCCGGTGCGCGGCCGCGCGTGCGCTGCGGTTATCATCGGCGGATTGCGTTTCTGCTGTCTTCCACTGCTCTCTATGACTTGGCTTGCTGACCCGTCCATTTGGATCGGCCTGTTTACCCTGGTGGTGCTCGAGATTGTTCTCGGCATCGACAACCTCGTCTTTATCGCCATCCTCGTCAACAAGCTGCCACCCGCGCAGCGCGATCGTGCCCGCATGATCGGCCTGGGGCTGGCGCTGGTCATGCGCATGGTGCTGCTGGCCACCATGTCATGGCTGATCGGGCTCACCAAGCCGCTGCTCACGCTGGGGCCGGTGGAGTTGTCGGGCCGCTCGATCATCTTGCTGCTGGGCGGGTTCTTCCTCTTGTTCAAGGCCACGTCGGAGCTGCACGAGCGTCTGGATGGCGAACCACAGGATGAAAGCCATGGCAGGGGCCACGGCAAGTTCTGGAACGTGATCGCGCAGGTGGTGATCCTGGATGCGGTGTTCTCCATCGACTCCGTTATCACCGCCGTGGGCATGGTCAACGACCTGCCGGTGATGATGGCCGCCGTGGTGATTGCCATGGGCGCCATGCTGTTTGCCTCGCGTCCGCTGACGAACTTCGTCAACGCACACCGCACGGTGGTGGTGCTTTGCCTGAGCTTCCTGCTGATGATCGGCTTCAGCCTGGTGGCCGAAGGCCTGGGCTTTCATATTCCGAAGGGCTATCTGTATGCGGCCATCGGCTTCTCGATCCTGATCGAGTTCTTCAACCAGGTGGCGCAGCGCAATACCGTGCGCTACGAGCGCCGTCGCCCGCTGCGTGAGCGCACCGCCGATGCCGTGCTGAGCCTGCTGGGCGACCGCCGTGGCGCGCCGGCCGACACCGAGGCGCACGAAGCCGCCCCGCACGCAGACCAGCCCGCGCCGGAAACCGTGTTCCGCCCGGAAGAGCGCAGCATGGTCAGCGGCGTGCTGGACTTGGCCGAGCGCTCTGTGCGCTCGATCATGACGCCGCGTCACGATATCTCGTGGGTGGACCTGGATGCCGATGCATCGGTCACGCGCAAGCTGTTGCTGGCCGTGCCGCACAACCAGTTTCCGGTGTGCCGCGGTGGGCTGGATGACCTCGTGGGCGTAGCGCGCGCCAAGGACCTGATGGGCGACCTCGACACGCGCGGCGCTATTGACGTGGAGCGCAGCGTCAAGCCTGCGCTCAAGGTGTCGGACAACATCGGCATCCTGCGGCTGATGGACAAGCTCAAGCGCGCGCGCGGCCGCATGATGGTGGTCACGGATTCGCTGGACGTAGTGCAGGGCGTCGTCACCCCCATCGACGTGCTCGAAGCCATTGCGGGTGAGTTCCCCGACGAAGACGAGCGCCCCGGCGTGGTGGAGGTGACCGAAGGCTGCTGGGAAGTTGCCGGCGAAGCCGACCTGCGCCAGCTCGAAGACGTGCTGCATGTCGACTGGTTGCTGGACGAGGGCGGCGGCGCCACCAGCCTGGGTGGCTATCTCTTCAATCAGTGGGACCGCCTGCCCGAGGTGGGTGACACGCTGGTGCGCCACGATCTCCGCTTCGTCATCCTGGAAGCCGGCAGCCGCCGCATCGTGCGCGCGCGTATCGAGCGCATGGAAGAGGTGACCGCTCCAGACGCCGAGGCCTAACACGCCTAACCGGCCGACGAAGCAGGCGAGGGCGCCCGTGCGAGCCCCAGGCTCAGCACGGCCGCCAACACCGACGCGATGCCCACCACCTGGCGGGCGCTGACCGCCTCCCCCAGCAACGAGGCCGCAAACACAACAGCCGCCACCGGCGCCAGTGCCGTGAACAGCGAGGCCTCCGCACCGCTCACACGCGCCGCGCCGGCATACCACAGCACGAAACCACCCACGGTTGGCACGATGGCGTAATAGGCCACCGCCGCGACAGCGTCGGCAAGCTGGCTCGAACTCTGCAATTGCCACGGCGCCTCCCACAGCGCCGGCAATAGGGCCGTTGCCAGGCCGAAGGCACTCATCAACGTCGACAGCGCCAGTGGGGGCACGGGTGTGCGCAACCGCTTGTTGAGCAGGATGAACACGCCTTCGCATACCACCGCCCCAATCACCAATAGATTGCCCAGCAGCGGGTGGGTGGCATCACCGCCGGGTTGAAACGCAATCACCAGCACGCCGACAGTAGCCAGCGCAATTGCTCCCAACACTGCTCGCCGGGGGCGCTCGCCCAGCAGCACAATCGCGATCAGCGCCGATACCACGGGCAGCGTGCCGATGATTACCCCCGCATCTGCGGCAGAGGTATGTCGCAGCCCGGAGATCAGCAGCGTGGTATAGCCGACGCTGCCGGCCCCCGCCTGCAAGAACAGCAGTACCCAGTCACCGCGTGCCAGCACCGGCCAGCGTGTGTTTGTGACGCGCATGGCGATGAGGAACAGCGGCAGCGCCATCGCAAAACGCAGTGCCGTGGCCGAGAAGGGCGGCAGTGCCGCCGCGATGATCTTGCTGGCCGTGACGGTGCTGCCCACGAGAATCATCGCCAGCGCCAGGTAAAGGCAGCCTTCCAATCGGCTGGAAATCGGTTTGGACATGGGGTATCCCGCGTGTACGAAAGCCCGCAGGATGGCCGCGCCCAGCGCGCGCGTCTTGAACGAAATTGCAGGGGGGGGCGGCGGGAAAGATGCCGGCGCTAGCGAGCCGCCGCCACCATGCCGGGCGACACGCCGTACTTGCGTATGAACTGGCGCGTCATGTGGCTCTGATCGGCAAAGCCGCAGGCAGCGGCCGCTTCCGCCAGCGGCAGGCCCTGGGCGATCAAGCGGCGTGCCAAGGCAACGCGGCGCTGCAACTGATAAGCATGCGGCGTGAGACCCGTCACGCGCGCAAAGCCGCGCAGCACCTGGAAGCGGCTCAGGCCGGTGTCGCGCGCCAGGTCTAGCAGGGACACCGCCGCGGCCGGATCGTCGTCAATACGTGCGCGGGCCTGGCGGATCGCGTCGGGCGCTTCGTCAGGGCGGTAGGCTGTGGCGTGCAGCGCGTCAGCCAGTACGGAGAGCAGCAACTGCTCGCGCAGCAGCGCGTCGTGTTCGGTGGCCGATGAAGGCGATGAAGACGATGCGGTCATCTGCGTAAAGAGCAGCCGTACGCGCCGCGCCAGGTTGGCATCTTGCGCGACGGGGCGATCGAATTCGGCTTGGTTGCTGTTGTGCACGTCACGCGCCAGGTCGATGACGACCTCCGGGTCGAGATACAGCATGCGCCAAGCGCGGCCGGCATCGCCGATGGGTGTGCCGTCGTGCACCTCGCCTGGGTTGACCGTGATGACGTCCCCGGCGCCGGCTTCGACCATGCCGCGTCCGCTCAGCGATTTCTGCGCGCCGCGATCAACAACGCCGATGCCGAACTGCGCGTGCGTGTGGCGCGGAAACGCGTGCCGGCTGTCTGCGATGACCGCCTCCACGCCCCCGACGGCGCAGCGCAGCATGGAAAACGAAGGACGGATCGGCTTGCTGGACAACACGGCTCTCCCGGGGCGGGGCATGGGGCCAAGGCAAGCAGCATAGCGTGCTTTGCCGGCACCAGGAGCCTCGGGCACGTGCGCGTTACGCCATATCTCAAGCCGTGACGCGTGTTCTTCGCATTTCGCTCATTTTCTGGCGCGCCAGGGTTGTTATGCTCAGCGCATCCCGCCAGAGGCCGCCCGGTAAGATGACGCAGTCCGGTGTCCGGCCGAGCGCGGAGCGTCCGCGCCGGCGCGGGCGACAGGCCGTTTCCATCCATCCATGCGCCCGTCTTTCGGCATTACCTCCAAGCTGTTTGTTGCCTTGTTTACGCTGAGCATTGTCGTGGCGCTTGCCATGGGTGCGGCGGTGCGCTGGCGTTTTGACACCAACTTCCTCGACTACGTGAATGCGCGCGAGGCCGAGCGTCTCGCCGCCCTGGCTCAGGGTGTGGAGGCGGCATACGCCCAGCACGGCAATTGGGATTTCCTGCGCAACGATCCGGCGGCGTGGTTCCGCCTGCTGCGCCGTGAAGGCGCGCGTGCACGCGCCAATGGCATGGGGGGCGACCGCTTTGACGGACCCGGCACGGGCCGCCACTTCGATCCGCTGCCACCCGGCCTGGCGCGCGGTATGTCCCCCGAGCTGCCCGGCCCGCCCGCTGGCCAACCTCCGGGGCCGCCGCCTGCCGACAGCCTGTCGGCGCATCCGCCGAGCGAACCCCCGCCAATGCCCCATTCGCCCATCTGGCTGCTCGATGCCCAGCGCAACGCCATCATCGGCGACGGGCCGCCGCTGGGGCCGAACGCGCAGTGGCACGCGCTGCACCACAACGGCGAGACCATCGGCTGGCTCGCCATGCCGCCGCGCATGCGCGTGCCCGAGGGGGCAGACCAGGCATTCCAGGCGCAGCAGTTGCGCGCGACATGGATCATCGCCGGCTTGTCCGTGCTGCTGGCCGCGCTGGTGGCCGTGCTGCTTGCGCGTGGGTTGCTGGCGCCAATGCGCCGCATGACCGACGCAGCGCGCCGCATGGCCGACGGCGATTACGCCACGCGGGTCGACGTGCATTCGCGCGATGAGTTGGGTGAGTTGGCGGCCGACTTCAACCATCTCGCAGCGTCGCTGGAGGCCAACCAGAAGATGCGGCGCCAGCTCACCGCCGATATCTCGCATGAACTACGCACGCCGCTGGCCGTGCTGCGGGGTGAGCTGGAGGCGCTGGAAGATGGCGTGCGTCCGCTGACGGCCACCTCGCTCGCCTCGTTGCAGGCCGAGGTGTCGACACTCAGCAAGCTGATCGACGACTTGTACGAGCTGTCGCTGGCGGATGTGGGGGCGCTGGCGTTCCATATGGAACCGCTGGACTTGGCCGATACCGTATGCAGCGCTGTGCAGGGCTTCACGCCGCGCCTGATGGAAAAGGGCATCGCGCTGCAACTCGATCTGCCGAGCGGTGCCTCGCCCGGCGCGCAGGTGCGTGGCGACCCGCAACGCCTGCGCCAGGTCATCCAGAATCTGCTGGAGAACACGCTGCGCTACACCGATGCGGGCGGCACGCTGCGCGTGCGTGTTTACGCAGACGGCAACTGGCAGCAGATCGACGTGCAAGACAGCGCGCCCGGGGTGCCGGAAGCCATGCTGCCGCGCATTTTCGATCGACTGTTCCGTGTGGATGCATCCCGCAGCCGTGCGCAGGGTGGGGCGGGGCTCGGCCTGAGCCTGTGCCAGACCATCATTGCCGCGCATGGCGGCAGCATTGAAGCCAAACCTTCGCCATTGGGCGGGCTGTGGATCGCGATTCGTCTACCCAGTCTGCCCGTTCTTGATTCGCTTGATCCGCTGGACCCGCTTGCCGACCATGATCCTCATCGTTGAAGACGAACCCAAGCTGGCCGCGCTGATGACCGACTATCTGCGCGCCGCCCACTACGAAACCGAATGCCTGGCCGAGGGCACGCACGCGGTGCAGCGCATCCGCGAGACCATGCCCGAGCTCGTGGTGCTTGACCTGATGCTGCCCGGCAAGGACGGCCTGGAAATCTGCCGCGAGGTGCGCGCCTTCAGCGAGGTGCCCATCGTCATGGTGACCGCGCGCGTGGAGGAGATCGACCGCCTGCTCGGCCTGGAACTGGGCGCGGACGACTACATCTGCAAGCCGTTCAGCCCGCGCGAACTCGTGGCGCGCATCAAGACCATCCTGCGCCGCGCGCAGCGTGCCGGTGGTGTGCCGGAGAGCGCGCTGGTGATTGACGCCGCTGCGTATTCCGCCACGTTGCGTGGCCAGCGCATCGACCTCACGCCGGTGGAGTTTCGCCTGCTCGCCGCGCTGGCTGCGGCGCCCGGCCGCATTCTGTCCCGGGCGACGCTGCTGGAGCAGATCTACGACGACCACCGCGTCGTCACCGACCGCACCGTCGATACCCATGTCAAGAATCTGCGCCGCAAGATGGAGCAGATCAGCCCGGGCACCGACATGATCCACTCCGTGTACGGCGTGGGTTATCGGCTCGACGCTTGATTTGACGCCTGACGCCCGTCACGGGCTTGCGGTGGCCTGGGCAAAGTTCAGGAAAACTCCACCGTTTGCCCACCTTTGGTGCGCTGTCGCTGGCTACAGTGATTGCATGGCTGGCATGTCCGGCCGACGTTTTCACAGGAGCCAAACCATGAACATTGCTACACCTCGCCGCCTGGCTGCCATTGCCGCCGGGCTGTTGCTCTCCTGCGCTGCGCTTGCCCAGACGGCCGCACCGGATGCCGCTCCGCTGGCGCCGCTGCCGCATCCCGGAATGATGGGGCCGGGCATGATGGGCCGGGGCCCAGGCCCCGGCATGGGCGCGCCGGGTCCGCATCATGGCGGCGCGCCCTTCCTACGCGGGCTGAACCTGACCGAAGAGCAGCGCGACAAGGTCTTCGCCATTGAATACGCGCAGATGCCCGAGGCGCGCGAACAGCGCAAGGCCATCGAGCATGCGCATCGCGACCTGCACAAGATGGTGGTGTCGGGCCAGTATGACGAGGCGCGCGCCCGTGCGCTGACTGAAGCGCTGGGCCGCGCCGTCGCCCGCGAGGCGCAATTGCGGGCGCAGGCCGGTGCGAAGATCCTGCAGGTGCTCACGCCCGAACAGCGCAGACAAGTAAGCGAGCGCGAAGCTGCGCGCGTGGCAGAACTCGAACGCGGCGAAGGTGGGCCTGAACCCGTGCCGATGTAACCGGCTGCGCCGCTACCGGTACACCACCACCGGAATGTTCGCGTAGGTCAGCACCTTGCGCGTTTCATTGCCGATCAGCAACCGGCCCATCAGACTGCGGTGCCCGTGCGATGCCATGAAGATGACGTCGCACGCGTGCCGCTTGGCCGCATCCAGAATGCCCAGATAGGGCTCCGGAAACTGCGTCACGTCGCTGTCGAACTGGATGCCTTCTTCCTGCGCGCGTTGGGCGATGCGCTCGATGCACTGCTTGGCGTGCCCCTGCACCTGCTCCATGTAATGCGCGTGCGGGCACTCGCCCACGCCGGCCGAATAGGCCATGTTGGGAAACTCTTCGATGCAGTTGTAGGCGGTGAGTTTGCAGCCCGTGGCACGCGCCAGCTTGAGCGCGCCTTCAATGGACTTGCGGCACTGCTCGGAGCCGTCGGTCGGCAGGAGGATATGGGTGAACATGGTGCTCTCCATGGGGAACCCATCTCCACGTTACTGCGCTGCAAAGTGCGCTTCCATCGTGGAAAACGCTAGGGCCCACGCGGCTTTTCAGCCGATGCTGAATACGATCGTTCGTTTTCTTGCCGCGGCATGCAGCAGACATCAACAGGAATTCAGCTGCCCTCAGGAGCCCTGCCAGGCCCGCCGGTAGCACGACGGCGATGCACCAAGTTGCAGCGCAAACCGTCGGCTGAAATGGCTTGCGCTGGCGAAGCCGAAGCGCTCCGCAATGGTGGCGAGCGGCAGGGCCGTGTTGCGCAGCAGGTCTTGCGCGCGAGTCAGCCGTTGCTGCATGACCCACTCGTGCGGCGCCACGCCAAAAGACGCGCGAAACATCCGCGCAAAGTGAAACTCCGACAGGTTCGCTTCCGCAGCCAGTTCGCCGAGGGAGAGCGGCAAATGCAACTCCGCGTCGATGCGCGCGGCAATGCGTCGGCACACATGCGGTGCCAATCCGCCGCGTACGGGCAGGGCGCGTGTGCGGCCCTGCGTCTGCACGAGGTACGACAGCGTGTCGTTGGCCAGTGCGTTGGCGCGCATGCGGTCGTCCAGGTCTGTCCAATCGAGTTGGGCGATGCGTGTGCAGGCCTGGGCAAGGTGCGCATCTTCGATGAAGGTGCGGTCGTGCAGCGTGAAGAGGCGTGGCTCGGCGTCGAGCAGGCGCACCGCGTGGCCCGCCAGCGCATCGGGAGCGAAATACAGGTGGACAAAGCGCATCGGCTGCTCGATCACCCACGCAGACTGATGCTCGGCCGGCAGCATGCACACACGTCCGGGGGCGCCGAACAGGTGCGGCAGATCTTGCCGATGCGTGGTGTAGCCGCCTTGCAGATAGACCGACAGCGTGTGGTGCCCGGGCTGCGTGTAGCGCGCCTCGTCGTGCTCGTTGCGCCAGATGGCTGCGGTGACACCATCGCCCAGGTTGGCGACGCGCTCCAGCGACGCCCGCGAGCCGCGCGCGAGCGTACCGAAGACGCTGGCGTCTGCGGTCACACGCGGATCAGGCGACGAAGGCTTGGGAGTGGGGCGCACCCGGAGATGTTACCAACGACGGCCATGCGACGGCGGCGGACGTTGCGGCGTCAGCCCGTGCACAGCTGACGTGCCACCGCACCGGCCAGGCCCACCCCTTCTACCGGCTGCCAGGCGGCGTCGTTGCCAAACTGTTTTTCGGCGACGGTCAGCGCACCTTGGTACAGCTTGGAGCGGGAGACCGAGAACTGCCGCGTGCGGCAATCGACGGTGTAGAGAAAGTCCGCCATGTCGCCACGAAACGCGCCAAACATCCGTTGCAATGAACGCATGCCCGCGCGGTTGGACGCCTCCACGCGCACCCAGGCACTGATGGGGCCGCTGGGCATGCGCTGCACGCTGCCGGCATCGAGCGATGCATAGCTGTCGGGTTGATCCGGCAGCGCGATCCAGCGTTCAGCACCGCTGGCCGCGCTGGCGAACACGCAGGCAAGCAGGCTGGCAATCGCGATGCGCGTGGTCGCCATCATCGCGTCTTGGTGTTGGGGCCAGGGGCGGCATTGCTGCTGCCGGGCACCGGAATGGCGATTGAATCCGAGTGGCTGCAGGCCATGGTCACGCCGGCTTTGTCGACGTCGACCAGCACAGCGCCGGGCTTGTCGCTGTTGGTGGGCGTGCCCGCCAAGCTGCCAGACAGGCGCCGCATGATGCTTTGACACGTCGGGCTCGGGGCCTTGGGCGCCTTGGCTGGCGTGGACGGTGCGGTGTCATGGCGGGCTGCTGCTGGGACCGCGCTCGGCGCAGTCGTGGTCGTTGCTGCGTACACGCGCGGCAAGGCGGCCAGCGCGGCCAGCACCGCCACGGCAATCAGCAAACGTGAAGCACGCCGTGAAGACGATGCGCTCAAGGAACGGGTGGTGGGAGACAAAGATGGCATGGCGGTCCGGGCATGGGCATCCAAATGCGCCTGCGGGTTCACCCCGGGGCAGGCGCGCTTATCGGACAGTAACGGCCCATTCTGCTCAAACTTGACGCGGCAATCTGCCTCACGCTTCACACAGGGTGATTTGCCCAGCGCAAAACTAATCGCCGCGTCAACATAATGCTCGCGCGCGGAACATTCACGCGCGTGCACCGACCAACCAATATGCCGGGGCGATTTGCTAGGTGGCTTAAGCATCAAGGGTGGACCCTGAGAAATGGGCATCACACATGGGTATCACAAGGGCTCTCCACCAAGTTACCAAGCAGCCGAGAACGCAGGCGGGATCAGCAGCAAAGGGGTATGTGAAGTGCCAGCAGAAAAGGGCGGCAGAAAATAAATAGGGATGGAATACCCTGCCTTTTCCGCCCTTTGTTTTTTCATGCCGGACACTATGATTCAAAACATGGAAGCGATGCCGGTGCAGTACTGTGCTGGCGTATCGTGGGTCGGTTCTCCTCTCTGGAACAGATCGACACGGTCCAGAGATTTCAGCCCGCGCCTCGTCAACTGAGCGCGGGCTTTTCTTTGTCTGCTTGTCTGCGATAGCGCGGCGCGGCATGGCGCTCTTCAGTTTTTCGCCATCGCGCCGTTGTGCATAGGGTCGAAGCGTGCAGTCTCGCTTTCTGTTGCCGTCGCTGACCAAGCAAGCGTATCCCCGATGACTCGTTTCCATCCGGCCAATGCCGGAGCCTCCCCTGTTGACGCCGCGCTTCCGCTCGCACCCGAGTCGCGTCCCGCGATGGCGTCGGCCATGGCGACGGATTCGGCCGCGGTGGAACCTGCCGGCACGGACTTCGGTGCACTGGCCAGGCTGTCGTCTGACGCTGTGCTGCTGACCGTGGAGGGGCGGGTGGTGCGTGCCAACCCGGCCGCTGCGCGCTTGATGAATGCGCAGGACCCGGCACAGCTGGTCGGCGCGCAGCTCGCTGGTCTGATCCACCCGGACGATGTTGCGCAGGCGCTGCCCCGCGTGGCGCGGATGGTCAGCGCCGGCCAGCCTGGCGCACCAGTCGAGCACCGCCTGGTGCGAGCCGATTACACCCATGTGCTGGTCGAAACGGTTGCCGCTGCGTGCGAGCATGAAGGCCACCCCGCCGTCATGCTGGTACTGCGCGAGGCCGGCTCGCGCCACGCACTTGAACGCCACGCCGTGCAGGCGCGTGCGGAGGCGCTGCACGCGCGCCGTTTGCTTGCCTCGGAGAACGCCGTGCTCGCGCAACTTGCCTCCAATGCGACGCTCTCAACGGTGTTGCGTCACCTGTGCCTGTACGTCGAGCAGGTCTATCCGCATGCCATGTCGGCCGTGCTGCTGCTCGACACAGAAAGCCAGCCGGGTCACTCACGCCTGCGCGTGGCCGCTGCCCCTACCTTGCCCGCCAGCTACGCCGCCATACTCGAAAACAATCCCGTCGGCCCCGACACCGGCGTGTGTGGCTGCGCCGTCTTTCTGGGCGACATCGTGGTCATTGACGACATTGCCGGCGATCCACGCTGGCAGTACGAGCGCACCGCGGCACTGGCGGCCGGTTTTGGTGCGGCATGGGCGTTGCCCATCCGATCGTCGCGCGGTGACAAGCTTGGCGTGCTCGCACTGTTTTACCGCGAGCCGTGTGTACCGGCGGAAGAAGAGCAGCATTTCCTCGACGACATTACCCATCTGGCCGGCGTTGCCATCCAGAAAGATGCTGTTGAGCGCGGCTTGGCTGAAAGCGAAGACCGTTATCGCTTGGCCATTTCGAATCTGCATGAAGGGGTGGTGATCCAGTCCGCGCAGGGCGTGGTGCTGGCGGCTAATGCCAGCGCCGAGCGCATCTTGCGCTTGCGCCCGGGGCAGCTGGTCGGGCGCGATCGGTTGGAGGCCATTCAGCGCGTGGTGGACGAAGACGGCAAGGAAATCACCCGCAGCATGATGCCGTCGGGCCACGTGCTGCGCACTGGCGAGCCCATCCTCGACCGCGTGTATGGCCTGTTGCTCAAGACCGGCGAGTTGGTGTGGGTGCGCCAGAACATCATTCCGCTGCGCCGCCACGGCGAGGCCGTACCCAGCAGCGTGATGCTGTCGTTTGCCGACATCACCGATATCAAACGCGCCGAGCAGCGCCTGCGCCATCTGGCCACGCATGATCCGCTGACGGGGCTGACAAACCGCAGCTTCTTCACCGCGCACCTGGAGGAAGCCATCGGACGCGCGCGCGATGAAAGCCGCGAGCTGGCACTCTTCTTCCTCGATCTGGATCGATTCAAGAGTGTGAACGATACCGCCGGCCACGCCTGCGGCGACACACTGCTGCAAAGCGCCGCCGCGCGCCTGGCTGACTGCATCGGCCCGGGTGACGTCATTGCCCGGCTGGGTGGCGATGAGTTCGTCATCCTCGTCGAGCAGCGGGTCGAAGGCAAACGTATCGCCTTGCTGGCTGAGCGCTTGCTGCAAGCCATGCGCGAGCCGTTCGATACCGTGAACGGCCGCTATTACCTGGGCGTATCGGTGGGCGTGGCGCTGTATCCGCACGATGGGCTTTCGGGCTCGGACCTGCTGCGCTCGGCGGATGCCGCCATGTACCGTGCCAAGCAGAACGGCCGCAACCGCGCGCAGTTCTACACGGCCGAGCTGAATGCCCGCCTGCAGCGCCGTTACATGCTGGAAAACGCGTTGCGTGACGCGCGCGACAACAACGAACTGCAACTCGTCTATCAGCCCAAGTACGACCTGGCCAGCCACCGCATCGTGGGCGCCGAGGCGCTGCTGCGCTGGAACAGCGCCAAGCTGGGGGCGATCTCGCCGGTCGAGTTCATCCCGGTGGCAGAAGAGACCGGGCTGATCGTGCCGATTGGCGAATGGGTGCTGCGCCGTGCCTGCGAACAGGCCGTGGTGTGGCACGAGGCCCTCGGCTACGACTTCCGCATGGCGGTCAACCTGTCGGCGCGCCAGTTCCAGGCCGGCGACGTGGTCCCGATGATCGAGCAGACGCTGGCCGACACCGGTTTGCCGCCCACCGCGCTGGAAGTGGAAATTACCGAAAGCCTGCTGATGGGCGGCGCGGACGAGGTACGCCCGATGTTCGATGCGCTCACCGCGCAGGGCATCCGCATTTCCATCGACGATTTCGGTACGGGGTATTCGTCGCTGTCGTATCTGCAGCGCTTCCCGATCAGTAACGTCAAGATCGACCGCTCCTTCATCACCGGCATTCCGGGCGACCCGGATTCGGTCGCGCTGACGGAGGCCATCGTCGCCATGGCGCGCGCCCTGGGGATGACCGTCACCGCGGAAGGCGTGGAGGATGCCGACCAGGTGGAATTCCTCGCCAAAGCGGGCTGCCAGGAAATCCAGGGCTACTACATCGGCAAGCCGGTGACAGCCGAAGGCTTTGACCGGCTGCTGCGCGCGCACCTTTCCGTGGTGGATGCCGGCGTGCGTGCCGCGCTGGGCTGACAGGCCTTATTGACCATTCGCGGCGGCATTTCTGCTATTCGTCGCAAACCGCTCCCGCGTGCGGGGGCGGGTGCCTAAGCTGGCGGCATTCCAAATTCCCATGCGGAGCCGCCATGCCCGAATCCTTCGCCTCCATCGTGTCGCATACGCCCACCTGGGTGTTCGTCGTGTTTGCCGGCCTGATCGCCATTGGGGTGCGGCAGATGCAGCCGCGCATCGTGTCGCGCCGTCGCCTGATCGTGCTGCCGATGCTGGTGGCCGCGTACTCGCTCTACGGCGTGGCGATGGCAAGCCATGGCAGCCCGCTGGCACTCACGATGTGGCTGGTGGCCGGTCTGTTGGCATTTCTGCTGACGTACATGTCGCCACCTAGCGGCGCTGTGTCGGAAACGGCGCACACCGTGCGCGTGTCGGGTAGCTGGGTGCCGATGTTGGTCATCCTCGGGCTGTTCAGCGCCCGCTACGCCTACAACGTGATACTGGCGATCCACCCGGACGTCATGCACTCCACCAGTTTCATGGCGCTCTTCAGCGCGCTGTTCGGGTTCTTGGGCGGTCTGTTGCTGTCGCGCTCGGTGCTGTTGCATGTGCGCACGCCCCGCTTGATCGCCGCCTGATGTGGCACCCGCATGGGTGCCGCTCGGATCAGCGTTAACATCCGCATGTTGCAATCTCCCTCCAAGACGAGACGACATGCTGGAACTCGACGGCACCATCTGGCTGCGCGCCGGTGACAACAACTGGGGCGGACACGGCCGCATTGCGCTGCTGTCCGCCATCGGGCAGAGGGGCTCCATTACCGCCGGGGCCAAGGCGGTTGGCCTTTCCTACAAGGCCGCTTGGGACGCCATCGACACCATGAACAACCTGGCCGGTGAACCGCTGGTCGTCCGCACGACGGGTGGAAAGGGCGGTGGCGGCAGCGTGCTCACACCGCGTGCCGAGCGCTTGATCGAGAGCTTTCGGATGCTGGAGGCTGAGCACCGCCGCTTTGTCGCGCGCCTGGACGCCGTCAGTCAGGCCGCCGCAGGTGCCACCAGCGAAGATGCCAACCTGTTGCGCCGCCTGATGCTGCGCACCAGCGCGCGCAATGCGCTGTTCGGCACGGTGGAGTCAGTCGTCTCCGGCGCCGTCAACGACGTGGTAACGCTGCGCCTGCCCGGCGGCCAGGCGGTGTCCGCCACCATCACGCAGGAAAGCACGCATGCGCTCGGGCTGGCACCCGGCGTGCAGGCCGTTGCGCTCATCAAGGCGCCCGCCGTGATGCTGCTGCGCCGTATGGGCGATGGCGTGGGCGATTGGCGCATCTCGGCCGAAAACCAATTGCCCTGCGTGGTGACGGAGGTCCGCGAGGGCGCTGTGCAGTCGGAGGTGCGTTTGCGCTTGCTGGATGCCGAGACCGGATCGACCGAGACCGTGCTGGTGGCAATGCTTTCGCGCTCGGCGGTGGAGCTGCTGGCGTTGGCTGAAGGCGTGGAAGCCGTGGCGGTGTTCGAGGCATCGAGCGTGATGCTCGGCCTGGTCTGAGTTCCATGGACGCAGCCAAGATCCTGCTGATCGTCTATCACTCCATGACAGGCGGCACGCGCCAGATGGCGCAAGCCGCGCAAGCCGGCACGATAGCGGACGGCAGCGTGACGGTGCGCCTGCTGCACGCCGCCCAGGCGGGCCCCGATGACGTGCTTGCCGCAGACGGCTACCTCTTCTGCACACCGGAAAACCTGGCGGCCATCAGCGGCCAACTGAAAGACTTTTTCGACCGCTGCTACTACCCCGCGTTGGACCGCATCAACGGCCGCCCCTATGCCAGCCTGATTTGCGCAGGGAGCGATGGCGCGAACGCCGTGCGACAGATCGAACGCATCGCCACCGGCTGGCGGCTCAAGCACGTGGCCGAGCCCATCGTCGTGTGCACGCATGCGCAGACGCCGGAGGCCATTCTTGCGCCCAAGCAGATCGGTGCGGATGCGCTGGAGCGTTGTCGCGCCTTAGGCGAGGCAATGGCGGCTGGATTGGCGTTGGGTGTGTTTTAGCGCTTGGCGGTGCTAGCGGTTCACCACCGCTGTCAGATGCGGATAGGGCGACAACGGCGGCGCATCGGCAGCGCGTACCGCATCGGCCACCACACGCCCATCACGCAGCTCGAAGACGTGGTCCCCAAAGATTTCGACATCGGCGGGGTCGTGCGTGATCATCAGCATCGGCACATCCAGCCGCTGCTGCAGGGCCGACAACTCCGAGCGCATGCGTGTGCGCAGCGCTGGGTCCAGCGCGGCAAAGGGCTCGTCGAGCAGCAGCATGGAGGGCCCCGCGATCAGCGCGCGGGCCAGGGCCACGCGCTGGCGTTGCCCGCCGGAAATCTGCGTCGGGTAGTTGGCCGCCACGGCACCCAGTTCGAACGTGTCGATCCACTGCTGCACGCGGGGGTCGTGCATCTGATGAATGCGGCGCGGCGGGTTGAACCACCCGCGCTTGAGCCCGAACGCGATGTTCTGCGCAACGCTCAGGTGGTTGAAGAGCGCGTAATCCTGGAACAGATAGCCGACGCGGCGCTCTTGTGCGCTGAGGTTGATGCCTTCGGCATGATCAAACAGCGTGCGGCCATTGAGGGCGATATGGCCGCGCTGGGGCGTCATCAGACCGGCGATGGCGCGCAGCGTAAGGCTTTTGCCCGCGCCCGATGGGCCGTATAGCACCACGCGCCGACTCTTGGAGCGCAGGGCGATGTCCAGAGAGAACACGCGCGCCGCGCTGGTCAGCGTCTTCTGTACAACGAGATCGATCATCACAGTGGGCTCGGCGCTCATGCCAGTTGCTCCTGTAGGCTGGGGGCGCGCCCTTGCAGCAAGCGACTGGCCACCACCAGCACCACGACGCAGGTCAGCGAGGTGATCAGCACCAACGTATTGGCGGTGGCGTCATCGCCAGCCTGCACTGCTTCGTAGATGGCGACGGAGAGTGTTTGCGTGCGCCCGGGCAGGTTGCCGGCAATCATGAGTGTGGCGCCAAATTCACCCAGCGCACGCGCAAACGCCAGCAATACCCCAGCGGCGATGCCCCGTGCGGCCAGCGGCAGGGTCACGCGAAAGAACACGGCAGCCTCGGGCAGGCCCAGTACGCGGGCGGCATTCTCCAACTGGTGGTCCACGCCTTCGAACGCCGCGCGCGCGGATTTCATCACCAGCGGAAACGCCACCACGGTCGACGCGATGACCGCCCCCTGCCACGTAAACACGAGTTGGATGCCGAGGCTGTCGAGCCACGCGCCGATAGGGCCGCGCCGGCCCAGCAGCACCAGCAGGTAATAGCCGAGCACCGTGGGCGGCAGCACCAGGGGCAGGGTCAGCACGGAATCGATGACGTCGCGCACGCGGCTACGCATGCGTGCCAGCGCATAGGCAGCGCCCACGCCCAGGATCAGGTTGAGCGCCGTTGCCCAGCCGGCCACCTTGAGGGAGAGCAGGAGGGGTGTCCAGATGGAGGCAGACATACGAATGCGTGGGGAGGGGGGCCATCACCCAACCGGATGACCGTCGGGTCGTTGGGCGCAGGCGACAGAATGGGTGAACTCACCGCAATATAGGGTGGGTGATAACGCCGGTCAATCCTGACAGGATGATGCCCGGCATGCGGCAAGGGGCATGGAAACGCCGCCGCATGACAACTGTCGGGAGTGATTTACGCTGCATTGCGACATAAGCCGCGTCGATGGTAGGGCACTAAAAAGTTTTGTTGGACAAGCTTGGCACCGCTTTGCAACAATGCGCCAAAACGTAGGCCGGACGCCGCTTTTCACGATCCGCGCCCCGCGGTGTACAGGGTCACCGCACAGCAACAGTCATCCCCCGGGGGGGAACAGCCTCGGCTAGGTCCGGTATGTATCCGGCGGCCGAGCGGGTGTTTCCTACATGACCGGAGGACGGCAATGGCCGCCGCACATCGCTCTGATGGTTTGCAGGCAGTACGGTTTCCCCGCGCCGAAGACCTGGCGCTGCTGATGGACACGCGCACGACGCTGCACCGTGCGCCGAAGCCCGAGGTTCTACCCCACGCGAGCGCGTCCGTCCCGCTGGCACTGGACGCCTTGCCGGCCACCGAGGCCATCGCACCACTGCCTGGACACGCCGACCCGCTCACCGCCCGTGCCGTTCCGGACGATGCGGCCAACGGTGATCGCTTCTTCGTACCGCTGCCACCCGGCACGGAAATCCTCCCGGTCGACGAACATGCGTTGACGTTCGAGCCCGGCCCGCTGCCCCACGGACGGTTGCGCCTTGCCGCAGAGCTACAGGCTGCCGGCAGCGTGGCTGAGCGCGCGCGGATCGTGTCTGGCTTGATGGGGCTGATGGGGTTCTCGTCGCTGGCGTATGCGTTGACGGAGCGGTACGAAGCCGCGCCGCCCACCGTGACCATGCTCAGAAACTACGTGAGCCCGCGTTTCGTGCAACGGTATTGCGACGATCGCCTGTTCGCCGTCGACCCGCGCTTGCCCGCGGTGTTTGCGACGGGCATGCCGCTCGTGTGGGATCTGGCATCGCTGGCACGTAGCCAGCCGCGCATGGAGCCGGCATTGCGCACCTTCCTGCAGATGATGGACGAGCACGGCCTGCGCAGCGGCGTGATGTTCAGCCTGGGCGCCGGAAAGGGAATGAGCCAGGCGGTGGTCAGTTTCAGCTCGCCGCACGCGGGGCGCGAGTGGATCAGCGATAGCGTGCTCGGCCAATCCATCCTCTTTGGCATGGCGCTGCATCAGATTTGGCGCGCACCACTGCAAACGTTCGCGCGCAACGCCAACGTATGCCATGAAGAGCCCATGCTGTCGGCCATGCAACGCCGTGTGCTGACGTGCCTGGCCGCCGGCATGAGCGACAAGGAAATCGCCATCAAACTGCACACCACGGCGCACAACGTTGACTACCACCTGCGCCTGATCCGCCGCCGTTACGGCGCCACCAACCGTGCGCAACTGGCCTACATTGCCGGGCGCCTGAACCTGATCTGAATGATGGGAGATGGGACGAGGGAAGCTGTCGCGCGGCACTTAGCGCGGCAGCGCTATGCAGCGCAGGCATGACGGGCCATCGGCGCGGTTGCACGCAATGATCATCACTTGCCGGCCGTTTTGCCCGGTACAGGCGCTGCCCGATAACACCCGGGGTTGTTGGGCGGATGCCGCTGTAGACGCGGTTCGTGGTGGTCTTGGAGCGGGCGCACCGCCGCCAGCGGGCACGACGGGAATCGGCTCGACGCGCCCTGGGCTCGCATCGGGCGCGATGGCCGGAACATCGCCTGCGTTTGCGACGACCTTCTGCACATAGCCGTGGCGGAAGCCGGTCTCGAAGTTGCCGCTGTAGTAACAGGAGAGCGCGGCGCGCAGCGCCTGCTGTTCGTCACCATAGCGTGGCAGAGAGCGTGCAAAACACTCGGCCAGGATGGTGCCGCCTGCGCGCAGGTTGCGGCAGGCATCGAAGGCCGTCTCAATGGTTTCGCCAAACCGCGCGAGGTTATAGCGGTTGACCTGCCCGAGCCCGACACTGAAGTTGTAGCCCTGACGCTCCAGCGAGCGCGCCGTGGCCACGGCTTCTTCCAGCGTTGCCGGTTGGCGCACCAGCCTGCCGCCGACCACGCCAATCGCGTAGGGGTTGTAGGCAGATTCCGTGCGCACGAGCGCTTCCAGCGTAAGGCGGTCAACGCGGGGCGCACACGTGGCGGCCAGTGTGGCGAAGGTGCGTGCGTCGATGCGCGGCCCGGCCACGGCTGGTGCAGTCGCCACGCAAGTCGTGAGCGCAAGGGCGGCAATGATGAAGGCGCGCGCACGCATGATCGCCACCCCTATCGGTAAGACAGCACGAGCCCGTGCACCAGCACCGACCAGCCGTCGAGCATCACAAACAGCAGCAGCTTGAACGGCACCGAGATCGTGGTGGGCGCAATCATCTGCATACCCAGCGCCAGCAACAGGTTGGCGACGATCAGGTCCACTACCACGAAAACGATGTACAGCACGAAGCCCACCTGGAATGCCTTGATGAGTTCGGTGAGCGTGAAGCTCGGCACCAGCACGGTGAGGTCGTCGTTCTTGAGTTCGGCGGCGCGCTCCTTGGGCCAGATGCTGGTGGCCGACTTGACGAAGAAGTTGCGCTCCGATTCCAGCGTATGCGCCTGCAGGAACTTCTTCACCGGCGGCTGCGCAGCATCGAGAACGGCGATGATGTCATCCACGCTCATCTGACTGCTGAGGTTGAAGTTGCGCCCGCGCAGGTTGTCGACCATCTCCATGCCGACGGGCGCCATGATGAACACCGTCAGGATGAGCGCGATACCGTTGAGCACGATATTGGGCGGTACCTGCTGAATACCGAGCGCCGAGCGCAACAGGCCGAACACCACCACCAGCTTGGTGTAGCTCGTGACCATGAGCGCGGCAAAGGGCGCGATGCCAAGTGCCGCCACCACGGCAATCATCGCGACCGGATTGGGCAGATTTCCCATGGGGGCGTGTCGAATGTGGGGATGTTGTTCTTGTTGGGGTGTCGGGCGTTATGCCTGCCCGGTCGGCGCCTGGCCGATAAACCGTGAGACGCGCACGCCCAGCCGGTTGCCGACGGCAATCAGGTGGCCTTCGCCCACCGGCGTGCCGTTGGCCAGGATGCGGATGACCGCCTGGTTGAGCGGTTGCGTTAGCTCCATCACCGTACCGGGCCGCAACGCGCGCAGTTCGGCCAGCGACAGGCGGCGTTCTTCCAGCTCAAAGGTGGTGACGAGCTCGATGTCGTCGAGGCTGTCGGTGGGCAGCGGACGCGCGGGCGCATCGGTACCGGATGCAGCGGTGGGGCTTTCGGTGGTCATCGGTTTTTCCTCTACGGTTTCTACGACGATGCGGCTGCCTTGCACTTGCCCGAACACGCGCAGATGCAGACGGCCCCGCACGCGTGCCACGCAGCGCAGCGCGTTGCCTGCGGGCAGCCATTTTTCGATGCGGATGATGTCGCCCAGCGCAATGCCGGCAAAGTCGCGGCGCGACAGAAAGGTGGCGCCTAGCTCGAAACGCAACGGCACCTGGGTGCCCATGAAAGCGGACAGCGGGATGGGCTCCGCAGCGAGATCGGCTGGACACAGCTCGGGCAATACCTGTGGCGATTCGAACAGCAGGCCGGCGCGCGCCTGCCACGGCGTGGAACCGTCTGCGGTGGGCTCCTTGGTGCCATCGATCGTCGTTTCTGCGGCGCGGCGGGTCACCAGTAACTGGAGTGCGTCGGGCCGGTCCAGCCGGACATCGGGCGGCGCAGTGTCGGGCTGCCATGTCAGGGCGCGCCCGCTGCGTTGCTCGATGGTGCGGGTAAGGGGGGCAAGCGCATCAGCCAACACGGCGCAGCGCAAGGCTTGCGGCACGTGCGCATCCGCTGCATCAGCGAGCCAGGCGCGCTCTGCGGCGGCATCGAGCAACAGCCAACCGGGCGCATCGCCCAGCGTGAAGCGATAGGCTTGCGCGGTGGCCTGCACGGTGTGCGCTTCGCAGCGCGCTTCGTATGGCGTATCGCCCACGGAAAACGGCAGGGCCGCGCGTGCCAGATTCAGGCGCGACAGCGTACGCGCCAGGGCCGGATCGACGGCCGAGAGCATGCGGGCGTCCAGCGTATTCATGTCATGAACATGCGCCCGGCCATGTAGGCGAGCTGCACGCGGTTCTGGGCGCCGTACTTCTTCTTGAGCTGGCGCAGGTGATAGTCGACGTTGTGGGGCGACATGTTGAGCTGTTCGGCAATCGCCTTGTCCGACAGTCCGCTTGTGATGAATTCCAGAATCTGCCGTTGCACCTGGGTGAGGGCACGTGCGTGCGTGTCTTCGTGCAAGGGCTTGGCGTGCTGCATGAGGAATTCATGCACGCCGAGCCCGACGGCATAGGCCTGGCCGACCACGTTGTCGGCAATCCACCCCTTGGCGTTATTGCCCGAGCCGAAGCAGATGACGCTGTGCTCCAGGCTGCGCGGGCTGACCACGCCAAAGCTGATGCCGCTGCGCAGCCCCGCGCGTTCGGCGTCTTGCAGCAGGCGGTGCAGGCGGTCGGCGTCGGCTGGGGAGGTTGGTGTGGCGCCCAGGTCGGCCAAGTCCCACACCAAGGGCCACTCGTGGCGCAGCGCAAAGGCCAGGCGCGGGTCGACCTCAAAGTAGCGCTCATCCACATAGCGCTTGGGCCAGTTGGGCGGGGAATACGCGCGGAAGTACAGCACGCGCGTAATCGATTCGCCAATGCGCGTGAGCCGGTAGTAGCACAGCCAGTCAAAGCCGATGCTGCGCAGGACGGCACGCAGTAGCAACTGCCGTTCCTGAGCCCCGTGCGCGGCCCGCAAATCCTGCGCGGTCTCGGAGAAGGAGTCGGTACGTGCCGTGGCGCCCAGGCGGATCGACTCCGCATCGACCACGATGTGTTCTTCGCCAAACAGGATCGGCGCGCGGGCATCGCCGGCACCCACATTCGAAGCAGTCAACCGGGGCCTCTCGCGTGGCAAGTGAATGCACCTACTGTAGTGGCGCGCACATGGTGCGATGAACTACCGAAAAACGTAGTGGACCCCGAAACTTCGTCGCAGATTCGCTGCGCGACTACGAGTTTCAGGATTGAGCCGACATGACCGCCGCTTCTACACTTTTCGCATTGGAAGCAGGCGCGCAACTGCGTCTGCCACTACGAAAATTCGTGGGCCCACGGCCAGAAGGCGCTCCATGGCAAAGCCTCGGAATCTTGCTGCAGCGTTGGATGTTCCACTCACCGGCATGCGCTGGGCGCGGCTGGTGAACTACGACATTGCGATTGCGGTGTTTGTCGTTGCGGTGGTGGCGCTCTTCGTGCTGCCGCTGCCCACGGTTGTGGTGGACGGGCTGATTTCGCTCAACCTGGCGGCCAGCATCGTGCTGCTGTGTGTGTCGATCTATCTGCCTTCGGCGCTGGCGTTTTCGTCGTTTCCCGCAGTGCTGCTGTTTACGACGCTGTTCCGGCTGTCGCTCAACATTGCCTCGTGCAAGCTGATCCTGCTGCAGGCCAACGCCGGCCACGTGATCGACACCTTCGGCAAGCTGGTGGTCGGCAACAACTTCGTCGTGGGCGGCGTGGTGTTCCTCGTGATTGCGGTGGTGCAGTTCATCGTCATCGCCAAGGGTTCGGAGCGCGTAGCCGAAGTGGGCGCGCGGTTCTCGCTCGATGCCATGCCCGGCAAGCAGATGAGCATCGATGCCGACCTGCGCGCCGGCATCATCACGTCTGACGAGGCCAAGCGCCGCCGCGAAGCGCTGGAGCAGGAATCCCAACTGCACGGCGCGATGGACGGCGCGATGAAGTTCGTCAAGGGCGACGCCATTGCCGGCATCATCATCGCGGTCATCAACATCCTGGCCGGCATTGCGGTGGGCGCGCTGATGCACGGCATGTCGATTGGCGATGCGCTGCATCGTTACGCGATCCTGACGGTGGGCGACGGCATGGCCTCGCAGATCCCGTCGCTGCTGGTGTCGATTGCCGCCGGCATTGTCACCACCCGCGTGGCCACGCGCGACCGCGACGCCCGCCATCTCGGCCAGCAGATTGGTGCGCAGATCACCGCTCACCCGCGCGGCATGTTGATGGCCAGCGGCGTGCTGCTGGCGTTCTTGCTGGTGCCGGGCTTTCCGAAGTGGTCGTTCCTGCTGCTGGCAGTGGGCACGGCTGCGGCGGCATTCCTGCGTATGCGCCAGCGCCGGCAGGCCCCGCCACTCGATCTGCTCGTACTCGGGCCGGATGCACGCCGCCTCGCCGAGCCCGAAGCCGGCTCGCCGGCAGAAGGCATTGCCGCACCCATTGCCGTGCGCCTTGCAGAAGACCTGCGTGGCGAGATCGACCTGGTCGCCCTGCAGACGCGCCTGGCCGAAGCCAAATCGCGCGTGCAGCGCAAGCTCGGGGCCGTGTTCCCGCGCGTGCAGTTGAACTGGGATGCGACGCTGCCGGCGCACGGCTACGCGGTGCTCGTGCAAGACGTGTTGGCTGCCGACGGCACGCTGCCCGAGCGCGATGCCATTGCGGACAGCGCGTTGCCTGCGGAAAACCGCCTCGCCGCTGAAGTGCAAGCGCTGATCGAGCGCAACGCCGCTTCGCTCATCGGCATTCAGGAAACGCAGAACCTCATCCAGATCATGCGACGTGAACACGGCGAGCTGGTGGCCGAACTCACGCGCCTGGTGCCGCCGCAGCGCATTACCGAAGTGCTGCGCCGGCTGGTGCAGGAGGGTGTGTCCATCCGCAACCTGCGTGCGATTTTCGAGAGCCTGATCACGTGGTCCCCCAAGGAGCCCGAAGACGTGATCGGCCTGGTGGAACTGGTGCGCGTGGATTTGCACCGCCAGATCACCGAGCAGTTCTGCGGCACCAGCCGCGTGCTGGATGTGGTGCTGTTCGAGCAATCGCTGCAGGAGCGTATCGAACAGGCCGTGGTGCACACCAAGCAAGGCAGCGTGCTGAGCCTCACGCGTGACGCCAAGCAGGCGATTACCGATCAGGTGGTGAAGATCCTGGGCGGCACGCGCCCGCTGGAGAAAGACCGCAATGGCCGTCCGCTCGCGGTGATGGTCTCGCTCAATTGCCGGCGCTATGTGAAGACGATGCTGCAGCCGGTGTTTGGCGATCTGCCGGTGCTGTCGTACCAAGAGATCGACGAAGCCATCGAACTCAACACCGTGGGCTGGGTGACCAACCCCGCCTGAGCCAAACAACACACGGAGATACGCCGATGAACATGAGCGCCACCATTCTGGAGGCCACGCGCCAGGGCTTGCTGCTGGTGCTGCTGGTTTCGTTGCCGGTGGTGGCGGTGGCAACGGTGTCTGCATTGCTGATTGCGATCGCGCAGGCAGTGACGCAGATCCAGGATCAGAGCATCGGGCTTTCGGTGCGGCTGATTGCAGTGATGGTGACCATCGTGGTGCTGGCGGGGTGGGGCGGACGCGAAGTGCTGCGTTTTGCCCGCATGGCACTCGAGCAGGTGTTTTACGGCGGTGCGGCGCCTTTTTGAGCCAATGAAACCCGGCGCCAGCAGACAACAACATAACCGAGCGAGAACACGCGTGAACAAACGCTATCGATTCCTGCGGTGGAGTACAACAGCGGCCTGCCTGTGGCTGCTGACGACGGCGGCCGTGGTGCAGGCCGCCGAGCTGCGCTGGCGCAACCGGTCTTACACGCTGGTGGCCGAAGGCAAGAAGGTGAGCGACTTCATCCGCGAGCTGGCGGCATCCCAAGGGGTGACGGCCGTGGTGGACCCAAAAGTGGAAGGCACCATCAACGGCAAGTTCTCGGGCCCACCGGCCAACACACTCAACACCGTGTGCGCCACCTACGGGCTCACGTGGTACTACGACGGCTCGCTTATCTACGTGGACCGCGCGGATGATTCGCAGACGCAGGTCTTCCCCATCCCGAAGGGCAGCGGCCCGGAGCTCGCGCAGATCCTGCGCGCCATGCAGATCACCGATCAGCGCTTTCCGCTGGTGGTGAGCGACAAGGAAAACACCGTCTACGCGTCCGGCCCCAAGCGCTATGTGGAACTGGTGCGCCAGGCCATTGCATCGATTGCCGATCCGGCACGCGGCAATGATCGGGCGGAGATCCGCGCCTTCCCGCTCAAGTACGCATGGGCCGGCGATGTGGAGATCAACCGTTCCGGCAAGCCGGTGACGATTCCCGGCATTGCGACCATGCTGCGCCGTCTGCTGGGTGCGCCCAACCCGGGCGCCAGCAGCCCAGGCATGTCGCCCACGCGCGCGATGCGGCTGACGGGCCCGACGCGGCAGATGAAGCTCAGCTCGGGCGACAGCATCAACGTGCCGCGCATTGAGATTCCCTTGGCCGGTGCGCAGGGCGATTCCGGCTATGGCGCGCAGGGTGCTCCCGCGCCGTCGAGCGGCGGTGCGCCATCCGACCTGCCGCGCATTGAAGCCGATGCTGGCATCAACGCCGTGCTGATCCGTGATGTGCCCGAGCACATGGCGCAGTACGAACGGCTGATCGCTTCACTCGACACCAAGCCACGGCTGGTGGAGATCAACCTCACCATCATCGACATCAGCACCGATTCGCTCGACAGCCTGGGCGTGGATTGGCGCCTGCACACCAAGCACGGCGATTTCCAATCCGGCAACGGCAACAACCCGCCGCTCACCTTCAACCTGGGCACCACTGAGGACGGCCAGACCGGCGCCACCACGCCGGTTGGCATGGCGCTGACGGCATCGATTGGCGGCAGCCTGCGTAACTACCTGCTGGCGCGCATCAATGCACTCACGCAGAGCGGCAATGCGCAGTTGCAGGCCAAGCCGAAGGTGCTCGCGCTCGACAACACCGAAGCCATCCTGGAAAACCTCATCCACTTCTACGTGCCGGTGTCGGGCTTTCAGGATGCATCGCTGTACGGCATCACCACGGGTACGAGCGTGAAGGTCACGCCGCTCATCGTCAACGAAGCTGGGCAGATGAGCGTGATGATGTCGATCGACATTGACGACGGCAACCTCACCAACGACCGCGTCTCGCAATTGCCGGTGGTGCAAGAACGCTCCATCGTCACCAAGGCGATGATCGAAGAGGGCAAGAGCCTGCTGATTGCCGGCTTCAATTCCGACAGCCTGAACAACACGAAGTCGGGCATTCCGTTCCTGTCGGACGTGCCCTTTATCGGCAACCTGTTCAAGTACACCAACAAGACGGGTCAACACATGGAGCGTTTCTATCTGCTGACCCCGCGCATCCTGACCGCCGCCAGCACCAACCCGAACGACGTGCCCGCCGTGTCGATTCCGGGCGTGGGCATGCCGGTGCCGGGCTCGACCGATTGGAAGCCGGGTCCGTCACCGATTGCGCCCGCGCCCGCCGCACCGGGCACGTTGCCAACGCCGCCTGTTTCTCGATTGCATGAACCAGCCAGCCGCTCAACCCTCGCTGCACTCTGACAAGTCGCCGTGGAAGCTGTGCTTCCTGAGCGGCCCGCTGTACGGCAGATCGATGCCGCTGCGGATGGGTGCGAACGTGGTAGGCTCAGCGCCCAACTGCGAAATCATCGTGCCCGACAGCAGCGTGGCGGCGCGCGAATTGATGTTTGAGGTGGGCGGCATTGCGGTGTCGGCCAAGCGTCTGGATGACGCCCAGCCCACGCTCAACGGCCAGCCATTCGGCCAGACGCGCCGCAGCGTGGTGCCGGGCGATGTGATTGCCATGGGCGACATCCGCGTCGGCATCGAGAAGGTCGGGACGATCCGCATGCCGGCCGCTGCTGTGGAAGGTGCGGGCGCCACCGTATTGGCCGAACGCGTGCCGTCGTGGTTGCCGCTGGCGGCAGCGGTGTGGCTCTCGCGGTTTTCCACCAAGGCAGGCCGTGGCCGGACGTGGCTGGTGGCCGGCATCGGCTTGTGGCTGGCTGTGCTGCTGGCCGGCGGCGTGGTCGCGTTTGCGGGGCATGACGGCTGGTCGCTCTGGGGCCGCGACCCTGCTGCGCGCGCGTTGCAGGTGCGGCATGCACTGGGCGACCCACCCGAGATTGCGGTGACACCAGCGTCGGATGGCACCTCGCGCGTGTCGGGCTACGTGCCGACCGAGGCCGACCATCAGGCGCTACTGAGCCGCGCGCGTGGGTTGTCTGATGTGTCGATCGGCGAGGTGTACGTGGTGAGCGATCTACTGGCCGCCGCGCAGCAGTACTTCAGCGCGGGCGGCACCAGCGGCACGGCCGGCCTGAACGTGGCGTACGACGGGCATGGCCGCATCGTGGTAAGCGGCACGGCCGATCGTGCACAGGCGTGGCAGCGCATCCGCAACTACGCGCGGGACGCCAAGCCCGCCGTCGAGGTGATCGACCGCGTGGCGTGGGATGGCCCACCGCCGCCCAACATCGTGGCCGAAACATCGCGCACCGATGGCTTGCCCGCCATCGTCAGCACGTATGAAGACGAAGACGGCACGCGCTTTATACAGACGCGCGACGGTCAGTTGTATTTCGAAGGCGCCCAGCTCAAGGGCGGCCTCCAGGTGAAGAGCATCGCTTCAGATGGTGTGGTGCTCGACCGCGGCGGGCAATCGGTCAACTGGCCGATCCAGCCGCAAACGCCGTAGCGCGCTGGTTGTTGCGTGCGTCGGCGTGAGCAGTGCGTTGGTATGCAGTTCCCTTTGACCCTTTGACTCTTTGATCCTTCGATTCAGAACAGGAGAACACCATGACCGCTCCAGCAAACGGCGTCGACGGCGCCATCAACAGCATTAATCAATCCGGCGAAGACCAGCTGAAGATCGCCACGGCAGTGCAGGCTGCCGCAGCCAAGGGTGCCGCCGCCAGCGGCATCATCGGCGCGGCCCAATCGCTGAGCAACACGGCGGCTTCGGCAGCCGGTGCCGTTCGAGACGGCGCGCGCGCAAGCTGACGCGCATCCTTGCGGCGGCGGGCGCGGCCTGCTGCCGCTTCACCCCATTCAGGAGAGCACGATGTCGATCGAAACGAATGCGATTGCGGCAGTGGCTGCCACCCAGGCTGCGCAGGCGCAAGCCGGCGGCGCAGCCGGTGCCAGCCAAGCCGCGCAGGTGAATCCTGCAGCGTATGCGGCCCAAGGCCCGGGGCAGGTCGAGCAGGGCATCGGTGCTCCCGCAACACAGGCGGCAGCGCCCACCGATGCGCAGCAGTTCGGCGGCATGATGCGCCCCGCTGCCACGACCCCCGTGCAGGCGGCCACGCTGCCCGCACAGCCGATTCCGGTCGTGCAGACCGCGCACGCCGCCACGCCATCGCCGGTGCCCGATGTGTCGTTCTCGTTCACACGCGGGCCGGGCGCTGACGGTGCGATCGGCCAGTGGCGCGACTACGGCCACGACCTCAACGAGCGCTACACCAGCATCAACGCCAAGCGGCAGGAGATGCTCGATTCGCTCGACAGCATGGACGTGACCATGACGATGGTGAAGCTGGCCGACTTCAGCTACTTCGCCTCCATGACGCTGGCCGAATACCAGATGGACATGAGCTTTGCGCAGGCCGCCAACGGCGTGAGCCACTCGCTGCTGAAGAACCAGGAAGGCTGACATGAACCGATTGCTGGGGGTGCTGCTGGCGCTGGCGTGCCTCTTTGGCCTGGCCGGCTGCGAGCAGGAGCTGTACACAGGCCTGTCGGAGACGGAAGCCAACGAGATGGTGGCCGCGCTGTCATCGGCAGGCATCGGTGCGCAGAAAACCGTGCAGGACGGCCAGGGCCAGGAAGGCCGCACGTGGACGCTCACCGTCGACCAGGCCGACATGGGGCCGTCGCTCGCGGTACTGCGCGCGCAGGGTCTGCCGCGCCCGCGCTTGGCGTCGCTCGGCCAGGTATTCCAGAAGCAGGGGCTGGTGGCAACGCCCGCGGAAGAGCGCGTGCGCTACATCTACGGCGTATCGCAGGAGCTATCGCGCACACTGCTGGACGTGGATGGCGTGATGCTCGCGCACGTGCACGTCGTCATCCCCGAGAATGATCCGTTGGCCGACAAGGCCAAGCCCGCGTCGGCCGCGGTGTATATCCGCTACCGGCCCGGCGTGAACCTCACCGCCATGGCGCCCATGGTCAAAGACCTTGTCGCGCACAGCATCGAGGGGCTCAGCTACGACAACGTGTCGCTGTTCCTGCAAGGCGCGCAACCGGTGCCGGTGGATGTGCGCAAAGGCGCTGCGCTGCTCGGCACGTTCAGCACGCGCAACCCGCTGGTGTGGCTGCTCGGCTTGCTGATCGTTGCGGCGCTGGCGGTGACTGGGCTGGTGGCATGGCGCCGGGGTGTGTTCGATAGCCTCGGCCGCCCAGGCGGACGTGGGGCGGAGCGCGCGTCATGACAACGGACGCGCGCCTGGCCGGGCTGGTTGCCACGTTCAACTTGCGGCCGGATCGCTACATCGATGCCTCATGGTTGCCGGCAGATTGGCGGCTCACACTGCGCGACCCTGCCCGTTATGGCGAAGCGGGCCGCGCCGTGCTGGCGCAGGCGCTGCTGCAAGCCCACCAATTGCAGGGGGCTTGGGACTACGACTTCACCTCCGTGGAAAAGCGCATCGCCCTGCTGCCCGCCGAGGCGCTGGAGCGCATCGCCGCGTGCTGCGGCCTGTGCCTGCACCGCCAATGGTTGCGCGAGGGCGAGGTCTCGCGCAAGACGCGGCAGGCCATCGACCAGGCCTTTGGCGCGCCGCTGGTGACGTTTGCACTGGAGCGCATGCCGGCCTTCGATGCCGTTGCCGAGACCCTGCAGCCGCAGCGCCAGTATCCGCGCCTGGCAGTCGAAACGCTGCGTGCCCGCGGGCGACGCCTGTTGACCGATTTTCTGGTGCCCTTTGGCCCGGCCATCATCCGCCGGCTGGCGCTGAAGTTTCCGCGTAACGCGGCCGATGCAGACCGGCCGCCCTATCTGCTGGGCCGCACGCAGCGCGCAGAACTGGGCGAGCTGCTGCGGCTGAGCTTGATTCCCGAACAGGTGCCGGCATGGGACTGGCTTTTCTGATCACCACCGACAAGCTGCAGATCCTGAGCGAGCGCAAGGTGCTCAAGCAGCACGAGTACGCCGCGCTGCTGGATGCCACGAGCATCCTCGGCAACGCGCAGCAAGAGCGCGAACGCCTGCTGGAAGACGCGCAAGCCCAGCGCGAGCAGCAGCTCAAGGCGGGTTACGACGAAGGCTACGAAAAAGGCGAACGCGAAGCCGCCACGCGCCTGTACGCCGATGCCCTGGCCAACGCACGGGCCCTGGCCGCCATGAAGCAGCTAATGGCCGAATTGGTTACGCGCACGGTGCGCGAGCTGGTGGCCGATCTACCGCGCGAGGCCGTCTACGCCAAGGCCTTCGCGCGCATCGAAACGCTGGTCGAACACGAACCCGTGCTGACGGTGCGCATTGCTCCGCAGCAAGTGGCCGATCTGGAGCGCGTGCTGCAAACCATGACCGACGGCACCCGCCGCGTGCGCGTGGTGCCAGACGCCAGTTTGTCGGAAGAGGCGCTGGTGGTGGAAACCACCTCGGGCGTGGTCGAGGCTGGCATCGATACGCAACTGGCCGCGCTGCATGCCGCTCTGGTGGGGGGCGAAACATGACCGAGCCGACCGTCAGCCACGTGATCGATGCGGGCGAGCTGGAACGCAGCCTGCGCGACGTGCTGGACCGCGCCGATGGCCTGGCCGCCGGCGTGCAGATGCGCGGGCGTATCCACCGCGCGGTGGGGCTGATGCTCAATGCGTCGGGCATCCAGGCGCGGCTGGGTGAGGTGTGCGAACTGCGCACGCCGGGCGAGCGCAGCGTCTACGCGGAAGTCGTTGGCTTTGAGCGGCAGTCCACCTTGCTGACGCCGCTGGGCAGCGTGCATGGGTTGTCTGCCGCCACGGAAGTGATTCCATCGGGGAGCGCACATCGCTTTGGCGTGGGTGACGCATTGCTTGGCCGGGTGCTCGACGGGCTGGGCGCACCCATGGACGGGGGCGGGCCGTTGTTTACCAACGAGCGCGTTTCGACGCATGCCGAGCCGCCCAGCCCGCTGTCGCGCCGCCGCATTGATGCTCCGTTGTCCACGGGCGTGCGCGCCATCGACGCCATGTTGACGGTGGGCATCGGCCAGCGGCTTGGCATCTTCGCGCCGTCGGGCGTGGGCAAGAGCACGCTGCTGGGCATGATTGCGCGCGGCGCACAGAGCGACGTCAATGTCATCGCGCTGATTGGTGAACGCGGGCGCGAAGTGCGTGAGTTCCTGGAGCTGTGCCTGCCCGAAGCCACGCGGCGCAAGACGGTGCTCGTGGTCTCCACATCCGATCGCCCGGCCATGGAGCGCGTGAAATGCGCGCTGGTGGCCACCGCCGTGGCCGAGTATTTCCGAGACCGGGGCAAGAACGTGCTGTTGCTGGTCGATTCACTCACGCGGTTTGCGCGGGCCCAACGCGAGGTTGGCCTGGCGAGCGGCGAGCCGCCCACGCGGCGCAGTTTTCCGCCGTCCACGTTTTCGGTGCTGCCGCAGTTGCTGGAGCGCGCAGGGGCGGGGGCGCACGGCGTCATCACCGCCTTCTACACCGTGCTGGTGGAAGGCGATGAAGAGAGCGACCCGATTGCCGAAGAGGTGCGCTCCATCGTTGACGGGCACATCGTGCTCTCGCGCAAGCAGGCGCTGGCGGGGCGCTATCCGGCTATCGACCTGTTGGCCAGCATCAGCCGTGTGATGCCGCAGGTGACCACGCCCGCGCACCGGGCGGCCGCGCAGCGCGTGCGGGAGCTGCTGGCCAAATACCAGGAGATCGAATTGCTCGTGCAAATTGGCGAATACCGCGAGGGCAGCGATACGCTGGGCGACACCGCACTGCGTGCGCATGCTGCGCTTACGCGCTTCTTTGAGCAGGACGCCGACACGCGTGTGAAGCTGGAGCGCACGGTGGCGGACCTTGAAGCCGTCGTGGGGGCGCTATGAGCGAGGTGCTACGTCAACTGGCCCGTGTGCGCGAAGCTCGCAAGCTTGCGGCGCTGGCACGCGCCCAGAAACAGGCGGCGCTGGTGGCCGAGGCGGCCGCACACAATGCCGCTGCACAGCAGGGGCTGCGGCAGACGGTGTCGGCGCGCTCGGCGCACGATGCCGCCATCGAGCAGGCCGTGCGTGAAGACGCACGCAGCGCTGTCGTGTTGCTGCGCAGTGCCAACGCAGCACGGTTGGCGCTCGACCGCGCGATCATCAACGCGCATGCTCAATCCACTCAAACCAGCGCAGTACTGGCCGCAGAGCAGGCGGCGCAAGCGCACGCGCAACGGCATGTGGCTCGTGCCAATGCGAAGCGCGAAGCCGTTGAACGCGCCGAGCAGCGGGTAATGGCCGCCCAGCGTCGCGCGGCGGAATGGCAGGAAGAAGACGCCGCGCTGGAAGCCCAGCTCGCGCGCCGGCAGATCACGATCTGAGCCGATGCAAGGGTTCGACCCGCACTCCATGGAAGGCCTCTTCCGCCAGGCGCTGCTGGTGCTGCCGCGCCTGCTGCCCATCATGTTCATCGTGCCGGTGTTCAGCGGGCGCGTGGTGACGGGCATGGTGCGCAGCGGGTTCATTGCCATCCTGGCGGTGTTCGTGGCGCCGTCCATGGCGGGGGCGGCCATGAACGTGCAGGGTGGCGGCCTGTGGATGGCGCTGGCGCTCAAGGAGGCCCTGATCGGCGTGCTGATGGGCATGGCGTTTGGCGCGCTGCTGTGGGCCATCGAGAACATCGGCCACCTGATCGACTTCCAGACCGGTTCGGGCAACGCCTCGTTCTTCGACCCCGTGGCTGGGCATGAGAGCGGCCCCACTGCCAGCTTTCTCGGGTTCATGGCGATCACGCTGTTCGTGACCGGTGGCGGCCTGCATGTGATGCTCGGTGCGTTCTTCGAGTCCTACAAGCTCTGGCCGATCGAGCGCATGCTGCCGAGCGCATCGGTGGCGCTGGAGCAGTTTGCCGTGCATGAGGCCGACAGCGTGCTTGGCTGGACGCTCAAGCTGGCGGCACCTGTGATCATCGTGCTGGTGGTGGCGGAACTGGGCATTGGGCTGATCAACCGCTCGGTGCCGCAGTTGAATGTGTTTCTGTTTTCGCAGCCGGTGAAGAGCCTGTTGGCCGTGCTGATGATGGTGCTGTTCCTCGGCTTCGTCTTTGAATCGCTGCGCACCTTCCTGGCCGGCAACGGCGAGATGGTCTGGCTGCTGCGCGCGCTGCTGCACAGCACCGCGTCATGAGCGAGAAACAGCACAAGCCCACGCAGCGCCGGCTGGAAGATGCCCGGCGCGAAGGCGAAGTCGTCCGCAGCACCGACGTGACGGGCGCGCTCGTCTTCATCGGGATGCTGGTGCTGCTGTGGCAGGGCGGGCCGTGGTTGCTGGAGCGTTTGCGTGGGTTGCTGGTGCACAACGTGACCGCCGTCACGCAAGCGCGCGATCCGTCGGCGGCGGTGCGGCAGGCGCTGGTGTCAGCGGGCACCGAATGGGCGCTGATGAGTGTGGTGGTGTTGGGGCTGGTAGCGGTGGTGGCGGTGCTAGGTGCGTTTGCCCAGGTGGGCGGCATGTTCGCGCCCAAACGGTTGACGCCGAAGATGTCACGCCTCAACCCCGGCGAGGGCATCCAGCGGATGTTCTCGGTGCGCAACCTCATTGGCCTGGCCATCATGCTGTTCAAGGTCGGGTGCTTGTCGCTGATGCTGTTCGTGGTGATTCGCGGCTCGCTGGATCTGCCGCTGCAGGCGGGCTATGGGCGACCGGCGGCCATTCTGGCCGTGGCGGCGCATCTGCTGCTGGTGCTGTTCGGATGGGCGGCCGTGGTGTACGTGCTGATGGCCGCGCTGGACTACTGGCACGTGCGCTTCGAGTTCTTCAAGAAGAACCGCATGTCGACCGAAGAACTGCGCCGCGAGCACCGCGAACTGCAGGGCGATCCGCACATCGTTGGCCGGCGTCGGCAGCTTGCGCTGGAGGTGCAATACAGCGCGCTGGAAGACCGCATGCGCATTGCCACCGCTGTGGTGTTCAGCGCGCGGCATGCGGTGGCGCTGTATTACCCCGGCGACGGCACGCTGCCGATGGTCATCGCCAAGGGCAGCGGGGAAGCCGTCCAACGCCTGCGACAGATGGCCGAATACCACCTGGTGCCCACTGCCGCCAATGCAGGCCTGGCCGAACGCCTGCACGACACCGTGCCCATGGATACCACCATCGACCGCACGCTCTTCCGCGACGTGGCGGCGCTGCTGCGCTGGGCGGAAGGGGCGGATGCAGTGGGCAATCCATACGTGTCGTCCACGTCCTGAAAAGGAAGCAGCGCGCGCCCGACTGCGGCGCGCGCCGTGTCTTGCCCGCCTTCCTCCGCTAGCCGATCCGCACCACATCACCCGGGACGACGAGGTCCGGGTCCTGCCCCTGGCCCGTCGTGCCTGGCGTGTACGGGTTGCCGTCCAGCGCGGCCCAGTCGAACTGGGTGTTCATGGCGGGTAGCTTGTCCAGTGCCGCCTCCGTGCGCGCGTTGGAAGCCGGGCCCGCCGTGCCGAGCAGTTTGGCCGCATCGGCAGCACTCAGGCCCCACAGCGTGTCACCGGGGCCGACGATGGCGTATTGCGGCGATGTTGCCCGGCCCACGGAAGGCCGTGCAGGCGGCGCATCGGCACGCAGCACGTCGCCGCTCACGCCTTGCATGTCCGGCAACGGAATCGTCGCGATAGGCAAGTTGTTTTGGTCCTGCCCATTGGCATTGACGTTGCCGTTGGCCTGCAACTGCGCAACCGCCGGCTTGGCGGCCTGGTTTGGCACAAACAGTTCGATGCCGAAACGCGTCACCGCCGCTACACCCAGGAGCACGCCACCGGGCACCGCGGCGCTGCTCGGCAGGCGCTGGCCGAGCTTGGGCATCAGGTCGCCAGCCAAGCGCAGGGCTCCGGCGCCAAATGCTAGGTCCAAGGCGGCCTTGGTGGCGCCCATCGCGGGGCTGTTGGTGTGCATGAGCGCATCGTTCATTGCCAGCGGCACCGAACCGACGGTGTACAGCGACATCGTGAACGCCTGCGCGCGGTTCAGCCAAGGGCTTGTGTTGGTCGCGCGGTCGTTGAACGTGGCGCCAAGGCGGCCGGCAAAGTTGCGGCTCGACAGCGCGAGGTTGGCGCTCAGGAACAGCGCGTTGCTCCAGAACGACGGCGTGTTCAGGTGCGCGCCATGGGTGGCAAACCAATACGCGGTATTGCCGTTGTTGAGCGCGAGCGTGAGCAGTTGCAGCGTGTCGTTGGCGCGCCCCACGGGGCTCTTGGGCGAGAGCAGCTTGCTTGGTGCGCTCTTGAGCGCCAGCAGTGCCTGCACATCGGGGTCGTCCTTCGCCTTCGGGTCGTCCGCCTTGCTCAATGCAGCGGTGAGTGCATCCGGATTGTCCTGGAAGCGCTCAATGGCTTCGGCGATGGTCTGGCGGTCGCCTTTGGTCACGCCCCAGCGCCGCCCGTGGTCGGACAGGTTGGTCCTGAGCCACGCCAACGCCGAGTCCGAATCTTCCGTGCCGAGCTTGCCGAGCTGATCATTGATGGCGCGGGTCTTGTTGGCACGCAGCGCCGCGATGCTGCCGCGATACATGAACGACAGCGGGCTGGTGACGGATGGGTCGAATACCGCATGCGTGGCGGCAGTGCCGGTGAGCGTGGCGGAGCTGGCCGCCGTCGAGAACGCCCCCGTAAGCGAACCCGCAAAGATCCAGCGGATCCACGGCTTGCGCTTCGATTCTCCGGCGCTGGCGGCGGTGGCTGGGTCGGTGGGTGGCGTGCCGTTGCCATCGTCGCCGGCGTTGCCCGTCTGGGTGGCGGGGGCGGTGTTTTCGGTCGTGGGCACCGGAGTGTCAGGCGTCGGGCTATCCGAACCAGCGGGACCATTGGGACCTTTGGGCCCACTCGCATGGGCAGCCGGCGGCGGCACGTCCGGCTTCTTGCCGGCGGCCAGATTGATCATCTGCACGACGGTCTGATACGTGTTGCTGTCCTGGCCGCCCACGGTGGGGTCGGCGCGGCCGGTTACGCCATCGACGGCACCTGCGTTGGCGCTGGCCTCCAGGGCATCCATGTGCTGCTGGTGCGTGCTGAGCAGGTCTGTGCGGCCGGCCGCTTCCAATACGGATGCGGCGAGGCCGTGGGCGCCCCAGTTGGCGTTGGATGCGCTGACATAGTGGTCGGCCGGCACCACCGAGCGTGGGTCGACCACGGTGCCGTCGGGCAGGGTGACCAGCGGCGCTGTGCGGCGCGTGTTGCCCATGCCGGCCTCATGCCCGCGCGAGCCCACGCCGATGGTGGTTACGCCGTCGGTCTTCCAGCCGGTGGCGACCACTTCGTCCAGCGGCACGGTCTGGCTGGTTACGTCGTTGCCGTTCTGGTCGATATAGAGGCCATCGGCATTGCGGCCGTGCACGTTGATAGCGACGATGGTGTCAGGCGCTCCGCCGTAGAGGCCGTTGACCAGATCTTGCGCGGCGTTGCGTGCCGGCTCGCCGGGTTCGGCATTGAAGGGGATGATGCTGTAGTCGTTGACGGCGGCACCGCGCGCCTGCAGGGCCGCGTCGAGTGCCGGCACCGCTTCGTGCGGCACCACGTAGACGACGTGCTTGCCGGCCGCCTGCATGTCGTGGCCAAACACGGCCGCACCGGCAATGCCGTCGGTATCCACCGCGCCATGCGCGTTGCGCGAGCCCGTCAGCACCAGGATGCGGTTGCTGTTCTGCGGCGCCGCGGCGGCATTGTCGATGCCATGCGGATTCTCAATGCGCGCCATGTCCGGGTTGAACAGGGCCATCACGGCGTTACTGATGGGGCTCGGCTCAAGGCGCGGGTTCGACGGAATCACGTTGCCCAGCGTTTTGCCGGGGCCGAATCTGCGCACGCGCTGCACCGGCACATCGGGGCGCTCCATCAGGTTCTGGGCGGATTCACTGACCGGGCCCGTCTTGCCGGAGGTGACGACATACGGCTCGGTTGAATACGCCGCGCTGGGCACATGCCATTCCTGCTGGCCGATGGCGTCGAGCACCGCCTTGGCCTGGTACTGCATCGGGTCGACAACGGGGATGTCCATGCCGCGCTTCTGCAGCGAGGTCACCAGGAAATCCTTCATGGCCGGGTAGTGCGTGCAGCACAGCCACAGCGATGTGGTGTTCTCGTCCAGCTCCGACACGTACAGGTCGGACGCCGCCTGCAGTTCCTTCTTGACCTCCGGGTCGTCGCTCTTGTGCTTCAGGTCGTTGACGAAATCCGCAAATTTGTGCGCGGCCACCGCCTGCGGGTCGAGCCGGCCATTGGTGAGTTCCGACACTTTGCTCTGATAGGCGCCGCTCTTGACGGTGCCGGCGGTGGCGATCACAGCTGGGCGGTCTCCGCCGTGCTCGACGATGGCGCGTGAGGTGACGTCAATCAAATCGATGACGGGCACGTTCACGTTGTCCAGTGCCTTGGGGAAGGCCGTGCACGCGGTGTTGCATGCCATGGCCACCATGGCGGCCTTCAGGCGCTGCGCCGTCTGCAGGCCGTTGCCGACCAGGCGGATGAGCGTGTCGGGGCTCTTGGGGCCGTAGGGTGCGTTGGCATGATCGACCACGATGGCGACCGGCAGGTCTTCACCCGTCTGCGCCTTGATGGTCGCCAGCATGTTCTTGGCGGCGATCAACCCGCCGTTGCTGGAGTCGAACGCGGCAAAGGTGAAGGGCTCGGTAGGCGTGGCTTCGTCGAAGGTCTTGTCCGTGGGCATGTGGTTCATCGCTTCGCGCAGCAGCACGAGCATGCCCTGGTGCACCTGCGAGGGGAAACCATCGACGCTGGCTTCGCGCTTGCGGCTCACGCCGTCTACCGCCCCGGCATCCACCGACGCTTTGATGGCGGCATGCAGTTCTTCCGGCGTGGTCATGAGGTCCATGCGGCCCATCCGGTGCAGCATGTTGGCCAGGATGGCCTGTGCGCCAAAGTTGGAGTTCCACGCGGTCACCGGGTAGTCCACTGGCACGGTCGAGGCAAAGTCGATCGTGGTGCCATCCGCCAGCGTGACAGGCGGGATATTGCTGCGCAGGCTGCCCATGCCGGCCTCGTTGCCGCCATCGCCGACCCCCACCGTAGTGATTCCTTTGCGCTGGTTGGCTTCGAGGATGATCTGGTCCTTCGGGGCGTTCACTTCCGCCACGGAGATGCCGCGCATGTTGAGGTAATCGCCGTCGGCATTGCGTGCCGGCAGCTCAATGGCAACCACCGCATCCGGCTGCAGCCGGTCGAGCAGTGCGTTGGCGGCATCGCGTGCGGGCTGGCCGCGCTTGGCATCGAACGACTCCAGCTTGACGAGATGCCCGCCATCGAAACTCGCCAGCACCGATTGCACCACCGGCATGTTGGCCGAATCGGTGGTGATGGTCATGTCGCGGCCCGCCAGCGCGAGCTTGGCTGCCAGTTCGGCGGTACCGACCGGGCCGTCGGTCTCGGGCAGGGCGCGGCCTGATGCTGGGTCCCGCCCCACGGTGAAGCCCGTCACCAGCAGAATGCGCTTGGCGTCGACCAGCTTGCCAGCAGCTTCTTCCGTGCCACCCTTGACGAAGAACTTGCGGATGCCGCGATCCACGAACAGCGCCTGGACGCGGTCCACCGGCGACATCACGCGATCGGCCGTGCGCCCGAATACCGATGACTTGCCGCGATAGAGCTGCATGCGCTGGCGCCAGCTCATGCGCACCGGGTCTTTGATGTTGGCAGTGTCATGCGCGAACTCGGCCTTGCTCAGGATGAGTTGCCGCTGCTCGTCGCTCATCTTCGCCAGTGCGGCCGCCAGGCGCCGCACACCCACGCCGTGCGGGTGGTGGCCGGTGGTGTTGCCGCTGATGCGGTAGTTTTCCGCGTCGAGCAAGAGGTCCGCATGCTGCGACAGCGCGGTCTGCGTGTCGGCGTCGAGTGCCTTTTGTGTGTCGGTGAAACTGGTCAGCGTGACTTCGGGGTTGGCAAGATCATCCAGCGCGCCGGGCAGTGGGCGCGACGGGCGGGCTGGTCCTGTGTTGGTCGGTGTGCCCTCGTCACCGGTCTTGCCGGATGATGTGGGCGGGTCGGCCACGGGCTTGGGGGTGCCGTTTGTTGGCTCGCTACCTGGCTCGTTGGTCGGCTTGGTTGTGGGGTCGACCGGGTCGGTGGTGTCCGTGCCGGTTTTGCCGGTGCTGCCGGGTTCGGTGGTCTTGCCGCCGGTTTCCAGGATCACCGGCTCAACGGTGGGGTCGGCGGTAGGGCGTCCGGCGCTGGCAGGGTCGTTGGCGGCCACGGTGGTGGGCTCGGACACCGTCTCCGTAGGCTTGTAGCGGTCGGCGTTGTTTTTAAGGGCGTTCAGCAGGCCATTGCGCGCGGTGCCGTTGGACAAGCCCACGCGCTCGAGCATGTGCGTCGCCCCGATCTGCCCCAAACCGAGGCCGAGGAACATGATCGATTCGGCCTTCTGTTCGCCCGACATCCGGTCGCCGTACATCAGCAGGTCCTTGACCTGCGCGCCGGTCATGACCACGCCGCCCGTCCCGGCTACCAAGTCCGAAGCGGATCGTGTGAGCGTGAACATCTTCGAGGCGGCAGCGGCTTCTGATACGGCAGACAAGCCCTTGCCTGCCAGGCTGTATTCGCCAGCGGCAGAGGTCACGATGGCGAGCCAGTCGTTGAAGGCTTCCGGGTTGGTGGGCGACCACGAGCGGCCGTGGTCGGCCAGCGTGTTGAGATGGTCGATGGATTCACCGACGATCCACCCCGTGCCGGCTGCGACCATGAATCCACCCACGACCGCCAGCGTGCCGCCTGATCCGACCGACAGCAGCACGCCGCCCACCGCCGTTGCCACGCCGGCTACCACGTCCACCACGTGCCGCACTTCCTGCCCGAACGTGGTGACGTGTGCGCTGAAGTGGTCGACATCCGGAATGCCCTTGCTGTCCATCGATACTGATCCAGCAAGGTTCTTGGGCACGTAGATCGTGCCGCCATCGGACAGCGCATTGTTGTGGCGGTAGTCGTCCAGGTCTTTGTAGTCCCAGCCGCGGTCGTCAATGTAGTGCGTCTTGCCGTCCTTGCCCGTCACCTCGAACAGGGCGGTGGGCATCACGCCTGCACTTTTGTCGACGTAGGCAATGGGGATGGCCTTGACGGTCGGGTTGTCGCCGGCGACTTCGTGGATCTGTTTGCTGACCTCGTCGATGACCTTGGTGCTGTTGGCATTGGTGAACCATGCCGCGCTGGTGTTGCCGCTGTTCTGCGCGCCGGCGTTGTCGGCCTGGATCATCAGCGCGCCGCCAATGTAGTTCTTGAGCTGCGTGTCGGCGTTCGGGCCGTTGAAGCTCTGTGCCTTGTCGTTGTAGAGCGGTGTGTCCTTGCCGAAGGTGGCCTTGGACATCTGCCCAAAAATGTTTTTTAGCCCCGTGTTCTGGTCGGACTGGAACGTGTTGTAGTCCGCTGCTGCCTGCCTCTGCTGGACCTTCTCGTTGCCGCGGTCGAAGGCGCGTTGCAGCATGTCGACGTTGGGCAAGTCCTTGCCGTGCTGCTGGATCAGCGCGTTGGTGACGGTGGCGCCGTTGCCGTCGCCCACGGCGTTCTGCACCGGCACCCACGACGGCATGCTGCCCCCCGAGCCCGAGGTTTGCATGCTGTAGAGAAACGACTTGGCATTGGAGTTGGTGGTCAGCCAGTTGGCAACCTGCTGGGCGTGGTCGGTGCTCGGCTGGTCGCTGGCAAAGCGCGGTGAATCGGCCACGGCGGCCGTCAGGCTCAGGCCTCCGTAAAAATCGGAGCCGTGGGGCACGAGCCCCGACGTGTCGGGGCCGGCGTTGCTCTGGAACCAATGGTGGTTGTCGTTGAAGCGGCCTTCCACAGTGGACAGCAGATTGGCGGCCACCTCCGGCGGCGCCACCTTGGCGATGTCCTTCATCCATTGGCCCACGGCGTCGTACTTGACCGTGCTGTCGGCCATCTTGCGGTTGGCGTCCGGGTCGTCCGGGTTGTACTTGTAGACCTGGGTGAGATCGGTGATCTGCTTGTTGAAGTACGCGCTGTTCGCGCCAAAGTACGGCTCGCCCGCTACCTGGAACAGGTTGTCGCGCGCTTCCGTATCCACGCCGGAGACCGACACGTCGTTCATGTTGGTCGACAGGATCTTCAACGCGCCCTGCGCGTCACCCGCCTTCATCTTGGCGGCGACCTGATCCTTGGTGTAGTTCACGCGCACGTCGTAGCTTGCCGCGCCGATCTGCTCGTAAATCTGCTCGGCGTTCTTGTCATTGGCATACGGCCGCGCAAGCTGTACGCACGCAAACTGCACCGGATCATTCGTGGCGAGCGCCTTGTCCTGGGCGGAGAGCGTCGGGTCGTTCGGGTTGATGTGGCTGACCTGGTACTGGATGGCGTCGCCCGTGGCGATGTGCTTGGCAAACGCCAAGCTGCCGTCATCCCAATCCGGGTGCGCTTTGGCCAGCGCATCAACGGCGTCGTTGGCCGCCTTCAGGTTGTCGCCGCTTCCAAAATGCTCGTAGCCTGCCAGCTCGTTACCGATGGCGGTCTTGAAGGTCTGGATGGCCTTGTCCAAGTCTGCCTGCGCAGCGCTGACGGATGCCCCCTTGTCCTCCGCGGCGATGCGGCTGGTGACTTTGACGCTCTGCGCTTGCGCAAGCTTGTCTTGCGCGTCGATCACGCCGTCGCGGGCTTCCGATGCTGCGCGCTGGCTCGGGTCTTGCTTCTCCACCGCGTCTTTGGCGTCGTCGACGATCTTGTCGAGCCATTTGGCGTCCGGGTCGCGTTTCTTGATGGCGTCGGCCGCGTTTTCAACGGCTTGTTTTTCGTCGCCGGGGGCGGCCTGATCCGCTTGCAGGCGTAATTCGTTCTGCACCGTGTTGATCACGTCGGACAGCGGCTGATCGAGCTTGGCCTTGGCCGCATCAGACTCGTCGCCGTTGTTGATGTAATTGTTGACCACGCCGTTGGCTGTCTGGATGGCCGCGTTGGTCTTCGTCTGGGCGTTGGCCGCGGCTTGCTGCTGGGCGGGCGTGGGCTGTGGCTTCGGGGGCGGCGGACGGTAGTAGACGATGCGGCCGTTGATTTCGTCGATGGCGGGCATGGCGTTCTCCAGCGGCGCCCCATGCGGGGTGAGCCTGATTGAAACCCATCCGGTGATAAGGGCATTCTGGACGCCGGGTGCAAACGCAGCTAGTGGCGAAACACGTAGTGCACGCAATGTGGCCCGGCAATGTTGACGCGGGCGTTGTAGAAACTACGAAGTTCCGTGGCGGGGCGGGTTCTCATCGGTAAAAACCGCCGCAACATGAGGCGGATGAGAGGCGACCGACGCGCGTTGCAGTACGGATCTCCGTAGCCGGGGTGGCGGGTGGCAGGGCCGTAAAAAACAAAACGAGGGGCAAGGCATGAACTTACGTTTTCTGGAGACCTTTGTCTGGGTCGCGCGCTTGCGCAGTTTCCGGCTGACGGCGGACAAGCTGTTCACCACGCAGGCGTCCATCTCCGCGCGCATTGCGGCGCTGGAAGAGGAGCTGGGTGTGCGTCTGTTCGACCGCGATACGCGCGGCGTGCAGCTCACGCCCGATGGCCACAAGGTGCTCGAATATGCCGACCGCATGGTAAGCACGCTGCACCAGTTGCAGGCCGCCGTGGCACAACGACCGGGCTTTGAAGGGCGCGTGCGGGTGGGGGCGATGGACAGCGTCATCCACACGTGGCTGTCACCGCTGATCGCGCGCACGGCCGAGATGTTTCCCGCGCTGGAAATCGAGCTCGTGGCCGACAGCGCCATGCACTTGGTCGAACACCTGCAGAAGGGCGCACTGGACATAGCCTTTCAGACGGACCTGCTGCGCGCGGAAAGCGTGCGCAACGTGCAGCTCGCGCAGTACCCCATCCACTGGGTGGTGGCCGCCAATTCGCGGCTGGCGCACCCCTATGCCAGCCTGCAGGATCTGGCGCGCGAACGGCTCATCACCTTCGTGCGCAACTCGCGGCCGCACCAGGACATGCTCAATCTGCTGCACCTGAACGGCATCGAATCGCCACGCGTGAACTGCGTCAACTCGGTGGCTGCAATGACGCGCCTGGTTGGTGATGGTTTTGGCGTGGGGGCCTTGCCCACTGTGCTGGTGCGCGACCGCATTGAAAGCGGCGCGTTGACGGTGCTGGAGGTAGAGCCGGCGTTGCCCACGTTGCCCATCATCGCATCGTGGCGTGCCGGGGCCGGGCTGGAAGTGCACGAGGCCATCGTCGGCCTGGCACGGACGATGTCGCGCGAGTTCTGCCTATCGGTGGGGCCGCGCTATGCGGTGCCGGAAGAGGTGGAGCGGAACAGCGTGGCGGCGTAGCGGCGGGCCTCTTGCTGTGGGCAGCCTGCGTCGACGGGCCCGACGTTGTGGGCCGCATGCCAACACCCTGATCGCCGAGCAGCAACTGTCGTGGCAATCACCTTTTCCTATCGCCGGCCATCCGAAACTTTCGTTGGACCGTGTTTCATCGCGCTTTCACAATGGCCCGCACAATCAACTTTGTGGATGAGCTTGCATGAACTCGGCAGTGGAGACGGCCCGCGCAGAACACACGCTTGAACAACCGGCGTACCCCCACGGCTACACACGCGGCGCCAGTGTGGCCTACGCCAACCCGTACTCGGCGCGGCTGGCGGCACGCTCGGGCGTGCTGCGCGGCCACACCAGCGGGCTGTGCGATGGCTATGTGCAAGCCAACATCGTGATGCTGCGCGACACCTGGGCCAATGAGTTCTTGCGCTTCTGCCAGCTCAACCCGAAACCCTGCCCGCTGCTGGACGTGACCGAACCCGGTGTGCCGGTGTTCCGCCATCTGGGGCAGGAGGTGGACGTGCGCCGCGATGTGCCGCGCTACCGCGTCTACCGCAACGGCGAACTGGCCGATGAGCCCACCGACGTGGAAGCCCTCTGGACCGACGACATGGTCGCCTTCGCCATCGGCTGCTCGTTCTCGTTCGAACACGCGTTGATGGAGGCCGGCGTACCGCTGCGCCATATCGCGCTGTCGCGCAACGTGGCGATGTACCGCACGTCGATCGACACGGTGGGCACCTCACGGCTGGCGGGCAAGCTGGTGGTGTCGATGCGGCCGATGTCGGTGCCCGACGCCATTCGCGCTATCGAGATCACCTCGCGCATGCCGCGCGCGCACGGCGCGCCGGTGCACTTTGGTGACCCGGCGGCCATTGGCATTGCCGATCTGGCGCAGCCCGACTGGGGCGATGCGGTGCCCGTGCAACCGGGCGAGGTGCCGGTGTTCTGGGCGTGCGGCGTGACGCCCCAGTCCGTCGTGCAGCAAGCGCGGCCCGAGCTGTGCATCACACATGCGCCCGGGCACATGCTGATCACCGATCTGCGCACCGCGGCGCTGAGCTGAACCGCTGAGCAACGCCGCGACCGGCGAACGGGCACTGGTTTTCTCTGGCGCACGCAGAGGCGTCGGCCTATACAAGCATCGAACAGCATCAATAAAGGAGGAAGCACCATGACAACCGAAGCAACGGTTGCGCGAGCGCCTACCGAGGCGGACAGCGCAGCTTCAACCGCCGGCAGCTCAGGTGGCCTGTTCCGCTGGTATCGGGAAATCTCGTCGCAGGAGCGGCGCACGTTCTGGAGCTGCAAGGTCGGCTACGCGCTTGATGCGATGGACACGCAGATCCTGAGCTTCGTCATCCCCACGCTGATCGGCATCTGGGGCTTGTCGAAGGCGGACGCGGGCCTGATCGGCACCTGCACGTTGCTGGCGTCTGCTGCGGGTGGCTGGGTGGCGGGCATTCTGTCGGACCGCATTGGCCGCGTGCGGGCGCTGCAGATCACCATCCTGTGGTTTGCGGTGTTCACCTTCCTGTGCGGTCTCGCGCAGAACTACGAGCAACTGCTGATTGCCCGCACGCTGATGGGTTTCGGCTTTGGCGGCGAATGGACGGCTGGCGCCGTGCTGATCGGCGAAGCCATTCGCGCGCAGGACCGCGGCAAGGCGGTGGGCATGGTGCAGGCCGGGTGGGCGCTGGGCTGGGGCGCATCGGCATTGCTCTATGCGTGGTTCTTTACCGTGCTGCCACCGGAGACGGCGTGGCGCGCGCTGTTCCTGGTGGGCATCGTGCCGGCGGTGTTCGTGTTCTTTCTGCGCCGCCTGGTGAAAGAGCCGGAGGTGTTTCAGGAGGCCAGGACGCGGCAATCGGCCGAAGGCGGTACCAGCTTCTTCGCCATCTTTTCGCCCAGGCTGCTGAGCACCACGCTACGCGCGGCGCTGCTGACGACCGGCGCGCAGGGCGGCTACTACGCCATCACCACATGGTTGCCGACGTTCCTCAAAACGGAGCGCCACCTCACGGTGCTGGGCACCGGCGGCTATCTGGCGGTGGTGATCATCGGCTCGTATATCGGCTACCTGACCAGCGCCGTACTGACCGACCGCCTGGGCCGCAAGCGCAACTTCATTCTGTTTGCGGTGGGGTCGATGGTGGTGGCGCTGGCCTACACGCACCTGGAGGTGACCGATAGCCTGATGCTGCTACTGGGCCTGCCGCTGGGGTTCTTTGCCTCGGGCATCTTTGCCGGCATGGGCGCGTTCCTGACGGAGTTGTTCCCCACGGAGGTGCGCGGTTCGGGCCAGGGCTTTTGCTACAACGTCGGCCGTGCTGTCGGGGCGTGCTTTCCGTTTCTGATCGGGCAGGTGAGCGCGCATTCCTCCCTGGGGCATGCCATCGGCATTTTTGCGGCGGGCGCCTACGGTATCTTGATTCTGGCGGCACTTACGCTGCCGGAAACGCGCGGCCGGCAACTCGCATCGATTTAACGTCTGTGCTCCCCCCACCGAGCGCACGGTGCGCGGCGTTTGGAAGACGCCGCGCTTTTTTCTTTCCGTTGCGCGTGCGCCGATGGAAAAACAATCGACCGCGCAGCTTAGAAAATGGACCGGCCCGTTAGGGTGGTCAGCCACTCCAGCGCCTGCAAGCCCGCCAGCGAGTTGCCGCTGACATCCAGCCCCGGCGACCACACGCACACGCCAAACTCCCCTGGCAGCACAGCGACGATGCCCCCGCCCACGCCGCTCTTGGCGGGCAGCCCAACGCGGTAGACGAAATCGCCAGCGGCATCGTAGGTGCCGCAGGTCAGCATCAGCGCAGACAGGCGCTTGGCGGGGCTGGCATCGACGATGCGCTCGCCGCTCCAGGGCACCACGCCGCCGTTGGCAAGAAAGAGCACGGCGCGCGCGAGGTCGGTGCAGTCCATCTCGATGGCGCACTGGCGGCAGTACGCGTCGATGACCGTTTCCACCGGCATCTGCAGGTTGCCGAAGCTCTTCATGAAGTGCGCCATGGCACGGTTGCGGTCGGCATGGGCCAGTTCCGACTCCGCCACGCGCCGCGCATAGTCGATGCGGGGGTTATCGACCAGCCGCCGCATGAACTGCACCAGCGCCGTTTCGGCCTGCACGAAGCGCCGGCACAGCACGTCGGTCACCACCAGCGCACCTGCGTTGATGAACGGGTTGCGCGGGATCCCGTTTTCGTACTCCAGCTGCACCAGCGAGTTGAACGCATTGCCCGACGGCTCCCGGCCGACGCGCTTCCAGAGCGCCTCGCCCTCCAGTTGGAAGGCCAGGGTGCAGGCAAACAGCTTGGAGACACTCTGGATGGAGAACGGCACATCGGCCTTGCCCACGCGATACACCTCGCCGCTGAGCGTGACGATGGCCATGCCGAAATCGGAAGCACTAGCGCCGGCCAGTTCGGGGATGTAGTCGGCAACGCGCCCCTGGCCGAGCCACGGCTGAATGTCGCGGTGGATGGTGTCCAGAATGGCTTGGTAGTCCATGTGGAGAGAGTGAGCAGCAAGGTTGGGGCGAGGATTCTACACGCGCGTGGCACCGCTTCGAGCACGTGGGGCGCGAGGGGTGCGCGCGGCGCGTGGGCGGATTCGGAGCTGCCTTTTTTATCGATCCGTAATCTTTGTGCGGCGACATACCGGACGACGTGCATGCAGGCTCACGCGGCCCAGCGTGATTAGTCTGCATTAAACCAGAGTTCAATAATTTTCAGACTGTAGGTAACGGAACGCTTACCTGCCGGACACGCGCTTCCACTAGCATGCGATCCATCATCCGTCGACAACGTATCGACGGAGGGTGCCGGGGGGATTTCCGGCCGAAGACAACGGGTGTTCCAGTTGCCTGCACAGTTGGCCCGGCCGGTACAAATCGCATAGCACGATGGGAGCGGGCCCATGAGTTTCACCTCTACCGGAAACGGCAAAGCGCCGTCCGGAACTTCATTTTTGTCGACCCTGTCCGGCGGACTGCCGGCGGGCGCCAGCACGCTTGTGGATGCCGCGAGCATGTTGGGGAATGTGCCCGGCGCGGGGTTGATTGGCGGTGCCGCACGCGCTGCGCAACTGGCGCAGACGGGCATGTCGCTGCTGGGCCGCACGCCTGCGTCCATTGCCGACGCCATCAATGGCATGCCGGGCGCCAAATCGCGCCTGACGCAGGACAGCCGCTTCGTGCGGATGGAATCGCCACTCGGGCCGGACGTGCTGTTGGTCAACGCACTGGTGGTGGACGAATACGTCAGCCGCCTGCCGGAAATCCATCTCGACTTGCTGTCGCACCAGAGCGATATCGAGATCGACAAGATTGTCGGGCAACAGGTCTCGGTGTCGCTGGAGCCAAAGTCGAGTGGCGGGCTGTTCAGTCAGCTGGCGGCTGGGCCGGAGATCGGCGAGCGCTATTTTCAGGGCTACGTTGCATCGTTCGGGCGGGTTGGGCATCCAGGCTCGGTCACGCGCTATGAGATGACCGTGGTGCCGTGGTTCTGGTTTCTCACGCGCTCGACCGACTGCCGCATCTTCCAGAACAAGACCGCGGAGGACATCCTCTCCGAGATCTTTGTCGAGCTGGGGTTTCACGATTTCGAGTTCAACCTGAAGTCGGAGCAGGCGCAGCTCGAATACGTCGTCATGTATCGGGAGTCCTACTACAACTTCTGCGCCCGGCTGATGGAGCAGGAGGGCATGTTCTGGACGCACCGCTACGAGAAAGACCGGCACGTGCTCGTCATCGGCGACACCAACGACCTGTTCAAGCCGCTCACACCGGTCGATGTTATTCCGTACTACGGCGCCAGCGCGGCCAGCGAGCGCAACGGCATCGACCGTTGGGACGAGGCCTTCAACTTTCGCGTGGGCAAGATCACCTATCGGGATTTCAACTACGACACGCCATCGTCGCCGTTGATGCACGTTGAGGTGCCGACCACGCTGAAGAACCCGAACATAGGCGGCACCGAGCGCTACGAATATCACTCGCTGTATGACCACAGCGACGACGGCCGCCGCTACGCGCGCTACGCCATGGAAGCCGAAGAGGCGCAGGCGCATCGCTTCAAGGGCGCCGGCTTCGTGCAGGCCATGACCACGGCCGGCCGCTTTCGGCTGACCAATCACCCTGTCTCCGCATACGACGATAAGGCCTTTGTGCTGCTGCACGTGCGCCACCACGCCGTGAACGACTACACGAGCCAGGGCGCCGAGCAGCCATACCGCAACAGCTTTACGTGCTTGCCCGTGGACGTGCCGTTCCGCGCCGAGCGTCGCACGCCCAAGCCCTACATGTATGGCACCCAGGCCGCAGTGGTGGTTGGCCCCAAGGGCGAAGAAATCCATACGGACGGCAGCCGCGTCAAGGTGCATTTCTTCTGGGACCGGCGCGGCAAGATGGACGGCTCCGACTCGATCTGGGTACGCGTGTCGCAGCCATGGGCCGGTGCCGGCTGGGGTGGCGCGGCCATCCCGCGTATCGGGCAAGAGGTGATCGTCGCCTTCAACGAGGGCGACCCAGACAACCCGGTGATCGTCGGCCGCGTGTTCAACGGCGAGGCCGCCAACCCCTACCACGGCGACGGCGGTCAGACCATGGGCATCCGCAGCCAGACGCACAAGGGCGGGGGCTCCAACGAGCTGCGCTTCTCTGATGTGAATGGCGCGCAGGAAGTGTTCATGCACGCGCAGAAAGACATGAACACCGTGGTGCAGGATTCGCAGAGCACGCATGTGGTCAAGGGCGATCGGACGATTTTGGTGTCGACGGGGAACCACGCCACGGAGGTCTCCACCGGCAACCTGAGCGAGGCCGTCAAAGGCGACCGCACCACGCTGGTCACCCAGGGCCATCACAAGACGCAGATCGACACCGGCAACATGGAAACGACCGTCAGTACCGGCGACAAGAAGCTCACCGTGTCGAAGGGCAACTATGAGACGACGGTGTCGGTGGGCGATCTGTCGGACACGGTCACGCAGGGCAACACCACGCAGAAGTCGCCTGCCGGTGTGCACACGATCGAGGCCAAGGAACTGTGGATCAAGGTGGGTGGCGCCGGCGGTACGTCGATCCACATGACGGCCGATGCCATCGAGCTGCACAAGGGCTCGTCCACGATCCGGCTGGATGCGGCCGAGATCAAGATCCAGGCACCCAACACCCATATCAACCCGGATAACGGCTGACACCATGTATCAGATGCAGGAAGGTTCCTTGTCGCTCCCCGCGGACTGGATCGACAAGACAATGAATGTGTTTGTCTCTGCCTCCACCGGCACGGAAGGCGTGAGTTTTGTCATCACGCGCGAGCGTTTGCCGTGGGGCATGCAGTTTGGCGAATACGCCACTAGCGAGCTGCAAAAGCTCGCCAAGCAGGTGCCCGAGTATGAAGCGGTCAGCAGCAATGAAACCACGGTGTCTGGCCGTGCAGCGTACGCGCACGAATACAAATGGTCGAACAACGGGCGGCCGCTGCAGCAACTGCTGACGATGGTCGAGCATGGCAAGCAGGTGCTGATGCTCACCTTTACCGCGCCCGGCGTGCTGAGTGCCAGCCAGAAGGCGCTGGTGGAAGGCGTGGTGCAGAGCCTGCGCCTGAACGACCCGGCCTGAGCGCAGCACTGCCATGGCGGATCAAGATCCGAGCACACCGAGCACCACCACCGGGCCCAGCGGCACGGCTGAGGAGCGGCTGGCCGCACTCCAGAACCTGGAAGACGGCGAGGCGAAGAAAGCGTCGCAGATGAAGTGGGTGGACGGCGCCAACTACGGCATGTTGGGCGCCGACATCGGCTATGGTGCGTACGCCGCCGGCACCGCCGCAACGGCAGCGGGTGCGACCGGTGCAGCAGCGGCCGGTGCCGCGGCGCTGGCTGCCGTGCCTGCGGTGGTAGCGCTGGGCGGTGCGTGGCTGCTCGGCAAGATTGGTGTGACGGGCGCCATTGAAAAAGGTGCCGAGTGGCTTGGGGACAAGCTGGGCCTGAGCATTGGGAAGGGCGATCCACACCCGGCTTGCGTGGGCGATGACATTGCACACTCGTCGGGCTTCTGGGGCATGGTGGCCGGCCTGGCCATTGGCGTTGCCATCGGTGCGGCGGTTGCCGCGACGGTGGCGACCGGCGGCCTGGCCGGCGCGGTGATCGTGGGTGCCTGCATGGCAGGTGGTCTGAGCCTTGGCAGCGGCTTGGCCGCAGCCAGCCAGAGCCTGGGCAGCAACTGCGGCAAGATCGCATCGGGCTCGGGCAACGTCACGTTCGAAGGCAAGGCCGCTGCGCGCGTGACCGACATCATCGCCTGCGACAAGCATCCCGGGCCCGAGCCGCTGGTTGAAGGCAGCTTGACCATCACGGTCAATCAGTTGCCGCTGGTGCGTGTTGGCCATTCGAGCCATTGCAGCGGCAAGGTCAACTCGGGCCGCAAGAGCATCCTGATCGACAAGACCACAGGGCAGTTTGGTCCAAAGAACCCCGAGCTGACTGCCGGGGAGGAGTTCTTTGCCGGACTGGTGGGTGGGTTGCTGGGCGCGAAGCTGGGCGGCATGGTCAAGGGCAGGGCACCGGGTGAGCCGACCAAGTCGGCGGAGCGGGAGGGGGTTAAGGACGAGACTGCCACGCCTTGTAAAGACCCTATCGATGTCGCGACCGGCGAGATGATGGAGATCCGCACCGATGTGTCGATCCCCGGTGTACTGCCGCTCGTGCTCACGCGCCGCTACCGTACACGTTCGGACGACGATGGCATGCTTGGCCCGAAGTGGTCGGTCAACTGGTCGCAGCGTTTGCGGTGGGATGACAGTCACCTTGTTCGGTTCTTCGATGGCGGCGGGCTCTCCATTACGTTTGAAGCGCCGGATGCGGAACTGAATGGCATCAACCTGCGTGAGCCACGTTATCGCCTGGAGGGCATGCGTGCCGCCCCGCGCATTCTCGACGATGAAACGCGGCACATCCTGTGGTTCGCGCCTTTGGTTGATGGGGCTATCTCCCGCCTTGAACGCATTGAAGACTGGAGCGGCAATGCCATCGACTTTGAGTACGACGCGCACGGCCGTCTGACAACGCTGCGGCACACGGTTGGTCATTCACTGGTGCTGGCGTATCTGGGTGGGGCACACACCGTATCCAGCATCACGTTGCACGAAGCTTCAGGCGATACGTATCGCCTAGTCGACTATGTGTACGAGAACGGCATGCTCACGCGGGTGTCGAGCCTCCAGCACGGCCAGTTCCACTACACGTACGACGCGCATGGCTGGATGACGAGCTGGCGCGATACGGACAAGACTGAGGTGCGCTACGCCTACGATGGTGCGGGGCGTGTGGTCGAAACCGGCACGCGAGAGGGCTATCACACCGGCCGCTTTATCTACGAAGATGGCCTCACGCGCGTGATCGACGCCGACGGCGAATGGCGCTACGAGCACAATGCCGAAGGACTTGTCACGCGTGAGGTGAATCCGCTAGGACATGTCACTTTGAAGGAGTGGCAGCTTGGCAGATTGGCCTCGCAAACCGATGCGCTTGGGCGGCGCACCGATTTCGGTTACGACGACCAAGGCCGGCTGGCTAGCATGGGCGATCCGGGCGGCGGCGCCACCGTATTCAAGTACGACGCGCAGCGCCGTTTGGCTGCGGTGGTGCAACCCACGGGCGATCGCCTGACGCTCGAGTACGACGACAAGCATCGGCTGATCGCCCGCACGGAGCCGGATGGCAGGGTCAAGCGCTATCGGTATGGCGAGCACGGAGAACTCCTGCGCGTGGTGGACGGCGAGCATGAAACCCGTTACGACTACGACGCACGGCTGCGGCTCATCAGTACACGCCTGCCGACTGGCGCGAAACTGGGCACGCGCTTTGACGTGCTCGGCCGCTTACTCGAAGAAACCGATGCCGCGGGCAACGTGACCCGCCACGACTACGCCGCCGGCTTGGACAACCCGCGTGGCGATCGGACACAGACCACGCTACCGGACGGCAGCCTGCATCGCATCGCCTATAACACCGAAGGATTGGCGGTGGCGAGCACCGATCCGCTGGGACGGACAACGCGCCGTACCTATGGCCCGTTCGATCTGCTGACCAGCACGACCGACGCCGCCGGTCATGCAACCCGCTTTGAGTACGACCACGCAACACGACCGACGCGGATCATCAATGCGCGCGCTGAGGCGTGGGAATACCGCTACGACGCCGCCGGCCGCGTTGTGACTGAAATCGATTGGGGCGGCCGTGTTTCGCACTACGAGCGTGATGTTGCCGGCCGCGTAGTCAAAAAGACGTGGCCCGACGGCGGCGTGTGGCTGTACCGCTACGACGACGGGGATCGCCCCGTAGCGATCGACGCTGGCGACGTCAAACTCGTCTATCGCTACGACACCGCGGGCCGCATGATCGCGGCAGCCGTGCAGAACGGTACGACATACGTCAACCGCTTCCGCTACGACAATAAAGGTCGACTGATCGAAGAGGATCAGCACGGCCAGCGCGTGCAGCATGCCTACGATGCGCAAGGTCGACGCAACCTGCGCAAGACTCCGCATCAAGAGACGCGCTACGAATATGACGCGCTCGGTGCGCTGACGCAGGTTGGCGGCTTGACCATTCAACGTGATGCACTGGGCCGCGAAACCGGCAGGCAAGCAGGCGAGTTCGTCTTGCAGCGCCAGTACGATGCTGTGGGTCGTCTGCAGCGACAAGCGGCCGGCCCGCGCGCTGCCTTCGACACACTGCATGCGGCACCCGCGGATGCGCTGCAAAAGCTGACACGCCAGCGCTATCGCTACGACGAGGCAGGCCAGCTTACGCAAGTCGATACCGATACCGACAGCTTCACGTACATGCACGATGCCCGTGGGCAAGTCACAACCGTCGGCAGCATCCATCAACCAGCCGAACACTATGCCTACGATGCCGCCTGCAATATTGCAGCGCATGGTAGGCAAGGCCCGGTTGATCGACATGACTATCTTGCGGGAGGCCTACCTACGCAGGCCGGACACATCCGCTACCGCTACGACGCGCGCGGGCGGGTCATCGAAAAGACGGTCGATCAGCCGGGCACTGAGCCTCGCACGTGGCAGTACACCTGGGATGGACTCAATCGCCTGATCGAGGTGCGCACCCCAACAAACGAAACCTGGGCCTACCGCTATGACGCCTTCGGGCGACGCGTTGAAAAGCGGCATGTCGAGACCGACCGTGCAATACGGTTCCTGTGGGACGGCTACACGCTCGCCGAGCGTTGGGAACATCGCTCTGACGGCACGGCAGGCGCTGCTACGACATGGCACTTCGAGCCCGAAAGCTTCATGCCGCTGGCGCAGGAGTGCGGCGAGCAGCAGTACGCAGTCTTCAGTGCGCCGACAGGCTTGCCGTTGGAGATGTATCAGACCTCGGGCGAAAAAGTCTGGTCTGCACGCTACAGCCTGTGGGGTAAGCAGCTCAACGAAGATGCCCACGCCGATACCCCGGGGATTGAGCTAGACACCAGTCTGCGTTTTGCCGGGCAGTGGGCGGATGAAGAGTCCGGCCTGCACTACAACGTCAACCGGTACTACGACCCGGACAGCGGCTGTTATCTGAGCATTGACCCGATTGCGATTCAGGGCGGCCATCGCACGCAGGGGTATGTGCAGAATCCATTGCGGGAGATGGATCCGCTGGGGTTGCAGCCTTGCTTGGAACGGTACGAGCGTTATAAGCAACTGCGCGCGGAGGGATACTCCGCGGCAGATGCTGCGCGGTTGTCGAAGACTGGCGCAGATGGGACCTTGCCCGAGGTTCCCGGCCAACGCGCAGAGGGGGGCAATGCGTCTGCGTCGGATGCAGCTAATGTGGCAAAATCGAGAAGCATGCCAGATTGGCTAAAAGAGCGATTCGAGAAAGGTAATGCGTTTAATACGGAAAATCGCCCGAGGTATCCATACAATGAGGTGGAGGTTGTTGATGCGAATGGCAATAAGTTTCGCGTGGACTCCTATGATAATGTCAAGGGCGAGATTGTTTCGCGTAAATATACCCAGCTTAGCGAGGTAAAGGATAGTACGGGTGTTAGCTATCTGCAGGAGTTGGGAAAAAAATATCCAAGCGGCGCGACTATTTCTGATAGTGTTTTTAATCCGAGAATTTTGCAGGGGCAGCGTTTGACGGGTGATTTGATTCTTGAGGTTCCCGTGCAAAATGGGCCGGTGCCGAAGGCTGTTCTAGATTACGCAAATAATAACGGCATGATAATTCGCGACGTGGCAGGGAAGGTCTACTGAGATGGTTGAATATTTTGAGAAGTGGTTTAAGGCGAAGAATCAGCCGATTTTGCCGCTATCCGTCGAACAAGCTCGGGACCGCCATGAGAGAGGCGCCCCATACGTAGCATTGCTTCAGGTCGATGGTAAACGCCGTGTGGTTGATATTGCAGGGCCGTGGGTTTCCGTTATGTTTTTTGATGAGCGTGACAGGATGTTCCTTCGATATGATTTCAAGAAGAATGAGTCTGGCCGTTTGTTTCTTTCCTCGGCTGTTCATCTTGAATATGAAGGGGAGGAGCGGCACCATGTTCAGTCGGCGACGTTTGCTTTCAAGCAGGACGGGACAATTTTGATTGAAACGAGGAACATACCGTTTGGAGAGGTCCAGGAGCGGGAGTCTAGCGCTGATCCGGCCGCAAATTGGGAGGACTATCCCGGCTTCGGTGAGTACTCCTCGGTCTGCCGTCTGGATCGGCAATATGAGGGATAGGGTTGTTAATGATTCGGTTATTCGATTGGAGGGGGATTTGGCTACTGTGCTGGGGCCGAATCTTGAGTTGAATAACTGTGTTGTAGAATCCTTCGTTGATGGACGGGGTATTATTTTTGCCGGCGTTGTTATGTATGGCGGAGTTTTTGATCAACGAGTCAGGCTCTCTAACTTTCATTTCAGCAGGGCAGTGTTTGATGCCGTAAAGTTCAAGGGACGGTATTCAGGATGCGACTTTGGCGATTGGGATGACGTGGTGATTCCCGGTATTTCGCGTTGCGACTTTTCTGACGCCGTAATGGACGGATGTCGATTTCTGAATTGCGACATGGCCGATATCGTTACGCCAAAATGGCCATGTTTTGGATGGATGCACCCGGCGGCTGCTAGAGACTTCGTGATGTCAAAATCCTGGCCAAAAGGTGTCGGTTTGATCTTGGATATCAGCACTGACATCGACCCCGAGTGTGTAGCCATCGTGCTTGACGCAAGCGTGATAGCCAAAGACAGCAACTTGCCTCTAGAGCAGTTGCGGCCGATGCTGGAAGCGATCCCGGGCGTGGAGATTGAAGATTGATAGGCGTGCGGCCGGGCAAGATGGGTGCGAACTGACATTTTCTCTACTAACCCTGCTAACCGAGCAATCGCCCGCAATGTCCAACGAATCATTGGCAAATGCGTTGCGGCCGTCCTTCGCGAACAAGAGAATTTTTCCCTGAAGTTTGGGCGGTTTCCGTTCGCCAAGACGGATACGCTAGCCTTGCGTTGGGGAGGCTGGCTGATGCGCGTTGCCTATGAAGATGGCAGCCGTATTCAGGACGAACCCACTCAGATTCAGGAGATTCTCGGCGATCGATCGCCGCGGGAATTGTTCAGTATTAACCGCCGTGTACGCGTGGTCTTTGCGGGCGACGATGATCGCGAGTATACGAATCAGATCGCCGACATGATGCCGTTTCTGCAGGATATTCCAGGCAGCATCGTTTTCGATCCGCGGCAAGAAGACTTGGTGCAATAGAGTGACAGACACATGGCGCAAGCTGCAGCCCTTGCGGGTGGCGAGCGGTTGGTCCATCGATGTGAACAACCTCTACCATTTCGACCCCACTCCAGAAAACATAGAGTGGTTTTTTGGCTCAATCCTGATTAGCGGGCATCACGAAAAAACCGGGCTTTGCTTCGACTCCCGATACGAACCTGAAGGTGACCCGGCGGGTGAGTATGTGCTGGACTTCCTGCGTTTCCGCGCCAACAAAAAAACGGGCGAGATTGAGGTGCACGAATTTCTAGGGAGTCGCAGCACTCGAAGCCGAGAACAGTTTGTGGATTGGATCGAAACGTTCATGTTCACGAGGAATCCAACGCTAGCCCCGTGATGGAAACGTAGCCAAAGCGGTGCGAAGGCTCGGCATCGCTCCGTTAGAGGAGCGGAAATTGGAATTCGGAACACGAGTACGACGCTGACGTCGATCATCTAGGTGAACTATGGCCGCAGGTTTGGCGATATACGATACGGCCGGCACCAGCCCGAGCGACGCATGCGCAATGGGCGAGGCGTTCTTTGATGCGATTGGCGAGAAAATCACGAGCGCGGCTTACTACCGTTACGTGACGATCGACGGCGAGCTGGACGTCGAGTTGAAGGAGGTTCCCCTGCCAGAATTGAAGGTGGGTTTGTCCTCCGGAGAAATGAAGGCCTTCAGGCTGTACACAGAAAAGCCCGGCGCTCAGCCGTGGTTTGCGTCATTCGGCTACATGACCGACCAGTTCGGTGGTTTCCATCACATCGATGCACAATGCGCGGTCGATCTTGACTCTGTCTATCCAAACCTCGTGCAGTTCGTGAGCAACGAGGTGCCGCGCGTGGCCTGCACATACGGCTTCCTCTATTCAGCCAAGAAGGTGGCAGATGCCTTCTACTATGCTGAGGGCGAAAACCTGGTGCGCCTGTTCGACTATGAAGACCCGACGGTATTCAAGCGTGATGCACCAGGCCGATTTAAAGGACCGGCACGCTATCGCAGAGACGCCTTACGGATGATCTATCCGTGCAACGTGTTGAATGCCGCGCACCTAGATATCCAGATCCAGGGTTCGTCTCTTAAAGAGTGGATCGCAAGTGAGCCGATGCGGGGAACACTCACGCCTATCGGCAGCGAGCAGTGGCTGTGGGAAGTGGACGGCCACATCGACAGCGTGAACCGTAGTTGCGGGGAAGCTGGCATTCTGCTGGCTTGGAAGCCGCCTGCGCCCCAGAAGGTACGCAGAGCCTTGCCATGATCGAGCTCCCGGCCCTCATCCACACGCAAATCGTCGCCCTTTGCAGCCAGGGTGACGAGCTTGTAGAGCGTGGTGATTTCGACGCCGCCAAACAGCAATACATCGCCGCACTACGCCTGTTGCCCAGTAACCCCGTCGACTGGGAAGCCGCCACGTGGATCTACGTCGCCATTGGCGACATTCACTTCCGCACGAACCATTTCGACAAGGCGTTCAAGTGCTTCTACAACGCCGTGCAGTGTCCCAATGGGTTGGGCAACCCGTACATTCACCTTCGCCTCGGCCAGCTCTATTACGAGCAGAGCAACGTCGACAAGGCGGCCGATGAACTGACCCGCGCCTATATGGGCGGCGGCTTGGACATCTTCTTGGAAGACGACCCGAAGTACCTCGAATTCCTGGAAACAAAGATCGAGCTCTGAGGTGTGGGGGCAAAAAAAAACGCGGCCGAAGCCGCGCAGAGTCTCGCTTTCCGAGAGAGAGAAAAGACTGGGCCCTTACTGCTGCGCTACCGTCGCCTGAGCGGGCGGCAGATCACCCCACCCGCCGCCTAGCGCCTTGACCAACCCTACCGTCGCATTCACGCGGGCACCGGCCAGTTGCACGCCGATGCGCTCGGCCGACAGCATGTTGCGCTCCGCATCAATCACGTCCAGGTAGTTGACCGAACCCGCGTTGTAGCGCGTGCGCGAGAGCTGCGCGGCGCGCGAGGACGCGCGCACGGCGTCGTCCTGGGCCTTCGATTGATCGGCCAGCAGGCGCAGGTCTGACAGGTTGTCTTCCACTTCGCGGAAGGCGACGAGCACGCTTTCACGGTAGTTGGCGACGTTCTCTTCATACGCGGCGCGCGCTTGCTTCACGCCTGCACTGCGTGCGCCACCATCGAAGATCGGCAGCGACAGCGCGGTGCCGACCAACGGCCCCAGGATCCACGTGCGGCTGCCCCACTTGAGCAGATCACCGATGTCGTGCGACTCATAGCCGAAGCCGCCCGTGAGCTGCAATTGCGGGAAGAACGCGGCACGCGCCACACCGATGCGCGCGTTGGCGGCAGCCATCGAGCGCTCGGCAGCCGCCACGTCCGGGCGACGTTCCAGCAGGGCGGAGGGCAGGCCGGCGGGCACGCGTACATCCAGCGTGGTGAGCGGTTGGGCATCCATGCTGAAATTGGCCGGTGCCTTGCCCAGCAGCGTGGCGAGCGCATGTTCCAGCACGGCGCGACGACGCTGCACGCCGATGCGGTCAGAGCGTGCGGTCGCCAACTCGGTATCGGCACGGGCCACATCCAACTCGCCGATGTCGCCGGTGTTGAAGCGACGCTGCACGAGCTTGAGCGCTTCTTCACGGCCGACCAGCGTGCGGGCGAGCAGGGCCTCTTCCGCATCGAGCGTGCGCAGGCTGAAGTACGTCTGCGCGACGTCGGCTTGCAAGGAGAGGCGCGCGGCGCGGTAGAGCGCTTCGACACGCTCGGCGTCGGCATCGGCGGCGCTCACGCTGTTGCGCACGCGGCCGAACAGGTCGGCTTCATACGCCACGGTGGCTTGCGCGCGCCAATACGTCTGCGGTTGCACAGGGGCACCAACGGGCAGGCCCGCCGACGCCGCCGAAGCCCGCTGGCGCGTCGGGCCGAAGCCCGCATCCAGTTCGGGGAACAGCGATGCACGGTTGGCCTGTACGAAGGCGCGCGCCTGGTTCACACGTGCCGCAGCGGCAGCCAGCGTGGGGCTGGCTTCGGCGGCCTGCGCTTCGAGCTGGTCGAGCGTCGGGTCGTTGAAGATCTTCCACCATGCGCCGTCGGCGGGCATGGAGGGCTCAGCGGTCTTCCACTTGCCTTGCTCGTTGGCGGCCAGCGGGGCATCTGCCGGCTGTGCGGCCTCCTTGAAGGCGTTGGGCGTGCCGACGTCCGGCTTCTCGTAGGTCGGTGCCAGCGAGCAGGCCGCGAGGAACAGTGCGGCGGCCAGCGCCAATGGCGTCCAGCGGCCCGGCCTCATTTGTTGTTTAAACGCGTTCATAGCGATGTCTTGATTAGTGTTGACCTTAGTGCTGACCTGAGGGCACAGGCAGCGCGCCATCGAGGTCCAGATCGCGGTCCGGTGCGTCTTCAGAGCGCTGGCCACGGCGTGCGGCCAGCGTGCGCAGCAGCACGTAGAACACCGGTGTGAGGAACAGGCCGAACAGCGTCACCCCCAGCATCCCCGCAAACACGGCCACGCCCATGGCATGGCGCATTTCCGCGCCGGCGCCGGTCGACACCACCAGGGGCACCACGCCCATGATGAAGGCGATCGACGTCATCAGGATCGGGCGCAAACGCAGGCGGCAGGCCTCGATGGCGGCTTCCACGATGGAGCGTCCCTGCAGTTCCAACTCGCGCGCAAATTCCACGATCAGGATCGCGTTCTTGCACGCCAGCCCCACCAGCACCACCAGACCGATCTGCGTGAAGATGTTGTTGTCTCCATGCGAGACCCACACACCCAGCATGGCGGCAAACAGGCTCATCGGCACGATCAGGATCACGGCCAGCGGCAGCGTCAGGCTTTCGTACTGCGCAGCCAGCACCAGGAACACCAGCAGCACGCAGATCGGGAAGATCCACACGGCGGAATTACCGGCCAGGATCTGCTGATAGGTCAGGTCCGTCCACTCGAAGCGCACGCCCTTGGGCAGCGTTTCATGCGCAATGCGTTCCACTGCGGCCTGTGCCTGGCCGGACGAGAAGCCCGGAGCAGGGCCACCGTTGATGTCGGCAGCGGTGTACCCGTTGTAGCGCACGACCATGTCCGGGCCGAAGCCTTGCGACACACGCAGCAGAGACGACAGCGGCACCATGTCACCCGCGGTGTTGCGGGTCTTCAGCTGCAGGATGTCTTCTGCATGGGCGCGGAACGGCGCGTCTGCCTGCACCTTCACCTGATACGTGCGGCCGAAGCGGTTGAAGTCGTTCACGTACAGCGAGCCCAGATACACCTGCATGGTGTCGAACACGTCCGTGACCGGCACGCCCAACTGCTTGGCCTTCACGCGGTCCAGGTCGGCATTCAACTGTGGCACGTTGATCTGGTAGCTCGAGAACGACGGGCCCAGCTCAGGCGTCTGGCGAGCCTTCGCCATGAAGGCCTGCGTGGCGGCAAAGAGCTGCTCGTAGCCGACCGACCCACGGTCTTCGATCTGCATCTTGAAGCCACCCACCGTGCCGAGACCCTGCACCGGCGGCGGCGGGAACACTGCGATGAACGCGTCTTTGATGGCACCGTATTGCTTGTTCAACTGGCCCGCAATCGCACCGCCCGACAGGTCGGCGCTCTTGCGTTGGTCGAACGGCTTGAGCGTGACGAACACAATGCCGGCGCTCGGGCTGTTGGTGAAGCCGTTGATCGACAGGCCTGGGAAGGCCACGGCGCTTTCCACGCCGGGGTGCTTGAGGGCGATGTCCGACATGCGGCGGATCACGTCTTCCGTGCGGTCCAGCGAGGCGCCGTCCGGCAGTTGCGCGAAACTCACCAGGTACTGCTTGTCCTGCATCGGCACGAAGCCGCCCGGCACCTTGTTGAACAGCAGCGCGGTGGCGCCGATCAGTGCCAAGTAGATGCCCAGCATCACGGCCTTGCGACCGATCACGCGCGACGTGCTGCGGCCATACGATTCCGACGCGGCACCAAACACACGGTTGAACGGACGGAAGATCCAGCCCAGGCCCTTGTCCATCGCACGCGCCAGCCAATCCTTCGGTGCGTCGTGGCTCTTGAGCAGCAGCGCAGCGAGTGCCGGCGACAGCGTGAGCGAGTTGAACGCCGAGATGACGGTGGAAATCGAGATCGTCAGCGCGAACTGCTTGTAGAACTGTCCGGTCAGGCCCGTCATGAAGGCCAGCGGCACGAACACGGCAATCAGCGTGAGCGCAATGGCGATGATCGGGCCGCTCACCTCGCGCATGGCCTTGTACGTGGCCTCGCGTGGCGATAACCCTTCGGCGATGTTCCGCTCGACGTTTTCCACCACCACGATGGCATCGTCCACCACGATCCCGATCGCCAGCACCAGCCCGAAGAGCGACAGCGCGTTGATCGAGAAGCCGAAGATCAGCATCAGGCCAAACGTACCGATGATGGACACCGGCACCGCCAGCAGCGGAATGATCGACGCACGCCACGTCTGCAGGAACAAGATCACCACGAGCACCACAAGCGCCACCGCTTCCAGCAATGTATGCGTGACCGCTTCGATACTCGATCGGACGAACTGCGTCGGGTCATAGACGATGCGGTAGTCGACGCCTTCGGGAAAGTCTTCCTTCAGCTCGGCCATCGTCTTGCGCACGTCATCCGAAATCTGCAGCGCGTTGGAGCCCGGCGCCTGGAAGATCGGAATGGCCACCGCCTGCTTGTTGTCCAGCAGCGAGCGCAAGCCGTATTCCGACGCGGCCAGCTCGATGCGGGCCACGTCACGCAGGTACGTCACCGCGCCGTTGGGCGAGCTCTTGAGGATGATGTCGCCGAATTCCTGCTCGGTCTTCAAGCGGCCTTGTGCGTTGACGGACAGTTGCAGGTCCGTACCCGGCACCGACGGCGAACCGCCGATCACGCCGGCAGCCACCTGCACGTTTTGATCGCGGATGGCCTTGACCACTTCGTTGGCCGTCAGACCGCGCTCGGCGACCTTGTTCGGGTCGAGCCACACGCGCATCGAGTAGTCACCGGAGCCGAACAACTGCACTTGGCCCACGCCGCTGATGCGCGCGAGGCGATCCTTGACGTTGAGCACCGCGTAGTTGCGCAGGTACGTCATGTCGTAGCGGTCGTTGGGCGACAGCAAGTGCACCACCATCGTCAGGTCGGGGCTGCTCTTGATGGTGGTCACGCCCAGGCGTTGCACCACGTCGGGCAGGCGCGGCAGCGCTTGCGAGACGCGGTTCTGCACGAGCTGCTGCGCCTTGTCCGGGTCGGTGCCCAGCTTGAAGGTGACCGTCGTCGTCATATTGCCGTCGCTGTTGGCCTGCGACTGCATGTACAGCATGTTCTCGACGCCGTTGATCTGTTCTTCGAGCGGCGAGGCAACGGTTTCGGCAATCACCTTGGGGTTGGCGCCCGGGAATTGCGCACGCACCACCACCGAAGGCGGCACGACCTCGGGGTATTCCGAGATCGGCAATCGCCAGATCGAGATGGCCCCGATCAGCAGGATCAGCGTGGAGAGCACGCCCGCGAAGATCGGGCGGTCCACGAAGAATTTTGAGAAGTTCATGACGTGTGTTTGACGCTAAGCGATGAGGTTCAGCCGCAATCAGGCGCGGTCTGCAGCAAGGCGCTGCGCGGCTGCGGTCTTGGCGTTTGCGGGCTTGGTTTCAGCCTTGGCGGCGGGCGCTGCCGGGGTGTCGGCCTTGGCTTCTGCGGGGGCTTCAGGTTGTGCACCGGGCAGCACCACGCGCTTCGTCACCAGGCTGTCCATGGTCACCGCGTTGGGTGCCACGGCATCGCCCGGGCGTACGCGCTGGATACCGTTGACGACGATGCGTTCACCCGCTTTCAGGCCGGACTTCACAACACGCAGCCCGTCGATGGACGCACCGAGTACAACCGGGCGATAGCTCGTCTTGTTGGCCGCATCCACCACCAGCACGAACTTCTTATCCTGGTCCGTACCGATAGCCTTGTCGCTGATCAGGATGGCGTCGTGCGGTGCGCCGGTGCTCATGCGCACGCGGGCGTAGAGGCCCGGCGTGAGGCGGCCGTCGGCGTTGTCCAGCGTGGCGCGCACGCGGATCGTGCCCGAACGCACGTCCAGCCGGTTGTCGACGGACTGGATGGCGCCTTCGCGCGTGTAGCCGTCTTCATTGGCCAGGCCGATGTAGACCGGCGTCTTCGTGCCTTGCGCGGCCTTGGCCGAGTAGCGCAGGTAGCTCTGCTCGTCCGCATCGAACGCCACGTACATCGGCGAGACGGAGACGAGCGTCGTCAGTACCGGCGCAGCGCCACCGGCAGACACCACGTTGCCCACGGTGATTTCCGCGCGCGACACGCGGCCCGAGACGGGCGCCACGATGCGCGTGTATTCCAGGTTCAGCTTGGCGGCATCCAGTGCGGCGGCGGCGCCTTGCAGGTTGGCTTGCGCCTCGCGCGCGGCGTTTTCCTTCTCTTCAAACTCGCGGCGGGCGATGGCGTTGTCGGCCACCAGTTTTTGCGCGCGGTCCAGCTCCGACGTGGTGTACGCCACGCGCGACTTGGCAGCGGTCAGCGCCGCTTGCGTGCGGGCCACCTCGGCTGCGTACGGGCGCGGGTCGATGGTGAACAGCGGGTCGCCCTTCTTGACGATGCTGCCGTCCTTGAAGTGGACCGCCGTGACGGTGCCGCTCACCAGCGGGCGGACTTCCACGCGTTCAACGGCCTCGATGCGGCCAGAAAATTCATCCCACTCCGCCACGTTCTTGGCGAGGACGGGGGCGACGTCGACCGGCGTGGCGGCCGGGGCTGTTGCGGGTTGTTGCGAAGCACCGGCGTTGGAAACCAGACCGTAGGTGCCCACGGCTGCAACGCCAAGCACTGCAGCGGCCGAAATGGCGATGGTGCGTTTGGACAGGCTCATGATGTCTCTCTCGATTCGTTGGGATAGGCAAAGAGAAAAAGGCTCGGGAAAACGGCTTGGAGCACCCATGGGCCGCAGCGTAGAAACACGCGCGCGGCCCGGCACTCCGATTCTTGTTATGTGAGTTCAGCCAGGCGTCTCTCCGGTTGAGTCAGCGGACGTCTGGTCCTTGCGGTCGGCGCGAGCACGGCGTTTGCGAGGCGCGGCGGCCTGACGCGTCATGCCAAGGTGCCAGCGCAGGAAGCACGTCATCTCGTCTTGCGCGACCGCGCTCATGACGATCGATTCATGGCAGGCCTCCTGCACGCGCACGACTTGCGTGACCACGCCCGCTTCAATGAGCGCGGCGGCATAGCGCTCGGCCTCGGTGCGCAGCAGGTCTTGCGGTGCGGTCAGCAGCAGGGCGGGGGGCAGGCCTTGCAGGCGACGCGATTCCACCGGCGCGGCGTACGGGTGCACGCGCTCGGTCGGGCGGGGCAGGTATTGGCGATAGCACTCCGCGCAGACCTCAGCCGAGTTGTCCGCATTGGCCAGGCGGTCGGGCCGGACACGGGCCATGGTCGGGTCCAGCATGGGCGCGATCAGCACCTGCGCACGCAGGTTCGGGCCGCCACGGTCGCGGGCGATCATGGTCAGCGCGGCGGAAAGGTTGCCGCCTGCGTCATGCCCGGCCACCGCCATGCGGCGTTTGTCGATGCCCCACGCGGCAGCGTGCTCGGCCATGCAGCACAGCGCGGCGTACACATCTTCCGGGGCGGCCGGAAAGGGCGCGGCGGGCGCGAGCGAATAGCCCACCGTCACCACCACCGCAGGCAGCGTGGCGGCCAAGTGGCGGGCCGGCGCATCTGCGTCGTCGATCGAGCCACTGACGAAACCACCGCCGTGCAGATACAGCACGGCGGGGTGACGTAGGGGAGCAGCAGCGTCGTCGGCATGCATTTCCGGGCGGAACACGCGCAGGCGGATGCGGCTGGCATAGCCTTGCGTCCAATAGTCTTCGGCGTGGACTTCGCGCGGCAGCGGCTGGGCGGAAGCTTGCTCAGGCAGCTTGCATGTTGCGCTGCGCAAATGGTGCTCGGCCGTGACTTTTGTTACATCGACGGCGGTGTGCGATTGCGCTGGCCGAACGCCGGCTCCCGCCGCATTTGCTGTATGCGTGCGTTCCGAAACAACCAAGCGCGGTGGAGAAGAACCCATGATGTCAGGCGGGGCTTACCTTTGCGGATAACCCGAATCTCAATGGGCTGAATGATGGTGATTAGACGAACGCGGATAAATGCCTATAATCAGACATCACTATTAGTTGCAGCCGAACAATCAAAATTTACGGTTGTGCTACAAAGTGTCATTGCTCGAGGCCGATCTTGTTGCACTGCGAAAACCCGTAGTTGCTGCCCTCCTGATCGCGCCAACCGGGTGCACCCCTTCAGATTTCACGCTCGCTGCGCATTGCCGTTCTGATTTCGGCAGTGCGTACGGTCCGTGGAGTCCGACCCTCAGGAGCCGCAGATGGATCGCTTGCAGGCCATGCAGGTTTTCACGCGTGTCGTGGAAGCCAGTAGCTTTACCAAGGCTGCCGACAGCCTTCAATTACCTCGCGCCACGGTGACCAACCTGGTGCAAAGCCTTGAGGCGCATCTCGGCGTGCGCCTGCTGCACCGGACCACGCGCCGCGTCAACGTCACGGCCGACGGCGCTGCGTATTACGAGCGCTGCGTGCGCCTGCTCGGCGATTTGGAAGAGACCGAGGCCGCGTTCTCGCAAAGCGCAACGGGCGCACGTGGCACCTTGCGCGTCGACGTGCCCGCGTCGATTGGCAAACGGTTGCTGGTGCCGCGCATTCGCGATTTTCACGAGGCGTACCCCGATCTTCAGCTTGAGATCGGCATGAGCGATCGCACGGTGGATCTCGTGCAAGAGGGCGTGGATTGCGCCGTGCGTGGCGGCGTGCTGGAAGATTCCAGCCTGGTGGCGCGACGTATCGGCCAGCTCGCGATGGTCAATTGCGCCTCGCCGGAATACCTCGCGCGGCACGGCACGCCCAACACGCTGGAGGATCTGCAGGATCACGTGGCGGTGAACTACTTCTCTGCCCGTAATGGCCGCCGCATGGATTGGGATTTCGTGATCGACGGGCAAAAGCAGATCCACAAGGTGCGCAGCATGGTGTCCGTCAACGATGCGGAATCGGCGGTGGCGTGCGGTCTGCACGGCTTGGGGCTGCTGCAGACTTCGCGTTTCCTGGTGTGGGAGCATTTGCAGTCGGGCGCGCTCGTGGAGGTGCTGCCCGATTACATCTCCGAGCCGATTCCGGTGTCGGTGGTGTACCCGCACAACCGGCATCTGTCGCCCAAGGTGCGGGTGTTTGTGGACTGGGTGGCGACGTTGTTTGCGGATCATCCGTGCCTGCAACTGAAGGAAAACCCGCGCCTGCAGATTGTTAGCGCCGCCTGAACAGTTATTTCTTCAAAGTCGCATTTATCAGACGGGAGCAACGATCTATTCTGCCTTCCAAGCGCAACAACGAGCGCAAACGAATAAGGAATGATCATGAACTCCCGTCTCTTCTCCGCTGTTTCCCGTCGCACCGTGCTTGCCCTGGTGGCCTCGATTTCGGCCTCAGCAGCGCTGCTCTCACAACCGGTCGCCGCTGCGGTTCAACCCAATTTCGACGCCCCGGCTGCCGCGCAATCGGGCCGCTTTGACCCGTACACGCAAGGCGCCGCCGCCAAGTTTGACCCGTACACCCAAGGCGCCGATCGCCAAGCCGACACCTACGGTTATCTCTCGTGGAAGAACGATCGCTTTGATCCGTACAGCCAAGGTGCGGACCGGCAAGCCGATACCTACGGCTACCTTTCTTGGAATGGCGATGCGAGCTATCCGAACGGTGGTTCGGCCTCGCGCGCATAAGCTGCCCCTGATTTCTCCTCCCTCCGTTGTCTTTGCGGCGTGACTGAACAGGTCACGCCGTTTTTATTTGCGCAACGCTTGCGCAAATCCCGCATCGTGCGGCCTGTGCGGCTTGCGTGGCGCCTGATCGCGGGCCATTGCCTCACCCTATCGGCGCTATCAATGTTCCATTGAACATTCTCGTTCGGCGTTAAACGAAGTCACAAAATCCGGTCCCATAGCCAATTAGGAGATGGGAACCGCCATGAACGTCGACCTCTCGAGCGCCATGCTCGATTCGATTCGCCAGTCGCTCGGCAGCATCAGCGATGACCCGCAAGCCGCTACCGGAGAAGCCGGCACCGCAGGCGGTTTCTCCGACCTGCTCAAGCAAGCCGTGCACAGCACCGATGCACAGCAACACCACGCCAATGAACTCGTGACCGCGGTTGAAACCGGCGCCAGCGACGACCTCGTGGGCGCCATGCTGGCCAGCCAGCAGGCGAGCTTGTCTTTCTCGATGATGGTCCAGGTGCGTAACAAGGTCATGAGCGCCTTTGACGACATCATCAAGATGCAGGTTTGACGAGGACTGCCAACGTGCTCGATCAACTCAAAACCCTTACCGCACGCATCACGCCCGAAGGCGGCTGGCGCATGCCGTCTTCGGCGGCGCTGTCCAAGATCGCGCCGATCGTCATTCTGGCGATCTGCCTGACCGCGCTGGCGATGATGCTGATGCACCACCAGAACTCGCGCTACAAGCCGCTGTTTGGCGCGCAGGAAACGGTGCCCGCGTCCGACATGATGGCCGCGCTCGATGCCGACGGCATTCCGTATCGCATTCACCCCGATAGCGGCCAGGTGCTGGTGCCCGAGCAAAAGCTGGGCGCGGCGCGCATGCTGCTGGCTGCCAAGGGCGTGGTCGCCAAGCTGCCCCAGGGGCTGGAGCAGGTGGACAAGAGCGACCCGCTGGGCGTGAGCCAGTTCGTGCAGGACGTGCGCTTTCGCCGTGGTCTGGAAGGCGAACTGACGCAGAGCATCGTGGCGCTGGACCCAGTGTCGTCGGCGCGCGTGCACCTGTCGATTGCCAAATCCACGTCGTTCATTCTGTCCGACGGCGACAAGAGCTCGGCGTCGGTCGTGCTCACACTCAAGCCCAACCGCAAGCTGAGCAAGGAGCAGATCGCTGCGATCGTCGCCCTGGTGGCGGGCAGCGTGGCCAACCTCGACCCCGCCCGCGTGACGGTGGTGGATCAGGCGGGCAATCACCTGTCTGCGCAGATCGACCCAGCACAGGGCGGCGCATCGGCGCTGGACAGCGAGCTGGGCGCGCAAACGCGCGAGCAGACCCTGCGCAACATCCGCGAGCTGCTGACGCCCACGCTGGGCGAGGGCAACTTCCGCGCCAGCGTTGCCGTTGAGCTCGACCACGATCGCGTGGAAGAAACGCACGAGCAATACGGCGAGGCGCCCAAGATCACGCAAGAGGCCATCCGCGACGAGAAGGACATCGGCCAGGCCGCACTGGGTGTGCCGGGCTCACTGTCGAACCGTCCGGCACCCACCTCGGCATCGGCTGTGGCTGCGTCCGACGCACCACATTCGGCCAAGAACGCGCAAACGCGCCAATACGCCTACGACCGCAATGTCGTGCAGATCAAGCGCAGCCCCGTGCGTGTGAAGCGTCTGAACGTGGCCGTGGTGCTGAACAACGGCGCCGCCCCCGGCGAAGGCAAAGCGTGGACGCCCGAACAACTGGCGCAGGTAGACAAGATTCTGCGCAACGGCCTGGGCATCGATGCCGACCGTGAAGACGCACTGGTCGTGTCGTCGCTCGACTTCCGCACCGCGCCGGTGGCCGCATCGCTGCCGTGGTGGAAGCAGCCCGACAACATCGTGACGATGGGCACATGGGCCGCGTGGGTACTGGGCGCATTGCTGGGCTTCTTCTTCGTGTTCCGTCCGCTGCTCAAGGTGCTGCGTACCTGGGCCAACGGTGGGCGCGACCCGCAAATGCAAGACGCCATCGATATCACCCCGGACGTACAAGCCATTGCCGCGCCGGACGCCGAAGCCGATACGCAGCCGCTGCTGCTGGCCGACGCCAACCTGCCGCCGATCGGCTCCGACGTGGATGTGCTGATCGAACACCTGAAGCATCTGGCCGGCCAAGACCCAGAACGGGTGGCTGAAGTCATCAAACCGTGGATCCGAGACGATGAACATGCCCGCTAACGTACCCGCAACCACCGCAGGCGCCGCCGATGCCGCCGTGCCTGCACTGCAAGCCGCTGCCCTCAACCTCAACACCGTTGAGCGCGCCGCCATCATCCTGCTCAGCATGGGCGAAGAAGCTGCGGCCGGTGTGCAGCGCTGCCTGTCGCGTGAAGAACTGCTGGGCGTGACGATGGTGATGTCTCGCATGCAGGGCGTGAAGGTGGATGCCGTGCAGAACACCATCGAGCGCTTCTTCTCGGACTTCCGTGCGCAGAGCAGCGTGCGCGGCGCATCGCGCTCGTTCTTGCAGCGCTCGCTGGACATGGCGCTGGGTGGCGTGGTCGCCAACAGCGTGCTCAACAAGATTTACGGCGACGTGATCGGCCCGAAGATGGCGCGTCTGCAATGGGCACAGCCGCAGTGGCTGGCCGACCGCCTGCGCGATGAACACGTGCGCATGCAGGCCATGTTCCTGGCCTTCCTGCCGCCCGAACAGGCCAGCCTGGTGATCCAGTCCTTGCCCGAAACGGCGCGCGAGCAAGTGCTGCTCGACATCGCCCGCCTGACCGAAATCGACTACGACCTGCTGCGCGATCTGGAGGCCGTGGTGGATGGCTGCATCGCCAACCTGGGCACGCAGAGCACCGCCGTGGAAGGCGTGCGCCAGGCCGCCGACATCATCAACCGCTTGCCGGGGGACCGCGCACGCATGGTGGAACTGCTGCGTGCGCGCGATCCAAATCTTGTGGCTGCGGTGGAAGAGCGTATCTACGACTTCTCCATCATCGCGAAGCAGAGCGACGAGGCGATCAGCGCCATCCTCGAACAGGTCGACATGGAGCTGTGGGGCGTTGCGCTCAAGGGTGCCGACCCGGCCGTGCGCGATGCGCTCCTGCGCTCCATGCCGCGCCGCTCGGTGCAGGCCTTTGAAGAAATGCTGCGCCGTACGGGCCCGGCCCCGGCCAGCAAGGTCGAGGCCGCGCGCCGCGAAATCATGGACACCATCCGCGAGCTGGCCGACGAAGGCGAGATCGAGCTGCAACTCGTGGCGGAGGAGGTCCTTAAATGAAGGCCTATCGCCGCTACGCGTTTCCACCGCTGGCACGTGTGCGCGCCGTCCATGAGCAGCACGACGCGTTTGGTGCGGACGAGGCCAGCGTGCTGGCCACGCAACTGCACGCGCCGCCGTCGGAAGCGCTGTTGGACGAGGCACGCCAGGCCGGCTACGACGCAGGCCATACCGAAGGCTTTGCCGCCGGCAAGCGTGCCGGTGTCGAAGGTGCGCGCCAAGACGTGCGCGCCGGGCTCGACGCACTCGCTGCCCCCATTGACGCACTGGCCGCAGGCTTTGCCGGCGCGCAGCAAGCCTACCGCGCCAAGGTGCGCGCTGAGGTCGCGGCATTGGTGGGCGACGTGGCCCGCCAAGTGGTGCGCACCGAGCTGGAAGCGCGCCCCGAACAGATTCTCGCGTTTGTCGATGAAGCCATCGACACGCTGCCCAAGGCGCCCGAGTCCGTCAGCGTGCGCCTGAACCCGGCGGACTATGCCCGCATTGCAGAAGCCGCACCCGAGCGCGCCCGCAACTGGCACCTGGCCCCCGATGACCGTCTGGAACGCGGCGAATGCCGCGTGCAGGCCGATGATGTGGATATGGACGCCGGCTGCGGCCAACGCTTGGCCGCGTGCATCGAACGCATTACCGCGCAGCTCGCGCACATCGACGCAGAAAGCGCTGCAAACGAGGCCGTCATGGAAGAGGAGGCCGCATGACGGACTCCGCACTCGGTTCGCTGAACCTGGGCGACGTGCCGGTCGCACGACCGGTCGGGCGCCTGTCCGCCGTCTCGGGCCTCCTGTTGGAAGTGACCGGCTACGCCTTCGAGACCGGTCAGCTCGCGCGCATTGAAACCGCATCGGGCGGGTGGCTTGAAGCCCGCGTCGTCGGCTTTCGTGAAGGCGTTTCGTACTTGATGCCGTTCCGGCCCGCCGAAGGGCTGGCCGCCGGCGCCCGCGTGTTTGCCGATGACGGCACGCGCACGCTGTCCATCGGCCCCGCCTGGCGCGGCCGTATTCTCGACGGGCTGGGCGAGCCGATTGACGGGCGCGGCCCGCTCACCGGCGATGCCGTGCTCGATCTGGATCCCCCGCGCGTCAACCCGTTGCGCAAGCAGCCGGTGGAAGGCGTGCTGGACGTGGGCGTGCGCGCCATCGACGGCATGCTCACGCTCGGCCGTGGCCAGCGTGTCGGCCTGTTTGCAGGCAGCGGCGTCGGTAAGAGCGTGCTGCTCGGCATGATCACGCGCCAGACCGCCGCCGATGTGGTCGTGGTTGGCCTGATCGGCGAGCGCGGCCGCGAAGTGCGCGAGTTCATCGAACATTCGCTCGGCCCCGAAGGCATGCAGAAAGCCATCATCGTGGTGGCACCGGCCGACGAATCGCCGCTCATGCGCCTGATGGCCACCGAGCTGTGCCACGCCATCGCCACGCATTTTCGTGATGCCGGCAGCAATGTGCTGCTGCTGGTCGATTCCCTGACGCGCTATGCGATGGCCCAGCGTGAGCTTGCGCTGGCGCTGGGCGAGCCGCCGGCCACGCGTGGCTATCCGCCATCAGTGTTCGGCATGCTGCCGCGCCTGGTGGAGCGCGCGGGCAACGGCGAGGGCGCGGGCAGCATGAGCGCCATCTACACCGTGCTGGCCGAAGGCGACGACGAACAAGACCCCGTGGTCGACACGGCGCGCGCCATTCTGGACGGCCACATCATGCTCTCGCGCGATCTGGCATCGCAGGGGCATTACCCCGCCATTGACGTGCTGCGCTCGGTGAGCCGCTGCATGTCGCTCGTCGCACCGCGCGAGCAGATCGACGCCGTGCGCAAAGTCAAAGACATGATGTCGCGTCACGCCGCTGTACGCGACCTGATCCCGCTCGGCGGCTATGTCGCCGGGGCCGACCCTGCCACCGATCACGCCGTGCAGATGCACGAGCACATCGAAGCCTTCTTGTGCCAGCGGCAGGACGAAGCCGCGTCGCGTGACGCGACGCTCATGACCCTGAAGGAGATTGCCGGATGAACACCGAACGTGTTGTTGCCGGGCTCTCGAAGCTCGTCGCCATGCGCGCGCAGGAGGTCGATCGGCTCTCTGCCGACGTGGCCGCGCGCGATGCCGAAGGCGCGCGCTACCGCCGCCATATCTCGCAGATGACCGCGCTCATGCAAAGCGTGGACACAGGTGTCCACGTGCACCCCGCACACGCCATGAACGGCGCGCGTTAACGCTCCGCCATGGCCAACCTCATCCACCGCCACGAGCGCGAACTGGCGCAGCACGAAGCGAGCGTGGCCTCGCTGCGTGCGGATTTGCGCCACGCCCGCCTGCGGCACGAACAGATCGACGTGGTCCGCCGCAAGAAGCTGAGCGCGCTCGACCTCGAACACCGCGCGCGTGAACGCAAGCGCGAAGACCAACAGGCTTCCCAGGCGTGGCTGCGTAGGCGCCTGTCGCAAGGGAACGCAACCGCCCACCCATCCTGACAAGCGAGGAAAACATGTTCGGCAGTATTGGAGTCCCAGCGGAAAACGCCAAGGCGTTTACCGATATGTATATGGCGAACGCCATCCAGCGCCTGAAAGACCAGCAGACCAGCAACGCCGCCTCCAAGGCCGCGCTGACCAAGCTGCAAGGCGCGTTGAGCTCGTTCCAGACCGCGCTGCTCGGCCTGTCGGGCGCCAGCAGCATCGTCAAGCAGAGCGCCACGTTGTCGAACCCCGCGCTGGGCAACGCAACGGTGGGCTCGGGCGCACAGCCCGGCAGCTATTCGTTCTTCGTCAAGCAGTTGGCTTCGGCCCATCAGGTGGCCTATTCGGGCATCCCCTCGTATGCCGCCAAGGATGCGGGCACGCTCAAGATCGACCTGGCCAACGGCGAGTCGTTTGACGTGGACCTCTCCAGTGCCAATGCCGATGCCAGCGGCAATGTGTCCCCCGCCGAACTGGCCCGCGCCATCAACCAAGCCGACGGCAACGACGGCAAGGTCGCCGCGTCCATCGTCACCATCAACGGTGAACAGCGCCTGGTGCTCACCTCGGGTGAGACCGGCGAGGCCGGCGCCATTTCCATCGACACCAGCGGCATCAACGATGCGGCTCTGGCGAGTGCGCTGTCGGGCAAGCCTGACGAGCTGTCCGCCGCACAAGACGCGATCTTCATGCTCGGCGGTGAAAGTGGCGTACCGATCAAGCAAGGCTCGAACACCTTCACCGGCATTCAAGGCGTTTCCGTCACATTCACGCAAGCCATGGCCCCGGGCGCAGACCCGCTGCTGCTCGAAGTCGGCCTGGACAAGGGCGCGACCACTGAAGCCGTGCAAGCGTTTGTCGATGCCTTTAACGAAGTGATGAGCGTGCTGGCCGAGCTGACCAAGGTCAACCCGGACGACCCCTCCAACGCCGGCCCGTTCGTGGGCGACGCGGGCGTGCGAAACCTGCAGCAACGCATGAACGAGCTGCTGCGCGGCGCCGTGGGCGACGCCAAGCTGCTGGACTACGGCATCTCCGCTGACCGCGCGGGCAAGCTCTCGCTCGACACCGGCAAGCTGGAAGCGGCGCTCGCCAAGAACCCCAACGGCCTCGACGCCCTGTTTGCCGACGGCGAGAAGGGCATCGTCAAGCGCATGGACACGTACCTGAAGACCTGGACATCGTCCGTGGATGGCCAGATCAAGCGCCGCCAGGACTCCACCGAGGCTGTTGAGAAATCATTGAACAAGAAAGAGCTTTCGCTCGATGCGCAATACAGTCGGGTCTATGGCCGGTATCTGGCTCAGTTCACGCGAGTGGCCGAGCTGCAGAGCCGGATGGAGTTCACGATGAACCTAATCGACAGCATTCCCGACTTTGGGGGCACCAAGAAATGACGACACAACACGGTTACGGCGATTACCAGGCAGCGAACCTCGCGGGCCAGATCGCCAGCGCGTCGCCGGTGCGTCTGGTGATCGTGCTGATGGACGGCCTGCTCGACGAGATGTCGCGTGCCCGCGCCCACATCGAAGCCAAGCGCTTCGAAGAAAAGGGCGCCAGCCTGAACAAGTGCATCGGCATGCTGCACGGCCTGACGAGCGCGCTGGACTTCGAGGCTGGCGGCGATGTCGTCGTCAACATGGCGCGCCTGTACGAGTACTGCACGTGGCGCCTGAACGAAGCCGGGCTGGCGCTGGACCCGACCATCGTCGACGAGGTTTCCGAGCTGATCCGCACGCTGAGGGCCGCTTGGGAAGGCGTTGACCAACGATTTGGATGACACACACCATGGACCAGACCAACTATGTTCTGCGACTCGCGTCGCGCGTCAAGCAAGCGATCGTCAAGCGTGACTTTGACGCGCTTGAACGCCTGAGCCACGAAGTGCATGACGTGGTGAGCGGCATGGCGAACCGCACCACGCTAAGCGTGGCGGAGCGTGAATCGCTGGTGCTGCTGCGCATTGCGCACCGCGCCGGCATCTCGCTGCTGGCGATGGAGTCCGAACGGTTGGTCGATGCCATGAACAGCCTGAACACGCGCCGCGATGGCATGCAAGCCTATGCGGCCATGGAAGGGAGCCACGCATGATGATGGGGCTTCTGGCACCCGCCAATGTCGGCGCTGGCGCAGCACCGCTGGGCAACAGCGTGCAGCCGGGCCTGGCCACGCAAGAGCCTGCAGAGGGGGGCGTGCCGGGGCTGGCGCAGCTGACCGGCTTCGAACACCTGCTGGCCGAGGACATTGCGCTGGGCGATCAACCAGAGACGCCTGCCGACCGGATGGCCGATCTGGACGCCTGGGTGGCTTTGGCACTGGCGCAGGCGGTGGAAGCCGAAGCGCCAGTCGAACTGCTACCCGCGCTGCAAGACGGCGTGATGACCGCGCCGTGGCTGATGCAGGCACTGGATCAGCGTGATGCGGAGGCCATCGTCGCCACCGACGATGCCCTGGCACTCCCAACGCAACCGCAGGCACGCGCTGCTGTGCAGCCCGCGCTGCAAACCGGTGTGCTGGCGCGTGGCGCGGTGGATCTGGCTGCCTTGCAGCAAACCAACGTGGCGGAAGGCGTGGTGCCGGCACTGGCCGATCGTTTTCTGAACCACCGGCAAGGCGCGGCAAACGCCGCCACCGTGCAAGACGTGGCGGCTGGCACCACGACGCCGGTCTTGAATGCCCGCACCGCTGGCGAGCCCGCATTGCCGACAGCACTTCCAGGCCTGTCGTTTGACGGCATGGCCCGCGCTAGCGTGGTGCAAGCTGATGTGCCGGCCGCAGCGGCAGCCGCACCGAAGGCGCCCGCTGAATCGCATCAAAAGCTGGTCGACGCGCTGGGCGAGCGCCTGAGCGTGCAGACCGCCCAAGGTATGCGGCAGGCCGTGATCCGGCTGGATCCGCACCTGAACGGCTCCGTGCGCATTGAGCTGCGTCAGGACGCCAACGGCATCGCGGTGCACCTGTCGGCCACCAATGCGGATGTCGTGCGCCAGTTGCAGGCGATTGGCGAAAGCCTGCGCCAAGACCTGGGCGCGCGCAATGGCGGTGAAGTCACCGTGCAGGTGTCCGCCAGCCGCCAGGGCCAGGCCGATGCCGACGCATCCGGCCGCGAGCAGCGCCACGCACGTGACGATGCGCAAGAGCAGCAAGGCCCCGGCCGTGGCTTGTGGGCCGATGGTGGTGACGAAGTATTCGAAATGGCGTCGCACGATGCGGCGCGCATGCAGAGGGAAACACGATGAAAACGAACCTGATGGTGATCGGCGTTGCGGCTGCCGTTGCGGTGGGCGTGGGTGGTGCAACGGCGTTTGTGATGACGCGCTCGGCCGATACCTCCGTCGCCAGCACCAAGAAGCCGGGCCGCCTGCCGATCGACGCCAAGGCGCGCTACGTGCCGCTGGACAAGCTGATCGTCATGCTGCGCGCTGCAGAAGGCGCCTCGCGCCCGCGCTATGTGGTGCTGGACCTGGTGTTCTCCGCCAGCGATGCCAAGAGCGAAAAGCAGGTGCGCGAACACCTGCCGGTGCTGCGCGCCACGGCGTACAGCGTCATGGCAGAGCGCACCGCCGCCGACGTGCAGCGCATGGGCCCGATTGAACTGGCCGCCGTGCTCAACAAGGAATATGAGCACGCCTATGGCGGTGCTGACCGCACCCCTTTCGACAAGGTACTCGTCACCAAAGTGATGATGGACTGAACGCCATGAGCGCAACGACCTACACCGAATACGAAAGCGTGCAGCGCGCCGGCCAGGCGATGTCTGCCGCCGACGAGGCGCGCTGGATGGAGCGTTATGCGCCGCTGGTCAAGCGCACCGCACGCAAGCTCGGTTCACAGGCGGGCGGCGCGATGGATGCGGATGACCTGGAGCAGCTCGGCCTGATGGGCCTGCTCGAAGCGCTGCGCCGCTACGGCGAGCCGGATGACGAGTTCGAGCACTTTGCGCTGGTGCGCGTGCGCGGCGCCATCCTCGACGAGCTGCGCCGCCAGGACTGGCGCCCGCGCACCGCACGCCAGGGCGCACACCGCCTGCGCAGCACCGAGCGCACGCTGCGCCGGGAGCTGGGCCGCGAGCCGACCAAGGAAGAGGTCTGCAACGCGCTGGAGATTGATGGCGACGAATACGAGCAACTCCAGCTCGACGATTGCGCGCAGGAGTTTGTGAGCTTTGACGCCATGCTGGAAGACAGCGGCGACACCCACGGCACGGACGACGGCATCGAGCGCCAGATCGTGGTGCGCAAGTCGCTGGAAAAGGCGCTGGGCGTGCTTGACGCGCGCGAGCAGCAGGTGATCCAGCTCTCTTACGAGTTTGACCTGAACCAGGCAGAAATCGGCGCGGTGATGGGGCTGACGCGCGCCCGGATCTGCCAGATCAACAAGAACGCGCTGGCGAAGATGCGCAAGTATCTCGCCCAGCATTGATATTGAAGAACCGCCCGCCGGCTGGAACACAGTAACGAGCGGCACCTAGACGGGAAGGAATCATGCAACAGATCTTCGGCATATTTATCGTGCTCTCCTGCGTATTCGGCGGGTTCATGTTCATGGGCGGCGATTTCAGCAAGCTCTGGCAGCCGGTGGAGTTGCTGGTGATCGTCGGCGCGGCGGTTGGCGCGCTGGTGCTGGGCAACCCGCGCCACGTGCTGATCGAAATGGGTAAGCAGGTGCGCAAGGTCATGACCTTTCGCAAGCGCACCGTCAACAAAGAATTCCAACGCCAGCAACTGCTGGTGATGTATGAGCTGCTGAACATCGGCCGCGACCTCAAGGCACTCGATAGCCACGTGGAGGCCCCGCACGACAGCCCGCTGTTCCAGCGCTATCCGATGGTGCTGCAAGACCCGGAACTGCTCGCCTTCATCGTCGACAACTTCCGCCTGATGGCCATGGGGAAGATCAGCGCGCACGAGCTGGAAAGCGTGCTGGAGCAAGAGTTGATGGCCATTCATGAAGACCTGGAGCAGCCGTCGCGCTCGCTCAAGAAGATTTCTGAAGCCATGCCGGGCTTTGGCATCGTGGCCGCCGTGCTGGGCGTGGTGATCGCCATGAACAGCCTGGGCGACGGCGCGAGCGCGGTCGAGCTGGCCGAGAAGGTGGCCGCTGCCATGATCGGCACGTTCATCGGCATCTTCTTCTGTTATGGCGTGCTCGACCCGCTGTCGAACCTGATCAAGCAGGTGGTGAAGGCCGAGATGTCGGACCTGGAATGCGTGAAGGTGGTGCTGATTGCCTTTGCCGCCGGCAAGCCGCCTCTGCTGGCCATTGATACCGGCCGCCGCCTGATGCAACTGACGAACAAGCCGACCTTTGCCCAACTGGAGGGCTGGATCGACCACCTGGATGGGAAACGCGCATGAGCATCGACGCCACCTTGACCCCCGCAACCGCTGAGGTCGTCGCCAACGCACAGGCGGTCGCAGCGGCCACCCCGCCCAAACGCGGCGGCCGCCGTGGCGAACATGTCGACCTGATCGTCAAGCGTGCCGCCCGGCGCGCGCACGACGACGACCACGGCGGCAGCTGGAAAGTCGCCTTCGCCGATTTCTGTCTGGCCCTGATGTGCCTGTTCCTGCTGTTGTGGGTGCTGGGCGCCCGCGATGAAGAAGAGGCACGCCTGAAGCTCGGCGAGATGGCCGACAGCGTTGTGTATGACGGCGGCTCCAGCGTGCTGAACGGCGCCCCCGCCGTCCTCAACACCGCCGTGCTGCCCGATGGCCTGACGCCGCGCACCGCCGGCAAGGAAGGGGACGAGGTCAATCGCCCCCAACAACAAGTGGCCGATACTCACGACGCACTGCAGGCCCTGGCCGAGCGCGTGCGCACGCTGGGCGAAGAGGCCGGCTTGCTCGACAACCTGCAAACCATCATTACGCCGATGGGCCTGCGCATCATGCTGCACGACACCGACGAGCGCGGCGTGTTCGTCAGCGGCGGCGGTACGCCTTCCGAGCCGTTCCGCCCCATGCTGACCAAGCTCGGCAAGCTGATGGGCGCGGTGGGCAACCCGATGCTCGTGATCGGCCATACGGATTCGGTGCCGTATCGCACGCTGGGCTTTGGCTCGCGCTCCAACTGGCATTTGTCGGGGGACCGCGCCATGTCCGCACGGCGCTGGCTGCTCGAAGGCGGCATGAAATCGGCCCAGGTGCTGCAAGTGGTGGGCATGGCCGACCGTGCGCCGCTGGCCAACGACCCGCGTGCGGCCGTCAACCGCCGCATTGAGTTTCTGGTGCTGACGCCGGAGCGCGCTCGCACCATTCAAACGATGTTTGGGCAGCCCGAACGCGTGGTGCCGCTCACACATGGCTTGAACGCCGCATCCGCGGGAGAACCGGACGCCAGCCGCGTGGGCTCGCAGGTGGGCGTCGTTGTCGATGAAAAAGAGGAAAAAGAGATTTAACACACGGGTCCAACCGGTCGTCCTGATAGGTTGAAGCGGTACAAACAATCTTTCAGGGCCGGATGGGCCATTAGGGTGACACCATGCGAATCACGAATCTGGCGGGCCAAACCGCAATCAATGGGACGGACAGCGCACAACGTGCCGAGGGTACGCAGCGCAAGGCGGCTGTGGCTCCGATCACGGCCGTGGGCGAGAAGACCCGCGACCGCCAGGCACTGGACGCAGCACGCGCCGCACTGGGCAACTCGGCCGAAATCGACATGGCCCGTGTGAACCAGATTCGCGCCGCGCTGGCCGCAGGCGAGATTCGCTTTGACGCGGGCAAGCTCGCGGGTGTCATTCAGCGCTATCACGGAGGCCATGAATGAACGTAAGAGGACAGTACCCGGGCAACCCCCGCCAACTGCTTGTCGATGTCGTGTCTGACGGCGTTGCCTACGGCAAGCTCGCCAAGCTGTTGGAAGAGCAGTTTGCCGCGGCCATGCGGCTCGATACGGCCGCGCTCGCAATGCTGGCCAAGGCGATTGCGGCGGAAGCCGATGCCATCGACCTGCGCCGCCGCTACCGTGTGGAACGTATCGGTCGCGCACCGGGTGCCGTCCAGGCCTTGGGCCAGCGTCTGCTGGCCGGAGAGAAACACGCCGCGCAGCGCGAAGCCTTTGTCGGGCGCTGCACGGAAGTGAAGACGCTTGCCGCGCGTTGCAAAACGCTGGCGACCCGCAACGGCGGCCTGCTGGCCGCGCAGTACGAAGCCATGCAGCGTCTGGTGCATGGGGAGCGTCATATCTATGTTCCGGCCTAACGTCGCTCAAGCTGCGCCACGGCCCGTCGCGCAGTCTTTCACGCCGGGTCCGGTTGCCCGGCCGCCTGCTCCTGCCGCGCCCTCAAGCGCGTCAGCGGCAGGCTTTGGGTCGTTGTATGCCTCGCTCAACCGCGATATCACCAGCAAAGTCCGCAGTGGTTTTGATCGTGGTGATGCGCCGCAACTGTCGTCGCAGGCCACGCAGTGGGTCAATGCGATGCGCGCCCGCACGGAAGCTGCTGCCGCTGCAGTCACGAAGACGAATCTTTCCGTGTCGCGTGGTGCAGGCGTGACGGTGTTCGGTGCGGTGGACCCAGATCGCGAAGCCTTCCTGGCCGAAATCATGCCGCACGCCCGCCGTGCCGGCGCCATGATCGGCGCCGCGCCGGAGCTGATTGCCGCGCACGCCGCGCTGGAATCCGGCTGGGGCAGCAAGCCGCTGAAGAACGCGCGCGGCGAAACCACGCACAATCTGTTCGGCATCAAGGCCAGCGGCAACTGGAAGGGCGACTCCGCCGCCTCCAACACCACCGAATACATCAACGGTGCCGCTGTGAAGATGGTCGACCGCTTCCGCGCGTATCCGACCTACGCCAGCGCCTTCCGCGATTACGCCACGCTGCTGCGCGATACACCGCGCTATGCCGGCGTGCGCAACGTGGGCGGCGATGCCCGCGCCTTTGCCAGCGCACTCAAGCGCGGCGGTTATGCCACCGACCCGGCCTACGAGAGCAAGCTCGTGCAGGTGGCTGCGCAAGTTAAGGGGATGATCCGCTAAGAGCGGCACGCCAACGGCAGTGCATTAACGTTGCCGCCTTCACGGTCGTTCTACTTCTTTGTACCGACGGGCTCGACAGTGCCTGGGCCCGTGACGCGTGCGTTGATGACCTTGCCATTGTTGGCGTTCTTCACGCGGATCACATCGTCGATGGCGCCATTCTGCATGGCCGTGGCCGGCACGGTCACTTGCACTGGGCCGGTGTTCGCAATGATCTGCACCGCTTGCCCACGGCGGATGGCTTCCACACCCTTCAACAACCGTGCCTGGATGACTTGGCCGGCCTTGATGGCGCGGCGCGGTGTGCGGCCGATGGCAGGGGTGGCATCGAACAGCGCATCGGGTGTTGATGCAAAGTCGCGCACGTCGTGCGTGAAGTCCGCTTCGGTCAGCGCCTGATTCGGGGCCAGCGCGGCAGCGGCCACCAGCACCGGCGCATTGATGCGTGCCCGGACGATGTACACCGTTGTGCGCGCTTCACCCGGGCAGCGCACGGAAAACCGCATGCGAGTGAGCACCTTGGTATCGGTAGCGGCAATGCCGTAGGGCTCGCCGCACAGCGGTGCGGGTCGACGCGGCGGCGTGACAGTGGCAGAGGTCTGAGCCTCGGGCACGGCATGCTCGGCCACATATTGCGTGAGCCACGCCTGGGCTGCGGCTTCTACCTGTGCGGCGGCCGGGTCGCTGCCCGAGGTTTGCGCCGACGCCACCAGCGGCATGGCCAACGCATTGACCACCGCTGCCAGCACCAACTGCCGGGACCACCGCTTCGCAAAGCCTGTTGCGGACATAGCGCCCTTTTTTGTGAATGGAAGGTCGCTCGATTATAGAGGCGGCACGCCAGTGCCAAAGGCAGCCGCTGCTGCCATCCACCCTCGCATTCCTTCCGCATTCAACTTCTATACAAGTTCTTCGCCGCATTGTTCGCCGGCCCGTAACCTCCGCTTGTCAATGACCAAACCGCTGCACGGCGACTAATGCCGAGCGGCATTTTCCGGAGGCAAGCAGCCACTATGGGACTGAATCTCGAACAAGCGCTTGGCGTTCACCCGGCCGCACTGAAAGTGCGTGCCGAACGCACCAAGCTCCTTGCGTCGAACTTGGCCAATGAGTCGACGCCGGGCTACCAGGCGCGCGATCTGGATTTCCGCGCAAGCCTGGATCATGCACTCGCCAACAACGCCTTTGAAGCGGCCCTGCAATTTGGTGGCGACCAAGCCAAGTACCGCGTGCCGAGCAGCCCGTCGCAAGACGGAAACACGGTGGAGCTGGGTGCGGAGCAGGCGGCGTTCTCGCAAAACGCAGCGGATTTCCAGGCCAGCCTCACGTTCGTCAACATGAAGATCAAGGGCCTGAAGGCCGCCATCACGGGGAACGTCTGATGAGCTTCAAAGATATCTCGCAGATTGCGGGTTCGGCCATGTCTGCACAGACGGTGCGCCTGAACACTATCGCCAGCAACCTCGCCAATGCCGGCACCTCGGGCACGGAAGACACGGCCTACCGCGCGCGCAAGCCGGTGTTCGCCTCGGTGTTCCAGAACGGCGGGGCGCGCGTGCAGGTGCTGGACGTCATCGCCACCGACGACGCGCTCACCTCGCGCCACGAGCCGGGTCACCCACTGGCCGATGAAAACGGCATGGTCTTCTACTCCAACGTGAGCGCCGTCGAAGAAATGACCGACATGATGGCCGCCTCGCGTGCCTTCTCCACCAACGCCGAGGTGCTCACGCGCATCAAGGGCATGCAGCAAGACCTGCTGCGCATGGGCGAGGGCTGATCGCCATGAACATCAACAACAACGTCAACAACAACGGCGCCGGCCTGGGTGATCCGGTCACGCCGTCCGCTGCGGGCAACGATGGCGGCGGTGTGTCCGACATGTTCACCAAGCTGCTGATCGCGCAGATCCAGAACCAGGATCCGCTGGCCCCGATGGAAGCGAGCCAGTTCGTCACGCAGTTTGCGCAGATGAGCCAGGTGGAAGCCATGCAGACGATGGCCAACCTGAGCGCCGCCACCGCCGCTATGCAAGAAAGCATGCTGGTGGTCACGCTGGGCTCGCAAGTGGGCTCGCTGGTGCGTGTGCGTGCCGATTCGGTTGAGCTGGGCGAAGACGTGGTCAAGGGCGGTTTCACGCTGGACTCTTCCGCGTCGAACGTGGACGTCATCCTGACCGGCCCCGATGGCACCGAACACAAGATCTCGCTGGGCGCGCAACAGGCGGGCGATGTCGATTTTGAAATCGACCCCGCAGCGCACGACCTGCCGCCGGGCAATTACAAGGTGCGCGTGGCTGCCGATTCCGGCGAGGCACCCAAGGCTGAATTGGTCGGCGAGCTGCAAAGCGTCCGCCTCGGGCCTGATGGCCGCGTGATCCTGCAGATCGCCGGCATCGGTGAAGCCGAAACCGCTGACATCACCCGCTTCCTCGGCCGCGCAAACGGGCAGGGCGGCACGACGCCCCCTGAAACCACGCCGCCCCAGATTCTTCCCATTCCGAAAAGGTACCAGTCATGAGCTTCAACATCGCACTCGCCGGCATCAACGCCATCAACGGCCAACTGAACCAGATCAGCAACAACATCGCCAACAGCGGCACGCTGGGCTTCAAGTCGGGCCGTGCCAACTTCGCGTCGAACTACATCAACGCCATGCCTTCGGGTGTGTCGATCGGTTCGACCTCGCAGTCGATGGACATCAGCGGCAACTTCCTGCCGACCGGCCGCGGCATGGACGCCGCCATCGCGGGCAAGGGCTTCTTCATCTCGCGAGATACCGATGGCTCGATGGTGTATTCGCGCGCCGGCGTGTTCGGCACCGATGCCAACGGCAACGTGATCGACTTCATGGGCCGCCGCGTGCAGGGTTACGGCAGCGATGGCGCGCTGGGCGACCTGAGCGTGCCGACGGGCTCCATCCCCGCGCAAGCCAGCGCCGGGCTGGAATACGCCGGCAACATGTCGGCCGACTGGAAGGAACCGTCCGTGTCGCCGTTCGACAAGGACAACCCCGAGTCGTACAACGGCATGTCGGCTGCCACCGTCACCGATTCGCTCGGCCGCGAGCACACGGTCACCCAGTACTTCGTCAAGGGCGCCGGCAACGACATGCAGGTCTACTACGTGATGGACGGCCAGGACGTTGGCTCGCCGACTTTCCTGAGCTTTGACGACACCGGAAAGATGTTCATCCCGATCGGCACGGTCGAACTGGATCTGGGCACGCCGGACAACGCCGCGCAAATGAAGATCGCCCTCAACTACGCCGGCACAACCATGTTCGGCGGAGACCAGACCACCACCAAGAACCGCGCAGATGGCTACAAGTCCGGCACGGTGACGGGCGTGTCGCTGGCTGAAGACGGCACGATCGAAGTGCAGTACAGCAACGGCAAGAAGCTGCCGGCCGGCCAGCTGGCCCTGGCCACGTTCCAGAACGAAAACGGCCTGGTGCCGGTGGATGGCTCGGGCTGGCAGGCCAGCGCCGCCACGGGTGAGCCGCTGCTGGGCATGCCGGGCACGGGCATGGCCGGCAAGCTCGCGGTGGGTGCACTGGAGCAATCGAACGTCGACATGACGTCTGAGCTGGTGAACCTGATGGGCGCGCAGCAGAACTACCAGGCCAACTCGAAGGTGCTGTCGACCGAAAACGAAATGATGCGCACGCTGATGCAGGCGCTGTAAGCGACTGAACCAACGACAGCAACCAAGCCATGGATAACTTCCTCTACACCGCCATGACGGGCGCCGAGCATTCGCTGCGTGCGCTCGACGTCCGGGCCAACAACCTCGCCAACGCGCAGACCACCGGCTTTCGTGCCGACCTGGCCAACGTGACGAGCCAGGCGGCCAAGGGCTACGGCTACGACTCGCGCCACCACGCGGCACTCACGTCCACGCACGTGAATCACACGCCGGGCAAGGTGAGCGACACGGGCCGCACGCTGGACGTGGCCATCGACGGCGCCGGCTACCTGGCGGTGGAAACCGACCAGGGCGTGGCCTACACGCGTGCCGGCGCGCTCAAGCTTGAAGGCGACGGCACGCTCACGCTGGGCGGCCACACGGTGCTGGGCGAAGGTGGCCCGATCGTGCTGCCCGAGCATGACGCCCTGACGATTGGTGCAGACGGCACGATCTCCGTCGTCGTGTCGGGCGACAAGGGCGTGCAAGACGTCGGCCGCCTGATGCTGGTGAACCCCGAGCCCGCAGATCTGATGAAGAACGCGCAAGGCCTGATCGTCTCGCGCACCGGCGCGGAATACGACGCCGATGGCAGCGTGACCGTCAAGGGCGGGCATCTGGAAACGAGCAACGTCTCCGCCGTGGAAGAAATGATGCAGACCATGTCGCTCACGCGCTCGTTCGAGATGCAGATGAAGCTCTACAAGGTGGCCGATGAGATGGCCGATGCCGGCAACCGCTTAATTCGTGGCTAATCCGTGGCTAACCGGATCACCTTGAACCGAATCAACCAACGAATACAGAGGTCAACATGAATCACGCAATGTGGATCAGCAAGACGGGCATCCAGGCACAAGATGCCAAGCTGCAAGCGATCGCCAACAACCTGGCCAACGTCAACACGGTGGGCTTCAAACGTGACCGCGCCGTGTTTGAAGACCTGTTCTACCGCGCCGAGCGCCAGCCCGGTGCGCAGATGTCAGACAACGCCACCGGCCCGGGCGTGCAGCTCGGTAACGGCACGCGCATTGCCGGCACGCAAAAGGTGTTCACCACCGGCGCCATGCAAAACACGGGGCAGGCGCTGGACGTGGCCATCAACGGCAACGGCTTCCTGCAAGTGGAAATGCCCAATGGCGAAACGGGTTACACCCGCGCCGGCCAACTGCGCCTGAATGACCAGGGCCGCCTGACCAACGCACAGGGCCTGGCCATCGTGCCGGCCATCGACGTGCCGCCCGAGGCGACTGGCATCACCATTGGCGAGAACGGTGTGGTGTCGATCACCACTGGCGCCAGCACGACCCCGCAGGAAATTGGCCAACTGCAGCTCGCACAGTTCGTGAACCCAGCCGGCCTGCTAGCCCTGGGCGACAACCTGTATGGCGAAACCACCGCCAGCGGCGCACCCACCGAAGGCGAGCCCGGGCAGAACGGCATCGGCACCCTCAAGCAAGGCGCGCTGGAAGGCTCCAACGTGCTGGCCGTGGAAGAAATGGTCGAGATGATTGCCGCGCAACGCACCTACGAGATGAACACCAAGGTGCTGTCGGCCGCCGACAACATGATGCAGTACCTCTCGCAGGCGGCACGCTGATGAACGCCGCCCGCCTGCTTGCCGCATGCGCTGCGCTGGTCGCTCTGGCCGGCTGCGCGACCGGGCCGCTCGATCGTCAACTGCCGGACTTTGACGAAGGCAACACGATGCCCGACACCGCATTCCAGGTCCGCGGCGGCACGGCGGGCGGCGTCATGGTGCCGGATCAGGCATGGTCGCTCACGTCGGACGTGCGCGCATTCCGCGCTGGTGATGTGCTGACCGTGGAGCTGGACGAGTCCACCCAGGCCAGCAAGAAGAGCGGCACGCAAATGGGTAAGGACGCCAGCCTGGGCGCGAAGAAGCCGTCGTTCTTCGGCGCGACGATTCCGGTGGACGCCGAATTGGGCGCCAAGAGCAGCTTTAACGGCGCGGGTTCGACCTCGCAGCAGAACACGCTGCGTGGCTCCATCACCGTGGTGGTGCAGCGCGTGATGCCCAACGGCCTGTTGCAGGTGCGTGGCGAGAAGCGCCTCGTGCTCAACCAGGGCGAAGAAAACGTACGGCTGGCGGGCTATGTGCGCTCGGCCGACATTGATTCGAACAACCGCGTGTCGTCGCAACGGGTGGCGAATGCGCGCATTACCTACGCGGGCCGCGGCGCACTGGCCGATGCCAACCAGGCAGGCTGGCTGACCCGATTCTTTAACAGCCCCTGGATGCCGTTCTAAGCCGGGTGCGTGCCGAGCCGAAAAGGATGACGCGATGAAACTGAAACAACTGACCCACTTTGCCGCCGTCTGCGCGATCGTTGTGATCGCCGCGCTCTGTGGTGCCGTACCGGGCGCACGGGCGCAAACCGTCGGCAGCCTGGTCGACGTGGAAGGCGTGCGTGAGAACGCGCTGGTCGGTTACGGCATCGTCGTCGGCCTGGCCGGCTCGGGCGATGGCACGCAAGCCAAGTACACCACGCAATCGCTGGCGAACATGCTCAAGCAGTTCGGCACGCGCCTGCCTGAGAACGTCAACCTGCGCTCGCGCAACGCCGCTGCGGTGATGGTGAGCGCAACGTTTCCGCCGGGCTATCGCCGTGGGCAGAAAGTGGACGTGACGGTGTCGTCGCTGGGCGATGCCAAGAGCCTGCGCGGCGGCACGCTGCTGATGACGCCGCTGCGCGCGGCCGATGGCGAAACGTACGCGCTGGCACAAGGCAACCTGGTCATCCCGGGCTTGAACGCACAAGGGCGCAGCGGTTCCACCGTGACCATCAATACGCCCACCACGGGCCGTATCCCGAAGGGCGCGACCATCGAGCAAGAGATCGCCACCGACTTTGCCGACACGCCCACCGTGCGCCTGAACCTCAAGCGCCCGGATTTCAGCACCGCATCGCAGATTGTCGACGCCATCAACGCCGCATTCGGCAGCGACGCAGCCAGCACGTCGGACGCCACCTCGGTAGACGTGGTGGCCCCGCAGGTGCCGAGCCAGCGCGTGGCCTTCGTCGCACGCCTCAAGAGCCTCAAGGTCAAGCAAGGGTCGGAAACGCCGCGCATTGTCTTTAACTCGCGCACTGGCACGGTCGTTATTAGCCAGGGTGTGACGGTGAAACCGGCTGTCGTCTCGCACGGCTCGCTCAAGGTGACGATTGCCGAAGGCACGATGGTCAGCCAGCCGAATGAATTTGCCAACGGCAGCACGGTGGCCGCGCCCATCAGCGAGATCGAAGTCTCGCAAGCGGGTGGCAACGCCTTCCAGTGGAAATCCGGCGCCAGCCTGCAAGCCATTGTGGACACGATCAACCGCACCGGCGCCACGCCTGATGATCTGATGGCGATTCTGCAAGCGCTGTCCGAAGCGGGCGCGCTGAGTGGTGAACTGGTGGTGATCTAAGGAGCCGACATGACGATGACGATTGCCCCCCAGCACCTGCTGCAACAACCGTTTGGTGCAGACCAGAACGACGCGATCAAGCCGGCCAGTCCCACGGACCCGGAGTATCGCAAGCGCGTGGAAGATGCCGCCGTGAAATTTGAAGGCCTCTTCATCGCGCAATTGCTGAACGAAATGAAGAAGGCGACGGACCAGCTCAAGAGTGACAGCCGCACGTCCGACCGCACCAGCGATGCGATGCTCGACTACGCCAACCGCGCCGTGGCCGATGCCATTGCGCAGCAGCGCGGCTTCGGCATTGCGGACACGCTGGTCGCGCAGATGCTGCCGCCCGAGGCGCCCGCCACGAAAGACTGACGACACTTACAGACCCAGATAACGGAACCCCATCATGAGCATCACCCGAATCGGATTGTCCGGCGCGCTTGCGGCGCAAGCGTCCATGAACATGGCGGCACGCAACATCGCCAACCTGCAAACGCCGGGCTATACGCGTCAGGGCGTGCTGCTGGCATCGCGCGTGGGCGGTGGTGTGGACGTGAAGTCGCTCATCCGCTTTGGCGACCACTACAAGACCCAGCAGATGTGGGCATCGGCCGGGCCGGTGGGCCAGTACAGCGCTGGCGCGTCGTACTTCAAGCAACTGGAAGAAGTGATGGGCTTGGAAGACGGCAGCGTCAAGTTTGCAATGGACAAGTTCTTTGGCGCGCTGGATGAAGCCAGTGCCGACCCGACCAACCCCGCGCTGCGCCAGCAAGTGCTGATGGCCGCCGGCGGCATGGCCACGAGCTTCAACAACCTGCAGCAGATGATGCGCGGCCAGTTGGACACCGTGCGCCAGCAAAGCGCAGCCACCGCCGAGCAGATCAACAGCCTGTCGGGCTCGATTGCTGACCTGAACCGCCTGATTGCCGAAGCCGAGGCCAACGGCGGCGCACCGTCGGAGCTGATCGACCAGCGCGACAACGCCATCGACCAACTCTCGGCCCTGGTCGACGTGCGCACCGTGCGCCATCCGGATGGCACCGTAGACGTGACCCTGGCCGGCGGTACGCCGCTGGTGGCGGGCAACCAGGTGGGCAAGGTGAGCGTGGAAACGGGTGCTGATGGCACGTTCTCGCTCAAGCTGGAAATGGGCGGCACGCAATACCCGTTGGATGGTGCCAAGGTGGGGGGCCAACTGGGCGGCCTGTCCAACTTTGCCAACGAGACCCTGCTGCCGCAGATGGAGGCCATTCGCGCGCTGGCCGGCGAGATTGCCGACAACTTCAACAAGCAACTGATGGCCGGCTTCGGCATGAACGGCACGCCGGGCAAGCCGCTGTTCACGTTCGACCCCGCCACCGGCCGCATGACCGTCAACGATATGAAGCCCGAAGAGCTCGGCTTTTCCGGCGACCCGAAAACGCCCGGCAACAGCGACAACCTGCTCAAGCTGATTGAGCTGCGCGGGTTGCGCATTGATCTGCCAGGCTTTGGCGAAACCACGCTGGGCGATGGCTACACGCTGTTGGTCGGCAAGTTGGGCGCGCAGAGCCAGCAGAACCAGTCGATGCTGGCGATGGCCACGGAAGTGCGCCGCCAGTCGGAAGAGGCCTGGCTGTCTGTGTCGGGCGTCAACCAAGACGAAGAGGCCATCAACGTTTCCGAAGCCATGCAGGTGTACTCCGCCAACATGAAGGTGATTTCGATCGCCAAGGAAATGTTCGACTCCACCATCAACGCGTTCTAAGGACAGCACCATGCGTATCGCCACCCAACACTTCGGCAACACCATGCTTTCCACGCTGCGTTCGGCCAACAGCAAGGCGGCGGAGCTTGCCGCCAAGATGGCCACGGGCCAGCGCGTGCAGCGCGCATCGGACGACCCGATTGCCGCCGTGCGCCTGTTGCTGCTCGACCGCGACACGTCGGTGCTCGAGCGCTATCAGAAGAACATCGACACGCTGACCGTGCGCCTGCAAAAGAACGAGGCCCACCTCGACGGCATGCTCGACATGGTCATGTCCGCGCAAGACTCGCTGCTGGCCGCCTCCGACGGCAGCCACAGCTCGGCCGACCTCAACGCGCTGGCTGGCCCGCTGCGCACGCTGCTCAGCAACCTGCAGCAGGCCGCCAACGCCAAGGACGGCGACGGCAACTACCAGTTTGGCGGCACGCAGACGGACACCCCGCCCATCGCCTACGACCCGACGGCCCCCGCAGGCAGCCGCTACTCGTTTGCCGGCAACACGGAACAACAGCAAGTGGTGATCGGCCATGGTGTGACGCAAACCGCCAACGTGACGGTTGACCACCTGGCCGACGTGCTCAACAAGATGGAAGTGGCCGTGGCGGCCATGGAAAGCCCGACTGCCGACCCCAACGACCCCGCCCTGCGCGCCGTGCTGACGGCCGCGCTGGAATCAGTCAAGGGCAACGGCATCGATGCCCTGAGCGCCAAGATCGCCCACCTGGGCGGCGCGCAGAACACGCTGGAGCTGATGGCCGAGAACCACGCCTCGCAGCTCATCGCCAACGGCCAGGCAGCATCGCTGGTGGGCGAACTGGACTTTGCCGAGGCGATGGACCAGCTCAACAATTACATGACGGCGATGAAGGGCTCGTACGAGATTTATGGCCGAATGAAGAAGATGTCGCTGTTCGACGCCATCTGAGGCCACCCTCATGGACCTGCGACCCACCGCCACCGTAGCTAGCCTGCCCGTCTCCCGGCACAACGATACCGACGCGGCCAGCCAAGCCAACCGCAATGCCGCCACCGCGCAAGCGCAGGCACCGGCTGCTGTTGCGCCTGTCAGCCAGAAGGCCGCCGTATCGCGTGCTGCCAAGGCTGGCGGCGCGGAGCGTGCACCGGGCGCCACGGCTGCCTTTACGGCACGCCAGGCACAGTTCAACGCCGACGTTACGGCGGCGCAGCGCGCGCTGTCGTTTGTCGATGCGGCAGCGGGGCAACTGCGTGGGTTGAAGGGCGCGCTCAGCGCCATGCTGACGGGCGCCGACCGCGGTGGCGAGGTGACTGCGCGCATCGCCAAGTTCGACGCGCTCTGGAGCGAGCGTGCGACCAAGGCGGGCGGCATGCTCGATGCACAACTGGCGGTGCGCCCGGCGGGCGACGCCATGCGCACCTTCCGCGTGCGCGCGCTCGACGTCGAGCAATGGCGTGCCAGCGGTGCGGAAACGCTCACGTTCCACCCCACGGGGCTGGGCAAGCAATCGGTGGCGGTGGCGTTTGAGGCAGCGCCCTTGGATGCCGCCACCTTCGCCAAGCGGCTCGACCGTGCCCTGGCCACCACGGGCGTACGCGCATCGCTGGCAGCCGATGGTCAGGTGGATTTTTCCGTGGCCGAATCGCGCTGGCCCGCCGTGCGCGACCAACTGATGGTGCAGGGCGGCGGCAAGCGCTTCCCCGGTGGGCGCCCCATCCGTGCCCAGGCTGATGCAGCACCCGAAGCCGTGGAGCCCGCCCGCTGGCAAGTCGCGGACCGCACCACACAGCGCGCCACCCTGCGCAACGTCGTGCATGCGCTGGACAAGCTCACGCACGCCGACAAGACGCTACGCACCCGCCTGGACAGCACCGCCCAGCGGCTGGCAAGCGGCGCGGGTGAGGCAGCTGGCACGCAAGCCGGCCACGCTGCAAGTGCAGTCTCTCAAGCGTTGGACGCACCTACGGATTTCAACGTGCTCTCCATCGTCACCACCGCGCTGTCGGGGCTCAGCCGGGCCCGCGTCGAAACGCTGCTCAAGCACTAAGCGCATTGCCACGGATTCTGTTGAATCATCAAGAATCTGTTGAAGGTTGTTCGGTATTGCGCGTGGATCGGCGAGCCTGAGGGGAACATCCGCTTCCCAAAAGGAGACCCCTCGAGATGACGCCATCCCCTCGCAACACCCGCCTGCGTCTGACCCCAGGCACGCAGATTCTGTTGGCCCTGATTCTGGGCATTGCCGCAGGCCACTTCATCGGCGAGCCCGCCAAGCTGCTGCAGCCGCTGGGCGACGTCTTCATGTCGCTGATCCGCATGTGCGTGATCCCGGTGGTGTTCGTGTCGCTCGTGTGCGGCATCACCTCGCTGTCGGATTTGGCCGCCATGCGTCGCATTGCGTGGAAATCGATCGCCATCTATGCGCTGCTGATGTCCGCCACGGCGGTGCTGGCCATGGCCGCAACGGCATGGTTTGGCGTGGGCAAGGGCTTTGATCTGCCGGCCGTGGTCGACACCTCCATGCTCACCGAGCCGACCAGCCTGAAAGACGCGCTGCTTTCGGCCATCCCGTCCAACCCGTTCAAGTCGTTCGCAGAAGGTGCGCTGCTGCCCACCATCGTGTTCGCCATCTTCTTTGGCTTGGCGATCAACCTCTCGGGCGAGCGCGGCGAGCCCGTGCGCAACTTCTTTGACAGCCTGTCGGCTGTCGTCTTCAAGCTGATCGGCATGGTGCTCAAATTTGCACCGGTGGGCGTGTTCGGGCTGATGGCGTATGTGACGGCCGACCACGGCTTCTCCGCGCTGGGCCATCTTGGCTCGCTGGTGGGCGTGATCTACGTGGTGCTGGCCGTGGTCATGATCGGCATGTGCAGCCTGCTGCTGGGCGTGTTCGGCCTCAACCCGCTGCCGTTCCTGCGCAAGATGCTGCCGGTGCAGTTGTTTGCGTACTCGTCGGCCAGCAGCGCCGCCACACTGCCGCTCAACATGGAAACCTGCCAGACGCGCCTTGGCGTGGATGGCCGCGTTGCCAGCTTCGTGCTGCCGCTGGGCTCCACCATCAACATGGCAGGCCTGGCGTGCTACCTGGGCGCTGTGGCCATCTTCGCCAGCAATGCCTATGGCGTGGAGTTGTCGATGGCGCAGATGGGCATGGTGGTGTTGACCACCACGCTGGCCTCCATTGGCGCAGCGGGCATTCCTGGCGTGGGCCTCGTGGTGATGAGCCTGGTGCTGGGGGCCGTGGGGCTGCCGCTGGAGGTGATTGCCATCATCGCTGGCGTGGATCGGCTGATCGACATGTGCTGCACCTCGGCCAACGTCACGGGCGATACCGTGACCGCCGTGGTGGTGGCCCGGGCCGAAGGCGCGCTGGATGTGGAGCAGTACAACCGCGCCTGATTCTCACCGTCTACGTTTAAAACGCCGCACCGTAAAACGTGCGGCGTTTGTCCATCTGAGCAGGTGCGTCCAGCTTGCGTCATCACACACCGCATGGGTGCTACATCAAACGCGTTAGTGGAAATGACGCAATGGAAGGTCGAGCGTCCACGCAGCGTGCAAACGGCTCGGTGCTCAACGGTCCCCATGCGATTCGAGGTCGGGCCAAGCGATTCCTATACTGCCTCGGCAATCACCCCCCCTAAACCGTTAGGCGCTTTTGAGCGGAGGTAGCGATGGCAGTCGAAATCACATGCAATTGCAGTCAGATGGCATATCGGCGCATTACCAAAGACAGCGCGGGTCAAGATGTTCCAGGCCCTGAAGTCCCGATCACGCAGAACCAAGTCGTGAAGGTGAAGAGCTTCAGACAATCGAGCTGATCGATAAGGGCGACGGGGCGCACGTGATCATGAACAATGTGGGAACGGTCGACGTGGAGTACGAGTACGTCGGCCAAGTGAAAATGACGCTCCGTCCAACGGCTAAGGTCTACGTCGACAGGGCGTTCAAGATCCGGTTCTTTGACGGACTGCCAGAAAAGGCGGCGGTGTCTGAGACTCAGGCGTCTGGAGTACCGGAGGAGCAGGGTGCGGGGCTGGCCAGCGGCGGCGGGGCCTACGGAGGCAGCGGCGTGTCGACGTCGTATTTCGAGTAGCCTTTCGCGAGCGTTGCCGGCCGCTATCAAGCTGCGGTCGTGCGGGGTGTGAGGCCGTACAACCGAGTTTGATCTGACTGTCGATGTTGAAAACGCCGCACGGTAAAACGTGCGGTGTTTTTCTATCTGCGCAGGTTCGCATCGACGGAGCATTCGCCCACCGCACGTCGACTACATCAAACACGTTAGTCGGCAGAGTGTTGAGGAGCTTTGCGCATGTAGACGACGCGCGAATGGGCTGGCTTTCAACGGCGTCCTTTGCGATTTTTGAGGTCGGATCAGGCGCTTCCTATACTGCCTCGGCAGTCACCCCCTAAACCCTTGAGCACGTTTGAGCGGAGGTCATGATGGCCGTTGAAATCACCTGCGATTGCGATCAGATGGCGTACCGGCGCACCACCAAAGACAGTGCTGGCAAAGACGTTACCGGCGCAGAAGTGCCGATGAAGCGTGGCGATGTCTTGAAAATCGAAGAGAGCCAGACCGTCGAGTTGATCGACAAGGTGGGGGATCTCCACGTGACGATGAAGAATGTTGGAACGACCGACGTGACATGGAAGTACGTCGGCAACACCGACTCGACACTCCCGCCTGGGGGCGTTGTGAAAATCGATCGGGCGTTGAAGCTGGGTTTCAGTGCTGGTTTCTCAGCGCCGGTATCAGAACCCGCGACGGAGCCCGTGCAGGCGCCGGTGATACCGGTAGACTATCTTTCTACGGCGTCGGTGCAGAAGCAAGTATTGCAAGAGCAATACTCGACGGTTCCTCCGAGCACCGACCTATTGTCCAGGTAACCCTTTGTAGGCAAAAGAAAAGTCCGCCGGGCAAGAGCCGGCGGACTTTTTCATTGAACCGTTGTGTTGGTTGCGTTCTTCAACCTCGTCGATCACCCCAACGTGCCAACAATACTCACTTCCTTGTTCTCCGGAATCTCGTTGTACGACAGCACAGCCAACGCGGGCGCAAACAGCTTGGCATAGCGCGCCAGCATCGGGCGGATGCGCGGCACCACCATCAGCACCGGTGTGGCGCCCATCTGCTTCATCTGCTCGGCCACGGCGGGCATGTGCGTTTGCAGTTGCGACAGCACGTTCGGCTCCACGGGGAAGTTATCCAGCGGTGCGCGTGCACCGGTTTGCTCGGCGCGACTCAGCGCACCCAGCAGAATGTTTTCCAACTCCACGGTCAGGCTGAAGCCCTTCAGGCTGGCTTGTTGGCCGCTCAGCGCCGCAACGATCTGGCGGCGCAGGGCGCAGCGCACTTCGGCCACCAGCAGCAGCGGGTCCTTGGTGCTCTCTGATGCCTCCACCAGCGTGGCGGCCACGGTTTCAATGTCCTTGATGGAGACGTTCTCCGCCAGCAGCGTGCGGAACACCTTGCGCAACTGGCTGTGCGTCAGGCACTTGCCCAGCGCATCGGCCAGCACGGGCGCAATGCTCGTCAGGCGCTCGATGATGGCGGTCACGTTGTCGTAGCTGAACAGCTCGGGCAGCGTCTCGCGCACCAGCTTGGCGGCGTGCGTGGCGATAACGGTGGCGCAATCCACCACCTGATAGCCCAGGCCCAGCGCGTGCGCTTTCTGCTCGGGCTCGATCCAGGTGACGGGCATGCCGTAAGCGGGGTCCACGCCCGGCGTGCCGTCGAGCTCGCCGTAGGTGGTGGGCGATGGAATCGCCATCAGCTTGCCGGGCTGCACCTGTGCCTGTGCGAGCGCCGTGCCGTTGAGCATGATCGCGTAGCCGGCAGGCGGCAGGCTCATGTCGTCGCGCGCGCCAATGGGCGGCAGCAGAAAGCCCAGCGATTCCGACAGGCTCTGGCGCGTGCCCTGCAGGCGTCGCACCAGCGGCGCGCCCTGAGCGCGGTCCACCATCTGCACGAGCTTGTAACCCAGCGACACCGACAGCGCATCCACATACGGCAGCGTGCTCCAGTCCAGCGCTTCTTCACGCGGGGCGGCCAGCGTGGCTTCCACGGCGCGGGCGGTTTCTTCCGCGCTGGCAGCCTCCGCTGGCGAAGGCCGCTGCGCCATGCGCCAACCCACGTAGCCCAGCACCGCCGCAAAGCACAGGAACACCAGCGTCGGCATGCCCGGGATCAACCCCAGCGCAGCCATCAGCGCCGCTGCACTGAACAGCACCACCGGCGAGGCTAGCAACTGCTGCCCCACCTGCTGCTCAAAGTCGCGCGAATCATTGATACGGGTGACGATCACCGCCGCGGCGGCCGACAGCAGCAGCGCCGGAATCTGCGCGACCAGGCCGTCACCGATGGCCAGCAGTGCGTACTTGTGGAACGCCTCGCTCGTGGGCAGGCCGTGCATCATCACGCCGATGATCACACCGCCGATCAGGTTGATGATGAGCACCAGAATGCCGGCAATGGCATCGCCGCGCACAAACTTCGATGCGCCGTCCATGGCGCCGTAGAAGTCGGCTTCCGTGGTGACATCCTTGCGGCGTTGCTGCGCCTGCTCTTGTGTGATGACGCCCGCGTTCAGGTCGGCATCGATGGCCATCTGCTTGCCGGGCAGCGCATCCAGCGTAAAGCGCGCCGACACCTCCGAGATCCGCTCCGCGCCCTTGGTGACCACCACAAAGTTGATGATCATCAGGATGATGAACACCACCAGGCCGACCACGAAGTTGCTACCGATCACCACATTGGCGAACGACTCGATCACCTGACCGGCTGCAGAGCCACCGTTATGGCCGTTGAGCAGCACCACGCGGGTGGAGGCCACGTTCAGCGTCAGCCGCATCAGCGTGGCGGCCAGGATGATGGTCGGGAAGGCGGAGAAATCCAGCGGCCTCTTCACTGTCACTGCCACCATCACCACCACGATGGACAGCACGATGTTGAACGTGAACATCATGTCCAGCGCCATGGGCGGCAGCGGCAGGATCACCATCGCCAGGATGGCGAGCAGCGCCAGCGGCGCGGCAAACTTGATCCGCTTGAGCAGGGCAAGTGCGTTCATGAGGATTTGGCCTTTTGCAAATGTTCAGGAATGTCGAAACCGGTCGGCAGCAGCGGCGCCATGCCACGCGCGCCGTTGTTGCGGAATGCTTGGATCTGCAGGACGTAGCTCAGCACCTGCGCCACCGCGCGATACAGCGCGGCAGGAATCTGCTGGTTGACCTGGCTGGTGTGGTACACCGCGCGCGCCAGCGGCGGCAGCACGAGCACTTCCACGCCGTGCTCCTTGGCCACGTCACGAATGAACAGCGCCACCTCATCCACACCCTTGGCCACCACGTACGGGGCCTGCGCGCGCTCGGCGTCGTACTTCAGTGCGACGGCGTAGTGGGTCGGGTTCATCACCACCACGTCGGCGGTGGGCACCGTCTTGCGGATGCCCTGGCGCGCAAGCTGGCGCTGAATCTGGCGGATGCGGCTCTTGACCTCGGGCTTGCCCTCGGACTGCTTCATCTCGTCCTTGATGTCACGCTTGGTCATGCGTCGGTCACGCATAAAGATCATCCGCTGGATGGGCACATCGATGAGCGCAAACACCACGATCACACCCGCCAGCGTGAGCGCAGACGTCAAAAACAAATCGGCCCCGCCGGCCAGCGCGTCCATGAGCGGCGCGCCCTGCAGGCGGATAAAGCCCTCCAGGTTGGCGCGGCACACGATGACGAGTGTCACGATCAACACCGCCGCCTTGAGCACCGTGGTGCCGAACTGCACGTAATGCTTGCCCGAGACCAACCGCTTGAGCCCCGCAATCGGGTTCAGCTTGCTGAACTTGGGCATGAAATTTTTGCGGCTCATCATCCAGCCACCCGGCACCAGTGACGCGATGACGATGGCGACCGGCACCGCCGCCAGCGGCGCCAGCATCTTGCCGATCAGCAGCAGCGTGGCGGGAAAGAGCATCGACGCGGCATTGCCCAGCCCGTTGTCGCCAGACAGATCGGCAAACGACAGCGCAAACATGCGGCGCAGCTCCACCAACCAGCCCGGCGCCAGCATCACCACCAGCTTGAGCGCGACCAGCACGCCAACGGCCGTGCCGATATCGCGCGAGCGCGCAACCTGGCCCTCCTGCTTCGCTTTACGCAGCTTCTGGGGGGTGGCTTTTTCGGTCTTGTCGCCGTTGTTGGACTGCTGGCTCATTGCAATGCACCTCCTCGGGTGAGTTGGCACCATTGTCGGCACGCCGGTGCGAACTGTTGAGAAGGTTGAATAGACCTTGAACGGCCCGCCCTGGGCGTTGAGGCTGCGAGCTCCGTGCGCAGAGGTCAAACCGTCGGATTCGAAACTCTTAGTGCCGATGCCGGAGGTGGGGTGGTCCGGCGTTGCTATTTTTTTTCAGCATCGATGCTGCATTTTTTTTGCAACGTCGGACCTGTTGACCTCCGGCGTCGGACCTCCTTAGGTCCGGATTCGAAACTTTTGGTGCGGCGTCGGAGGTTTGAGGTGCGCTGGCGGACCTCTGAGGTCCGTGCGCGGGGTGTTGAGCGGTGCACGCAGGCAGTGGCTCCACGATCACCCTTTGCCGGACGCCACCGGAGGCACGGCCAACTGGTCATACACCTCCAGCACGTGCTCGATCATGCGGCCATAGTGGTCAGGCAAAGAAGGCAACAGCAGCGTCAGAAGCAACAGCCCGAACATCGTCGTCACGGAGAAACCCAGCGCAAACAGGTTCAGCGCCGGCGCCGCGCGGTTGAGCAGGCCCAGGCCGACTTGCACGACCAGCGTGGCAAACATGACCGGCAGGGCCAGCGCCACGGCGGCGGAGAAGATCCAGCCCACGGCAAACGCCAATTGCTTGAGCGCGGCCAGGTCAAACGCAAACGCGCCGACCGGCCACACCGTAAAGCTGCGCGCCAGCACGTGGGTGAGGATCAAATGCCCATCCACCGCAAAGAACAGCAGGATGAACACCACGTACATCACGCTGGTGAGCACGTCGGCCATCTGGCCGTTCATCGGGTCGTTGATCTGCGCCATCGACAGACCCATCTGCGACGAGGCAATCGCGCCAAAAATCTGCAACGCAGAGAGCACGAGGTGGAACATGAAACCGAGCAGGCCGCCAATGAGTACCTGCTCGAACATGGCGGCCACGCCTTGTAGGGAGATGGGGTCGATATTGGGCGCGGCCGGCATGCCGGGCTGCACTACTACCGCCAGGATGAGCGCCACCAGCAGCCGAATGCGGATGGGCACCATCACCTCACCCAGGATGGGCGCTGCCGCCAGCGCAGCGGCAATCCGGCAGAACGGCCAGACGACGTTGTGCGCCAGGGGCAGGAGCTGGGTGAGGACGGCTTCCATGCGCGGTGGGTCAGCCGGCCAGTTGCGCGGCGCGGCCGAAGATTTCGACCGTGTAATGCATGACGCGATCGGCCACCCACGGGCCCGCCAGTGCGAGCGCGATGAGCGTGGTGACCAGACGCGGCAGGAAGCTCATCGTCTGCTCATTGATTTGCGTGGCGGCCTGGAAGATGGCCACCAGCACGCCCGTAATCAGGCCCGGCGTAATCAGCACGAGGATGATGACGAGTACGAGGCGCAGGGCATCGATGGCGAGGCTGGTGGCAAGGTCGGGAGTCAGCATCGAATGGCCTCCAGGTCTACTTGACGCTGGTGATGAGCGTGTTGACGGTGAGCGCCCAGCCATCCACCAGCACAAACAACAGCAGCTTGAGCGGCAGCGAGATGACCAGCGGTGAGAGCATCATCATCCCCATCGCCATCAGCACGGAGGCAACGATGATGTCGATGACCAGGAACGGAATGAACAGCATGGCGCCGATCTGGAACGCAGTCTTCAGCTCGCTGAGCACGAAGGCCGACAGCTTGACCAGGAAGGGCTGATCTTCAGGCTTGGCGATGTTCTCCGTGCCCGAGAGTTTGGCCATTTGCGTGAGCGAGGCTTTGTTGGTTTGGGCGAGCATGAAGTTGGAGAGCGGCTTTTCTGCCGTCTGCAACGCCACTTGCATGCTGACCTTGCCCTGGTCGTACGGCACGAAGGCTTTTTGCCAGATCTCCTCCCCAATCGGGCGCATGGTCAGCATCGTCAGCACCAGCGCGACGCCGGTGACGATGCGCGCGGGCAGCCCTTGCTGCAGGCCCAGCGCCTGTTTGAGCAGCGAGAGCACGACCACGTAGCGCAGGAAGCTCGTCATCGTCATGAGCAGCGCGGGCAGCAACCCGAGCAGCGTCATCAAGACGAGGATCTGCGTCTTGACCGTGAAGCCCTGGCCGTTGGCGCCGCTGGAGGCGAGCGTCAGCGTGTCAGCGTGCGCGAGCTCGGGCAGGAAGAAGCCCACCACCGCAAACACGATGAACACCACCGCGCGGATGCCGAATTGGAGGAGGAGCGGGTGGGCGTTCATGCCGTGAGCGAGCTCAGGTCGTCCAGTTCAATGATGCGCAGGCCGTAGTGCTCGCCCGAGACGACCACCTCCGCCGAGCCGATCTGCGTGCCGTTGACCTTGATGACCAGCGGCTCGCCGGCCAGCCGGTTGAGCTCGACGGTGGAGCCGGCTTCGTACGACAGCAGGTCGGCCAGCGGCACGGTGGCTTCGCCCACTTCCAGCGTCAGGCGCACGGGAATGCGGCGCAGCATGCGCAGCGGGTCGCGCGGGGCGGCGGCGGTTTCGGTGGCTTGGGGCTCGTCGCCCAGGTCCAGGTCGTCCAGCGCAGAGAGGTCGATGTCGTTGTTCGTGGTCATGCCGGGTTACTCCACAAGTTCGAAAGAGGTGATCCACAGGGCGCCTTGCTGCTCGGCCAGTGCGGCGCGATAGAGGCGTACGTCGTTGACAAGCACATCAGCGGTATCGGGCAGGCGCACGGGCAGCACGTCGCCGGGGCCCATGCGCAGCAGGTCGTCCAGGCGCATGTCTTTGGTCAGCATGCGCACCGACAGCGTGACGGGAATGCGCACATTGGCTGCGGTGCCGTCGTGTGCCGATGCCGGTTGGCGCGGCCGCTGCGCGTCGAGGCGGGAAAACAGGCGGGCGAGCCACGTTTCGTCCAGGGCAAACTCAACGTTGCCCGCGAGGTTGCGCGAGCGGTCTTCAATGGTGAGGCGCAGTACACGCGAGCCCGAACCGGGCATGGTGTCTGCGCTCGGGGAAAAGGTTTCTGCCGCGTCACCCATCACGGCGCTTGCAAACGCGGCCAGCAGGTTGATGTGCTGCTGGGCGGCAAAGCGGCGCTCGGTGCCCGTTTCAGGGCCGGGTGCGGCCAGTGCGGCTTCATCGAGCGGGGTGTCGTAGTGGCTGGCCAACAGGGCGAGCAGCAGCTTGCGCTCGCAGCGCACGGCCACCTGGCCCTGGCTGCATGCATAGGTGCGCCAGCCGATGGCATCGCGCGGCAGGATCGCCGCAATGGCGATGTGTGAGGTGACGAAGTCCGTGCCACGGCGCAGGTTGAAGCGTTCATGAAAGGTGTGATCGATCTTGCACTTGATGTCTTGCAGGACTTCGTCGAGTAAGTGGTACGGACGCCCCAGCGTGCACGGATCGAGCACCACCGGTGACACCAGGTTGGCGGCTCGGGTGTTGCGGGAGGAAGTGAAAAGTGCCGACACGTTCGTGGTTCCGTTTGGTTTGAGAAGTTGGCGCCATTGTCGGCAGCGGGCGCCAATGCGTAGAGAAGGTTGTACAAACCTTGAACGCATAAAAAAACCGACCCGCTTGTGGCGGACCGGTTTGGTTGTCGACGCAGGGTGATGCGCTTACTGGATCAGCGACAGAACCATCTGGTTCATGGAGCTGGTTTGCTTGAGCATGGCCATGCCGGCTTGCATCAGCACTTGTTGCGAGCTCATCTTGGCCGATTCGGTGGCCATGTCGGCGTCCATGATGCGGCCTTCAGCGTCAGCCGTGTTCATCGACATGTTGCCCAGGTTGTTGTAGACGTGGCCCAGGCGGTTTTCTGCGGCACCGATGGCCGAGCGCAGGGCGCCCACGTTGTCCAGTGCAGTCGTGATTGCACCGATGGCGTCGCCAGCGGTGCCAGCGGTCAGTTCGTCACCGGTTCCCCCTGCGTAGCTTTTCGAAACCGTGCCGAACTGGGTTTCCACCGTGCCGAGTTGTGTGCCGAAGTTGACCTTCATCGTCTCGTCTTTGCTGGCGCCGATCTGGAACGACATTTCGTCCTTCAGCTTGCCGTCGGTTTTGTCCAGCAGCTTGGCGCCGCCGTACGACGTGTTCGTCATGATGTTGCTGAGTTCCTTGCCCAGCGCGTCGTACTCGGCCTGCATGGCCTTCTTGTCGTCGTCCGACGACGAACCGTCAGCCGCTTGCGTGGCCAGGTCCTTCATGCGGTACAGGATGTTGGTGACTTCGCTCAGTGCGCCGTCGGCCGTCTGCAGCAACGACGAGGCGTTCTGCGTGTTCTGCATGGCCACGCCCATGCCGCGCGTTTGCGCTTGCAGGCGCACGGCGATCTGCAGGCCAGCGGCGTCGTCCTTGGCGGAGTTGATACGCAGGCCCGTGCCCAGGCGGGTCATGGTCTGGTTCAGGTTGCTGCGGGTGTTGCCAATGGCCTTCTGGATGTTCATGGCAGCGGCGTTGGTGTGCAGGCTCAACATGATGGTTCTCTCTAAGTTTGGTTAGGGGGAAGAATCTGTGCCGCCTGCTCATCAGACGGCCACGTCTGATCAAGACGGCGGAAGTGGTGCAGGTGTTAAACCGAATGGCAGTGAGCACAAAAAAATCGGAACACATCCAGGCACCCAAAGAAAAACCGGCCCGCTTGTGGCGGGCCGGTTTACTGTCAACGCAGGGTGATGCGCTTACTGGATCAGCGACAGAACCATCTGGTTCATGGAGCTGGTTTGCTTGAGCATGGCCATGCCGGCTTGCATCAGCACTTGTTGCGAGCTCATCTTGGCCGATTCGGTGGCCATGTCGGCGTCCATGATGCGGCCTTCAGCGTCAGCCGTGTTCATCGACATGTTGCCCAGGTTGTTGTAGACGTGGCCCAGGCGGTTTTCTGCCGCACCCACATCAGAGCGCAGGGCACCAACATCATCCAGTGCTTTGCTGACCAGGTCGATCGTGGCGTTGGCCGTTGCCGTCAGTTCCGTACCCGCGGCCGTCGCGGTCGGGTCCTTGTAGGTTGCCGAGAGGCCTTCGAACTTGGTGTCGGTGTTGGTGATCTTCGTGCTGAAGTCGACCTTCATCGTTTCGTCCTTACTGGCGCCGATCTGGAACGTGATTTCCTTGGCCAGCACGCCGGCGGTCTTGTCCAGCAGCTTGGCGCCACCGTACGACGTGTTCTTCATGATGTTGTTCAGTTCCTTGCCCAGTGCGTCGTACTCGGCTTGCATGGCCTTCTTGTCGTCGGCGGAGGACGAACCGTCAGCCGCTTGCGTGGCCA
>CBJMVH010000014.1:0-98321 GCA_966433195.1 uncultured Ralstonia sp.
CAAGGACAGACGGAAGGGAGGTGTGTGGGGGGGGGGGTCGACAACAAAGCGCCCCCCTCGGGTTGGACCGGGGCGGCACACTGCAATGAACTGGTGATTCTAACGGTGTGCGATGACGCGCGCGCGTTGCACCGCACAAACTTCAACTCTTATATAAGACACAAGAGTGAATTCTGGATTATGCCGGAAAATTTCACCATCCGCCATAGCCCTGCGCATGGTGAAAACGGCGGATCAGGTGTTTGGCAAGTCGACGACAGCGCGGCGCTCAATTTGGGCGCGCGCGTCGGCCAGCGCGGGCGTCGTGCCCACCTGAGCGGCCCACGCATCGACCAGGCGGCCGAGTGCAGCGCGTAATTCCGCATCGTGGTCGGCCTGCAGCAGCCCGGCGAGGCCTGCCCCGTCCACCCCGGGGTGATGGCGCACGAGCCAGGCGAGCGTCTGGACGTGGTCCATAAAGCGGGCGTCGGATTGGTACAGTGCACCAAAGCAATGCAGGCCGATCTGGCGGTCCAACGTCATGCCGGCGACCGTCTGCGAGACGAGCATGAAGTCGTCCAGGTTGGATGTGGCTCGGTCCTGCGGGCGCCGTAGCCCCGCCACCACGGCAAGCGCAATCAACGCGCCACCGCCGAGAAGGACATCGCGACGACGAAGACGGGCAGGCTTGAGGGGATGCGACAGCGGAGGAGGCGACACGGCGGGGCTTGAGACAGAGGCAAAACGAAATCCGCTCGCATTCTCAAGCGCCCCGGGCACGCGTCCAATCAGACCGGTCTTAAACACCGGCGTGGCGGGCACCAATTTTGCGCAGCGCACCATCCACCACATGCCGACGCGCAACTGCGATTCACCCTCAAAAATTTCAACACAACGTGTCAACGCGGCTGTAACTGCCTGCGTTATTGCAGATGACTCATTTAGCGGGTCGTTGGTTAACTCACTGATCTATAAAAGGATTCACCATGAAGAAGCTGATCGCTGCTCTGATCGCCGGCCTGTTCGCCACCGGTGTGTTCGCTCAAGCCTCCGCCCCGGCTGCTGACGCAGCTGCTCCGGCTGCTGCTGAAAAGGCTGCTCCGAAGGCCAAGAAGGCCAAGAAGCACCACCACAAGAAGGCTGCCAAGAAGGCTGCTGACGCTTCGGCACCGGCTGCTGACGCCGCCAAGCAATAAGCTTGTGTTTCTGCCGGGCCTTAGCGGCTCGGCCGATACAGAAAAAGCAGATGCTCATGCATCTGCTTTTTTTTCGCCTGCGCACGCACCATCATCCCGAGCCCGCATGCAGGGCTGTCAAAATAGCGCCATCTGCTTTGGGTACCTTGCCCCTTCCTCACAACAAGAAACAGGGATGGCGCAATGGATTTCCGATCGATGTTCGCTCCGGTGCGGCGCAGACGCACCGTGTTCACGATGCTCTCTCTTGCCGCGCTGGCTGCCGCCGCCGTGATTGCAGGTTGCGGCGGTTCATCGTCCGATTCGACGACCACCTCGAATGCCACGCCGGCCGACGCAGCCACGGCTGACGCCAACATCCAGGCCGCCTGGGTGGAGATTGGCGACAGCAACCAGGCTATCGTGCGCGCCGTCACCACGTATACAAATAGCGCCTCCCCCGTCGATAGCTCGGTCTGCCCGCTGCTGACGGTGGACGGCACCGCCACCCGCATGAGCCTGCGCGTGGCCGCCGGCAGCCCCGCGCAACGCACCACGGCCAGCGCCGCCAGCGATTCGAAAGCCTCCGCCTTCCCTGTGAACGCCTGCGAGGCAACCGTGGCATCGACGGCTAAGGCGGCATCGATCGGCTCGCGCGTGCTGCCGCTGCCCAAGGCCAACCCGCAGCGCGTGGTGATCCTGGCGGACACCGGCTGCCGGATGAAGAAGTCGAGCAATACGTTCCAGTCGTGTAACGACCCGCTGTCGTGGCCGTTCGCCAATGCCGCCACCACGGCTGCTGCGATGAACCCCGACCTCGTGCTGCACGTGGGCGACTACCACTACCGCGAAAACGCCTGCCCGCCCGACGTGGCCGGCTGCCAGGGCAGCCCGTGGGGCTACGGCTGGGATACGTGGCAGGCAGACCTGTTCCAGCCCGCCGCCCCGCTCATGGCCACCGCCCCGTGGGTCTTGGTGCGCGGCAACCACGAGGAATGCGCGCGCGCCGGCCAAGGCTGGTATCGCTTCCTGGACCCGCGCCCCTACTCCGCCGCCCGCTCGTGTGACGACCCGGCTAACGACACCGCCGCCAACGCGTCGGACCCGTACGCCGTGGCCATCGGCAGCGACACGCAGGTCATCGTGTTCGACTCGGCCAAGGCCGGCACGACGGCATTGGCGACCACCGACCCGTGGTTCCAGACCTACCAGAAGCAGTTCAGCACGGTCGGCACGCTGGCCGCCAAGCCGGGCGTGATGTCGATCTTCACCAACCACCACCCGATCCTCGGCTTCGTCCCCATCGCGGGCAGCACGCCGCTGGGCGGCAACGCCGCGCTGCTGTCGGTCATGAACAGCCTGAACGCCACGGCCTACTACCCGCCGGGCGTGCAGGTGGCGCTGCATGGCCACGTGCATGACTTCCAGGCCATCAACTTCACGAGCAACCACCCGGCGACCATTGTGGCGGGCAATGCGGGCGATTCGCTCGACGTGGCCCTGCCCGATCCGTTCCCGGCCATCAGCCCGGCCTCGGGCGTGACGGTGGGCAGCATCTCGCACAACAACTCGTTCGGCTTCATGGTGATGGACCGCCAGCCGGCGCCTGCCAAGGGTTGGCTGTTCAAGGCGTACACGGTGGCCGGCAAACTGCTGACGACCTGCACGCAGAACGGTTCGAGCCTCGTGTGCGACAAGACGGGCTTCGTTGCACCTTGAAGCGCCTGAGGACTGCCCTGCTACTTACCGCCGCGCTCTTTTCGGGCGTGGCGGCGGCGGAATCGATCGGCATGACGCCCAAGCTGGACGCCGTGCCACCGCCCGCCGAGTCCGCATCGTTCAAGCCGGACCCGAACCTCGTGGCGCTCGGCAAGCGGATCTTCTTCGACCCGCGCCTGTCGGAGCCGCAAGGCATGTCATGCGCGGCGTGCCATGACCCGGGCCGTGCCTTCGCGCCCACGCTCAAAGGCGAGGCGCTGCGCATTGGCGTACCGGCCGGCAGCCGCCCGGGGCACATGGCAGCACGCAACGCGCCGTCGCTGCTGTATCTGCGCTACGTCCCGCAGCGCTACTTTTTTCAGGACGACGACGCCAGTTTCCCGTCGCCGTTCGGGGGCTTCTTTGCCGATGGCCGCGCCAATTCCATTGCCGAGCAGATTCGCGGCCCGCTGTTCAGCCCCGATGAAATGGGCAACCGTTCGCCGCAAGCCCTGCGGCGCAAGATGGTCGGCACCGACCTCGGCCACGCGCTGACCCAGCAATTCGGCGCCGATGCGGTGCGCGACCCCGAACGCTTTGTAGGCGTACTCGGCAAGGCGCTGGAAGCCTATTTCCACAGCGACGAGATGGCGCCCTTCACCTCGCGCTTTGATGATTTTTTGCGCAAGCGCACGCCCCTCTCCCCCGCAGAGATGCGCGGCCTGGCGCTGTTCCGCAACCCAGACAAGGGCAACTGCGCGTCGTGCCACCTGATGGTGGAATCGTCGTCGCGGCCGGAGCGCTCACTGTTCACGGACTTCGGCTACGACGCCATCGCCGCGCCACGCAACGCGCTACTGCCCACCAACAAGGACGCCAAGCACTTCGACGTCGGCCTGTGCCAGACCGCGCGCCAACTCAAATGGCCGGAGCCCGATCAGTGGTGCGGCTACTTCCGCACGGCAGGTCTGCGTAACGTGGCCGTGCGCCAGACCTTCATGCACAACGGCGTATTCCGCACGCTGCGCGACACGGTGGCCTTCTATGCCACACGTTCGACCGACCCCGCGCAGTGGTACCCCGGCGGCAAGCGTTTCAACGACGTGCCCGTCAAGTACCAGGGCAACATCAACGTGAACGCCGTGCCGATGAACCGCCGCCCCGGCACCATGCCGGCCCTCACGGAAGATGAGATCGACGACATCGTCGCCTTCCTGCGCACGCTCACCGATGCGCGTTATGTGTCGCTGATGCCTGATCCGGTGGCCGACAAGGCGCGCTCGGCGCACACGCCCAAGGCCGGCGCCAAGACCGTGGCCATCGAACGCCACGGCATAAACACGCGGTAACAACTTCGAGCCGCGCTTAGGTGCAGTCTCATTGACGGCGGCTGACCGAGTGCCGATCATGGTGCGTTACATTTTTTACCCAAACGCCATGACCGCTTTTTCCCGCCTGTTTGCCGGCCTGTGCCTGTCGCTCACCGCCTTCACCACCACTGGCGCCTTCGCACAAACCCCGACCGGCCCCAACGTCGGCCTGCCCGTCGCCGACCTGACCATCGGCATGTACAAAGTCAAAGCCGAAGTGGCCGCGACCCCGCAAACGCGCGAAACGGGCCTCATGTTCCGCAAGTCGATGCCCGACACGGCCGGCATGCTGTTCGTGTTCGATGAATCTGCCGGGCACTGCTTTTGGATGAAGAACACCGACCTGCCGCTGTCCATCGCCTTCATCACCGACGACGGCACCATCTCCGACATTGCCGAGATGAAGCCGCAAACGGAGGACAACCACTGCCCGACCAAGGCCGGCAGCTATGCGCTGGAGATGAACAAGGGCTGGTTCGCACGCAAGGGCATCAAGCCCGGCATGAAGGTGGGCGGGCTGCCGCGCTAAACGCCCCATAACAACAGAGAGGAGACCGCCGCATGCACGCTTTCGACAACAACCGTCGCCGCTGGATGCGGCAAGCCGGCGCGCTGGCCGTGGGCGCCGGCGCTGCATCCGCGGGCTGGCCGCTGTCCGCCTCGGCCGCCGATGCAGCCAAGGGCACGCGGTTGATCTTGCTCGGCACGGGCGGCGGTCCAACGCCCAAGAAGAACCGCTCGGCGCCGGCGCAGGTCATTGTCATCAACGGCGTGTCGTACGTGGTGGATTGCGGCAACGGCGTCGCCCGCCAGTACGTGACGGCTGGCCTCAAGCTCAAGGACATCCGCCACGTCTTCATCACGCATCAGCATTCGGACCACAACGCTGACTACGGCGCGCTGATGCTGCTCGCATGGGGCACCGACCTGACAGGCCCCGTCGACACCTGGGGCCCACCCCCGTTGGCCGCGATGACGACCAAGTTCCTCGAGCTATACGACTACGACATTCGCACCCGCATTGCCGATGAAGGCCGCCCGCCGCTGGCGCCCATGCTCCACCCGCATGAATTGACTGAAAGTGGGCTGGTCATGCAGGACGCCAACGTGAAGGTGACGAGCGCGCTGGTGAAGCATCCGCCTGTGTCGCCGGCATTTGCGTATCGCTTTGACGCGGCGGACCGCTCCATCGTCATCTCCGGCGATACCGCCCCGAGCGAGAACCTCGTGCGCCTGGCCTATGGCGCGGATGTGCTCGTACACGAAGTGATGCACCTGCCATCGCTCGACAAGCTGCTCTCCACCGAGCGCAACGCCAAGACGCTGCGCGAGCATCTCCTGGCCAGCCACACCTCCACCGAAGACGTCGGCCGCATCGCCACCGAGGCCAAGGTGAAGACGCTGGTGCTGTCGCACTTCGTACCGGGCGGCTATCCGTTCCTGGAAGATTCGGTGTGGCTCGATGCGGTGCGCCCGCACTTCAAGGGCGAGATCATCGTCGGGCGCGATCTGCTGGAAGTTTAAGGACGGCCGCTGGTGGCCTCATTGCAATCCCGGTAGACCTGATTGCGACTGCCAGACAGGGTCTCGTCGGCGAGGAAGCCGGTGGGGCCCTTGGTCCACCAGACATATTTGCCGGATGCGTACCGCGCCCCCGAGGCCGCCAGCACATTGGCGAAGACGAGCGTCTTGCCGTCCAGCACGATGGACGCGAGCGGCGTATCCCCCACCGTCATGTATTTCACGAGCAGCGATTTGCCGCCCTCGCACGTGTAACGCACGTCGTGCGGGTCCTTGATCGGCAGCGAGGAATATGCGCGCGCCTGGTCGATCGCTTTGTTGAGGCCGGCCTTGGCAAAGTCGAGCGCGGTGTTCAGATCATCGGACGACATCCCGGGCACTGGCGATTGCTGCGATTGCTGCGCGGTAGCGATGCCACTGAATACGCCCGCGCCCAGCGCCACACCGAACATCACTGCGGTTGCAAAACGACGCATGGATGGGTCTCCTCGGAAATCGGTGGAAGCCGGTTAGTCGGCTGTGTCGCTGTCGGGTTCCGTGGGCTTGAGCACGAACGGCGTCGGCTGCAGGCGTTGCGGTAACTCGTCGGACAACGCGCGGGCCGCTTCCGCAAAGCACTGCACGAGCGCGTCGGCTAACGATGACGGCGCATGATGCTCGGCGCGCATGGCACGTACGTCAAACGTCTGCGCGGGCTCCAGCGCGAACAATGCGATGCGCTCCATGCTGCCCGTGGCGGCGGTGAACTGATCGAGCATCGTCACCCCCAGCGATTCCTCCACCAGCGAGCGCGCCAGCGAATATGTCTGCACTTCCAGTGTCGACTGCGGCGCCAGCCCGCCGCGTGCCAGCGTCTGCCCGACCAGCGAGCCCAGCGAGATCTGGTCTTCCAGGCCGATGAACGGCTTTTCGGCGACAAGCTTGTGCAATGCGCGCCCATCGGTTTTGCCGTCCACCCACGCGCGGGGCGCCGCCAGCAGGATGCGGCCCTGCGCGACGGGTGTCGTGCTGATAGCCGGATGCACGGGCGGTGCAAAGGCAAAGCCGACGTCGATGTCCTGTGAGAGCAAACCCTGCACGATCTCGGCAGTGTGGTGCGTGAACACGCGCACCAGCGTGTCGGGGTGGCGCTGCGAGAAGCGTCGCACGGCAGGCGCAAGGATGCTTGGCGCCAGACTGGGCGTGGCCGCTACACGCAGGCGCCCGGCCCCCTTGTGCCGCAAGTTGGCCGATACGCGCCGCACGCGCTCCACTTCCTGATATAAGCGCTCCACTTCAGAGAACAGCTCGAACGCTTCGGCCGTCGGTTGCAAGCGACCCTTGGTCCGGTCGAACAGGCGAAAGCCCAACTGCAGCTCGGTGTGCTGCAGCACGCGTGTCACCACGGGTTGCGACACATTGAGCATGCGCGCCGCCTCGCTGACGGTGCCGACCAGCATCACGGCGCGGAAGACTTCGATCTGGCGCAGACGCATCGTCGCCCGTCCTCACAATCCGAATAGGGAAACGCCGATTGTGACATTGGGCGCCAGTCTTCGGCTAGGCAGGGGCCGGTGTGGCGGAAGCGCCCTCCGCTTCCAGTGCATCCAGAAACACACGCACCTTGCGCGGCACGAGCTTGCGCGCGGGCATCAGCGCGTACACGCGCAGGGCGGTCAGCTCAAAATCCGGCAGCACGCGCACGAGCCGGCCGGTGGCCACTTCGGCATCACCCACGGACCGGGCCATGCGCGCCACGCCCAAGCCACGCACGGCGGCACGGGCACGCATCTCGGCATTCAACGTCTGCAGGCGCGGTTGGATGGGAATTTCGATCGGCTCCGCCGTGGGTTCGCCGACGGGCCGGAAGGCCCAGCTCGCATCGTCGGGGCCGGACAGGCACGGCCAGCCGACCAGGTCTGCCGGCGTCTTGAGCGGCGGGCGTTCGGCCAGCAAGGTCGGCGACGCATACAGGCCGCGCGGGATCATCACCACGCGACGCGCTACCAGCGATGAATCCGGCAACATCTGGTCGACCATGACGAAGACGATGTCGTAGCCGCTGGCCAACAGGTCGGGCTGCTCCCAAGAGATGTGCACCTGGATCTGCAGATGGGGATACTTCTCCAGCGTGCGGCACACGGGTTCGGTGAGGTGCTGCGCGCCCACTTCGTAGGGCGCAGCAATGCGCAGCGTGCCGGCCACGGTCTCGCTAGCGGCGGTGGTGTCGGCATGCACCTCGCGCAGGCGGTCGAACAGTGGCGCGATGTCGTCGTAGAACTGCGAGCCCGCTTCGGTCAGGCGCAACTGGCGCGTGGTACGGGTCATGAGCCGTACGCCCAGCGTTGCCTCCAGCCGCGACACGGCGGCACTGGCGGTCGATTTGGGAATGCCGAGCGCCTCGGCGGCGGCGGTGAAGCTGCCGGCCTCCACCACGCGGCAGAAGGTCTCCCAGTCGTTCCACTCCATTGTTCGCATGACTGGACAGTGTTCCTAGAGTTGGCCGTTTATCCGGCTGGCGGCCAAGTTTATGCTCGGGCACATGTCGCTGCAAATCCTCCGGCCTGCGTCTCTGCGGGCGTTTCCGCATTTCTCTTCGGCTCGCGTCCACGCGTTTGGCTTGGCAGTCGGCCTGTCGACAGGGCTCGACTTCGTCTCTTCGCAGATGATGGCCGTGGCGGGCCAGCATATCCAGGGCGGCGTGCACGCAAGCCCGGACGCGTATCTGTACGCCGTGACCGCGTATGCCGTGGCGGCGGTGGTCGCGAACCTTGCCATCGGACGCATTGCCGCGCACGTGGGATACCGGATGTTTTCGCTGGTGGGCATTGTGCTGTTCGGCATCGGCTGCGTGGTCTGCGCGCAATCCAACAACATCAGTGAACTGGTCATCGGCCGGACCATCCAGGGCTTGGGCGCGGGTGGGCTGTTCTCGGCCTCGCGCATTCTGGTGCAACTCACCACCGAACCCGACGAGCGCATCCCGCCCATGCTGATGTTCAGCGTGGGCCTGTTCGGGCTGACCACCATTGCGCCCTGGATCTGCGCGGAGGTGCTCGAATACAGCGAATGGCGCGTGATCTTCTGGCTGGAACTCGGGCTCGCCGTCATCGCGTGGTTTGCCATGTTCTTCCTGCCGCCCGAGCACCATCAGCCGCGCACCCGCGCTGCACGCCGTCCGCATGAAGCGCCGCCGGTGGATGGCCAGTGGGACTGGATCGGCGTCGGCGCCATGGCCATCGGTGCGTTGTCGTTCCTGATGGGCCTGTCGGAGCTGCGCTACAACCGGCTGACCGCCTCGCCCGCGATCCCGCTGTTGTTGCTGGGCGGCACGGCTTCGTTGTTGCTGGCCATCCATCGGCTGCGCACGCACCCGGACCCGTGGCTCGATCTCTCTCGCCTGAACGGCCGCCGCTACCTGTGGGGCATCGGTTTCTACGGTGTTTATTACTTGATGAGCGGGTATTGGTCTTACTTGTGGCCGGCGGTATCGCAGGGCGGGCTTGGCTTCACGTTCCGCACGACCACGCTGTTCCTGATGATCAGCGGCGCCGTGTCGATGGTGGTGGCCGTGGTGATGACGGTGTGGCTGCCGTTCTTCTTCCGCAAGCGCCGCTTCATTGCCATCGGCTTTAGCGTGTATGCAGCCGCGGCGCTGTTGCTGGGCACCAGCCTGATGCCGGGCGCGCCGGACTACGCGTTCTTTCCCGTGTCGATCCTGGAAGGCATCACGCCGGGCGCGGTGATGATCCAGGTGGCGATGATGACCTACCTCGACCTGGACCGCGAAGACTTCGCGCACGGCTATCAGATGAAGAACATCGCGCGGCAGTTTGCGACGGCGGTGGGCACCGGGCTGGCGGCGGTGTCATTGCAGACGCAGCAAGCGGAATCGCGCTCGCTCATCGTGGCGCATGTCACGCGCTTCACGTCAGACCTGCAGGCCGCCAACCCGCTCACGCCTGAGCGGTTGGCGAGCCTATCAGCAGAGATTGATCGACAGGCGACGCTGTTGGCTGGCACGCAGCTCTTTAGCTGGTTTGCCGTGGCGTGTGGCGCGTTTGCCGTGCTGGTGTTAGTACAGCGGTCGTTGCGTTAAGCCGTGCGCGCTACGACTTCTGCACCGCATACTTGCCCGGCCCCACGGCGGCCAGCAAGAACAGCCCGCCCATGATGGTCAGATTCTTGTAGAACTGGATCTTATTGGCGGCCTCCATGGCGCCCTCCATGCTCCAGTAGCTGTGGGCAATGAACGAGGTGCCGAGCACAAACAGCGCCATCAACAACGCCAGCGGCCGCGTCCAGAAGCCGATCAGCAAGGCGATGCCCACGCCAAACTCCATGACCACGGCAACGGCAGCGGCCACGGTCGGCATGGGCGCCCCGGTACTGGCCATGTAGCCGACGGTGCCCTGAAAACCCGTCAGCTTGGCCCATCCTGACATCACGAACAGCACCATCATGAGGATGCGGGCGAGCAGCATCAGCTCGTTGCGCCAACGTTCGATGAACGCGTCCATTTGCGGCCTCCAGGGCGGGTTTGAGTGATTGCAGTCTAGGCGCTGGATTTGCCAAGTGTGGTTTCGAGCGCATCGAGTACCGCCTGGATCACACCGTGCCGCACATGCTCTTTCCGCTCGATCATCCCGACGGTGCGCACGGGCGTCTGCGGCGGCATGGGCAGCACACGCAGGGCCGGATCGCTCTCCCAGCTTGCGCGGCGCAGGCGAGGCACCAGCGTCACGCCCACTTGCTGGCGCACCAATTCGACGATCGCCTCGATCGAATTGACCTCAATGAACTCGTTGACCGGCATGTGCGTCTTGCGCAGGGCGCGGTCGATCAGCGCGCCGGTGCGCACCGCGCGGTCGAAGCGTAGGAAGGGGTGCGTGCGCAGCACTTCTTCAGCGCGGCCGCGCGTGTTGCGGCCCGCCACGACCACCAACGGCTCGGTGTAGAGCGGGTGCCAAGCGAGGTTGGCGGGCAGGCGCTCCAGATGCTCGACCACCAGCGCGCCATCCAGCTCGCCCGCCTCCACCTGCTCTGCCAGCTCACCCGATTTGCCGGTGATGAGCTTGACGTCGAGCCCCTTGTGCACCTGCTTGAGCCCCGCCACCGCGTGGGCGAGCGAACCCATCACCGACACCACCGCCCCGATCGCCACGGCGCCGGACAGCTCGGTCTGCGGCTCGTCGCCAACGCGCATGGCGTCGTACAGGGCGAGCAGATGTTCCGCCTGGGGCAACAGCGCGCGCCCATGCGCATTGAGCGTGACGGTGCGCCCCGACCGGTCAAACAGATCGCGGCGTAGCTCCGCTTCCAACGCACGCATCTGCAGGCTCACGGCGGCCTGCGTGAGCGCCACGCGCTCGGCGGCGGCGGCAAGCGAACCGTGTCGCGCCACGGCGACGAAGGTGCGGAGAAAGCGGACGGTACTCACATGCGGACACTCAAGTTTTTCTTAATCGATATCCAATGAATTTTAACTTTATTAAATTCATGCCACCGCAAATAATCAATCGTCCACCCATCCCACTCGCACGTCATGTCTCACCGTTTCGATTGGCAGAACCCCTACCCCACCGCGCGCATTCCGCTGTTTGCGCGCAACGTTGTGTCCACTTCGCATCCGCTGGCCGCACAGGCCGGATTGCGCATGCTGCTGGCAGGCGGCAGCGCCGTAGATGCGGCCATCGCGGCGGCCGCCATGCTGACCATCGTGGAGCCCGTCTCATGCGGCCTGGGCAGCGACGCATTCGCCATCCTGTGGGACGGCAAGGCGTTGCACGGCCTCAACGCCTCTGGCACCGCACCACAGGCATGGAACCTGGACTACTTCCGCAGCAAGTACGGCGAAGATGCCAACGGCAACCCGAAACGCCCTACGCGCGGCTGGGACGCGGTGACCGTGCCCGGTGCGGTGTCTGCGTGGGCGGCTTTGCACGAGCGCTTCGGCAAGCTGCCGTTTGCCGACGTGCTCGAACCCGCCGCCGAGATTGCCGAACGCGGCCACACCATCGCGCCGATCGTGGCGCACAAGTGGGCGGCGGCAATTCCTGATCTGCAGAACCAGCCGGGCTATGCGCAGGCGTTCATGCCGCATGGCCGCGCGCCTGAGGTGGGCGAAAAATTCAAGCTGCCCGATGCCGCCACCACGCTGCGCCGCATCGGCCAGACACGCGGCCGCGATTTCTACGAAGGCCAACTCGCCGAGCGCATCGCCGCCTATGCGCGCGAATGCGGCGGCGCCATGACCGCACAAGACCTGCGCGACTATCAGCCGGAGTGGGTCAAACCCATCACCAAGCGCTACCGCGGCTACGACATGCACGAGATCCCGCCGAACGGCCAGGGCATTGCCGCGCTCATCGCACTGGGCATTCTTGACCGCTTTGACCTGGGCGCGTTGCCCGTCGACTCGGCGGATTCGCAGCACCTGCAGATCGAAGCGATGAAGCTGGCGTTTGCCGATCTCTACAAGTACGTAGCAGACCCGCGCAGCATGGAAGTCACGCCCGAGCAGATGCTTGATGACGCGTACCTGGATGCGCGCGCCAGGCTCATCGACATGGGCCGCGCACAGATGCCGACCTTCGGCATGCCGCGCGCCGGTGGCACCGTGTACCTCACCGCCGCTGACGAGAACGGCATGATGGTCTCGTTCATCCAGTCCAACTACATGGGCTTCGGCTCGGGCGTGGTGGTGCCGGGCACGGGCATCAGCCTGCAGAACCGCGGCTTCGGCTTCTCGATGGACGCACGCTCGGCCAACGTGGTAGCGGGCGGCAAGCGGCCGTTCCACACCATCATCCCAGCGTTCCTCACCAAGGATGGTCAGCCGCAGATGAGCTTTGGCGTCATGGGCGGCGACATGCAGCCACAAGGCCATCTGCAGACGCTCGTACGCATGCTGGACTACAAGCAACAGCCGCAGGCTGCATGCGATGCACCACGCTGGAAGGTCAACCGCGATTTCACACTCGACGTGGAAGCAACGATGAACACCGCCACCGTGGCCGAACTGGAAGCGCGCGGACACAAGCTCAAATCGGTGGCCGACCCGTACATGGATTTCGGCTCCGGCCAGTTCATCTGGCGCCTGTCAGACGACGCCGACCACGGCTACGTAGCCGCCAGTGACAGCCGCCGCGACGGCCACGCCGTAGGCTTCTAGAAACCCACGACCGACCCAAAAAAATCCGCCTTGGCGGCAACCCACACGCTCGGACGGTTTGGCCGTACCTGCCCTAGATGGCGCCTTGAATTTCCGTTGCAGGGAGGAAAAAGAAAGGGGAACTGTTTGAGCGCAGCGAGTTTTCCCCTTTCCCTCCCTGCGACAGAAATTCAAGGGATGGGTCGCCATCTCGGGCGCGCCTTTCTTTGCTTACTTTCTTTGGCAAGACAAAGAAAGTGAGTCGGCCCCGGCAGGGGACGAAACACCGGATGTACCACCAAGCATCAACGCAGCACCCAGCAACACCACACCCCAAGCGCACCGCCCATCGGCTGGACAAGCGGCACGCTGCAGTCCCCATAACAACATCTCCAGCCAGCACCAAAGGAAACCCTCACCATGACCGCCCCGCTCGCGGCGAGTGCAGCCGCGCCGACCCACTCGCCACTCACGTCTGCCCACGCGCGCCGCATCGTCATTTCGTCGTCGATCGGCAATGCGCTGGAGTGGTACGACTTCCTCGTCTACGGCTTCTTCGCCTCCGTCATCGGCAAGCTGTTCTTTCCGGCGGATGACGAGTGGGTGTCGCTGCTGTTTGCGGTGGGCAGCTTTGGCGTGTCGTTCATCACGCGGCCGGTGGGCGCAATCGTGCTCGGCATGTATGCGGACAGGAAGGGGCGCAAGGCGGCACTCACGCTGTCGATCCTGCTGATGATCGTCGGCACGCTGGCGATTGCCGTGATGCCGAGCTACGCGCAGATCGGCATCGTCGCGCCCATCACCATATTGCTTGCACGCCTGGTGCAGGGCTTTGCCGTGGGCGGTGAGTTCGGCAGCGCTACCGCATTCATGGTGGAACACAGCAAACGGGGGCGCGGCTATTACGCGAGCTGGCAGTTCGCAAGCCAGGGCATCGCGACCATCCTGGCGGCAGGGCTGGGCGCGCTGCTCACGGCCACGCTGTTTCCATCGGAGCTGGAAAGCTGGGGCTGGCGCTTGCCGTTCTTCTTCGGCCTGCTCGTCGGCCCGGTCGGCTTCTACATCCGACGCCATCTGGACGAAACCCCGGAGTTCGTCGCCGAGCAGAAGAAGACCACGGTCGATCCGCAGTCGTCGTTCAAGGCGCAGTGGGCCAACCTGCTGCTGGCGGTGGGCGTGGTGGCACAGTCGACCGTGTCGGTGTACGTGCTGCAGCTCTACATGCCGACGTATGCGGTCAAGCAATTGCACTTGCCGGCAGCGCAGTCGTTTGGGGTGGTGGTGCTCAACGGTGGGCTGCAGTTTCTGCTCTCGCCGGTGTTTGGTGCGCTGTCCGATCGCATCGGCCGCATCCGCATCATGCTCACCACGTCAGCGCTGATGATCCTGCTGATCTATCCGATGTTTGCCCTGCTGCGCGCGCATCCGACCATCGGGGCGCTGCTTGCGCTGCAAGCGGTGTCGGGCATCTTCAAGGCAGCGTATTCGGGGCCGATGCCCGCGCTGATGTCGGAGATCTTCCCCACGCGCGTGCGCTCGACTGGGCTGTCGCTCGGCTACAGCCTGGGCGTGACGCTGTTCGGCGGGTTCGCGCCATTCATCGTCACGTGGTTGATCCACACCACCGGCGACACGCTGGCACCGAGCTACTACGTGCTGACGGCGGCCGCGGTGAGCGGCATTGCGCTCACTATCATCGCGCTGCGCCATCGCAAGGCGGCGCAGCCAGCGCGAAGTGCTGCATGACCCATATAGCGAAGGCGCAATTGCGGTGCAGAAGAACACGCGTCCAGGCCGCACGGCCTTACACGGTGGAGTCGGAGTTCGTACAGTTGCGTGAAGGCGGCGACGTCAACTAAGTCGCCACCGCCCACAAGCGCACACCACATGCCCTGACGCGATCAGGGCATTTTTATGTCCGCAACAACCGCGGCGTCGCCTCAGCGTCGATCACGCGCCTTTGTACCACGCGGCATTCCACGGTGCACCATGTCCGCCATGACGGACACCGCGATGGTGGCGACGCGTGCCCCGGCTTGCGCGGCTTTCGCCTTCCAGTGCGGGCGCTTCGTCGTTCATGGTTTCGTTTTCCGCCACCGTGCGTGCGCGGGCGGGCACCTGGGAATAGATACGCTGCTCCATGCGATCGCGTGCAGCGGCCACGCGATCGGGTGAAGCCGGTTGCGCAGGTTCTGATTGGGCCACCGTCGCCGCCGTTGCCGCTGACGTCGATGGGGTCGATGCAGCCGACGGCGCCGCACTCGGGGGTGCCGCCGCCACCGCAACGCCCATTGCGTCGCCGGCCTGCGTCGCCGTGGGGGTGTGGCTTGCCAGAGTCTTCACCCAGGGGGCGTGATACATCCCCACGTACACGGCCCCCGTCACGGCAATCAGCGCAGCCGCCACGTTGGTAAACGCACTGGCCAAGATGGCACCCGACACGCGCGCCCACCACGGCTTGCGTTCCGCGGCGGGAGGCGCGCTCTGCACGTCGGAAACTTCGGTCGGGTCGACATGCGTGGCAGCGAGCGGCGGCGTTTGCGTGGTGTCTGGAGCTTGAGCGGTAATCGAAGCGGGCAAGCGCATGGTAAACACTCGGGTCGTTCAGTCGGCAGCGTGGTGCGCTGCCGATCGTGATTCGGAAATCGCCGCGTGACACGCGCGTGACAGTGCGGCATCGGGATGAGCAGCTTTGGCTAGCAAATTTCCTGCCGGATTTTGTGCGACGCCGCAAATAGCCGCAAACCCTTGTCAGTGCTACGTTCCCGCAAAAACGCAGACGATTCCGGCCGCGCTACGCACGCCTGCCGGCCTGCAACGCAGGTAGACTTTGCAAAGTTTACCGGGTGTGACGCCGGGGCCAGAGCATCAAGGAGAAACACGTGCGTTGGGATGACATGCGCGAAAGTAATAACGTTGAGGATGAACGCGCGTCCTCGGGTGGCGGCGGCTTTGGCGGCGGCGGCATGCGGCTGGGCATTGGCGGCATTGCCATCGTGGCGGTCGTCGGCCTGCTGATGGGCAAGAACCCGCTCGAAATCCTGGGCATGGTGATGCAGGTGTCGCAGAACGCGCCCGCGCCGTCCGCCCAGCATGCGCCCGCCCGCCCCACCGGCGAGACCGACAACGACCGCAGCAAGCAACTCGTCTCGCACGTGCTGGGCGACACAGAAGACACATGGTCGCAACTGTTCAAGCAGGCGGGCCGTGCTTACCAGCCGCCCAAGCTGGTGCTGTTCCGCCAGGGCATCCGCTCGGGTTGCGGAGATGCCACGTCGGCAGTGGGGCCGTTCTACTGCCCCGCCGACACCAAGGTCTATCTGGACCTCGGCTTCTTCGATGAGCTGCGCCGCCGCTTCGGCGCGCCGGGCGACTTTGCCGCCGCGTATGTCGTCGCGCACGAGGTGGGGCACCACGTCCAGAACCTGCTGGGCGTATCGGAAAAGGTCACCCGCGCACAGGCCGGCAAATCCCAGGCGGCGGCCAACGCGTTGTCGGTCAAGCTAGAGTTGCAGGCCGATTGCCTGGCAGGCGTGTGGGGCCACTACGCACAGCAGCGCGGTCTGCTTGAGCGCGGGGATCTGGAACAGGCACTGACCGCCGCGCATGCCATCGGCGACGACACCCTGCAGCGCAACGCCGGTCGCAGCGTCACGCCCGATGCGTTCACGCACGGCTCGTCCGAGCAGCGCATGCACTGGTTCCGCCAGGGCTTTGATGCCGGTGACATCCGCCAATGCGACACCTTCCGTGCGGGCGCCGACGCCTAGCGCGCAACAAAAAAGGGCGTGCCGCCTGGCACGCCCGATTCTTGATGGCGCAGCGCCCTGATTGGGACTAAGCCGTTAGCGCCCGCCGCTGCAATCCAGTAATGCACCTGTCACATAAGACGCCGCATCGGACAGCAACCAGACGATGGATTCGGCCACTTCTGCCGGCATGCCGGGCCGGCCGATGGGCGTGCCGGCGCCCAGGCGTTGCGCGCGGTCGGGCTGGCCACCGGAGGCGTGGATGTCCGTCTCGATCAGGCCCGGGCGCACGGCGTTCACACGCACGCCATCGCGGGCGAGTTCCCGCGCCAAGCCCAGCGTCATCGTATCGACAGCCCCCTTCGAGGCTGCATAGTCAACGTATTCATGCGGCGAGCCCAGCCGCGATGCCGCCGACGACACATTCACCAACGACCCGCCCACCCCGCCGCGCGAGGTGGACAACCGCCGCGCTGCCTCACGCGCCACCAGGAAGGCACCCAGCACATTGGTCTCGAACATCGTGCGCAGGCGGTACGTGGTCATGTCAGCCACGTCTTGCGCTTCGGCCACGATGCCGGCGTTGTTGACCACCCCATGCAGTGCGCCAAAGCGCCCTGCCGCAGCCTCGAACAAGGCAATCACATCCTCATCGTTCGACACGTCACCCTGCACCGCCAGGGCGCAGCCGCCGGCCTGTTCGATAAGGCCCACGGTCTCTTCCGCCGCCTGCCGATTGCCGCGATATTGCAGCGCGACGGACCAGCCGCGTTGCGCACACAGCACCGCCGTTGCGCGGCCAATGCCCCGGCTGCCGCCGGTGATGACGATGGTCTTTGACATGCCCGTCTCCCGAAGTGTTGTTGTGCTCGCATTGTGCCGGTGTACCGAGCGCGTGTTCGCTGCGTGTTCGTTTTATGGCACCGAGGGAGATGTCCGAATCCGGCGAACGCGCCCCTTCCGCCAGGGCTAGACTAGCTGCCAAGTCATCGGATCACCACCATGCAACTCGACCACGACGCCTGCTACCACGCCGTGCAATCGCGCGACCGGCGCTTTGATGGCTGGTTCTTCGTCGGCGTGACTTCCACCGGCGTATATTGCCGGCCCGTTTGCGCCGTCCGCACGCCGCAGCAGAAGAATTGCCGCTTCTTCGCGACACCGGCTGCCGCCGAGCGCGCGGGCTTTCGGCCGTGCCTGCGCTGCCGGCCGGAACTGGCGCCCGGGCACAGCCTGGCGGAGATGTCATCCAACCTGGCACGCGCAGCCGCCCGCATGATCGACGAGGGCTTTCTGCAGGAACACGACCTGGCTGCGTTGGCCGCTGCGGTGGGCGTGACCGACCGCCATCTGCGCCGCATCTTCCGCGCGGAATTCGATGTCTCGCCTGTCGAATACGCGCAAACGCAGCGCCTGCTGCTGGCCAAGCAGTTGTTGACGGACACTGCCATGCCGGTCGGCGAGATTGCCTTTGCCGCCGGCTTTGGCAGCGTGCGGCGACTGAACAGCGGATTTGCCGAGCACTACGGCTTTGCGCCATCGCGTTTGCGCGCACGCCCAGCCACCGCGCGCAACGAAAACGGCCCGACGCTCATGCTTGGCTATCGGCCGCCCTTCGCGTGGCATGCGTTGCTCGACTTTCTGCGTGCCCGTGCCGTTGACGGTGTGGAGAGGGTCGGCGCCGACACCTACGCACGCACCCTCACTGTCGACTACGCAGGCGTGCGGCACGCGGGCTGGCTGCATGCGCGCGACGTGCCGCAGCGCCATGCGGTGGCGCTCACGTTGTCGCCCAGCCTGCTGCATGCCATGCCGCCCGTGCTGGCCCGCGCGCGCCGGCTGTTCGATCTCGATTGCCGCCCTGATCTAGTGGACGCACACCTCGGCACGCTCGCCGCTGAAACACCAGGCCTGCGGGTGCCCGGCGCGGTGGATGGCTTTGAGATTGCGGTGCGTGCCATTGCCGGACAGGTGATCTCACTGGCGCATGCGCGGCGCATCCTCGCGCGCATGGTGGCCGTCTATGGCACGCCGTTGGCGCAGCCGCAGGATGCATTGTCGATGGCCTTTCCGTCGCCTGCCGCGCTGGCGCAGGTCGATCCGCAAATCCTGTCCACGCAGACCGGCCTGCAAGCCAGCCGCGCCGCCGCCGTGGTGGAACTCGCGCGCGCCATCGACAGCGGCCGCCTGCTGCTTGAACCCCTGGTGCCACTCGGCCCCACGCTGGCTGCATTGCAGGCACTGCCCGGCGTTGGCGAATGGACCGCGCAATACGTTGCCATGCGCGCCCTGGGTTGGCCCAACGCATTTCCCTTCGGCGATTACGTATTGCGCAAGCGCTTGGCCAACCACGATGGCAGCTTGCCCACGCGCCGCGCCATGGTCGAGCGCGCGGAGCCATGGGCCCCATGGCGCGCCTACGCCGCCATGCACCTCTGGCACCGTGAGAGCGCCCTGCCGGTGCTCGCGACCACCCCATCGGATTGACCACCATGTACCGCCACACCTTCCCCTGCCCGCTTGGCGACCTGCTATTGACCGCCACTGATACGCACCTGACCGGCGCGTTCTTCACCGGCCAGAAGACGATCCCGGTGAACGCGGCGCACATGTCGGCTGGTGCCAGCGTGCCGGTGATCCGCGAAGCGCAGGCACAGTTCGAAGCGTATTTCGCTGGCCGGCTGCAAGTCTTCAATGTACCGATGGCGCCTGCCGGCACACCGTTTCAGCACGACGTCTGGCACCTGCTGTGCGAAATCGCCTTTGGTGAGCGCACGACCTACGGCCAGATCACCGCGCGCCTGGGTCTGACCCGCGAACATGCGCGCGCGGTGGGCACCGCCGTGGGCCGCAATCCGATCTCCATCGCCATTCCATGTCACCGCGTGGTGGGTGCCGATGGCGCACTCACCGGGTATGCCGGTGGGCTGCCGCGCAAAGCCGCATTGCTGCGTATGGAAGGCCACCCCGCCCACGTCGGCGAACGCTTGCCGATGCCGGCCGACGCTCGCCAAGGCACGCTGGCGCTCACGCCAGCATGAAACCCCAATCGCGTGGACAATGCGCGCACACCACGCTCACACAACACCAACGAGACAACTTTCATGCGCCGCTCCGATGTGGTCGAACTCCTGACGCTTGCCGCCCTGTGGGGCGGCTCCTTCCTGTTCATGCGGGTGGCCGCGCCGCAATTTGGGCCCGTGGCGCTGATCGCATTGCGCGTGGGCATCGCGTCGTGCTTTCTGGTGCCCGTGCTCGCGTGGCGCGGCGGACTGGGCGCGCTGCGTACGCATTGGCCGCACCTGCTGGCCGTGGGGGTGCTGAACTCCGCCATTCCGTTCTGCCTGTTTGCCTATGCGGAACTCACGCTCACGGCAGGCTTTACGTCGGTGCTCAATGCGGCCACGCCGCTGTTTACGGCGATCGTCGCTTTCTTCTGGCTGGGTGACCGGCTGTCGCACTGGCGCGTTCTGGGCCTGACAATCGGGTTCGTGGGGGTGGTCGTGCTGGTGGGCGGTTCGTCCGTCATCGACGCCAAGCAGGGTGGGCTGGCGGTTGCGGCAGCGCTCGGGGCAACCGTGCTGTATGGCCTCGCCGCCAGCTACACCAAGCGTCACCTCACCGGCGTACCACCGCTGGCCACCGCAACGGGCTGCCAACTGGCCGCCACGATCGTGCTGACGCCACTGGCCATCTGGCTATGGCCCGCGCAAACGCCCACCGGCAGCGTCTGGCTCCATGTTGTTGCTCTGGGCATCGCTTGCACGGGCGTCGCCTACATCTTGTTCTTCCGCCTGATCGCGCATGTCGGGCCCACGCGTGCGGCTTCCGTGACGTTCCTGATCCCGGTATTCGGCGTGCTCTGGGGCATCCTGTTCCTGGCTGAACAGTTGACGCTGAACATGGTGATCGGCTGCGCGGTGATCCTGCTAGGCACGTCGCTATCGACCGGCGTGCTGTCGCCGGGCAAGAAGGCCAACGCAAACGGCACTGCCAACGAGAAGGATTCGCTTCTGCGTTCGGGCCGCTGATTGCACACGCTGGGCAACAATGGGGCCGCTTGCTGGGCGAGATCAAACCACGCCGGCGACGTCTGCGCTAGGGTAAGGGCAGGTCCTTAGCTGAAGAGGTTGTCATGCCCCAGCGCTATGCGCGCCCTTTTGCCGTCGTGCATTGGCTGATGTTCGTTCTGTTTGCATGCGCGCTCGCGGCCATCGAGTACAAGGGCACGCTTCCCAAGGGTTCTGCAGAACGCGCCCTGTTCACGTCGATCCACATGATGCTTGGGCAAGGCATTCTGCTCTTCGCCTGCGTGCGGGTTTGGATGCGCTGGCGCTACGCGGCACCGGCGGATTTCGGGCCGGCCTGGCAAGTCGCCAGCGCCCGGCTGGTGCACTGGGTGCTGTACGCCATGATGTTCGTGCTGCCGGTGACCGGCGTCGTGTTCGTGCAAGCGAGTGGCCACGACGTACCGTTGCTCGGTTGGACACTCCCCCGGCTCGTCGTTGAAAACCCGAATCTGAAGTCCACGCTTAAATCCGTGCACGAGTTTATTGGTAATGCCGTGTATTTCGTGGTTGGCCTGCACATTGTTGGCGCGCTTTGGCACCAGTTCGTGCAGCGCGACAATTTGTTCACAAGAATGCGATAAATCGTTGCGTTGCAATAAATTCCAATCCTCGATTCACCGCAGGTAGTTCTTTCCATGGCTTCAGGACAAGGTCTGCCGGCCGATTTTAAAGATATTCAAGCCTGAGATAGAAAATTCAAACATCGACTCGAAGGCACTTGATATTAGCAATCTGATAATCCGATTTCAGAAATCTGCATCATTGAAAACGTCTTTCCCGGATGGTTTGGCGGATTTTCTTTGTTATGCTCGGGCGTCGGTCGATGAGGGGCGTGCAAAGAAATCTCCGCGGTGCATCTGCGTATCGATGATTTCCGATTGCTGGCGGGTCCTCCGCAGCACGGCCGACCAAGCACGCTCCATCAAATACGTTGGATACGCGCATGCTGGACGTCTACCTGAACAAACATCTGATCGGCCAACTGTCGTGCGGTCGCACCGGCTGGGCGTTCGAATATGACACCCGATGGCAGGCATCCTCGCAGGGCTTTGATCTGAGCCCGCACCTGCCACGCGCTGCCGGCACCATCGTCGATACGGCGAAGGCGCAGCCGGTGCGCTACTTCTTTGAATACCTGCTGCCAGAACCCACGCGCGAAGCGCCCAAGACAGCGGCCGCTGCGCTGGAGCATCTCGCACAGGCCGCCCCCAACCTGGATGGCCCGCTGTCGTTGGTGCCCACGGGTCTCAAGCCTTACAACGGCCGCGCGGATGGTCTGTCCGAGCGCGATGTCGTGCTGCAGTTCCAGCAGAGCATCGGACGGCCGCGCCGGCCAACTGCGTCGCGCGTGGCCGAACCGCGCGCCCAGTACGGCATGCCGCAAACCGCGTCCCAAACCGCCTCCGATTCGGACGAGATCCGCCTGCCGTTCCTCGCCTCCAATGGCTTGCCGGTCTCAATGTGGCTGGGCCGGTTCTCGGCACCGGCCACCGCTGCACAATCGAGCCATTTCGTGCGGCTGGATCTTGGCGAAGGCGCTCAACTGCCGTACGCCACCATCAACCACTGCTGGGCCACGCTGCTGGGCCGCAGCATCGGGCTGGAAACGCCCTTCCTCGGCTTGCGCCAGTTTCCGGAAACCGCGGCCGTGGTGCAGCGGCTCGATCGCACACTGCGCTGCAAGAGCGATGACACCGCACTGGTGCAAGCACGCTATGTCGTCTCCGCCGTGCAGTTGCTCGGGCTCTCGCCCCAGCACCGCTTCCTGCCCATCACTGTCGAACAAGTCGCCCAGTGCGCGCGCCTGTGCGCCGACCCGACGGCCGCGACGGCATCGCTGTTTCGCTGGATGGTGTTCTGCCTGCTGATTGGCGGGCGCAATGCGTCAGCGGGCACGCTGCATTTCCACATTGGGCACGACGGCATCCGCCTGGCTGCGCACGATCATCTGTTCTGCGCCGCCGTCTACGCCAAGGAGTGGGACGCCGATGCGCTTCCCGCCGATGCGCAGGCAGGCTACGACGCCATCGACCAGGACGCGCTGCTGGCGCTGGCCGACCACCTCGGCTACGACGCCGCGCAGGCCCGCCGCGAACTGCTGCGCCTGATCAGCATGCTGGCGCCGCAGTCGTCCTTCGTGGCGACGCATCTGTCGCAAGCGTTGGGGCATTCGCCCACGCGCGCGGCCGAGATCGATTTTCTCGCGCGCATCCACCGCCACGTGTCCGAGACAGCGCGACGGCTGGGTGGGAAAGCCGCAGAAATCTGAAGCGGGCCAATCGAGATCTACAGCGCCGCCAAGCTGACCGTGCCGTAGCGCGCATAGCCGTGCGCGGCCAACGTGTCCATGGCCTCGGCTTCGGCGCGGGCGAACGTCAACGCCAGGACATCGGGGCTCCCCGCCCCGCTGGCGAATGCCTGATACGCAGCAAACGCCTCACGCGGCGCGACCCCACTGCGCTCAAGCACCCGCTGCGCGGCTTCCAGGGCCGCGCGAATCGCCGTCTCTCCAGGCGGGACATCGCGAAACGAGAGCTGAAGGCACGACGTCGTCGGCGTCATTCGAGTTGTGATTCCTGAGAGCGGCATACCCGACCCAGTCTAGGCAAGCACGGAGCCGGTGCCAACTCCGATGGCCCTTGGGTACGCTCGCCCATCTGCCTATCAGGGCTCCCCCGGGGTGCACAGGCGTGCATGCGACTGCATAATCCAGACGGTTGACGAAGCAACGATGCCACATAGAACGTCCATCACGCTGGCCGAGCACGCCGCAGAAAGCAGGAGACCTCATGACCCTTCGCCCCACTCGCTTCAAACACACCGCGCTCGCCTGGCTGATGGCGGGCATTGCGGTTCCGGCCCTGGCGCAAACGCCGGCCGCTGGCGGCATCGATGTCGCGCAGATCAAGCCGGCAGTGGATGCCGCGGTCAATGCGGAATATGGCCAGCTCGATGGGCTCTACAAAGACCTCCACGCACACCCGGAGCTGGCTTTTCACGAAACGCGCACGGCCGCCACGCTGGCCGAGCAGATGCGCAAGATCGGCTTTGACGTAACGGAGCATGTGGGCAAGACCGGTGTGGTGGCCGTGTATCGCAACGGCGCCGGTCCGACGATCCTGGTGCGCACCGAACTCGACGCGCTGCCCATGGAAGAGAAGACCGGCCTGCCCTACGCCAGCCACGTGCGCACGAAATGGCGCGGTGAAGATGTGGGCGTCGCGCATAGCTGCGGGCACGACGTTCACATGGCGGCGTGGGTGGGCACAGCCAAAACGCTGGTGTCGCTCAAGGACCGCTGGCACGGCACGCTAGTGTTCGTTGCGCAGCCGGCGGAAGAAACCGTATCAGGCGCGCAGAGCATGATCGACGACGGCTTCTTCAAGCGCTTCCCCAAACCCGACTACGCCTTCGCGCTGCACACCGGGCCGGGGCCCTACGGGACGATCGTCTACAACAGCGGCCCGGTCACGTCCAACTCCGACGGGCTGGAAATCACCTTCAAGGGCCGTGGCGGCCACGGCTCCGCGCCAGACAAAACCATCGACCCGGTGATGATGGCCGCGCGCTTCGTGGTCGACCTGCAAAGCGTGATCAGCCGCGAAAAAGACCCGCAGGAATTTGGCGTGGTCAGCATCGGTGCCATCCAGGGCGGCAGCGCGGAGAACATCATCCCCGACAGCGTCCTGTTGCGTGGGACGATCCGCTCGTACAAGCCAGCGGTGCGCCAGAAGATGCTCGACGGCATCCGCCGCACAGCCAAGGCCGTCACCGAAATGTCCGGCGCGCCGGAGGCCGACGTCAAGATCACCGAGGGCGGCAAGGCGGTGAATAACGACCCGACCGTGGTTGCGCGCACCGAGGCGATGTTCAAGACAGCCTTCGGCAACGACCGCGTACTGCGCGTGCCGCCCATCACGGCCAGCGAAGACTTCTCGGCATTTGTTGACGCAGGCATTCCGTCGATGTTCTTCTTCATCGGCGTGAATGATCCGCAGACGTTCATGGCGTCGCTCAAGCCCGGCGCCAAACCGCTGCCGACCAATCACTCGCCGCTGTTTGCGCCGGTGCCAGAGCCGTCCATCAAGACGGGCGTGACGGCGATGTCGCTGGCGGTGCTCAACGCACTGCAGTGGAACAAGGCGTCGGGCCAATAGACCCGCACCAGTCCGGGCGCGGCGCCACAGCAGCCGCGCCTTTTTCATTTTCAGAAGGGGAATCTCATGTTGAATCGCTTCGTTCGTGCCGGTGCGTTTGCACTGTGCGCTGCACTCGCCGTGCCGGCGCTGGCCCAAACCACACCCGCCACCAACCGCCTCGACGAGATCCTGGCGCGCGGCACGCTGCGCGTCGGCACCACGGGCGACTACAAGCCCTTCAGCTACAAGAACCCGGCTGACGGCAAGTTCATCGGCCTGGATGTCGAGATGGGCGAGCGCCTGGCCAAGGCCCTCGGCGTGAAGCTGGAAGTGGTGCCGACCACGTGGTCAACGCTGATGCAGGACTTTGCGGCCGATCGCTACGACATCGCCATGAGCGGTGTATCGGTGACGCTGGAGCGCCAGAAGAAGGCGTTCTACTCGATCCCGTATCAGCGCGATGGCAAGACGCCCATCACGCGCTGCGAGAACCAGGCCAAGTTCCAGACGCTGGCGCAGATCGACCAGCCGAACGTGCGTGCCGTGGTCAACCCGGGCGGCACCAACGAGAAATTCGCGCGCGAGCATCTGAAGCAGGCGCAGATCCGCGTGTATCCGGACAACGTGACGATCTTCAACGAGATTGTCGCCGGCCGTGCCGACCTGATGATGACCGACGCGGTAGAAACAAAGCTGCAGCAGAAGCTGCACCCCGAGCTGTGCGCCGTGCACCCGGACGCACCGTTCGATTTTTCGGAGAAGGCCTACCTGCTGCCGCGCGACGTGGTGTTCAAGAACTTTGTCGACCAGTGGCTGCGGCAGACCATGGAGAACGGCGAATTCGCCAAGCGCTTTGACGCGTGGCTGGCGTATCCGTGGAATACGCCGGCCAAGTAATCGGCCTCAGTGAAGATTGGCGCGGTCGCCGTGCTGCAACGCGAGCGCGTCACGCAACAATGCATCGGTCATGTCACGGCCCAGCAGTTCCGGGTCGAAGCGTGCTGAGAAGCGCGTCGAGCACGATTCCACCTGCAACACGACTTGGCCCGGCGGCAGCAGTTCGATGTCGACGTGGATGTCCTCGTCGTCTTCGGTAAAGGAATGCAGCAGCGTGAGGGCGCGATAGCCATCAGCGCGCTCCACGGCGGCTTCCGTCCAGGACGGCGCCAGCAGCGCGCAGTTGACCAGCGTTTCAGGCTCGTCGGGCCGATACAGGTGCAGGCCCATCATGGTCGATGCGGCATCGGCCACGCTTGCCCATTCCTGAGCAGGAATCAGATCGCCCAGCAGGCGGATGTCATCCACGGTGGCGTCGGTCTGCACAAAGGCGGCGCCCAGGAAAAACGCCGTCTCGTCCCGGAACCCGCCCGCCGCGGTATTGCGCCACAGCCGGTGGCTGGCCCTGGCGCCCAGCGCTACCTGCGACAGCACCTTGGCCGCGCGCGCACCATCGGCGCCGGACCATTGGTCCACCGCGCCATGCGAGAACAGGCGATCCGCCATCACCAGGCTCACGCCCTCCGGCAGCACCCGCTCTTCCAGCCAGTCGGCCAGCACATGCACGCCGCCAAACGGCATTTCCGGCCGGCCGAGCGCATGGGCGCGCACGCGGCCGTTTTCCGGCACGTGGAAAGGCATGGCGAACAGACGCGCCTGGTAGGCGACGCCGTCAACTTCGAAACGGGCGATGGAAGCGGTGTTGATGGGCATGATGGCCTTCCTTCTTGCTGCAGAGGGGCGGAAAAACGCCGCCCGTACCTGCAACAACGACCATTGCCGCGGAATGTTTAGCGGTCACCCGTCTGACCGGAGGCAGGGAAAATCCCCATGCCTGTAATGCAACGCAACAATCGGAGGCGCATGCCCTCGGAATTTTTTACGGGCTGGCTCGTCTGACGTTTCGCATTAGGGTTATCCCGCATTCCATATTTCTGTGTCAGATCAATGACTTATGGATGATGAGGGTGCTTGGAAGGCCACAATTGTTCTCCTTTTTTGAACAAAGAGTTTAAGAGAACTGCTTTTTCCCTCACCAAGCAACGACTAAGCTTATGCCATCGCGTTACCGCACTGCAGCGAACCCGCCCTGGGCAGTAACGCTCACCCCCCGACTGTGGAGCTCATCATGAAAACCAAAAACCTGATTCTCGCCTCGTTGATCGCTGTTGCCGCCGTTCCCGCCTTTGCTGCCGGCGTGCAAAGCAAGGACCCGTACACCAATGGCCAAGCCGTGACCAAGGCTGATCCTTACACCGACGGTGCCCGCAAGGCCGACGCCTACACCGATGGCGCCCTGCGCAAGGCCGATCCGTTCACCGACGGCCAACTGCGCAAGGCTGACCCGTACACGGATGGCGCCCTGGTCGGCAAGGCTGATCCGTTCACCGACGGCCAATAAGCCTATCGCGCGCACTTCGCGCGCCTGTATTCCCCCGACTGATTCAGTCTCCCTCCCCGCTGCCGGACGCGATACGCGCCGGTAACGGCTTCCCAAGGCGGCCCTTATCGGCCGCCTGTTTTTTTGCCGGCGCCGTGCGCTGCCCTCCCGCCAAGGGCTTCGCATTGTGAGTCTGCGCGATTTCCCCTCAAGCCCAGCGCGCTGTCGTCCGATAAAAAGGGAAGGCACCCATTGGCACGGCGGCGTTTCCTTGCGCGCTCTTGCCGGCCGTGATCTGGACTGTGTGGATGTAGACCCCAACAACATGCGCAAGCGCATCGCCATCGAACACCTGCGGGTGGGCATGTACCTGGATGAATTTGTCGGCTCCTGGCTGGAACACCCGTTCTGGCGAGCCCGCTTTCGCGTGGAAGATGCCACCCAACTGCAGCGCATCCGGGCCAGCGGCGTCCGCGAGGTCTGGATCGACACTGCCCGCGGCACCGACGTGGCCGCCGCTCAGGCTGTCCCCACGGCGCCCGAGCCCCCTGCGCCGCCGCCAGCCCCGGCTGACGCGGCTATCGCCCCGCGCCCTGTCACCTACGCGGAAGAAATGCGCCGCGCCGCGCGGCTCATCGGCAAAGCCGAGCTGGCCGTGCAGACCATGTTTGCCGATGCCCGCATGGGCCGCATCATCGAGGCGCGCGATGCGCTGCCGCTGGTGGAGGCCATCTCCGGCTCGGTGGATCGCCACCCGAGCGCGCTGATCAGCCTGGTGCGGCTCAAAACGAAAGACCGCTATACCTTCCTGCATTCCGTGGCCGTGTGCGCGCTGATGGTGGCTCTCGGCCGACAGCTCGGTTTGTCAGACGACGAAGTGCGCGACGCGGGCTTGGCGGGGCTGCTGCATGACATCGGCAAGATCGCCATTCCGCCCGAGGTCTTGAACAAGCCCGGCGCGCTCACCGCCGATGAATTCCGCAGCGTGATCGTGCACCCGCAGGCCGGACACGACATTCTGGTGGGCGACACCGATATGTGCGACATCGCGCTTGACGTGTGCCTGCACCACCATGAACGCATGGACGGCACCGGCTATCCGCACAAGCTGGCCGGTGAAGGGATTTCGCTCTTTGCCCGCATGGGCGCGATCTGCGATGTGTATGACGCGGTCACCTCAGACCGCCCGTACAAGAAAGCATGGGAAGCCGCCTACGCCGTGCAACGCATGGTGGACTGGCGCGGCAACCATTTCGACCCGGTGGTGTTCAACGCCTTCGTCAAGAGCGTGGGCATCTATCCGGTCGGCTCGCTGGTGCGGTTGAAGTCCGGGCGGCTGGCGGTGGTCATGCAGCACGTGCCGGGGGCATTGCTCACGCCCACGGTCAAGGTATTCTTCTCCATCAGCTCGGGCACGCGGATTGCGCCCGAGCTGATCGACCTGGCGCAGACCGGCGACCAGATTGTCTCGCGAGAAGAACCCCGCGACTGGGGCCTGACCGACCTCAACGACCTTTGGATACACGGCGACTGATCCGTAGTGCTTTCACGCGGCGCATCTTCCTCGGGATTGCGCTGGGCTGGTTGATGTGCGGCGCATCGGCATTCGCAGAATCACCGCTACGTATCGGCTCCAAGCGCTTCACCGAGTCGTACGTGCTGGGTGAAATCCTCGCGCAGACTGCGAGCCCGCACGGCCGCGCAGAACACGTGCCGGGCCTGGGCAACACCGCCATCGTCTTTGCGGCGCTCAAGAACGGCAGCATCGACGTGTATCCGGACTACCTCGGCACCATTGCTGCCGAAATCCTGCACTTGCCGGCACAGCAAGCCGCCAACCCAAACCAGGCCGCGCTGCTGGCCGACGTCAACCGGGCGCTGGCGCCCATCGGGTTGGCTGCCGGCGTGCCGCTCGGCTTCGAAGATACCTACGCGCTCGCCATGCGCGAAGCCGATGCCGAGCGCGAACACATCCGCACGCTGGCTGACCTCGCCAGCCACTCAGCCCTGCGTCTAGGCCTGTCACATGAGTTTCTCGGCCGTGCCGATGGCTGGCCGGCCATTGAGCGCCACTACAAGCTGCCGCAACGCCCCACGGGGTTGGATCACGGCGTCGCGTACGATGCGTTGCGCGCCAGCCAGGTCGACGTGATCGACATCTACTCCACCGACGCCAAGATCCGCCGCGAACATCTGCGCGTGCTGGACGACCCGGACCACGTCTTCCCGCGCTACGACGCCGTGCTGCTGTACCGCGCCGATGTACCACAGAAGCATGCTGCGCAATGGCAGGCCATCAACGCGCTTGCCGGGCGCATCCAGCGCGATGACATGGTGGCGATGAACGCGGCGGTGGAACTGGAAGGGCAATCCTTCTCGCAAGTCGCACGGCATTTTCTGGCAGGGCGCGGCACTACAGCAGCAGCCACACCAAGCCACGCGTTTCTCGCCCAACTGACGGATGGCCTTGGGCGGCTCACGCAGCGGCATCTGATGTTGGTGGGCATTTCCACCGGCGTTGCGGTGCTGCTTGGCGTGCCGCTCGGGCTCGTCGCTGCGCGGCGCTCAATCAAGCAGCCGATCCTCGCGGTGGTGGGCGTGCTGCAGACCATTCCATCGCTGGCGCTGCTAGCGATGCTCATCCCCATTGTCGGATCGATCGGCGTGGTGCCGGCATTGATTGCGCTGGCGTTGTACGCGCTGCTGCCCATTGTGCGCAACACCATCGTGGGCCTGGAGCAGGTGCCCAACGGCCTGCGCGATGCGGCGCTCGCCCTTGGCCTCACGCCCACGCAACGCACGCGCGTGGTGGACTTGCCGCTGGCGCTGCCCGTCATCCTGGCCGGCATCAAGACGGCAGCCGTCATCAGCGTGGGCACGGCGACCATCGCCGCGTTCATCGGCGCAGGCGGCTATGGCGAGCGCATTGCGACGGGGCTGGCGCTCAACGACAGCGCAACGCTGCTCGCTGGGGCCATCCCCGCTGCTGTATTGGCGCTGCTCGTGCAAGGCGCGTTCGAGGCCATCGAATGGTGGCTGCGCCGACGCGGCGGCACCCCTCTCCGGTAGCAAGCACTGCGCGGGGTGTTCCATTACCATGCGCGATGATTCCGGCCGCGCACCCCACTTGCCTCTGCCCCATGACCACGCTTTCGTTTTCCACCGCCCTGCTTGTCGCAGCGGCCGGCGTTTATGCCGGCGCACAGAATGCCCTCGCGGGGGGCGGATCGTTCATCACGTTTCCGGCGCTGTTGCTCGCGGGCCTGAACCCGCTGGCGGCCAACATGACGTCGACCATCGCGCTGTTTCCAAGCCAGATCACCTCGTCGATTGCGGGGCGCAAGCTGGCCGGCGGCGTGGATGCCGGTGAGCATCACCTGTCGCTCAAGCAGCTCATCGTCATCAGTCTGATCGGCGGTGTGCTTGGCGCGCTGTTACTGCTGGCGACGCCGCCTTCGTTCTTTGCCAAGCTGGTGCCGTATCTCGTGCTGTTTGCGACCAGCGTGTTTGCGTGGGGCAGCTTCCGGCGCAAGCCTCTGCACGCGGCGGCGGGCATGTCGACCACCACGCTGGCAACGATCCAGTTTGCGATCGCCATTTACGGCGGGTACTTCGGCGGTGGCATCGGCTTTCTGATGCTGGCGGCGCTCACCGTGGCGGGCCAGCAGGTGCGCATGGCCGGGGCCACCAAGAACGTGCTCGCCATGACGATGAACGCATCCGCGGTGGCGGTGTTTGCGTTCTCGCCTCAGGTGAACTGGGCGGCCGTGCTGGCGCTCGGCATCGGCGGCATCGCGGGCGGATTTGCCGGCGCATGGCTGCTGCACCGGTTGCCCGAGAAGGTGCTGCGCGGCTTTGTCGTGATCGTTGGCATCGTCCTGACCGTCTGGCTGTTCTTGCGCGCCTGAGCGACGCCGCTTTGTTGGCACATTGACGGCGTTTGTCCGACAGCCGGTTCAGCGAGCGTCCTACTGTTTGACGGGGCCCTGCTTTCCTATTGTGACGTTTCGGGGTGAGCACCTGGATGGCACGTCCCGTGCGTGTCTTGGAGTCCGCTCCCGTTCACAACAAGGAGAACGAGCATGCAAGCACGCAAGATGTCGACTGTCGCCTCCCTCATCGCTGTGGCCGCCTGTGCGTGGATCGGCGTAGTGCCGGCGCACGCACAGCAGAAGGACCACAGCGCCGTGACCGGGGTCGACAGCCCCATGGAAGGCCCGCGCACGCAAGTCCAGCGCAATGCCGATGCCGCCGAGAACCCCGGCTATCACAACAACGCCACCGGTGCACAACCGCAGGCCACGCCTGGCACGCTCAAGCAGAAAGTCCACCGTGCGCATGTGAAGACCGACAAGTGGGTCGACAAGCACGTCACGCACCGCCAGAGCAAGGACAATGCGCAAACGTCGTCAGACCGCGCCTTCTGGTCACGCCGCGCCAAGCAGTGCGACTCGCTGGTCGGCGAAGCGCAGCGCGTCTGCCGTGACCGCAGTTCCCAAGCGGTCAATGGCCAATAACGGGCCAATAGGCCCATCACACCGTGCACAAAAAAGCCACCGGAATTCGGTGGCTTTTTTGTTGCAGCAACAGCGGTGTCACACGATGCCAGTCGCGTAGAACACGGCAATCACAAAGAACACGGCCAGCGTCTTGATGATGGTGACGCAGAACACATCGCGATACGCCTCGCGATGCGTCAGGCCCGTCACCGCCAGCAGCGTGATGACGGCGCCGTTGTGCGGCAACGTGTCCATGCCGCCCGAGGCCATCGACGCCACGCGGTGCAGCACCTCCATTGGAATGCCCGTCGCCTGCGCGGCCTGGATGAACTGATCGGCCATCGCCGCCAGTGCGATGCTCATGCCGCCCGACGCCGAACCGGTGATGCCGGCCAGCGTGCTCACGGTCACCGCTTCATTGACGAGCGGATTCGGAATCGCGCGCAGGCCCTCAGCCAGCACCAGGAAGCCCGGCAGCGCGGCAATCACACCGCCAAAGCCGTATTCCGACGCAGTGTTCATCGCAGCCAGCAACGCACCGCCCACGGCCGATTTGCTGCCTTCGGCAAAGCGATCCTTCACCGCGCGGAAGCCAAACACGATCACCACGATGATGCCGATCAGCAGTGCGGCTTCCACGGCCCAGATGGCGGTCATCTTGTCGGCTTCCACCGTGAGCGGCTTGGGCAGCCCCGGCAGCGCGACCGTCACGACTTTGCCGTACCACGTGGGAATCCAGCGCGTGAACAGCAGGTTCATCACGCCCACCAGCACCAGCGGCAGCAGTGCCACGAGTGGGTGCGCGAGCTTGCCGCCCTCAGCGGTTTCCGGCTCGTTGACGAGCTTGGTCAGGCCGTGGTCATAGCCGTGGCCATTGCGTGCGGCCACGCGGCGGCGCCACTCCAGATACGACATGCCCACCACGATGATGAACAGCGCGCCGATCGTACCCAGCCACGGTGCCGCCCACGAGGTGGTGTGGAAGAACGTGGTCGGGATGATGTTCTGGATCTGCGGCGTGCCCGGCAGCGAATCCATCGTGAACGAGAACGCACCCAGCGCAATCGTGCCCGGGATCAGGCGCTTGGGGATGTTGCCCTGCCGGAACATCTCAGCCGCAAACGGGTACACCGCAAACACCACCACGAACAGCGACACGCCACCGTAAGTGAGCAGCGCGCACACCAGCACGATGGACAGCATCGCGCGCTTGGCGCCCACCACACGGATGACCGACGCCACAATCGAGCGCGAGAAGCCCGACAGCTCGATCACCTTGCCGAACACGGCACCGAGCAGAAACACCGGGAAATACAGTTTGACGAAGCCGACCATCTTCTCCATGAAGATGCCGGCAAACACCGGCGCCACGGCAGAAGGATCAGTCAGGAGCACCGCGCCCAGGGCGGCCAGCGGAGCAAACAGGATGACGCTGTAACCGCGATACGCGGCAAACATCAGGAATGCCAGCGCGGCCAGCACGACGATGACGGACATCGACAATCTCCTCGCACATTGTTTTCGTTTTATTGGAGCCCCACACCTGTCGCTTTGCGCCAGGTTCCCCCGAGGGGGTCAAGAAAACTCGGGGCGGCCCAGCGTTTTCTTGTGAGCGAAGGATTGTATGTCGCGATGCAGCAGATTCCGTTACGCAATCACGCGTATTGAACTACCGGCGGAATTGGCGTTCGACGGCGCCAGACGGCCCTTTGCGTCACGTAGACGATGACCGTTGCGGTTTAGTGATGGTGGCCCCAGCCACCGTGGCCCCAACCTCGGCCACCCCATCCGCGCCCGCCCCAACCACGGTGGCAGCCCCAGCACCCGCCCCCGCCGATCCACACGCTGCCGTACACGGGCGCGGGATACACGGCCGGGCCGTAGTAGGCATACGGATCATAGGGATAGGCCGGATACGCTGCCACGGGCGCCACCGCCGCGGGCGCAATCGGATTGCCGTAGGCATCGTAGTACGGCGCGACCACGCAGCCGGCCAGCAACGCCACTGCGCACAGGGCCATGGCGCGCGAGAGGATCGCCGCAAATCGGTGCCCCTCTTGCGGTGTCGGATTCATGATGTGCTCCGTGGAATGCATAGGGATATGCGTTCGACCATGTTGGAGGTGTTCAATTCCAAGGACTTCGTATACCGGTGCGCTGTGATTCCTTGCCGGATCACTTACCATGGCCGCTTCGCCTGCCGCGCGGGGGAGAGAGATCGTGGCTGGCGATACCCACACACACTGGAGGACACATCCATGCAAGCCACCGAAGCCACGACAGCGCCCGCCCAGGGCGATCGTGCACCGGCACCGGCCATCTCTGCCGCCACCCGACGCAAAGCCATCATCGCCGCCACCATCGGCAACGGCCTCGAATGGTTCGACTTCACGGTCTACAGCTTCTTCGCCGTCATCATCGCCAAGCTGTTCTTCCCCACCGGCAATGATTTCACTTCCTTCATGCTGACCGTCGCCACGTTTGGCGTGGGGTTCTTCATGCGGCCGGTGGGCGCGGTGGTGCTCGGCGTGTACGCAGACCGCGTAGGCCGCAAGGCGGCGCTCACGCTCACCATCCTGCTGATGGCGCTGGGCACGGCCATCATTGGCCTGGCGCCCACGTATGAGCAGATCGGCATCGGCGCGCCCATCCTGATCGTGATCGCGCGGCTCATCCAGGGCTTCTCGGCCGGCGGTGAAGTCGGCGGCGCCACGGCGTTCCTGATCGAATACGCGCCGGACGAAAAGCGCGGCTACTTCGCCAGCTGGCAACAAGCGAGCCAGGGCATTTCGTTCATGCTCGGTGCGGCCATGGGCGCGATCGTCACGAATGGCCTCTCGCCTGAGCAGATCGATGCGTGGGGCTGGCGTATTCCGTTCCTGTTCGGCCTGCTGATCGGCCCGGTGGGCATGTACATCCGCTCGCACCTGCACGAGCCGCCCGCGTTTGAGGCGCAGAAGGCGAAGGCCGCTAAGGAATCGCGCCTGGCTCCGCTGTCGCAGGTGTTTCGCGATCATCCGCGCGAGGTGCTCGGCGGCCTGGGCGTGACCATCCTCTGGACGGTCTGCACCTACACGCTGGTGTTCTACATGCCGACGTATGCCAAGCAGCAGCTCGGCCTGCCGCTGGGTGCGACGTTCCAGTCGACGGCACTGTGCGGCGCGATCATCCTCGTGCTGTGCCCGCTCATGGGCACGCTGTCGGACCGCGTGGGCCGCAAGCGCATGCTCGGCACCGTGGCGCTGGTGATTGCGGCCGTGGCATATCCGCTCTTCCACTGGCTGAATGTCAGCCCGAGCGTGCAGACGCTGCTGCAGGTGCAGGTGATTCTGGGCGTGCTGCTGGCAGCGTTCACTGGCCCGGCACCGGCGGTGCTGGCCGAGCAGTTCCCGACGGCGGTGCGCTCCACGGGCCTGTCGATTTCGTACAACTTGGCCGTGACCGTGTTCGGCGGCTTCGCTCCGCTGATCGTGACATGGCTGATCGCCAGCACGGGTAGCAAGCTGGCGCCGTCGTATTACGTGATGGTCGCCGCCATCATCAGCGTGTTTGCGCTGGCGCTGATGCACGACCGCACAGGCAAGCCGATCGAGAAGTAATCGATCGAACTCGATGCAGTGATCACGGCCGGTGGCTCAACCCACCGGCCGTTCGTCTTTGGCGGCCAGCAACGCCGCGTTCTCCAGCACGTGCACGCCCGGCGCATCGACGCGGGCCGCGTTCACCAACGCAGCCGCCACCGATTCCGCAGGCACAGGGCGCCATGCTGGCGGCACCATCCAGCCGAACATCTTCGATAGATTTTGTGCAACACGTTCTGTCGGACGACGCTCCGTACGCGCGCCCAGCAGCAGCGACGGCCGCGCGATCGTGACGGATGGAAAGCCGACCGACAGGATCGCCGCCTCCGCCTCGCCCTTGCAGCGGTTGTAGAACACGCGCGAATGCGCATCCGCCCCGAGCGCCGTCACCAGCAGGAAATGATGGGCGCCCGCTGCAAATGCGCGCCGCGCCAATTCCAGCGGATAGTCGACATCCACCCGCCGGAATGCCGCTTGCGAACCGGCTTGCCGGATGGTGGTGCCCAACGCGCAGATCACGATGTCTACCGCCAGCGCGGTCTGCGCTCCAGGCGCGTCCAAACGCCCGAAATCGACCACGCACTCGCGTAACCGGCCCGGCATCGCCTGCCCCGACGCCAAGGCGCCAGGCCGCCTTACCAGTGCCGTCACGCTGCCCGCCCAGGTCTGCGCCACCAGGCGGCGCACGACGGCGCGCCCCACCAATCCGTTGGCGCCAGCCACCAGCACAGCCGGCCCGCGCGGCGGCTGAGCAGCATCGTCATGCGGCCCCGTGCCTTGTGCGACAGGCGTTTGCGAACTCGACATGTTGGTCTCCGCGTGGTTGGTGAGGATCAAAAAAAGGACACTGTACGGCGGCTGGTGCGCGCGTTTTGGACGCCCACTCTGCGCGTTTTCGGTGCGTGAAAGACTGACTGAAATGCAAACAAACCGCGTCGATATCAGGTGTTTCCCGGATACCTGCCCGCAAACCCAGGCAGGACAAGTGTCGGCTGCAAGCAACGGCCCGCAAACCCTTGCAGGTAGGGGATGTGCAACCCTCTGCAACGGTGATATAAAACGGGTCGCAGTACAACGCTGTCCAACAAACCTGAAGTGGGGAACTGACATGACGACCAAATCCGAACTCGTAGCCGCCATTGCGAAAGACGCAGAACTCTCCAACGCCGCTGCCGAGCGCGCGCTGAACTCCGCGCTGGACAACATCAAGAAGACCGTCGCCAAGGGCGGCACCATCACGCTGGTTGGCTTCGGTTCGTTCTCGTCGGGCAAGCGTGCAGCACGCACCGGCCGCAACCCGCGCACCGGCGAAGCCATCAAGATCCCGGCAACCAAGACCGTGAAATTCACGGCTGGCAAGGGCTTCAAGGACGCCGTGAACAAGAAGAAGTAAGAGTCTTCTGCCGTGCCCTGCTTACGAGCGGGCCGGGAGACTTGCAAGGGACCCTTCGGGGTCCCTTTTCTTTTGGTGCGGTCAATCGATGCCGGCTTACGCCACCGGCCACACGCCGACGAGATAACCGGCCGAATCGAGGCGGGCGACAAGGGTGTCATCTCCGCTCGGCGTATCCAACCAGAGCGCAGCGCCCTGCCCGACGTCGACCCCATCGACCGCCAGCACACCGTGCACGCAATACACCAGCCATTGCATACCTGGATGCGCGCACGGCAACACACGCCGCTCACCGGCCGCCAGTGCAATCACCTCAGCGTGATGCGCCCAGGTGCTCCGCCGCGTCATCACGTTGAAATCGCTCAGCGGCGCGTCGAGCGTGGCGTGGATATCGACCTCGCCGGGAAAGCGCACGGGTGGCTCGCCAGGCGCCACCGTCATGGTTTCACCGTCCGCGCGATGCAGTGTCAGCCGACCACCGGCGATCACCGCCAGCGAGCGGTCAATGCCGGCAAAGTGTGAGAACGGCCCCGCCGCACCCACCTGCGCCGTGCTCACGCGCCAGTCGAAATTGTCGAGCGTGGCGCCGGCCGGCGCGATGGCAATCTCGGTGGTGACGCCGCCGCCGTTCTTCCACGGCATGCGGCGCATGGCGCTAGCGGGGATCAGCTTCATGGCGACGCAGCAGGTGATACGCCAGACGCGCCGCCACGCGCACGGTGCGGCGGTCCTGGTCGTATTCGGGGTTGGTCTCGGCGATATCGGCCACGCGCACCATGCCCGTGGCGCAAACGTGCTGCACCAGCGCTTCCAGCACAGGCAGCGTGATGCCATACGCCGCCGGCGCGGACACGCCGGGCGCCACGGCTGCCGCCAGCACGTCCATGTCGATGGTCAGGTAGACGTGGTCGGCACGCGCCAGCCACGCATCCAGATCTGCCATGCGTGCGTCAAGGTGGCGCTCCTGCACGTCGGTGTCTTCCACGTAATGCGCGTGCAGCGCATTGGCGCGGTCAAACAACGCGGGCGTGTTGGACAGCCGACTCACGCCCAGGCAGCAATACGTCAGATCGATGCCATGCGCGGCGCAGTCTTCGGCGATCTGGTCGAACGGCGTGCCAGAGTTGCCGGGGCGGCTCGTGCGCAGGTCGAAATGCGCGTCGAAATTGACCACAGCCAAGCGGCCGCGCCAGCCCTGCTTCTGCCAGTGCTTGCGCAAACCCTGGTACGTGCCGAAGGCGACCTCGTGGCCGCCGCCGAGCACCACCGGATGCGCACCGGCATCGAGCAGGCCGAAGACCGCCTCGCCCAGCGCGGTTTGCGCGCGCTCCAGATCGGCGTCGTCACACGTCACGTCACCGGCGTCGGCCAGGCGCGCGATGCCGTGCGCGGGCACGTTGGCCAGCGCGCGGCGGATTTCACGCGGGGCTTGCGCCGCGCCGGCGCGGCCGTGGTTGCGCACGACGCCCGCATCGCACGCAAAACCAAGCAGTGCAGGCGCGCCAGACACGTTCATCGCACTGGCAGGCTGCACGATCTGGAACAGCCGCGTCACATCGCCGCGCTCTCCCGTGTCGTTGCGCCCCTGCCAGAGGGTGGCATCAAATGTCGTCACCGCGGTCGTCGTCATGCGCGTGTCAGCACCGCTTGCAGGAACGAACGCGTGCGCGCTTCCCTAGGCTCGCCAAAGATGACCGACGGCGGCCCGGCTTCGACGATGCCGCCGCCGTCCATCACCACCACCACGTCGGCCACTTCGCGCGCGAAACCCATCTCGTGCGTGACGACCAGCATCGTCATGCCTTCCTTGGCGAGCAGCTTCATCACCTGCAGCACCTCGCCGACGAGTTCAGGGTCGAGCGCAGACGTCGGCTCGTCAAACAGCATCACCTTGGGTTGCATGGCCAGCGCACGGGCAATCGCCACGCGCTGCTTCTGTCCGCCGGAGAGGCTCGCAGGCATCGCGTCCGCCTTGTGCGCGAGGCCCACTTTCTGCAGCAGCTCACGCGCTTCGGTTTCCGCCTCGCTCTTCGACTTGCCGCGCAGCATGCGCGGGCCGATGGTGACGTTATGCAGCACCGACAGATGGGGGAACAGGTTGAACGACTGGAACACCATGCCGACCTGCTGACGCAGATGATTCAGTTCGCCATCGGGCAGCATCACGCCGTTGTCGATCAGCCGCTTGCCGCAGATGTCGATGGTGCCGCCTTCGGGCACTTCGAGTCCGTTGCAGCAGCGCAGGAACGTGCTCTTGCCCGAGCCGCTAGGGCCGATCACAACCACCACCTGCGAGGCGTCGACCTCAAAGTCGATGGCCTTGAGCACGGTGTGGTCGCCATACGATTTGGTGAGGCCGCGAATCTGGATCATGGGCACATCCAGCGCAGATTTCAGAGTTTGCGGGTTCGCTGAATGGGTCATGTTCATTGCACCATGCCTCCTGCACGGATGTTGCGTTCAAGCCGATGCAGCAGGTAGCTGGCGGCGCTGGTCAGCACCAAGTACACCAGCGCAATCGCCAGATACACCTCCAGCGAGCGATACGACACGCTGATGATCTTCTGCCCCTCGTGCATCAAGTCGTGAATGGTCAGCAGCGACACCAGCGCCGAGTTCTTGATGAGCGCGATGAACTCGTTGCCCAGCGGCGGAATCATCCGCACCACGGCCTGCGGCAGGATGATGGCGCGCATCGCCTGCGCCGACGACATGCCGATCGAGCGTGCCGCTTCCATCTGCCCACGGTCCACCGACTGAATGGCGCCGCGCACGATTTCAGACACATACGCGCCCGAATACACGCCCAGCCCCAGCACGCCGCACACGAACGCCGGCAGCAGGATGTCGAACTGCGGCAGCCCGAAGAACAGCAGGAAGAGCTGCACCAGCAACGGCGTGCCGCGAATGAACGTCACGTACACCGTGCAGATGCCGTAGACAAAGCGCCGGCGCGGGTTCAACCGGCCGATGCCGACCAGCAAGCCGAGCACGCAGCCCAGCACCAGCGCGGCGGCCGTCACCTCCACGGTGACAAGCGCCCCGTGAAGGATGTCCGTCCACCCCGCCCAGACAAGAGAAAAATCCAGTTCCATCAGTGTGTCCGGTCGTCGTTACTTGGCAGCAGCGCCAAACCACTTCTTGAGGATCTGGTCGTACGTGCCGTCGGCCTTAATCTTCTCGAGCGCGGCGTTGAGCGCCTTGGTCAGTTCGGGTTGATCACGGCGTACGGCAATGCCGTATTCCTCCGTCGTCAGCGCGGGCTCGACCAGGCGCAGGCCCGGACGCATCTTCACGTAGTACGCCGCAGCCGGCCGACCGGTGACAGCGGCATCCGCGCGGCCGATCTCGACGAGGTTGAACATCTGCTCGTTCTTCTCGACTTCCACACGTTCGACCTTCGGGTAGTTTTCCTTCAGGTAGTTGACCGACTTGGTGCCCACCTGCACGCTGACCTTCTTGCCCGCCAGATCCGCCGGCGTCTTGATGGTGGTGTTGCCCTGCTTGACCATCGCAACCAGGCCGCCGTGGTAGTACGGCTGGGTAAAGTCCACCACCTTTTTGCGCTCGGGCGTGATGTAGATGCCCGAGATGGCCACGTCAAAGCGGCGCGACACCAGACCCGGCACGAGGCCCTTGAAGTCGATGTCGGTCCACTCGACCGGCCGGCCCATGGTGCGGGCCAGCGCTTCGATCAGGTCCACATCAAAGCCGGTGCGCTTGCCGTTTTCGACAAACTCCATCGGCGCGAACGTGGCATCGGTGGCGACACGCAGCGGCTCCCCCGCAGCGTGCGCAGCCGACGCAAAAGACGCCGCAGCGGACAACGCCACGACACCAGCCAGCATCGAATGCATGAAACGACGGCGATTCCCCATGAGTGGTCTCCTTGTGTGCATGTGGGGTGAGAAAGCAATACGAAACGTCAGATGTCCTGCAACCGTGCCGAAATGGACGCGGCCGCAGCGAGGGTCATGTCGATCAGGCGCTGCTCCTTGCCGCGTACGCGCGTGGCAGGCGCCATCAAGGTGATGGAACCCAGCGCATGACCGGGCATGCGGAAGACTGGCGCGCTCACGCCCCAGACACCCGGGTCGACTTCCCCTTCGGAAAGCGCGTAGCCCGCAGCGCGGATATCAGCGAGTTCAGATTGCAGTTGCGCCTGGTGATCCGGATCGACAGCCAGCAAGTCCGCGAGGATGGCGCGCGCAGCTGCCGGCGGCATGAAGGCGAGCAGCGATTTGGCAGAGGCGCCGGCCAGCAGCGGCACGCCGCGCCCCTTCTCGAACGAGCAGCGCAGCGATTGCTGGCTCTCGACCATCTCCAGGCACACGGCCTGGTCCTTGACGGCCACCACCAGCCCCACCGATTCGCCGGACTCAGCCGCCAGCTTTGCCATGCCGATGCGCGCTTCCTGCACGAGGTGCGAAGCGTGATCGAAGCCCAGCGCGAGTTGCAGGCTGATCGGCCCCGGTGCATACGTGCCGGCGGCTTCGTGCACGAAACCCCAGCGCTTAAGCAAAGCCACCTGGCGGTACAGCGTGCTCTGCGGCAAGCCGGTCAATTCGACGAGGTCGCGCGCCGCGACCGGGCGACCGTGGCGCGCAATGGTGGCAAGCACCATCAGCACGCGGTCAGCGCCAGCGGTGGGATGGGCTGCAAGCGGGGCGGAACCGGGCGCGGTCATCGCAAAACACTCCGTCGCGTGGAATCAGAAAGTGCGACGGAGGATGCGACGGTTTTCTCACTACATCAATGAGACATTCCCAATTTATGAGAAGAATGTCGAAATTCAGTATTTACACTTAGGACGACTCGATCACATTCCAGCCTTCTGCATCGAGGCGCGCCTCCAGTAATGCCACCACGGCGTGCGCCGAGGCCTCGCTGCGGCAGGTCGCCAACGCGGCGTACAACGGTGCGGCGAGGCCATTGAGAAAATCGACCGGCGCCTCCGGCCCCTCGGTCAGATAGCGCTGCAGCACCGAGAACGCGCCCGCCTGACTCAAGCGCCAATCGGCAATCGACGCCTGGCGGGTATGGCGGGCCGCCACGGGCGCTGGCGCAGCGGGCTTTGGCTTGGGTGCTGCATTCGCCGGGGCCTGTGCCACCACATAACCTTCGGCCAGCAGATGACTCAAGTCGCCCTCATTGGGGCCGGCGCTGCGCAACTGCGCGAGGATCTCGGCGGCGGGGCGCGCGCCGTTGACCAGCAGCAACATGGCGCGCTGCCGATGCGTCAGTTGCCCGCTGCGTGTCTGCAACTCCTGCATGCCACGCTCGGTGCGCGACAGGATCTGGCTCAGGTCCATCGTCTCCCCTCCTGTTTTCTGACTGTTGATCTGGTGAAGCGGCAGTCTAGAAAAAGCCGGCGCGGTGCGGGTTATCGAGCCACCGTTGAACACGCCATATCCGGTATCACGTGCGCGGCATTGCGTTTGCGTAAGCGTGGGGCATGCGGCCGGATCATCAAACGGCAATTGAAACCGGATCGACGCAAAGGCCGTTTATCGTGCCCAGGGAGCGCTCTACAGTGCAGCGCATCACAACTCACCGGAGTCCACCATGTTTGTTCGCCCCGCCCCGTTGACCGCTGCTGCCTTGGCGTTGGTGTCTGCGCTGTCCTCGCTCCCCGCACAGGTGGCTGCGGCCGACGACGCAGAGCTCATCCGCCCCGACCACGTGGCCGCACCTGATACGCCGCAGGCCGCCGCCGCCGTGCTGGCCGCACGCCGCTACGCCACCTTCTGGCACACGGGCGACGCGCGGTACGCCACCGCCGCGCTATCGCCCAACTTTACCGACCGCACGCTGCCCGCTGGGCGAGCCCAGGGCACGCAGGGCCCGCTCGACGCGTCCAAGGCATTCCGCGCGGCCGTGCCAGACATGCGCGTGGAAATCGAAGACATGGTTGTCGCCGCAGACCGCGTGACGGTGCACCTGCGCTTCCGCGGACACTTCACCGGCGAGTTCGGTCGCACACACGGCCAGAACCAGCCGATCGACTTCCAGGCCTTCGACCTGTACCGCATTGCCGACGGCAAGATCGCCGAAAACTGGCACCTGGAAGACAACCAGACGCTGCTGCGGCAGATGGGCCTTCAACCGTAATCCACACGGCTTCATTAACGCCCATTAACAGCCCAATCCCCCGCTCCCGCTATGCTTCGGCCCAGCTTGCAGACCGCTTAGCGGCTGCCAACGCGGTAGAAGAATCGAGCCAATCAACACACAAAAAAGTCTTCAGGAGAAGCACATGGGAATGGGGTTTCAGGGCGCACTGCGCGCCTGGGCGGGCGCGCTCGCTTGCGTATCGTTCATGGGTGTCTCGGCCGCGTACGCGCAACAGGCTGGCAATCCGGAAGAGGAAATGAAGCAGGCCTGGGCGGCCGCCAAGGCTGCCTCGAAGGCCGGCCCCACGTCGATCGAGCTGCGCGACCAGGCCACGCTCAAGATCGGCAAGGATGAAGTCTTCATTCCGCAGCCTGCCGCCGGCCAGCTCATGCACGCCATGGGCAACAGCAACAACCCAGACATGCTCGGCCTGGTCATGCCCACCAGCGACGAGGAGGAATGGATGGTCGTTGCCAAGTACGAAGCATCGGGCTACATCAAGGACGACGATGCGAAAGACTGGAACGTCGACGACCTGTACAAGTCGCTCAAGGAAGGCACCGCTGCGGCCAACGAAGAGCGTGCGAAGCGCGGCATTCCCGCACTGGAAATCCAGGGCTGGGTGGAGCGCCCGCACTATGACGCCGCCACGCACCGCCTGATCTGGTCAATGGCTGCGCGCTCGCAGGGCCAGCCCGCCAACGATCCGGGCTCGGTCAACTACAACACCTACGCGCTGGGCCGCGACGGCTACATCAGCCTGAATCTGATCACCGCCAGCGACCACGTCGACGCCGACAAGCCCGCCGTGCAAAAGCTGCTGGCCGATCTCGATTTCAAGGACGGCAAGCGCTACGCCGATTTCAATTCAAAGACCGACAAGGTGGCCGAATACGGCTTGGCCGCGCTGGTGGGTGGCATTGCCGCCAAGAAGCTGGGCCTGTTTGCCGTGATCGCCGCCTTCCTGGCCAAGTTCGCCAAGATTGCGATCCTGGCGGTGGCGGGCTTTGGCGCGACCATCGTCAAGTTCTTCAAGCGCAAGCCGACGGCCTGATCACGCAGGTACACACATCATGGCCAAGCTGCTGATCCTGCTGTTCTCGGGGCTGAAATTCGGCAAGCTGCTGACCACCGGCGGCACGATGCTGCTGTCGGTGGCGGCGTATGCCTTCGTGTTCGGCTGGCGCTATGCGGTGGGCTTCGTGGTGCTGTTGTTCATCCACGAAATGGGCCACTTCGTGGCCGCGCGCCAGCGTGGGCTGGCGGTGGGCGCGCCCACCTTCATCCCGTTCGTCGGCGCGTGGATCGACCTGAAAGAACAGCCGATGGATGTCGAGACCGAAGCGCATATCGGCTTGGCAGGCCCGCTGGCCGGCACGGTTGGCGCAATGCTGTGCTACGGCCTCGCGCGCTATACCGACAGCCAATTGCTGCTCGCACTCGCCTACGCCGGCTGCTTCCTGAACCTGTTCAACCTGATCCCGCTCTCGCCGTTCGATGGCGGGCGCATCACGGCGGTACTGTCGCCGCGCATCTGGTTTCTGGGGGTGCCGGTGCTGGTGGCGCTATTCATCTGGCGCCCGAGCCCGATCCTGATCCTGATTGCGGTGCTGGCGGTGCCGCAGTTGATGAAGGCCTGGCGCTACGACCCGCATGCGCCGGAAAACCGCGCGTACTACAGCATCTCCAACGAATCGCGCCTGACCTACACCGTGTACTACATCGGCCTGGTCGTCTTCCTGGCGATGATGAGTCACGAGCTGCATGACATGTTGGGCAACGTGCGCGCATAAAAAAACCTCCGCGGGTGCGGAGGTTTTTTCTTGGCTGGCCGGAGCGAGTCGCTTTAGGCGAAGTTCTTTGCCACGAAGTCCCAGTTGACCAGGTTCCAGAACGCCTCGACGTACTTCGGACGGGCGTTGCGGTAGTCGATGTAGTAAGCGTGTTCCCATACGTCGCAGGTCAGCAGCGGCTTGGCGTCGGTGGTCAGCGGCGTGGCGGCGTTGGAGGTGGACACCAGATCCAGCGAGCCGTCAGCCTTCTTCACCAGCCAAGCCCAGCCCGAACCGAAGGTGCCAACGGCCGTCTTGGTGAACTCTTCCTTGAACTTGTCGAAGCTGCCCCACTTGGCGTTGATGGCGTCAGCCAGTGCGCCGGTCGGAGCGCCACCGCCTTGCGGCTTCAGGCCGTTCCAGTAGAACGTGTGGTTCCACACCTGTGCGGCGTTGTTGAACACGCCACCCGACGACTTCTTGACGATCTCTTCCAGGCTCAGGTTTTCAAACTCCGTGCCCTTGATGAGGTTGTTCAGGTTGGTGACGTAGGTCTGGTGGTGCTTGCCGTAGTGGAACTCCAGCGTTTCCTTGGAGATGGTCGGCGCCAGGGCGTCGAGTGCGTACGGCAGCGGGGGGAGCGTGTGTTCCATTGTTCTTGCCTTCTGTGGGTTGCGAGGTTGGGAGCGACGATTGTAGGAGAGTTGCAAAACCGGCGCAAACCGCACGCCAAATAGTCGGAATACCCGCGAAACAGGTGCGGAATCGATCAGATTCGTCGCTTGGTCATGCGCCGGTCACATATCGAGCTTGGGCTGCGCCTGGGCGATTTCGATGTCGACGGCGCCTTGCGCCAGCCGCGCCTCGATGCGCGCACGTGCGTGCAATGCGTTCGGATCACGGATCGCGTGGCCCCGGGCATCAAGCAGGACCGCGTAGCCGCGCTCCAAGGTACGTTGCGGTGCCAGGAGTTCTAGACCGGTGTGCTGGCGCGCCAGGCGGTCGTGCGCGCGAGCCAGAGTGTCACGCATGGCGCGTGCCAGCGCGGCCTCGGTTCGCTGCAGGCCGGCACGTTCCTGCGCGATGTCCGGGCGGGCCGCGCTCAGGCGCATCGTCAGCAGCCGCTGCACGTGCTCGGCGCGTTGCACGCGGCCGGTCAGCGCAAAACGCAGACGACCGTCGAGGTGAGACAACTGCGTGCGGCGCTCGCGCATCTGCGCCTGCGGGCTGCGCAGGCGGCGTGCAAGCCAATCGACAGTCTGGGCACGGCGATCCAGCTGGCGGCGGAACTGCGCGGACAACGCATCCCAGTCGCGCGCCACGTCGCGCAGCATGCGGGCGCGATCGGGGCTGACGAGTTCAGCAGCACCGGTGGGCGTGGGTGCGCGCACGTCGGCCACGAAATCGACGATGGTCACGTCCGTCTCATGCCCGACGCCGGCCACGATGGGAATCTGCGAAGCCGCCACAGCCCTCGCGACCGGCTCTTCGTTGAACGCCCACAGGTCTTCAATGCTGCCGCCGCCCCGGCACAGGATGACGACGTCGACCTCTGCCCGGGCATTGACCTTTTCCAGCATCGAGGCAATCCGGTCGGAGGCCCCCGCACCCTGCACCGGTACGGGGTACACCACCACCGGCACATGCGGCGCACGCCGGCGCAGCGTGGTCAGTACGTCGCGCAGCGCCGCGGCCTGCAACGATGTCACCACCCCAATGGCGCGCGGGTGGCGCGGCAGGGGCCGCTTGCGGTCGGCATCAAACAAACCTTGCGCCTCCAGCGCGGCCTTGAGCCGCAGGAAGGCCTCATACAGATTGCCCAGGCCGGCCCGGCGGATGCCCTCCACGCTCAACTGCAGCTCGCCGCGCGCCTCGTACATCGTGACCAGCGCCCGCACCTCGACCGCCTCGCCTTCGCGCGGGGTGAAATCGGCGTACTGGTTGCGGCCCTTGAACATCACGCAGCGGATCTGCGCGCCAGCGTCCTTGAGCGAGAAATACCAATGGCCGCTCGCCGCCCGCGTGAAGTTGGAGATTTCTCCCCGCACCCAGCCCAGCGGAAAGTTGCGCTCGAGCAGCCCGGCAATACGTCGGTTGACCTCGGTGACGGTCAGCACATCCTGGCCGCCCCCCTTCGGGGCAGGTGCGGGTGCGGACGACGTCGGCGCCGGGCTGGCCGACGGCGTGGGGGTGGCGGCGGGAGCGTCCATCCAGAACGGACGGCGGGAAGACGGCGGCGTAGTCATAAGTGGTGGGAACAACGCAAAGCAAAGGGGCCCCGGGGCGACTTCTACCTTGAATGAGGGAGACGAACGGCGACAGACGGGCGACCTGTCCACAGCATAACGCCGTTGTCAAGCTTGACAGAGCCTGCGTGACGCGCTCTCGGCATTTTGATGCAACCCATTGATTCTGTTGAAGAAACCGCCCGTGTCAAAATTTCAGCAGCGTAAGTAATTTCGTTGTGCGTCAAGCATTTAGCGCATGCGCCCCAAGGATGTTCACAAAGTTATCCACAGCCATGCTGGAAAACCGCAAAGTGACGTGGGCGCAGTGGATAAATCGCCGCCCACAAAGCCGTCCTCAAAGGTCTTGCGCACCAGTTCTCCGTGGAAAACCGCCCTGCTTATTATTTAAGCAGCACATCGAACGCCCTTTTGAATCAGTCACTTAAGGTGCTTGTTCGGGCAATGTCCACAGCCCGTCCACAAGACTGTCCCGGTCGGATGTGGATTATGCGGCTGCAAACCGCGCCGCACAGCGTTTTTCCGCGAAATCCGCGCAGGAAACGTGTGCTGCACATTTTTTGAGCAGGCGCACTACCACCCTTAAAAATCAAAGAGTTAGCTCGCTTGTTCGGGCACTGTCCACAATCGGTCCACAAGACTGTCCGCCTTGCGTGTGGATTAACGGGTCGCAAAAGCCGGCCCAGCGGCGGTTTTGACGGAATTGCCCCCATCCACCGGGGTTGCCTAATTTTTAAGCGGTGGTGCCAAGTCCCTTAACTATCAACGACTTAGCTTGCTTGTTCGGGCAATGTCCACAACCCGTCCACAAGACTGTCCCGCCCGGTTGTGGATTGTGGGCCGGTATCGTGCATGACAACGCCTTGACGGGCGCCCTCACGCGTTGCCCCATACGTTGCCCCAGTACGCCATCGTGTTGCCGAGGCTGACCCGACGCGCTAGAGTGCTGCCTGTTTTTGCCGCAACGGACCGCGTTCGGGGACGCGATCGGCACAAACAGCGATCGGGCTGCCTTGCGCCCACCACCGCATTTCTTCCACAACGACAAAACGGGTTGTCCAGTGTTTTCCATCATTCAAGCCGCCGGCTGGCCGATCTGGCCGCTGTTGATTGCCTCGGTGCTCGCGCTTGCGCTCATCATCGAACGCTTCGTCGCCCTGCAACGCAACAAGATCATTCCGCCTAAGGTGTATGACGAGGCGCTGGCCGTGGCGCACCAGCGCAAAGCCACGCCGGAAGTGGTGAACACGCTGGAGCAGGGCTCTCCGCTGGGCCGCCTGCTGGCCGCCGCGCTGCGCCACGTGGTGCTGCACCCCAACACCACCCGCGACGCCGCCAAGGAAGTCGTGGAAGAAGCCGGCCAGAACGTCGCCCACCGCCTGGAGCGCTATCTGAATGCGCTGGGCACGATTGCCTCGGTGGCGCCGCTGATGGGCCTGTTCGGCACCGTGGTTGGCATGATCGAGATCTTCGGCAGCCAGTCTGCCGCCGGCACCAACCCGCAGACGCTGGCGCACGGCATTTCCGTCGCGCTGTACAACACCGCGCTGGGCCTGGTCGTGGCCATCCCGACGCTGATCTTCTGGCGCTACTTCCGTGGCGTGGTCGATAACTACGTGGTCGAGCTGGAGCATCTCTCCACTACGTACCTCGACGCGATCCTGCCGCCGCGGCGCGGCTGATCCGGGCAACGCCTTACTGGAAACCGCCATGCGCTTCCGCCCGCGCCGTGCCCGCGAAGAGCCGGAGATCAACCTGATCCCGCTGATCGACGTGCTGCTCGTGATCCTCATCTTTCTGATGATCACGACCACGTATTCCCGCTACACCGAACTGAAGGTCAACCTGCCCACCGCCGAGGCCGAGAAAGCCACCGAGCGCCCAGGCCAGATCGTCGTGTCCGTCACTGCCAATGGCGTCTACTCGGTCGACAAGCAGGTGCTCGACACGCGTGATGTCACCAGCCTTGCCGATGCCCTGCACGCTGCCGCGGACAAGGCCGGTGGCCGCGAGCCCATCGTCATCGTCAACGCCGATGCGCAAGCCGCGCACCAGGCGGTGGTCAATGTCATGGAAGCCGCGCGCGTGGCCGGCCTGTCGCATCTGACTTTCGCCACACAAACCGGCAACGCCCGATAACGCCCAATACCAGCCAAGACTGCATGCCCGTCGCCCAGCACCGTCTCGCCAGCTTCGTCACCCGCCAATGGCAGCAACGCGGCTGGTTTGCGTGGGTGATGTGGCCGCTGTCGTGGCTGTTTGGCGGCGTGAGCGCCCTGCGCCTGTTGCTGTTCCGCTGGGGTTGGCTGCGTTCGGTGCGCCTGCCAATGCCGGTGGTTGTTATCGGCAACGTCACTGTCGGCGGTGCCGGCAAGACGCCTGCCGTGATTGCGCTGGCCTCCGCACTGGCCGAAGCCGGCCTGCGCCCGGGCATTGTCTCGCGCGGCTACGGCGCGCAACTGAAGCACCCGCGCCCCGTGCGCGAGCATTCCCGTGCAGAAGACGTCGGCGATGAACCCCTGCTCATCGCTCGGGCGACCGACCTGCCGGTGTGGGTCTTCCCCGACCGCGTGCTGTGCGCGCAGACGCTGCTGGCCTCGCACCCGGGCTGCAACGTGATCGTCTGCGACGATGGCCTGCAACATTACCGCCTGCGTCGCGACATCGAGATCATCGTGTTCGACACCCGCATGGGCGGCAACGGCTTCCTGCTGCCCGCCGGCCCCTTGCGCGAGCCCATGACGCGCCGCCGTGACGCCACGCTCATCAACGACCCGAACTACCGCGCCACGCCCGACCGGCCGAACATCTTCGGCATGCACCTCGAGCTGCAGGACGCCTACAACCTGGCCGACCCGGCACTGCGCCGTCCGCTCGCCCAGTTCGCGCGCATCGAGGGCGAGCAACTGCTGGCCGCCGCCGGCATCGGCAACCCCGAGCGCTTCTTCGCCTCGCTGCGCGCCGCGGGCCTCAAGCCGAGCACCTTGCCGCTGCCCGATCACTACGATTTCGCCGACAACCCGTTCGCAGACAGCCACGCCGAGGTCATCCTGATCACCGAAAAGGATGCCGTAAAATGCGGCCATCTCGACGACCCGCGCATCTGGGTGGTGCCGACCACACCGGTGGTCGACCCGGCGCTGGCCGAACAGGTCTGCCAGCGTGTACGCGCTCTGGCCGATCGCGCTACCGCCCGCGCGGGCGCACAATAACGCCACCCCATCCGCTGTACCGGCGCGCCGCCTTTACCCTGCGGCCGCCACGGAGCCTCTACCGCCATGGACAATCGCCTGCTGGAAATCCTCGTCTGCCCGTTGTGCAAGGGCACCCTGCAACACGACCGCGCCAATAACGAACTGATCTGCCACGTCGACAAGCTGGCCTACCCGATCCGCGACGGCATCCCCGTCATGCTGGCCGATGAAGCGCGCCAGACCGTGGAAGGCACGCCGGTCGACCCGGCCTGATCCACCACACCCGGGGTCGTCACCATGTCGCACGCGCCGTTCATCGCTGTCATTCCCGCGCGGCTGGCGTCCACGCGGCTGCCCAACAAACCGCTGGCCGACATTGACGGCAAGCCGATGGTCGTGCGCGTGGCTGAACGCGCGCACCAGTCGTCCGCCGCGCGCGTGGTGGTCGCCACCGATGCAGCGTCCGTCGCCGACGCCTGCATGCAGCATCAGGTGGAAGCCGTGCTCACGCGCGCCGACCACGCCTCGGGCACCGACCGCCTGGCCGAAGTGGCCACCGTGCTCGGATTGCCCGACGATGCCATCGTCGTCAACGTGCAAGGCGATGAACCGCTGATCGCCCCCACGCTGATCGACAACGTGGCCGCCCACCTGCGCGATCACTCCGATTGCGCCATCGCCACCGCTGCTCACCCCATCCACGACCCCGCTGACGTGTTCAACCCGAACGTCGTCAAGGTCGTCCTGGATGCGGCGGACCGTGCATTGCTGTTCTCGCGCGCGCCGCTGCCGTGGGCGCGCGACACCTGGACGCCCGCCGTGATGGCACGCTCCGTGGCCGAGCGCCCGCTGCCGTCCATGCCCGTACTGCGCCATATCGGCATCTACGCCTATCGCGCTGGTTTCCTGCGCCGCTTCCCGCAATTGGCGGCCGCGCCGATCGAGCAAACCGAACAACTCGAGCAACTGCGCGCCATGTGGCACGGCGAGCGTATCGCCGTATTGACTACCGACGACGCCCCAGCCGCCGGCGTCGACACCCCCGAAGACCTCGCCCGCGTGCGCGCCGCCTGGGCCGAATTGCTTGCCCAGGACGGCCCCTGAGCCCGCGATTTCTCTGAACTTTGCGGCCACGGCGCTAAAACCCCGCCAGCGCCGTGGCATAATCGCGAGGACGTAATCGTGCAAACGACAGGTCGCATGCCTTCGCCCACGCTAGGCGAGGCAGCGGCTGCAGGGAGACAAATCGAGCCATGGGTGCTGCCGTTCGGCGGGCGCCTGTTCCATTGAGTGTCCCGGTAAGGCTGGCGTCAACTTCGCCCGCTAGGCTGCCTGTTTGCGTCGATTGTGCTGGCAAAGGCGCGCATTACGGCGCCCACTCAGGCGTTTTGGGAATCCGCCCGCTCGGACCGATTCCCAACGCGCTTCACGCTGCTTGATCGCGCGACAAGATTGAAAACTTGAGGAACTCGTCACCATGCGGTTGATTCTGTTGGGCGCCCCCGGCGCCGGCAAAGGTACGCAAGCCCAATTCATCTGCCAACGCTTCGGCATTCCGCAGATCTCCACCGGCGACATGCTGCGTGCGGCCGTCAAGGCCGGCACCCCGCTCGGCATCGAAGCCAAGAAGGTCATGGACGCTGGCGGCCTGGTGTCCGACGACATCATCATCGGCCTGGTGAAGGACCGCCTGCAGCAGCCTGACTGCAAGAACGGCTACCTGTTCGATGGTTTCCCGCGCACCATCCCGCAAGCGGAAGCCATGAAAGACGCTGCCGTGGCGATCGACTACGTCCTGGAAATCGACGTGCCGTTCGACGCCATCATCGAGCGCATGAGCGGCCGCCGCGTTCACGTGGCCTCGGGCCGCACATACCACGTCAAGTACAACCCGCCCAAGACCGAAGGCGTGGACGACGAAACCGGCGAACCACTCATCCAGCGCGACGACGACAAGGAAGAGACCGTGCGCAAGCGCCTGGACGTGTATGAAAAGCAGACGCGTCCGCTGGTGGACTACTACTCGCAGTGGGCGGCCAACGGCAACAGCAGCGCCAAGGTGGCGCCGCCGAAGTACCGCAAGATCAGCGGCGTGGGCAACGTGGATGACATCACGGAACGCGTATTTGGTGCGTTGCACGACTGAGCACAGCCCCACCCACCAGTAGAGAAGAAAGCGCCTCGATCATGAGGCGCTTTTTTTTTGCCCGATCTCCGGCAGCTTCGCGCTACCATATGACGTTGACGTAAACGTCAAGTAAATCGCAATCCACAAGCAAGGAGACACGGCATGGAGATTCGAGATCAGGTATTCATCGTCACCGGCGGGGCGTCCGGGCTGGGTGCCGGCACGGCACGCACGTTGGCGGAGGCCGGCGGCAAGGTGGTGATTGCCGACCTGAACGAGGCGGCCGGCACGGCGCTGGCAAACGAACTGGGCGGGCGCTTCGTGCGCTGCGACGTCACTTCGGAAGCCGACGGCCAAGCTGCGGTCGACGCCGCCTTGTCGATGGGTACACTGCGCGGGCTGGTGAACTGCGCGGGCATCGCTACGGCCTCGCGCACGGTGGGCAAGACGGGACCGCACCCGCTGGACCAGTTTGCGCGCGTCATCAACATCAACCTGATCGGCACATTCAATATGATCCGGCTGGCTGCGACGGCCATGGCCGGCAACACGCCCAACGCCGGTGGCGAGCGCGGCGTGATCATCAACACCGCGTCGGTCGCGGCGTTTGACGGGCAGATCGGCCAGGCGGCCTATGCGGCGTCCAAGGGCGGCGTGGTGGCGATGACCTTGGCGATTGCGCGTGACCTGTCGCGCGACGGCATCCGCGTGATGACGATTGCGCCCGGTATTTTCGAGACGCCGATGCTGCTCGGCATGCCGCCCGAAGTGCAAGACGCGCTGGGCAAGATGGTGCCGTTCCCGCCGCGCCTGGGTAAGCCGGCAGAGTATGCGCAGCTCGCGCGTGCGATCGTCGAGAACCCGATGCTCAATGGCGAGACCATCCGCCTGGACGGTGCCATCCGCATGCAACCGAAGTAAGCGGCGCGATCAGGCCGCCATTAGACGGTAGGCAGCGCCATCCGGCGAATCATCTGCCACGCCGCCTCGGCCGCCGGCGAGAGCGACCGATCTTGCCGGCGCGCCAGCACAATGGCGCGCGTTTCCTTCGGTGTGAGCGGCACTGCCACCAGCGGTGACGACGACGGCAACGGCAACGACAACGCCGGCACCACGCCCGCGCCGATGCCCGCCTCCACCATGCCGAACACGGCGCTGCTGTGGCCCATCTCCTGCGCCACGTCAGGGTGCACACCATGGCGCAGGAAGATGCGATCGATAAGCGGGCGGCTGCCCGAGGCGTGATCCAGCAGCACGACGGCCGTGCGATGCAGGTCTTTCCAGCGCACGCTGCTGCGCTGGGCAAACGGATGATCGCGGCGACAGACCAGGCAGAACGGATCGGTCAATACAGGCTCCGTCCATAGGCCCTCGGTATCGAGCGGCTCCACCACCACGCCAAAATCCGCGCCGCCGGTGCGGATGAGTTGCAGCGTATCCACCTGCACCGAGTCGCGCACGATCATGCGGATGTCTGGGTAGCGCGTCGCACACTCAGCCACATACGCGGGCATCAGGCGCGTTGATACGGTCGGGCTCGATGCCACCACCACCCGGCCCCGCCGTTGCTCGCCCACCTGGCGCGCCTGTTGCAAGGTGTCGTCCAGATCGGCAATGAGGCGATCCAACGCGGTCGCCAGCGAGCGCCCCACTTCCGTCAACACGACCTCGCGCGTGGTGCGGTCCAGGAGCTTCAAACCCAATTCGCCTTCCAGTTCCGAAATCGACCGGCTCACCGCTGGCTGGGTCAAGCCGATCGTGTCACCGGCGCGACTGAAGCTGTGTGCCCGTGCCACCGCCAAAAACACGCGCAACTGCCGCAGCGTCACATTCATGCCATCACCGTATGAATTGATTCGATCAATGCATTTGTATTCTAGATGCCGATGTTGTGCAATAACGCCTTCCCCGCATTTCCTGCAGCCGTCCCCTCATGGTGATGGCACACGCACATGAAGATTCCACTGCTCTCCCGCATTGATGGGTTCATCCAGGCCATGCTCGTCATGGTGTTGCTGGCGCTGTTCTTTCCCGCCCTGGGCGCGAGCGATGGCCCGCTGCATCTGGATGTCGTCACCATCCTGGGTGTGTCGCTGGTGTTCTTTCTGCACGGCGCGGCGCTCTCGCGCGAGAAGATCATCGAAGGCGCCCGCAACTGGCGCCTGCATCTGTTCGTCCAGAGCTGCACGTTCATCCTCTTTCCACTGATCGGCGCAGCGATTCTGTTTGCGTGCAAGCCGTTCATTCCGGCCGAACTGTTGTTGGGCGTGTTCTACCTGTGCGCGCTGCCATCGACGGTGTCGTCTTCGGTGGCGATGACGGCGATGGCCAAGGGCAACGTACCGGCTGCCATCTTCAACGCGACCATCTCGGGCCTGATCGGCATGATTGCCACGCCGTTGCTGATGAGCTTCGTGATTCACGCGTCGGGCGCAGATCTGTCGGTGGGCAAGGCGTTGCTGGGCGTGGCCGAGCAATTGCTGCTGCCGTTCGTGCTCGGTCAGCTGCTGCGCCCGGTCATTGGCGGCCTTATCAACAAGTACAAGTCGATCATCAACAAGGTCGACCGCGTGGTGATCCTGCTGATCGTCTTCAATTCGTTTGCGGATTCCACCCACGCTGGCGTGTGGTCGAAGTACCCTTGGGAGACCATCGTGGCGGTGGCCATCATGAGCGGCGCGCTGCTGTTCGTGGTGCTGGGCGCGACGACGTGGTTGTCGCGGCGCGCCGGCTTTGGGCTGGCCGACGAGATTACCGCCGTCTTCTGCGGCTCCAAGAAGAGCCTCGCCAACGGCATCCCGATGGCAAAGATTCTGTTTGCCGGTAACCCCGCGCTGGGCTTGATCGTACTGCCCACCATGATCTACCACCAGTTGCAGTTGATCGTGTGCTCGGCACTGGCGCGCAAATATGCGGATCGTGTTGCGCATGCCGAAGCCCGTGGCGCGACGCCGGCGCGACGCACCGCCTGATCAGCGCCGCGCCATCAAACGCCCGGGTTATGTGACAGCGGCGGGTTCTTGGCGAAGTACGCGCGGATACCGCGCAGGATTGCCTCAGCTAACTGATTCTGGTGGCCCAGGTCGTTGAGCTTGGCTTCTTCTTCCGGGTTGGAGATGAACGCGGTCTCAACCAGGATCGAGGGGATGTCCGGCGCTTTGAGCACCGCAAACCCCGCCTGCTCGACCTGCCCCTTGTGGAGCCGGTTGATGCCGCCAATCTGCTCCAACACGGCCTTGCCGACCTTCATGCTGTCGCCGATCTGCGCGGTGGTCGATAAGTCCAGCAGCACGCGCGTAACCTGCGCGTCTTTCGACCCGAGGTTGGCACCGCCGATCATGTCCGCGGCGTTTTCCTTATTGGCGAGCCACTTGGCCTGCGCACTCGACGCCCCACGGTCGGACAGCACGAACACCGACGCCCCACGCGCCTCCGGCGTGACAAACGCATCGGCATGGATGGAGACGAACAAGTCCGCCTGCACCCGGCGGGCCTTCTGCACGCGCACGCCGAGCGGGACGAAGTAGTCGGAATCGCGCGTCATCATGGCGCGCATGTTGGGCTGGGCGTCGATCTTGGCCTTGAGCATGCGGGCGATCGACAGCACGACATCTTTTTCGTGCGTGCCGGCACCGCCCGTGGCGCCCGGGTCTTCGCCACCATGACCTGGGTCGATGGCAACCGTCAGCAAGCGGCGCATGCGCGGGCCGCCGGATGGCGTGCGCGACACCGGTGACTCCGGCGTGATGTCCAGCGGCGGGGTGTTCGGTGCGTTGGCGAGTGTCGATGGCGGATTCGCAGACGTGGCCGGCGGTGTCTTGCGCGGTGGCGTGCGGTTGGCGAGCGTCGGGCGCGATTCTGTTGCAGGCGGCGCGGCGGGCGTCGTTGTGCTGCTGTCGCGGCGGGCCAATGCGGCAATCGGGTCGTCGTCTTCCGCGGGCGTCGGCATCGGCGTGCCACCCGAGGCCGCAAAGCGCTGCTGCTTGCCTTCGGTGGCCTGCACGAGCTGCATCAGCGGGTCAGGCGGATTGGTCGGATACAGGTCGAACACAAGCCGGTTGCGATAACCGGCAATCGGCAGCAGCGTGAACACCTGCGGGTTGACGCTTTCCTTCAAGTCAAACACCAGACGCACCACGCTGGGCCGGTTCTGGCCCACGCGCACCTGGCGGATGTACGGATCATTCGGGGTGATCTTGGCCACCAGCTCGCGCAGCGTCGGGTTCAGGTCGAGCCCATCGATGTCGACCATCAACCGATCTGGATCGGCGATGAGCTGGTGCGTGGCCTTGAGCGGGACATCGGATTCGATGGTCACCCGCGTGTAGTCCTCGGCCGGCCACACGCGCACTGCAACGATGTTGGCGCCACGTGCGATCTGCGGACCCGCCAGGCTCAGGATGACGGTGCCCGCGCCGGCCTTGGCCAGACGCGTGAGCCATTGGCGGCGAGCCTGGCTCGGCAGGGTGGGATCATCCGGTTGATCGGTCGGCAGATGCTTGATCAGCATGGGGCTAGGGTTGCAACAGCTGGAGAAGTTGAAGGCCGGTCTGCGTACGCGCACTCAAGCGCGCAAGCCGCGGTGCATGCTCAACGCCGTCATCGTAGGTTTCGTGCACAACGTCAACTGATAGCGCGATATGCAGGTCGGGCGTGCCCAGCAACGCCTGCGCCTTTTCGGGCCATTCGACCAGGCATAGCGCGGGTTCGGCAAAGCAGTCACGGAAACCGGCGTCGGTCCACTCTTCCGGGTCGGCAAAGCGGTACAGGTCAAAGTGATAGACCTTCTGCGTGCCAGTGGTTCCGGCAACGTCGTAGGGTTCGACCAGCGTATAGGTGGGGCTGCGTACGCGTCCGGTATGGCCGAAGCCGCGCAGGATGGCGCGCGAGAGCGTCGTCTTGCCCGCACCCAGATCGCCCGAGAGCTGCACCTGCACGGGCCGCGGACCCAGCGCCAGCACGGCCTGCGCAAGCGCTGCGCCAAAGGCAGACGTGGCCGCCTCGTCGGCGAGCGTCTTGGTGCGCTCGGCGAGCGGCGGGGTCAAACCAGAGGGCATGGCAGGCGAATGAGAGCAGGGACCACGGTGGGCATTGCGTACAATTTGGGCATGTCCGCCACCCCCACGTCCTCACTCGAAACGAACCTGGATGCGCGCTTGCCAGCCGATGAGCCCGGCATGCTCGCGCTGGTGGCGCAGATCCGCTCCTGGGGCGCCGAACTCGGCTTCGATGCCATCCGCATCGCCGATATCGACCTCTCGCACGCTGAAGAAGGGCTCCAGACGTGGCTTGCGCAGGGGTTTCACGGTGACATGGATTATATGGCGAACCATGGCAGGCTCCGCGCGCGCCCGGCCGAACTTGTTGCCGGAACGGTACGCGCCATCGTCGCGCGGATGCCGTATCTGCCACATGGCACGGGTCAGCAAGTTGCCGGCAGCGACTGGCGCACCATCGAGTGGGATCGCCTGCGCCGCCCGGAAGACGCCACCATCTCGCTCTATGCGCGAGGCCGCGACTATCACAAGGTCCTGCGCCAGCGTTTGCAGAAGCTGGCCGAGAAGATTGCCGGCGCCGTCGGGCCGTACGGCTTTCGGGTGTTCACCGATTCCGCGCCGGTGCTGGAAGTGGCGCTGGCCACGAACGGCGGGCTGGGCTGGCGCGGCAAACACACGCTGCTGCTCGACCGCGATGCCGGCTCGATGTTCTTCCTCGGCGAGATCCTGATCGACCTGCCGCTCCCCGTGGACCCACCTGTGGAGCCCCACTGCGGCAACTGCACGCGCTGCATCGACGTGTGTCCCACGCAGGCCATCGTCGCGCCGTATGTGGTGGATGCGCGCCGCTGCATCTCGTACCTCACCATCGAGCACAAGGGAAGCATCCCCGTGGAGTTGCGTGCGGCGATGGGCAACCACGTCTACGGCTGCGACGACTGCCAGCTCATCTGCCCGTGGAACAAGTTTGCGGTGCCGGCCAATCTGCCGGACTTTGATGTGCGCAATGGGTTGGATGCTGCCTCGCTTGTCGAGTTGTTCCATTGGACAGAGGCGGAATTCAACCAACGGCTCGAAGGCAGTCCGATCCGCCGCATCGGGCATGAGCGCTGGCTGCGCAACCTGGCGGTCGCCATGGGCAATGCGCTCCATGGGCCGTTGCCCGAATCAACCCGCCTACAAATCACCACCGCACTACAAGCGCGAGCGGAAGACGCTTCCGCACTCGTGCGCGAGCACGTGACATGGGCGCTGAGTGCCTGACAGCGGCAATTCCCCCGCCGCGCTTTAATTCAGGCTCGGCATCGTCGACGGCAAATGTTTTAAAACCAAGACAATACGTCGATTAACACAAATGCCGCATACGGAGGTTAACGCCCGTTGACGCAAACCTTGATACCACGCGGTATGCAAACGGTTTGCATCCGGGCAGATACCAATTGTTTGCAGATAAAACATCGAGAAAATAGAGGCTGTCCAAAAACCGTCCATTTCGATGTTCTCCGCTCTTGTTGATTTCCGCCGCGCACTACGTTCTGTGGTGCGTGCCCGCGCCTTCTGTCGCCTGCTATTCGGGCAGCGCGCGTGGCGCAAGGGCGTAACGGGTGCTGTGCTGTGCGCCACCATGGCAGCACCAGCATGGGCTACGGTGAGCATTGAAGGCGTACCCTTCGACGATGCGACGCGGGTGGCAGGCCGCGAACTGCTGCTCAACGGCACAGGGTTGCGCGCGGTATTTGTCATCAAAGGCTATGTCGCCGGGCTGTACCTGCCTGAGCGCGCCAAGAATGCGGCGGTCATCCTCGGCATGAAGGGGCCGAAGCGGTTGCAAATCCACCCGCTGCGCGACGTAGGCGCTGATACCTTTATCCGTGCCTTGAACGACGGCATCCATCGCAATCAAACTGAAATCCAGGTGCAAAAGCTGGCCGACCGCCTGACGCAACTGGAAGACACGATGCGGCAGATCGGCTCGACCAAGCGCGGCGACACCATCAACTTCGACTACGCGCCCGAGGCCGGTACCACCATCAGCGTCAACGGTGTGGCACGCGCCAAGCCCATCCCAGGCGAAGATTTCTACCAGGCCGTGCTCAGCATCTTCATCGGCAATTACCCCGTCGACCGCGACTTGAAGAGCGGGCTGCTCGGCACCTGAACCTTCCGCGAAAGGGCCCGCCGCCGGGCGGCATGCTAGATTCTCGGGATCGTTTTTCCGTGCCGGCCCCTGCCATGCCTTCCCCTTTTGACGCCGTTCTCGACGCGCCCTTCGGCAAGCTGGGGGTACGCGTGGCCGACGGTACCCTGCGTGAACTCGTCTACCTGCCGGAGAGCACGCCCAGGGTGGACTCCAGCGATGCACTGATCCGCAAGCTGGCCCAGCAACTCGACGCGTACTACAGCAACCCCGGCGCGACGTTCGACATCCCGCTCGCACCCGCCGGCACGGACTTCCAGCACCGCGTGTGGAATGCCATCTGCGCCATCCCGTGCGGCAGCGTCATCACCTACGGCACCATCGCCAAGCAGATCGGCAGTGTGCCGCGTGCGGTGGGCCAGGCGTGCGGCGACAACTGGTTTCCGATCCTCATTCCCTGCCACCGCGTGGTGAGCGCCTCGGGCATTGGCGGCTTCTCGCACCACACGGATGGCTATCTGCTGAACATCAAGCACTGGCTGCTGCGCCATGAAGGCGTGATGCTGATATGAGAAAGGCTGCACCCAAAGACACTGACGCCCCCGCCCTGCCCCCGCAGAGCGCCGACGCCATCCAGCGTTTCTGCGATGCGCTGTGGCTCGAAGATGGTCTCGCCCGCAACACGCTGGATGCGTACCGGCGGGACTTGACGCTCTACGCGCACTGGCTGGCCGAGCGCAACAAAGCCATCGCCGACACCGAAGACGGCGACCTGGCCGATTACTTCGCGGCACGTCATGCGGAGAGCCGTGCCTCCACCGCCAACCGGCGCCGCACGGTGTTCAAGCGCTTCTTCGTGTGGGCGTTGCGCGAGCACGTGGTGAGCACCGATCCGTCGCGCCTGCTGCCCACGGCCAAGCAACCGCCGCGCTATCCGAAAACGCTGTCTGAAGCGCAAGTCGAAGCGCTCATCAACGCGCCCGATGTTGACACGCCACTCGGCCTGCGTGACCGCGCGATGATCGAGCTGATGTATGCGAGCGGCCTGCGCGTGTCGGAAATCGTCGCGTTGAAGACGGTGGAAGTCGGCCTGAACGAAGGCGTGGTGCGCGTGATCGGCGGCAAGGGCGGTAAAGACCGTCTCGTGCCCTTCGGCGCCGAAGCGGGCGATTGGCTGCGACGCTATCTGCGTGATGGGCGTACGGCATTGCTGGGGGAGCGCACGGCCGATGCGCTGTTCGTCACCGCGCGCGGCGAAGGCATGACGCGCCAGGCGTTCTGGTATCTCATCAAGCGCTACGCGCTGCTGGCGGACATCCACGCACCGCTGTCACCGCACACGCTGCGGCACGCGTTTGCCACGCACCTGCTTAACCACGGCGCGGACTTGCGCGTGGTGCAGATGCTGCTCGGCCACGCGGATATCTCCACCACGCAGATCTACACCCACGTCGCGCGCGAGCGGCTGCGCACGCTGCATGCGCAGCACCATCCGCGCGGATAGCGATCGTTTTCCCCTGCCCACATGAGCAAGTCCAAACACGTTTCCGAAACGCCCGCCACGCAGTTCCTCAAGGCGCACGGCATCGCCTTTACCGAACACACCTACGACTATGTCGACAAGGGCGGCACGACCGAATCGTCGCGCCAGTTGGGCGTGGACGAACACCACGTCGTCAAGACGCTGGTGATGGAAGACGAACACGCCAAGCCGCTGATCGTGCTGATGCATGGCGATTGCTCGGTCTCCACCAAGAACCTCGCGCGCCAGATTGGCTGCAAGAGCGTGCAGCCGTGCAAGCCCGAGGTGGCGCAGCGGCATAGCGGCTACCTGGTCGGCGGTACGTCGCCGTTTGGCGTGCGCAAGGCAATGCCGGTGTACGTGGAGGCGACCGTGCTGGAGCTGGAGCGCATCTACATCAACGGCGGGCGGCGGGGTTTTCTGGTGAGCATTGCGCCCTCCGCGCTAACCACGGTGCTGAACGCACAGCCCGTCCACTGTGCAAACCCCGATTGAATCAAACGCGGCGGCTGGGGCACCCTACCGCCCACGCTACAATCGCGCAGCCTGATTTCACAGATTTCCTATGTCCTCTGTCGTCGCAACCGTCGTTTTTGCCGTGGCCGCTTACCTGATCGGCTCCGTCTCGTTTGCCGTGGTCGTGAGCCGCGTGATGGGATTGGCCGACCCGCGCACCTATGGCTCGGGCAACCCGGGCGCCACCAACGTGCTGCGCTCGGGTAACAAGAAGGCGGCCATCCTCACGCTGTTGGGCGATGCGGCCAAGGGTTGGCTGGCGGTGTGGGCAGCGCTTCTGCTGGCGCCGCGCTTTGGCGTGGATGAGGTGGGCATTGCGCTGGTGGTGATTGCCGTGTTCCTCGGCCACCTGTATCCGGTGTTCCATCGTTTTGCCGGCGGCAAAGGCGTGGCGACGGCGGCGGGCATCCTGCTGGCGATCAACGTGTGGCTCGGGCTGGCGACGCTGGCCACGTGGCTCATCATCGCCGTGTTCTTCCGCTACTCGTCGCTGGCGGCGCTGGTGTCGGCGGTGTTTGCGCCGTTCTTCTACGTGCTGATGTTTGGCTTCGACTGGGTTGCCGGTGCCGTTGCGCTGATGGCCGTGCTGCTGATCGCGCGCCACCGCGCCAATATCGCCAAGCTGCTCGCCGGCAAGGAAAGCCGCATCGGCGAGAAAAAGAAAGCCGCCTAATTTCGCATTAACTCCGCAACTCGGCGCGCACCGAATGCGCACGCCGATGCTCCCCCGGCGGCCGCCCCGTGTGCCGCCGGATCAACCGCCTGAAGGCGGACATGTCCTGATAGCCGCACTGCTCGGCAATCGCCGTCAGGCTCAGCATGCTGACTTCCAGCAGGTGACACGCGCGCTCCACGCGCAGCCGGTGCAGCAATTGCAGCGGCGACATTCCCACCGTTTTCGCAAAATGCCGCAGCAACGTACGCTCGCTGGTCGAGGCGGCGGTGGCCAGCTTCCCCAAGTCGAACGGTTCGTGCAGATGCTGCTGCAGATAGCGCCGCGCGCGCAGCACCACACTATCGCGCGTGGCCGGCTTGCTGCGCAGCCAGATGCCGATGGCCTCGCCCCGTGATGGGTGATCGAGCACCGTATTGCCCAACGTGCGCGCGAGCTTGGCATCGGCCAGCCGCCCGACCACCCGGTGCACAAGCGCCACACCATGCTCCATCGCCCGCGCGGTAATGACGTTGCCGCTGCTGACGAAGGCTTGGGCCGGCACCACCCTCAGCTGCGGGAAGTTGCCCTGAACCCAACCAGCGATCAGCCACGTCACCGTCAGCCGTTGGCCCGGCGGCAGCACATCGGCCAGCATGGCCACGCCCGTGAATGACGAGGCTACCAATCGCCCCGCCTCCAGATAGCGGCGGATCGTGGCGCGCTCCACCTCCAGCAGCACCAGGCGCTGTTCCAGCGTGCCGATGTGGTCGAAATGCAGCGGCGGCACGATGAGCGCATCACCGAGTTCCGCATCGTGCTCGGGCAGCGCATCACAGCGGCAGCCCAGCGTTTCAGCCGCTGCGTGCCAACGCGCCGGATCCCGCGCGACGAGCCGCCAGCCGAACACGGGCGTCGTGGCGGTATTGACGCGCTTGCTGGCTTGCATGGAGGCCAGCGCATTGGCCGCGCCCAGTGTGTCGGCGGCGGTAGCCAGCGTAGAGAACCCGGCGTCAGGAAAGGTCAGCAGGTCGATTTTTGGCATACCGCAGTATAGGCATGGGGGTCATCGATGTGGCGGTATTAGCCTCAACTCTGGCGGGAATGCCTCTTTCAGATCCGACCCGGCCGATTAACGATGCGGCGGTGGCTGCGCACAGACGCGGCCGCCGATAACAACATCAGGAGACATGCATGACGCAGGGATTCGCACTGCGCAGCACGCTTGCCATGGCCGCGCTTGCGGCGCTGGCCGGCTGCGCAAGCACGGACAATGGCTGGACCACGCCTTCGGACACCAGCCTCTCGGCGGAAATCCGCCGCACCGCCTTCGGCATTCCGCACATCCGCGCCAACGACTACGCCAGCCTAGGCTTCGGCATGGCCTATGCCTACGCGCAGGACAACGTCTGCTTGCTGGCCGACCAGGTCGTTACCGTCAACGGCGAGCGCTCGAAGACGTTCGGGCCAGAAGGCACCGTCACCGTGTCGTTCAAGCCGATCCCGAACACGCAGTCGGATGCGTTCTTCAAGGGCGCGTTCGACGAAGCCGGCCTGCACGCTGGCTATGCGCAGATGTCACCCGAAGCGCGCGAGCTGCTGCGCGGCTACCTCGTCGGCTACAACCGCTATCTGAAGGACACGCCGGCCGCCGACCGCCCCGCTGCGTGCCGCAACGCCGCCTGGGTGCGCCCGCTCACGCTGGCCGACATGATGCGGATGGGCGAGGAAAAGGCCATCCAGGCCAGCGCGGGGGCCATGCTGCAGAGCATCGTCGCCGCTCAGCCGCCCGGCGGTACACCCGTGTCGACCGTCCCGCCGCATGCCATCGACACCGCCGCGCTCGACCGCGACCTGCAATTGCGCGACATGCCCATCGGCTCCAATGGCTGGGCCTTCGGCAAGGCCGCCACGGACAACGGCCGCGGCGTGCTGCTCGGCAACCCCCACTTCCCGTGGACGACCACCAACCGCTTCTACCAGGTCCACCTGACTGTGCCCGGCAAGCTGGACGTGATGGGCGCATCGATTGCCGCCTTCCCCGTCGTCAGCATCGGCTTCAACAAGGACGTGGCGTGGACGCATACCGTCTCCACCGGTCGCCGCTTCACGCTGTTCGAACTGAAGCTGGCCGAGGGCGACCCCACCACCTACCTGATCGACGGCAAGCCGCACAAGATGACCACGCGCACCGTGGCCTTTGACGTGAAGCTGCCCGACGGCCGCATCGAGCGCCGCACGCACACGTTCTACAACACCGTGTATGGCCCCGTGCTGTCGATGCCCGCCGGCGGCATGCCATGGACGTCGCGGAAGGCCTACACCCTGCGCGACGTCAACCGCAACAACACGCGCTCGATCGACACGTGGCTGCATATCGCGCAGGCCCAGGACGTAGCGGGCATCCGCCAGGCGATCGGCAACCTCGGCATCCCCTGGGTCAATACGATTGCCACCGACCGCAATGGCCGCGCGCTGTTTGCCGATGTGTCGACCACGCCGGACGTGTCGGCAGAGGCGCTCAAACGCTGCGCACCGTCGCCGCTGGCCGACAAGCTGTTCAAGGGCGTGGGGCTGGTGCTGCTCGATGGCTCGCGCAGCGCGTGCGACTGGCAGGTCGATCCGGCATCGCCTGTGCCGGGCTTGGTGGCACCCGTACGCATGCCGGTGCTGGAGCGCGATGACTACGTCGCCAACAGCAACGACAGCTCGTGGCTGACCAACCCGGCGCAGAAGCTGACCGGCTTCTCGCCGGTGATGGGCTCGACCGACGTGCCGCAGCGCCTGCGCACCCGCATCGGCATCATCGAGATCGAACGCCGCCTGAACGGCACCGACGGGCTGCCCGGCAACAAGATCAACCTGCCGAAGCTGCAGGCGATGATCTTCCGCGATGCCAACCTCGCCGGCCACCTCGTGCGCGACGATCTGCTGGCCGCGTGCAAGGCCACGCCGAATCTGGACGCCGACGTGCTCGACGGCTGCGCCGCCCTGGCGCAATGGAACCGCACGGACAACGTCGACGCCCGCGCCGCGCACCTGTTCCGCGAGTTCTGGATGCGCGCCAAGGACATCCCCCACGTGTACGCCGTCGACTTCAACGCGGCCGACCCGATCTACACGCCGCGCGGCCTGCGCATGACCGACGCGACAGTGCGCGCAGCCGTGTTTAAGGCCCTGAAGGACGCTGTAGGCGCGGTCCGCACCGCCGGCTTCCCGCTGGACGCCCCGCTGGGCACTGTGCAGGCGGCACATGCACCGGGCGGCGACATCGCCCTGCATGGCGGCGAGGAGTACGAAGGCGTGCTCAACAAACTACAAAGCACGCCCATCGGGCCGAAGGGGCTGCAGGTGTACTTCGGCACCAGCTACATCCAGACCGTCACGTTCGACGACCAGGGCCCGGTGGCCGACGCCATCCTCACCTACGGCGAATCGAGCGATCCGGCTTCGCCGCATGCGTTCGACCAGATGCGTGAGTTGTTCTCGGCCAAGCGCTGGAACCGGCTGCCGTTCTCGGAAGCTGCCATCGCCGCAGACCCCGCGCTGAAGGTGACCAAGCTGTCGCAGTGATGGGTTGAGTCGGTCGTCCCCGTGCAACGCGGGGACGCGTCCTTTTGTCGCGCAACGGGACGATTCGCCCCGGCCTGAATCAGTCTCAGCAACTCTCTACAAAAGGCTGGGGGCATTTGCGCTATCACCTGAGCTGGCCCGCGTGCACCGCGGGCCTTTTCTTTTGGTGAATTCGGCGCACAACAACCCACTTAGAGAGAGACACACACCAGCCATGGCCACTCGCATTGAACACGACCTGCTCGGCGACCGCGACATCCCCAACGACAAGTACTACGGCGTCCACACGCTGCGCGCGCTGGAGAACTTTCCGATTACCGGCACGCCCATCTCGGTGTACCCGCAACTCATCAACGCGCTGGCCAGCGTGAAGGCCGCCGCCGCGCTGGCCAACCACGAACTTGGTTTGCTCGATAAAACGCGTGCCGACGCCATCGTCGCCGCATGCAAGCAAGTGCAGGCGGGCGTGGCGCACGAGCACTTTGTCGTCGACGTCATCCAGGGCGGTGCGGGCACCTCCACCAACATGAACGCCAACGAGGTCATCGCCAACCTCGCGCTCGAACAGCTCGGCCACGCGCGCGGCGCGTATGAGCACCTGCACCCGAACGAGCACGTGAACATGAGCCAGAGCACCAACGATGTCTATCCGACGGCGTTGCACATCGCCACGCACGTGCTGGTGCTGGAACTGGTGGAAGCCATGAGCGTGCTGCGTGCCTCGTTCGAGCGCAAGGCCAACGAATTCCGCAACGTGCTGAAGATGGGCCGCACGCAACTGCAAGACGCCGTGCCGATGACGCTCGGCCAGGAGTTCGGCAGCTATGCAGTTGGCCTGGCCGAAGACCAGGCCCGGCTGCTGGAAGCGCTGTCGACCATCCGCGAGATCAACTCGGCGCCACCGCCATCGGCACTGGCATCAACACGCACCCGGATTACGCCGAAGCCGCGCGCAAGCATCTGGCGCAACTCACCGGCATTCCGCTGGTGACCGCGCAAGACCTGGTGGCCGCCACGCCAGACGTCGGCGCCTTCATGCATATCTCTGGCGTGCTCAAGCGCATGGCAGCCAAGCTGTCCAAAACGTGCAACGACTTGCGCCTGCTCTCCAGCGGCCCGCGCGCCGGCATGGGCGAGATCAACCTGCCCGCCATGCAGGCCGGCTCGAGCATCATGCCGGGCAAGGTGAACCCGGTGATTCCGGAAGTGGTCAACCAGATCGCGTATGAGGTGATCGGCAACGACGTCACCATCACCTTTGCTGCGGAGGCCGGGCAGCTTCAGCTCAACGCGTTCGAGCCCGTCATTGCGCACAGCCTGTTCAAGAGCCTGGTGCACCTGCGCAACGGCTGCCTGACGCTGGCCGACAAGTGCATCAACGGCATTACCGCGAACGTCGATCACCTGCGCGACAACGTGGAGCGCTCCATCGGCATCGTCACGGCGCTGAACCCGCACATCGGCTACACCAACGCCACGGCCATCGCGCGAGAAGCGCTGGTGAGCGGTGCCAGCGTGTATCAGTTGGTGCTGGACAAGAAGCTGCTGAGCCAGGAAGCGCTGGATGAGATCCTGCAACCCGAGATGCTGACGCAGCCGCGCGCCGTTGCGGCGGGCTGATCGCCACGGCAAAACAAAACGCCCCGTTGATGCGGGGCGTTTTTTTGGGCTGTGCTCGGCTTAGTCGCGGAAGTTGTTGAAATCCAGCGGCGTGTCGGACACCTCCTTGCGCAGCATGGCGATCACGCTTTGCAGGTCATCGCGCTTGGCGCCCGTCACGCGCACCGCATCGCCCTGGATGCTGGCCTGCACCTTGATCTTGCTGTCCTTGATCGTCTTGACGATCTTCTTGGCCAGATCACCCGACACGCCCTTCTTGATCTTGACGACCTGCTTCATCTTGTCGCCGCCGATCTTCTGCTTGTCCTGGTAGTCCAGGAAGCGCACGTCGACGTTGCGCTTGGCCATCTTGTTCATCAGCACGTCGTTCACCTGGCCGATCTTGAAATCGTCATCGGCAAACAGCGTCAGCTCCTGCTCTTTGTGCTCGACGCGCGAGTCCGAGCCCTTGAAGTCGAATCGCGTCGAAATCTCTTTGTTGGCCTGTTCCACGGCGTTCTTCACTTCCACCATGTTGGCTTCGCATACCACGTCAAACGACGGCATCGTGTTCTCCTTGCAGACTTGAATTCGGGTTGCTGCGGCAGCTTCCTGCGGCTGCCGCGTGCGCTATGGCTTCTATAATCTCGGCTTTCCCAGCAGATTTGGCGCCATGGCGTTGCTCGACACGCATTATCCCCTAGGCCGGCACAACACGTTCCGTTTTGAGGCCACCGCCCGCTACGCCGCGCACATCCGCACACCGGAAGACATTCCCGCCGCGCTGGCAGACCCGCGCGTGCAGGGCCTGCCCGTGCTGGTGCTCGGTGGAGGCAGCAACGTCGTGCTCACGCGTGACTTTGAAGGCCTGGTGCTGCTGATGGAGATTCCCGGCATCACCACCGGCCGGGCAACGGTCGATGGCCGCGCATTCCACACCGTCACCGCTGGCGGCGGCGAATCGTGGCACGGCCTCGTCGCGCACACCGTCACCCATGGGCTGCCTGGGCTGGAAAACCTCGCGCTGATCCCGGGCACGGTGGGTGCCGCGCCCATCCAGAACATCGGCGCGTACGGCGTAGAGGTCAAAGACCGCTTCAACTCGCTGCGCGCCTACGACCTCCATGCTGGCGAGTTCGTCACCCTCACCGCCGCCGAGTGCGGCTTCGGCTACCGCGATAGCCTCTTCAAGCGCGCCGGCGCCGATCGCTACATCATCACCGAGGTGACGTTCGCCCTGCCCGTCGACTGGCAGCCAGACACGCACTACGCGGAACTCGCCCGCGAGCTGGCGGTGCAGAACATCGCCTCGCCGACGGCACAGAACATCTTCGACGCGGTAGTAGCGATCCGCCGTCGCAAGCTGCCCGACCCGGCCGAGATCGGCAACGCGGGCAGCTTCTTCAAGAACCCCATCGTCGATGCCGCCACGCGTGATGCGCTGGCCGAGCGCTTCCCGAACCTCGTCGGCTACGTGCAGCCGGACGGCGCCTACAAGCTCGCCGCCGGCTGGTTGATTGACCAATGCGGCTTCAAGGGCCGACAGAGTGGCGCCGTGGGCGTGTATGAAAAGCAAGCACTGGTGCTGGTGCATCGCGGCGGCGGCAGCGCCGTGCAACTGATGACGCTGGCGCGCGAGATCCAGGACGCGGTCTACGCGCGCTTTGGCGTGCGCATCGAACCCGAGCCGGTAGTCGTCTGATCGTTCAGATTTCCTGACCGCGCAGATATTCCTTCTGGATATCGACGGTGCCCTGCTTGCCCACATCGTCGAAATGCTTGCGCAGCCACGCCTTGCCTTCGTGCCGGCCGCGCTCCTTGAGCATGGTCAGGAAGCTCCAGTCCGTCACCAACTTGGTCGATGAGGACAGATCGCCCAGCGGCTTGTCCGCGCGGATGGCGTGCAGGTAAATGTATTTGAGGCGATCGCGATATTCGGGCTTGAGCCAGTCCTCCGCAATCAGCTTCTGCACAAAGGCGATGGCGCGCATCTCACGCAGCAATGATGCGTTGAAAGTGATTTCGTTCAGCCGCTCCATCACCTCGTGCGGCTGGTCAGGCACGTCTTTGCGCACGATCGGGTTCACGTGCACGAGCAGGATGTCCTGCGTTTTGGTCTCGTAGAAGAACGGAAACAGCACCGGGTTGCCCATGTAGCCGCCGTCCCAGTAGTGGTGTTTGCCGATCTCGATGGCCGGATACAGGTACGGCAGGCAAGCGGAGGCCAGCACGGTTTCGGCATCGATCTCGGGCGTGTTGAACACGCGCACATTGCCCGTGTTGACGTCGGTAGCGGCCAGGAACAGTTTGGTGCTCTCGCAGGCGCGCAGCCGGTCGAAATCGACGTGGCTGGCGAGCAGGTCGCGCAGCGGGTTGTAGTGGGCGCCTTGGGCCGTGGCGCTGAGCCAGTTGTCCCACAGGCGCATCCAGTCGGTCACCGGCCAACTATCGGGAAACAACGGCTTGCCGGAGAACAGCGTCTTGGCGTTCTCGCCCATCGCAGACAGCGGCGAGCCCGCCGTCGACACGGCCAGCCAGAACGCATGCAGCTTCTCGCGCGCCCGCTCGGGGCCGCCCTCCAGCAAGCCGTCGAGCATCACCACCGCGTTCATCGAGCCTGCGCTGGTGCCCGTAATCCCCTCGTACGACAGGCGCCCATCTTCGAGCAGCGCATCCAGCACACCCCACGTGAACGCCCCGTGCGCGCCGCCGCCCTGCAGCGCGAGGTTGATGTGCTTGCCGTCTGGCTTCCGCATGCTTTTTCCCCCAGATTCAGGCGCCCCCGTGGCGCTGGCCGGATCATGCCCTAAAATGGCGGATTCGACCCCAGACCACCGCTTTTCACTCCATGACCACCGAAACCTTCGACGGCGTCCGCCTCACCACCAAGGCCAATGTGTACTTTGACGGCAAGTGCGTCAGCCACAGCTTCACGCTGCCCGACGGCACCAAGAAGTCCGTGGGCGTGGTGCTGCCCGCCACGCTGACTTTCGGCACGGCCGCCGCCGAGATCATGGAATGCGTGGGCGGTTCGTGCGAATACAAACTCGACGGCACCGACGAGTGGAAAACCTCCGGCGCGGGCGAAAGCTTCCACGTCCCAGCGAACTCCAAGTTCGACATCCGTGTGACCGAGGCTTATCACTACATCTGCCACTACGCTTAAGCGCGCTCCAGCCCGCCCAAGCGTCAGCACCGACTATTTGAAGAGAAGAAATATGGAAACCATCCTGCAACACGTTCCCGTCGGCCAGAAGGTCGGCATCGCCTTCTCCGGCGGCCTGGACACCAGCGCAGCCCTGCGCTGGATGAAGAACAAGGGCGCCCTGCCCTATGCCTACACCGCCAACCTCGGCCAGCCCGACGAGGAAGACTACGATGCCATCCCGCGCAAGGCGATGGAGTACGGCGCAGAGAAGGCCCGCCTGATCGACTGCCGCCCGCAACTGGCCAATGAAGGCATCGCCGCCATCCAGGCAGGCGCCTTCCACATCAGCACCGGCGGCATCACCTACTTCAACACCACGCCGCTGGGCCGCGCCGTAACCGGTACGATGCTCGTGGCCGCCATGAAGGAAGATGACGTCCACATCTGGGGCGACGGCTCGACCTTCAAGGGCAACGACATCGAACGCTTCTACCGCTACGGCCTGCTGACCAACCCGGCGCTGAAGATCTATAAGCCGTGGCTGGACCAGACCTTCATCGATGAACTGGGCGGCCGCGCTGAAATGTCGGCCTTCATGACGAAGGAAGGCTTCGGCTACAAGATGTCGGCTGAGAAGGCCTACTCGACCGACAGCAACATGCTGGGCGCCACCCACGAGGCCAAGGACCTGGAGCACCTGAACAGCGGCATCCGCATCGTCAACCCCATCATGGGCGTGGCGTTCTGGAAGCCGGAAGTCGAGGTCAAGGCCGAAGAAGTGTCGGTCACCTTCGACGAAGGCCGCCCGGTTGCCGTCAATGGCAAGGAAATCGCTGATCCGGTCGAGATGTTCCTGGAGCTGAACCGCATCGGCGGCCGCCACGGCTTGGGCATGAGCGACCAGATCGAAAACCGCATCATCGAAGCCAAGAGCCGCGGCATCTACGAAGCCCCGGGCATGGCGCTGCTGCACATCGCCTACGAGCGCCTGGTCACCGGCATCCACAACGAAGACACCATCGAGCAGTACCGCATCAACGGCCTGCGCCTGGGCCGTCTGCTGTACCAGGGCCGCTGGTTCGACCCGCAAGCCATCATGCTGCGCGAAACCGCCCAGCGCTGGGTGGCCCGCGCCGTCACCGGTACCGTCACGCTGGAACTGCGCCGCGGCAACGACTACTCGATCCTCAACACCGAGTCGCCCAACCTGACGTACGCGCCGGAGCGCCTGTCGATGGAAAAGGTGGAAGACGCACCGTTCAGCCCGGCCGACCGTATCGGCCAGCTGACCATGCGTAACCTGGACCTGATGGACACGCGCGACAAGCTGGCGATCTACTCGAAGGCCGGCCTGCTGTCGCTGGGCACTAGCAACGCACTGCCCCAGCTCGACGGCGGCAAGAAGTAACTGCCCGCCGCCTGAAGGCAAAAAGGCCGCTCCGACGTCAATCGGAGCGGCCTTTTTTACCGTTGCAGTCTTAATACCGACCGCAGAGCAGGTATTCCATCAGCGCCTTCTGCACGTGCAGACGGTTTTCCGCCTCGTCCCACACCACGCTCTGCTTGCCGTCGATGACGGCCGCTTCGACTTCCTCGCCGCGGTGGGCGGGCAGGCAGTGCATGAACAGCGCATCGGGTTGCGCGCGCTGCATCATCGCCTCGGTGACCATCCAGTCGCCAAATGCCTTCTTGCGCGCTTCGTTCTCGGCCTCATAGCCCATGCTGGTCCACACGTCGGTGGTGATCAGGTGGGCGCCATCGCAGGCTTCCAGCGGGTTTTCGAACACGTGCACGAACGGCAGGCTCGAATCCGTCACCATGGCCGGATCGAGCTGATAGCCCTTCGGCGCAGAGAAATGGAAGCGGAAGCCGAGAATCTCCGCCGCCTGAATCCACGTGTACGCCATGTTGTTGGCATCGCCCACCCAGGTGACGGTCTTGCCCTTGATCGGGCCGCGATGCTCGATGAAGGTGAAGATATCGGCCAGCACCTGGCACGGGTGGTATTCGTTGGTCAGCCCGTTGATGACGGGCACACGCGAATGCGCGGCAAAGCGCTCGATGATCTCCTGCCCGAAGGTGCGGATCATGATGATGTCGGTCATGCGGGAGATGACCTGCGCCGCGTCTTCGATCGGCTCACCGCGCCCGAGTTGGGAATCGCGCGTGTTGAGGAAGACCGCGTGACCGCCGAGCTGGTGGATGCCGGCCTCGAACGACAGGCGCGTACGCGTGGAATTCTTCTCGAAGATCATGGCCAGCGTGCGGTCGTGCAGCGGGTGCCATGTCTCGTAGTTCTTGAACTTGGCCTTGAGGATCGCGGAACGGTCCAGCAGGTATTCGTACTCTTCCAGCGAAAAGTCCTTGAACTGCAGGTAGTGCTTGATCGAGCTTGGTGGGTTCATAAAACAACGAAGGCGGCCCGCAGATGGCGCACCGGAAACATCCCTGGCACACCGCCCTAGCCGCCTTGTCTTGGTGAAGATTCAGTCCATCATACGGGATCGCCACCCATTTGGCGAGTTCCCCGCCCCGGCGGCACAGCTACCACACGGACACCGGTGGAGCACCGGTGAAAGGCCGATGAAAGTCTTATATAAGATATAATACTGGCTGCTCTGGATGCCCCGATCGCCCACAAACCGGCACGACAAGCCGGTCCGCCGGGTTCATGAATCGGCAACCAGGCAAGCGCATCATCCGCACCACAAGTGCACCCCGTTCGAACGTTGCGGCACACGCGCGGTCGAAGTCGTTTGCAAATCTCCACAGCCCCACGCAGTCCATGGCCGCCAACCCCCGCCAATTCTTTATCCAGGGTGTCACCCGCGACGGAAAGACCTTCCGCCCGAGCGACTGGGCCGATCGGCTGTGCGGTGTCATGGCGCAGTTCCGCCCGGCCGGCGACACCGGGGATCCCCGCTTCACCTATTCCCCTTACGTGCGCCCTGTCATGTCCGGCGGCATCCGCAGCGTGTTCGTCGATGAGCGCCTGCGCGAGATCGAACCCAAGGCGCTGGACTTCGTCCTGAACTTCGCGCACGACAACAATCTGCAACTCGTAGAAGCCTGCATCCTGCCGGAAGGCGGCGCACCCGCAAAAAGCTAATCCGAAAGATCAACCCGATGCAGCGCCTCGCACGTTGCAGGCGCGCAGAATGCAAAAAGCCCGTCCGGAGACGGGCTTTTTTATCGTCGGAGCGCGACGTTGTGTGTCGCGCCATGCCGGCCAAGCCGGCATCACCCGAACTTAGGCAGCCATTGCCTTGATGGCAGCGGACAGACGCGACTTGGCGCGTGCAGCCTTGTTCTTGTGGACGATCTTCTTGTCAGCGATGCTGTCGATCGTGCTTTGAGCGGTCTTGAAAGCAGCAGCAGCGGCAGTCTTGTCGCCAGCGGCCACAGCCTTGCGGACGCCCTTGATTGCGGTACGCAGACGCGAGCGCAGAGCCGAGTTGTGAGCGTTCTGAACGACGGCTTGGCGTGCGCGCTTGCGTGCTTGTGCGGTGTTTGCCATGGAAAAATCCCTGAAGAAACGGTAGCAAGCGCCCCGGGAGACACGGAAGGCCGAAGCGCGCAAATTGGTGAAAGACGGCAATTATACGCAGACTTTCCCGCTCAATGCAAACCGTGTTGTGAAATCGCCTGCTTGACGGCAGATTGGGGCTTTTGCTGCACTTTTAGGCACATAGCAGGCCGGTCCCTATAATACGGCCCCAATTGCGCGCGCCAGCGCGAACCCGAATTCGCATCGCCGGTCAGACCGCCATCGCCGCAGAACCGGTCGGCGCGGCGCCAAACCCCGCATTCATCTTGAATCTCCTCAAAACCCTCGCCACGATCAGCGGCCTGACGATGCTCTCGCGCATCACCGGGCTCATCCGCGAAACGCTGATCGCCCGTGCCTTTGGCGCCTCGGTCTACACCGACGCCTTCAACGTGGCCTTCCGCATTCCCAATCTGCTGCGCCGGCTGTCGGCCGAGGGCGCGTTCTCGCAGGCGTTCGTGCCGATCCTAGGGGAATTCAAGAACCGCCAGGGCAAGGTCGAAACGCGTGCCCTGGTCGATTCCGTGGCCACGGTGATGACGTGGTTCCTGGTGATCATCTCGGCGCTGGGCGTGATCGGCGCACCGTTGATCGTCACGGCCGTGGCGACCGGCTTCAAGGAGCACGAGAGCCAAGCCTACATTTCCGCGATCTTCATGACGCGGGTGATGTTTCCGTATATCGGGCTGGTGTCGCTGGTGGCGCTGGCCTCGGGCATTCTGAATACGTGGCGGCAGTTTGCCGTGCCCGCGTTCACGCCGGTGCTGCTGAACCTGTCGTTCATTGTGGCGGCGGTGTTCGTGGCGCCGTTTCTTGCCACGCCTATTTACGCGCAGGCCTATGCGGTAATGGTGGGCGGCATCCTGCAGCTCGCCATTCAGATTCCGTCATTGCGCAAGGTGGGCATGCTGCCGCGCGTGTCGTTCAACGTGCGGCAAGCGTGGCATCACCCGGGCGTGCGGCGTGTGCTCAAGCAAATGTTGCCGGCCACACTGTCGGTGTCGGTGGCGCAGATCAGCCTGATCATCAACACGAACATCGCCTCGCGCCTGCCGACGGGTAGCGTGTCGTGGCTCAACTATGCCGACCGCCTGATGGAATTCCCGACCGCGCTGCTGGGCGTGGCGCTAGGGACGATCCTGCTGCCGAGCCTGTCGAAGGCGAGCGCAGACAACAACCGCGAAGAATATTCATCGCTGCTCGACTGGGGCTTGCGATTGACCGTGCTGCTGGCGGTGCCGTCGGCAGTGGGCTTGTTCGTGTTCGGGGCGCCGCTCACGGCCACGCTGTTCCACTATGGCAAGTTCAACGGCATGGACGTCGAGATGACCCGCCAGGCACTGGTGTCGTACGGCGTGGGGCTGATCGGGCTGATCGTCATCAAGATCCTGGCGCCGGGCTTTTATGCGCGGCAGGACATCCGCACGCCGGTGAAGATCGCGTTGGTCGTGCTTGCGGCCACGCAGCTTTCCAACTACGTCTTCGTGCCGGTATTTGGGCATGCGGGGCTGGCGCTATCGATCAGCTTTGGCGCGACGATCAATGCGGCGCTGCTGTTCTTTGGCCTGCGTCGTCGCGGCTACTACCACCCGCTGCCCGGTTGGGGCCTGTTCCTTGCGCAGGTGACGTCGGCCGTGCTCTTGCTCGCCAGCCTGCTGCTATGGCTTGCGCATAACTTTGATTGGGTGGGGCTGGGCGCGAAGCCGCTTGTGCGCATTGCGCTGCTGGGGGCAAGCCTGGTCCTGTGCGCGGTGGTCTATTTCGGTACACTGTGGCTGACTGGGTTGAAGTTCTCCACGTTCCGAAAAAAGGCCATCTGATGACCACGAAAGTCCTCGATTATTTTTCGGCCCTGGTCGCGGACGACGACAGCATCCCCCTCACCGAAACGGCCCTGTCCATCGCGCAGGACGCGTATCCGGATCTGGACCTGCAGGCGGAGCTGGCCGCCATTGACGTGCTGACTGCACGCATCAAGAACCGCATCGCCGACGGCACGCCGGCCATCCAGCGCTTGCGTCTGCTCAATCAGTTCTTCTATCGTGAGTTGGGCTTCGGGCCCAACGCCAACGATTACTACGACCCTGAGAACTCCTATCTGAACGCCGTGCTGCAGAGCCGGCGCGGCATTCCGATTTCACTGGCAGTGTTGCTGATGGAGATCGGCCAGCAGATTGGCTTGCCGCTCAAGGGCGTGTCGTTCCCCAACCACTTTCTGGTGCGCATGAGCATCCCCGCCGGCGAGGTCGTGCTGGATCCGCTGACGGGGCAAACACTGTCGAAGGAAGAATTGCAGGACATGCTCGACCCGTACCTGGAAAAGGAAGGCATCGAAGACCCGAACTCGGTGCCGCTCGGGGTATTCCTGCAGGTGGCGACGCACCGCGAGATCATCGCGCGCATGCTGCGCAACCTGAAGGCGATCTACTTGCAGGAATCGCGTTGGCAACGCTTGCTGGCGGTGCAGCAGCGCTTGGTGATTTTGCTGCCGGATTCGATTGAAGAAGTGCGCGACCGAGGGCTGGCCTACGCCAATCTGGAGTGCTTCCGGCCAGCCTTGGAAGACCTGGAAGCCTATGTGGACGCCCGGCCCGATGCGGCCGACACCCCCAAGCTCAAGGAGCGCATGCCAACGCTGCGCGCCATGAGCAAGAACCTGAACTGATGCTTACTTCTGCGCCACCGCACCACGGCGGCGCCTGAGCAGCTTCCACAGCCCGCCCAGCGCCAGCGGCACAATCGCTGCGCCCAGGCCGATCAACACGATGGTGTTCAGATGGTCACGCACCATCGGCAGATTGCCGAAGAACACGCCCGAGGCCACCAGCAGACCGACCCACAGCACGGCGCCGATCATGTTGAAGAGCTGGAACTTGGCAAACGTCATCTTCGACACGCCGGCCACAAAGGGCGCGAAGGTGCGTACTACAGGGATGAAGCGCGCCATCACCAGCGTCTTGCCACCGTGGCGCTCATAGAAGCCATGCGTCTTCATCAGCGCTTCGTGGTCGAGAAAGCGGATGTGACCGTCGAATACCTTGGGTCCGATCCACGCGCCGACGAAGTAGTTGACGGTGTTGCCCGTTACTGCGGCAATCACCAGCAGCACGGTCAGCAGCCAGGCATCCATCTGGCCCGTCGCGCACATGGCCCCGGCAATGAAGAGCAGCGTGTCGCCCGGCAGGAAGGGCAGCACCACCAGGCCGGTTTCGGCAAACACGATGGCGAACAGCAGCACATAAACCCACGCGCCGTACTGCTGAATCAGCAGCCCCAGCGATTTGTCGACATGCAGCACGATGTCGACCAGTTGCATCACGATATCCAAACCATCCCCCTAAGCGAGCGGGCAATGATACCGGATGCGCATTGCATTTCCCCTAGCCCTTGGTGGGCTTGCGTCGGTGCTCGCACAGGGTGTGACATTTATAATGCCGCGATGAATTCTGACGCCACTTCCGCCACCGCTTCCCGCCGCCCCATCCGCCCGCTGCCCGACCAGTTGATCAGCCAGATCGCAGCCGGTGAGGTGGTCGAGCGGCCAGCTTCCGTGGTCAAGGAACTGCTGGAAAACGCGCTGGACGCCGGCGCCACACAGCTCCAGATCAAGCTGGAAGAAGGCGGCGTGCGGCGCATTGCCATTACCGACAACGGTGGCGGTATTCCGGCCGATGAACTGCCCGTTGCGCTGATGCGGCATGCGACCAGCAAGATCGGCTCGCTGGAAGAGCTGGAATCGGTGGCGACGCTGGGGTTTCGCGGCGAGGCGCTGGCCTCCATTGCCTCGGTGGCGGAGCTGACGCTGACCTCGCGCACCGCCAATGACGCGCACGCCACGCAAATCATCGCGCAAAGTGGGCGCCTGCAGCCGGCGTCGGGCGGCGTCGGCACGACCGTCGACGTGCAGCACCTGTACTTCAACACGCCGGCGCGCCGCAAATTCCTCAAAACCGAACAGACCGAGCTGGGCCACTGCCTGGAGGTGATCCGCCGTACCGCGCTCGCGCGCCCGGACGTGGCCATCTCCGTGCACCACAACGGCAAACCGCTGGAGCACTGGAACGCGACGCAAGCCGATTCGCGTACTGCCGCCGTGCTCGGTACCGAATTTGCCCGCGCGCGCCTGCCGTTCGAAGAGGCCGCTGGCGAGCTGCGCCTCTTTGGCTTCGCCGGCCTGCCGACTGCCTCGCGCGGGCGGGCCGATCACCAGTTCTTTTACGTCAACGGCCGCTTCGTACGCGACCGCCTGCTCACGCACGCCGTGCGCAGCGCCTACGAAGACGTGCTGCATGGCGACCGCTTCCCCGCCTACGTGCTGTGCCTGGAGCTGCCGCCCGAAGCCGTGGACGTGAACGTGCATCCGTCCAAGATCGAGGTGCGCTTCCGCGACAGCCGCGCCGTGCACCAGTTCGTGTACCACGCCGTGCAACGCGCGCTGGCCCGCCATGCCGGCGAGCAGGGCGACAGCCTGCGTACCGACATTGCGGATGCGCCCGAGGTGGCCGCCACGCCGTCGCCCGCCGACAACACCACGCGCTGGATCAACCAGATGGCCGCGCGGCAGACGTCGCTCGGCATCGCACAGCCGCGCGCAGAATACCTGTCGATGATGCGCGGTGATAGCACGCCGATACCATCGAGCCGCCCGGCCTGGATGGCCGACGTGCCCAGCGCCGCGACGTTGCTCGACGGCAGCACGGCAGTGGCTGAAGCGTCCACCGTCGTCGCCGAGCCTGTGGCAACGCAACCGCAAGCAGACGACGAAGACACCCACCCGCTCGGTTTCGCCATCGCCCAGTTGCACGGCATCTACGTGCTGGCGCAAAACGCGCGCGGCATGGTGCTCGTCGACATGCACGCCGCGCACGAGCGCATCCTGTACGAGCAGCTCAAGACGGCGCTGGAAGCCAAGCGCGTGGAGGTGCAGCCGCTGCTGATTCCAATCACGTTTGCGGCCAGTGCGGTGGAGATCGGCACAGCGGAAGAATTCCGCGACACGCTCACGTTGCTGGGCTTCGATATCTCTGCCGTATCGCCAACGACGCTCGCGGTCCGCTCCGTGCCGACGCTGCTGCAGAAGGCCGACGCACAAGCCCTCGCCCGCGATGTGCTGCGCGACCTGCAAGCCTACGGCGGCTCCCGCGTGCTGGCTGAGCGCCAGAACGAACTGCTGGCTACGCTCGCCTGCCACTCCGCCGTGCGCGCCAACCGCCGCCTGAACATCGACGAGATGAATGCGCTGCTGCGTCAGATGGAAGCCACTGAGCGCGCCGATCAATGCAACCACGGTCGCCCAACATGGATCCAGTTGACCGTGGCTGACCTGGACCGCCTGTTCCTGCGTGGTCAGTGAGTTTCCGATGACTGCATCTTTTGCAAACGCGCCACGCGCCGTCTGCCTGCTCGGGCCCACGGCCTCCGGCAAAACCGCCGCCGCATTGAAGCTGGCTGAACGCTGGCCGGTTGAAATCATCAGCATGGATTCCGCGCTGGTGTATCGCGGCATGGACATCGGCACTGCCAAGCCCAGCCCCGAAGAACAGGCCATCGCGCCGCATCACCTGATCGACATCATCGATCCGCTCGACGCGTATTCGGCGGCGCAGTTTGCCAACGATGCCAACGCACTGATCGACGCCATCCGCGCACGCGGCAAGCTGCCGTTGATCGTCGGCGGCACGATGCTGTACTACAAGGCGCTCACGCAGGGGCTCTCCGATTTGCCCGGCGCTGATCCTGCCATCCGCGCGGAGATCGATGCCGAAGCCGCGCGCGACGGCTGGCCTGCGCTACACGCCAAGCTCGCGCTGGTCGACCCCATCACCGCCGCGCGCTTGCATACGACCGATGCACAGCGCATTCAGCGTGCGCTGGAGCTGTACCGGCTGACGGGCCAGCCGATGTCGGCGCTGCTCGCGCGCGAGGTTGGTGCGAATGCGTTCCAGCAGCACGATGCTGCCGCGCCTTACCTGACGATTGCGCTGGAGCCGTCGGACCGCCTCGTGCTGCATGCACGCATCGCGCAGCGCTTTGATGCGATGCTCGCCGGCGGCCTGCTCGATGAAGTGGAAGCACTGCGCCGCCGTGGCGATCTGTCGCCCGCGCTGCCGTCCATCCGGTGCGTGGGCTATCGGCAAGCGTGGGCGTATCTCGATGGCGAGATCGACATGACTGCTCTGCGCGAACAGGGCATTGCCGCCACACGCCAACTCTGCAAGCGCCAGATCACGTGGCTGCGCAGCACGCCCGAGCGGCACGTGGTCGACTGCCTCGCCCCCGATTACGTCGATCAGGTTGCGCGCCTGGTCCAAACCTCTCTGCAATCCCCATCACAGCAATGACCACCACCAACGTCACCAACACGTTCACGCTGCGCCCCGCCACGCCGGACGATTGCGCCGCGCTCGTCCGCCTGATCACCGCGCTGGCCGAGTACGAAAAGCTCACGCACCTCGTGCAAACCAAGCCCGAAGCACTGGCCACGATGCTGTTCGGGCCGCGCCCGTATTGCGAAGCGGTGCTGGCGGAAGTCGATGGCCGCGCCGTGGGCTTTGCGCTGTTCTTCCACAACTTCTCGACCTTCCTGTGCAAGCCAGGCCTGTATCTGGAAGACCTGTTCGTGGAGCCGGAATACCGCGGCCTGGGCATCGGCAAGGCGCTTCTGATCCACCTCGCACGGTTGGCGCAGGAGCGTGATTGCGGCCGCTTCGAGTGGAGCGTGCTCGACTGGAATGCGCCGTCCATCGCCTTCTACGAAGCCATGGGCGCCGACGTGCTGCCCGAGTGGCGCATCTGCCGCACAACCGGTGATGCACTGAGCAACTTGGCGGCTATGTCCATGCCCGCGAGCTTGGCGACGGCCGCCTGAATTTGACCGCAAGCTCCGGAGTGCCGCGCGCACTTCGGTGAGCGTAGGCTTGGCATATCGAACGTCCATCATGGAATGCATATGCCGCCTTCCCCGGCCACCGCGCGGCCGAGCGCGAGCCTCCACCCCCCTCTCGATCACATCGACTGGCACGTCGTTGAAGAGGCCCTCAACGACGTGGGCAGCGCTGTGCTGCCGAGCCTGCTCACGCACGACGCCTGCGACGCCCTGGCCACGCTCTACCCGCAAGAACATCTGTACCGCTCGCGCGTAGTGATGGAGCGTCATGGCTTCGGGCGCGGCGAATACCAATACTTCGCTTACCCGCTGCCCGATCTGATCGCGCACCTGCGCACGTCGCTCTACGCGCCGCTGGCTGCCATCGCCAATCGCTGGAACCAGGCGATGGGCATCGACGTGCGTTATCCCGCCAAGCACGCTGATTTCCTGCGACGCTGCCACGAAGCCGGCCAACTCCGCCCCACCCCGCTGATCCTCCAGTACGGCTCCGGGGACTACAACTGCCTCCACCAAGACCTCTATGGCGAGCACGTCTTTCCGCTGCAGGTCGCCATCCTGCTGTCCGAACCTGGCGTCGATTTCACCGGCGGCGAGTTCGTCATGACCGAGCAGCGCCCGCGCATGCAATCGCGGCCGGAGGTGGTGCCCTTGCGCAAGGGCGATGCCGTCGTCTTTGCGGTGCATCATCGCCCCGTGCAGGGCACACGCGGCACGTACCGCGTGAACATGCGCCACGGCGTGAGCCGCCTGCGTTCCGGCCGGCGGCATACTGTGGGCATCATCTTCCACGACGCGTTGTAGCCCACCCAACATGACCACCGGCGATCTGTTTGCCGACCACGTACCCGTTGACGACACGCGCGTCGCGCTCGGCGAGGCGGCGTTTGTGGTGCGCGGTTTGGCGCTGGCTGATGCACCCGCGCTGCTTGCGGCTGTGGATGCCATTGCGCAGCAGGCGCCCTTTCGTCACATGGTCACGCCGGGTGGTTTCGAGATGTCGGTCGCGCTGACCAACAGCGGCACGCTGGGCTGGACGTCCGACCGGCACGGCTACCGCTATGCCACCCACGACCCGCTCACCGCCAAGCCATGGCCGCCGCTGCCCGAGGTGTTTCTGCGCCTCGCCCATAACGCCGCCGCCGAAGCCGGCTTCCCAGGCTTCACGCCCGACGCCTGCCTCATCAACCGCTACGTGCCCGGTGCGCGCCTGTCGCTGCACCAGGACAAGGATGAGCAGGACTATGGCGCACCCATCGTTTCCGTGTCGCTCGGCATGCCGGCCGTCTTCCTGTTTGGAGGGCACCGGCGCGCAGACAAGACGCAACGCATTCCGCTCTTTCATGGTGATGTCGTAGTCTGGGGCGGGCCAGATCGGCTGCGCTATCACGGCGTGGCGCCGCTCAAAGACCACCCGCACGGGCAGCTCGGCAGCCAGCGCATCAACCTCACGTTCCGCAAGGCCGGCTGACCGGCAACCCACGCATGACCATCGCCGCCGATCTGTCCGAAAGCGCCTACCGGCAAGCCGCCACATTCCTGGCCACGCTCGACGAGGATTGGGCCCGGCACATCGCCGCCGTCGGCCCGTGTCGCCATGCCGCCAAGCCCGCGCGCGAGCCCTACGAAGCACTGGTGCGCGCCATCGCTTACCAGCAACTGCACGCCAAGGCCGGCGATGCCATCTTGGGACGCTTCCTCGCGCTCTATCCCGGGGCAGACTTTCCGGCGCCGCAGCAGGTACTCGCGACCGAAGAATCGGCGCTGCGCGGCTGCGGTTTCTCGGCGACCAAGCTGGCGACCATTCGCGGCATCGCCCAAGCCACGCTCGATGGCATCGTGCCCACGCGCGACGAAGCGCTCGCCATCCCCGATGAAGCGCTCGTCGAGCGGCTTGTCACGCTGCGCGGTGTCGGCCGCTGGACGGTGGAAATGCTGCTGATCTACACGCTGGAGCGCTCCGACATCCTGCCCGCCGATGACTTTGGCGTGCGGGATGGCTACCGCCGCCTCAAACGCATGGAAGCCACGCCGACGCGCAAGCAGATGATCGAACTCGGCCGCGCGTGGAGCCCCTATCGCACGGTCGCGTCCTGGTACTTGTGGCGCGTGCCGGCCAGGTAGCAGCGTGACGCACCCGTCGCCCCGAATTTGACCGCAAGACCCGGAGTGCCCCGCCCAAGACCCGCACCTACAGTACAGTCATCGCAGCCCCACTGGATGACGCCATGCAAATCGCCGCCCGCACCCCAATGCACGCTACGCACACCGCTTCCGTCGAGCACGACCCGCGCTGGGCCCGTGTGCTCGCGCGCGACGCCTCCGCCGATGGGCAATTCGTCTACGCCGTGAAGACCACCGGCGTGTATTGCCAACCGAGCAGCCCGTCGCGCTTGCCGCGCCCCGAGAACGTCGAGTTCTTCGACACGCCCGCCGAAGCGGAAGCCGCCGGCTACCGCCCAAGCCGCCGCGCCAGCCCGGACCAGAGCACCGTGCGTGCCCAGCAAACCGCGCTGGTCGCGCAGGCATGCCGCCGTATCGAAGCGGCCGACACGCCGCCCACGCTCGATGCACTGGCGCAGGATGCTGGCCTGAGCCCGTATCACTTCCACCGCCTGTTCAAGAGCGTCACGGGTCTCACACCCAAGGCCTACGCCGATGCGCATCGCGCCCGTAAACTGCGCGCGCAATTGGGCCGTGGCAGCACCGTCACGGAGGCCATCTACGACGCCGGCTTCAACGCCAGCAGCCGCTTCTACGAGGCGTCGGACAACGTGCTCGGTATGACCGCCAGCCGCTACCGCGCAGGCGGTGCGCAAACGACGATCCGCTTTGCCGTGGGCGAATGCTCGCTGGGTTCGATCCTCGTGGCACAGAGCGATCGCGGTATCTGCGCGATCCTGATGGGCGACGACCCCGATGCCCTCGTGCGCGATCTGCAGGACACCTTCCGTAAGGCCGAACTCATCGGGGGTGATGCGGGCTTTGAAGACTTGGTCGCCAAGGTGGTTGGCTTTGTTGAAGCGCCGTCCATTGGTTTGGATTTGCCGCTGGACGTTCGGGGCACGGCGTTCCAGGAGCGCGTATGGCAAGCCCTGCGCGAAGTGCCGCCCGGCAGCACGACCTGTTACACGGAGATTGCCGCGCGCATCGGTGCGCCCAAGGCGATCCGGGCGGTCGCGCAGGCCTGTGCGGCCAACCATATTGCCGTGGCCATCCCATGCCATCGTGTGATCCGGCGCGATGGCAATACCTCGGGCTATCGCTGGGGCGTGGAACGGAAGCGGGCGTTGCTGGAGCGCGAAGCCCAATCCGCCGCATGAAGCCACGTGAAGACATGGACACTCATCGGCGCCGACGGCCAGCCCTATGAGAGCACCGTGCCCGGCACGCTGGGCGGCCATCGGCGTGCGCGGATCTATGGGCGGCTCGATTGCCCCGCCGCACGCCGGGCCATCGCACGCGGTGGCTATGTCCTGCATCGTGTGTTCTTCCTCAACGAAGCCGATGCACGTGCGGCCGGCTATCGCCCCTGCGCGGTCTGCATGCCGCAGGCGTATGCAGCGTGGAAAAGATCGGTGGGTTCCGGGTAAAGTCCCGGTCTTGAGTTCGAACACACGCCCCCGCGCGCCATGATCAAACCCCTGTTTCTTGCCGTACTCGCCGCCGTTGCGCTGGCGGGCTGCGGCCGCTCCGACAACGCGCAGAAACCTGCCGCGCCAGCAACGGCCCCCGCCTCCGCGCCGGCAGCGCCCGCCAGCGCTCCTGCGACACCCGCGGCCAGCGCACCTGCCCTCAGCGAGGCCGAGCAGGCCAAGGCGGTCGACATCGCCCGCACTGCCGTCGAGAAATACAAGCTGACGAGCCTGTCACCCGAGTGCCTGTCATTCATAGCCGGTCAGGAAGACGACACGCACTACAACGTCAAGGTGCTGGAAAACCACACTCCCGCCTGCGGTGGCGATCCGAACACCGCGCCGCACGTGGTCACCCTGCTGATCGACAAGAACACAGGCGCGCTGCAAAAGGACGACCCAGCCAATGGCGAATATGTGCCGCTGAAGTAGGCTTCTCGCCAGCGCCGTACATAAAAAAACCGCCGAACTTGTCGGCGGTTTTTTGTTGAGCGCGGGCTTCGCGTCAGCGCATCAGACCACGATCGTCTGCGCTTCGCCAGCCTGGCGGGCGCGGATTTCGCCGATCTGGTAAACCGTTTCGCCCGCGTCCTTCAGGTGGGCGATGGCCGCCGGTGCATCGGCCGCCGACACGATCACCACCATGCCGATGCCGCAGTTGAACACGCGGTGCATCTCATCATCCGCCACGTTGCCGGCCTTCTGCAGCCACTGGAACAGCGGCGGCAGCGTCCAGGCATCCTTGTGCAGCACGGCGGTCAGGTTGTCTTGCAGCACGCGCGGCACGTTTTCGGTCAGGCCGCCACCGGTGATGTGCGCCATGCCCTTCACCGTCAGCTTCTCGATCAGCGACAGCAGCGGCTTCACGTAGATGCGCGTCGGCGCCATGATGGCGTCTTGCAGGCGCTGGCCGTGGAAATCGGCGTTCAGGTCCGGGCGCGACACCTCGATGATCTTGCGCACCAGCGAGTAGCCGTTCGAATGCGCACCCGACGAGGCCAGGCCCAGCACCACGTCGCCCTCGGCAATGGTGGTGCCGTCGATGATCTTGCGCTTTTCGACCGCGCCGACGGCAAAGCCGGCCAGGTCGTATTCGCCGTCCGGGTACATGCTCGGCATTTCAGCGGTTTCGCCGCCAATCAGTGCGCAACCTGCCAGTTCGCAGCCCTGCGCAATGCCCTTGACCACGGTGGCAGCGGTGTCGACATCCAGCTTGCCGCAGGCGAAGTAGTCGAGGAAGAACAGCGGCTCGGCGCCTTGCACCAGGATGTCGTTCACGCTCATGGCCACCAAGTCTTGGCCGACCGTGTCGTGACGGTTCAGGGCGAACGCCAACTTGAGCTTGGTGCCCACGCCGTCGGTGCCGGACACCAGCACCGGCTCCTGGTACTTCTTGGACAACTCGAACAGCGCGCCGAAGCCGCCGATGCCGCCCAGCACGCCTTCGCGCATGGTGCGCTTGGCAAACGGCTTAATGCGGTCGACCAGGGCGTCACCCGCCTCGATGTCGACGCCCGCGTCGCGATAAGACAGGCCCGTGGATGCGGATGGGGTTTCGGAAGCGCTCATACAGTGGAGGAAATTGAAGGAATCCGGTGGCGCGCGGCGGGCGTCACAAAATTTGGCCCCGCCGGTCCAGTAAAATCGCGATTTTACCGGATGCGGCCACCCCGATGGCTGCTTTTCCGACTCCCCCACCCGCCATCGGAACCCTCGCCGCCCATGAACGCCCCGTTGCTCACGCAAGAAACCAAGCGCACGCTGGCTTGGATCGCCGTGGCGGTCATCTTCCTGGCGCTGCTCAAGTTGCTGGCGCCGACGCTCACCCCCTTCGTCTGCGCGTTCATTCTGTCGTACATCCTGCACCCCGGCGTGGAATGGCTGCAACGCCACCGCGTGCCGCGTGTACTGGCGGTGTTCCTGATGATCGTGCTGCTAACAGTGGTGGCCGTGGCGCTGGCGCTGCTGGTACTGGCGGTGCTGCAAAAAGAGATTCCGGCCATTCGCGATCAACTGCCCGGCATGCTGGCCAAGCTCAATGCGGTAGCGTCGCCCAAGCTGGCGGAGCTGGGCGTGCATGTGCGCTTCGACTTCCCCGGCCTGCGGCGCCTGCTGACCGACCAGCTCGCCGCCGGCCCTGAGGATGTGATGTCGACGGCGTTGGCCTATCTGCGTGTGTCGGGTTCCGCGGCGCTGCAGGTGCTGGCCATCGCCTTCCTGGTGCCCATCGTGATGTTCTACCTGCTGATGGACTGGAACATGCTCATGCGCCGCCTGGAGACCGCCGTGCCGCGCCGTTGGCTGGCCAAGACCCGCGAACTGGCTGCCGAGACCGACGGCCTGCTGTCGCAATACCTGCGCGGGCAAGTCATCGTGATGCTGGTGCTGGCGGTGTATTACGCGTCGGGCCTGGCGCTGGCGGGCTTTGACGTCGCGCTGCCGGTCGGCATCTTTACCGGGCTGGCGGTGTTCATCCCATACATCGGCTTTGGCATTGGCCTGACGCTGGCGGTGCTCGCGGCGCTGCTGCAGTTCGGCAATCTGTATGGTTTGCTGGCCGTGGCGGTGGTATATGGCATCGGCCAATTCCTCGAAGGCTTCTACCTGACGCCCCGCCTGGTCGGTGAGCGCATCGGCCTGCACCCGCTGGCGGTCATCTTGGCCTTGCTGGCTTTTGGCCAATTGTTCGGATTTTTCGGTATCCTGCTGGCCCTGCCGATCAGTGCTGTACTGCTGGTCGGCTTACGGCAGATCCGGCAGCTCTATCTGAGTAGCAGGCTCTACCGCGAATAAGCCAACTGCGAATCACCGCTTGCCTCCCGCTTCATGGCCCAACCAGAACAGCTACCGCTCGAACTCGGCGCGCCTCCGGCCCCGACCTTCGACAACTTCGTCGCCACCGGCAACGAAGAGGCGGTGCGACGCCTGCACGCCCTGATTCCGCAGGTGGTGGACGGCACCGCCACCGACCGCCTCGTCTACCTGTGGGGCGAAGAAGGCAGCGGCCGCAGCCATCTGCTGCAGGCCATCTGCGCCCAGACCGAGGCCGGCGGCTACGAAGTGCGCACGCTGGCGCCCGACGCCCCGCTCGAAGCCTACGAATTCGACCCCGACATCACCGTCTGGACCATCGACGACGCCGAAGGCCTGGACGAATGGGCGCAAGTGGCGGTGTTCAACCTCGTCAATGAAGTGCGCGCGCACCCGCATGCCGCCATCGCCATCGCCGGGGCCGCTGCCCCGATGTCGATGCCGCTGCGTGAAGACCTGCGCACTCGCCTGGGCTGGGGCCTGGTCTACTGGCTGCGCCCGCTGTCCGACGCCGACAAGGTTGAAGCCCTGCGCCAAGCGGCCCGCGAGCGGGGCATGCAACTCTCGGCCGATGTGCCGCAGTGGCTTGTCACGCACTCCTACCGCGACATGCCGAGCCTGATGGCTTTGCTGGACGCACTCGACACCTACTCGCTCGCCCGCAAGCGCGCCGTCACCCTGCCGCTCGTGCGCGAAATGCTCGCGCAGATCAAGTGAGCTGGAGGGCCGCCTGGGTTGGCGACATCACCTTCGGGTAAAATCGCGCCCCATGAATCTGGCCCTCTTTGACCTCGATCACACCCTCATCCCCACCGACAGCGACCACGAGTGGGGGCGTTTCCTCATCCGTCGCGGCGTAGTGGATGAAACCGAATACCAGCGCAAGAACGATCAGTTCTATGCCGACTACAAGGCCGGCACGCTTGATATCCACGCCTTTCTGCGCTTTGCCCTGGCTCCGCTGGCCGCACACTCGCGCGATACGCTGGACCAGTGGCACGCTGAATTCATGCACGACGTGATCCTTCCGAAGATCACCCCGCAGGCGCAGGCGCTGGTCTACAAGCATCTGGACGCAGGCGACCTGTGCTGCGTGGTCACGGCCACCAACAGCTTCGTCACGCGGCCGATTGCCAAGGCCTTTGGTATCGACCACCTCATCGCCACTGAGCCGGCCACCGCCGACGGCAAACCCGATAGCGCCTTCACCGGCGACGTATTTGGCACGCCCAGCTTCCGCGAAGGCAAGGTCGCACGCGTGCACGAGTGGCTCGCCAACATGGGCCGCGGCTGGAGCGATTTCGAGCGCAGCACCTTCTACAGCGATTCGGCCAACGATGTGCCGCTGCTGGAGGAGGTGACAGACCCCGTCGCCACCAACCCGGACGACACGCTGCGCAACCTCGCAGCCGCGCGCAACTGGCGCATCATGGATCTCTTCTGAGCAAGGCGCGGCGTGATCAAGAAACTCATCAATCGGCTGCTGGGCAAGAAGACCGCTGCAGAGCCTGACTCGACCACCGAGCCGGGCGCACCCGCCGCCAAGAAGCCCCGCACACCCAAGGCGCCAAGAACGTCGAAGGCGCCAAAGCCGCGCACCAAGTCCGCCGGCGGCGTGCCACGCCAGGCGCGCGTGTGGAGCGTCGGCGAGCACGGCATTGACTCCAAGCTGCTCTCGCGCAACGCCGTCAAGGTCACCTCCACGCTGCAGGAAGCCGGCTATGACGCGTTCATCGTTGGCGGCGCGGTGCGTGACCTGCTGCTGGGCATCAAGCCGAAGGACTTTGACGTCGCCACCAACGCCACGCCCGAGCAGGTGCAGGCGCTGTTCCGCCGCTCGCGCATCATCGGCCGGCGCTTCCAGATCGTGCACGTCACGTTCTACGGCGGGCGCGATCAGGAGATCATTGAAGTCTCGACCTTCCGCGCGCTCGTCGACGCGGTCGAGAGCGAGCAGGTGCCCGCCGGCAAACGCGTCAAACGCACCGATCTGGATCACCACACGCATGCGGTGGACGCCAGCGGCCGCGTGCTGCGCGACAACGTCTGGGGCACCCAGGCCGAAGACGCCACCCGCCGCGACTTCACCGTCAACGCGATGTACTACAACCCCGCCGACGAAACCGTGCATGACTACCATCACGGCATGGAAGACATGCGCGCGCGCACGCTGCGCATGATCGGCGATCCGCTCACCCGCTACCGCGAAGACCCGGTGCGCATGCTGCGCGTGGTGCGCTTTGCAGCCAAGACCGGCTTCGACATCGACCCTGACACGCGCGCGCCGATCGCCGAACTTGGGCCCCTGATTCACAACGTGCCGGCCGCCCGCCTGTTCGACGAGATGCTCAAGCTGCTGATGTCGGGCCACGCCTGGGCATCGCTGCAGGAGCTGCGCAAGGCCGGTCTGCACCGCGGCCTGCTGCCGCTGCTGGACGTGGCACTCGAGCAGCCGATGGGCCAGCGCTTCGTGCAGCTCGCGCTCGATAACACGGACGACCGCGTCAAGGCCGGCAAGCCGGTCTCGCCTGGCTTCCTGTTTGCCTCGCTGCTGTGGCACCACGTGGTCGAGCACTGGAACCGCCGCCGCGCCGCCGGCGAACCGCTCATCCCCGCGCTGCACACCGCCATGGACGAAGTGCTCGACCGTCAGACCGAGCAACTCGCCATCCAGCGCCGCTTCACATCCGACATGAAGGAAATCTGGAGCATGCAGCCGCGCTTTGAGAAGCGCTCGGGCCGCATGCCGTATCGCCTGCTGGAGTCGCCGCGCTTCCGCGCCGGATATGACTTCCTCGTCCTGCGCTGCGCCTCGGGCGAATTGCCGCAGGAACTCGCCGACTGGTGGACCGACTTCCAGAACGGCGACGGCGAAACCCGCGAAGCCCTCATGGCGCAGGCTAAGCATGCCCCCGCCAGCACCTCCAGCCATACCGGCAACCAAGGCTCCAGCGGCCCAGGCAAGCGCCGTCGCCGCCGACGCGGTCCGGCGAAATCGGATACAGTCGTTGACGTCAATCCGGGAAGTTCGGAGGAAACGTGAAGACAGTGGCGTACATCGGCATCGGCGCCAACCTGGGCGACGCACGCCAGGCAGTGAAAGACGCCGTGGTCTGCCTCGCGCAGCAGGTCGGCATCACCGTCACCGGGAAATCGAGCCTGTATCGCAGCGCGCCGGTGGAATCGAGCGGCGATGACTACATCAACGCCGTCGTCCGCATCGAGACCCCGTTCACGGCGGATCAGTTGCTCCGCATCTGTCACCACATCGAGGACCAGTTCGGCCGCGAGCGCCCGTTCCGCAACGCGCCGCGCACGCTGGACCTGGACCTGCTGCTCTACGGCGACCACGTCCTCACCTCGCCCGAACTGACCGTGCCGCACCCACGCGTGGGCCAGCGTGCCTTTACGCTGCTGCCGCTGCATGAGCTGGCGCCCGACCTCGTGATCCCCGGCATCGGCGCCGTGGCCGAGCTGCTGCCCGGCGTGGCCGACCAGCGCATCGAGAAGACCACGATGTGCCAGTGCATGCGCGCCAAACAGCCTGCAGCCTGACTCCCTGCTTTACGCACCCCTTCTCTACTGATGGCTCTTGATCACCTGCGCCGTATCGTCGTTGAAGGCCCGATCGGCGTGGGCAAGACCGCGTTGGCCCAACGCGTGGCCGACCATCTGCGTGCCGCCACGTCGTTCGAGACGCCGAACGAAAACCCCTTCCTCGCCCGCTTCTACGAAGACCCGGCACGGTATGCGCTGCCGGTGCAACTGCGCTTCCTGCTGCAGCGTGCCGAGCGCCTGAAGGCCTGGCACAAGGCGACGCTCGCGGGGGAACGCATCGTCGGCGACAGCTTCGTGCCGCGCGATCGCCTGTTCGCCCAACTCACGCTGCCCGCGGATGAGCTCGCGCTGTACGACGCGATGGCCAACGCACTGGCCCTGCCGCAACAGCGCATCGACCTCGTGATCTGCCTGCAGGCCAGCGCCGAAGACCTGCTGCCGCGCATTGCCAAGCGCGCCGTTCCTTACGAAACGGGCATCGACGCCGAATACCTTGGCCGCATCTGCGCCGCATACGGCGAGCTGTTTCTGTATTACGATGCCGCACCAACGCTGATCGTCGACACTGCGGCCTTCGACCCCGCAGGCAACGACGACGATTTCCGCACCTTGCTCGCCCGCATCGACGCGATGCGCGGGCCCAAGGAATTCATCAAGCTGGCAACGCGATAAGCCAATCGCCGACGCACCGCATGGTCTGCGCGGGCTGTTGCGATGCCCCACTGAACACCAGTCCATGAGCTATCTCCAGGAATCGAACCGCAAGGCCGTTACGGTGACGTCGCTACAGGCCATGCGTGCCGCCGGCGAACGCATCGCCATGCTCACCGCCTACGACGCCAGCTTCGCGGCCCTGATGGATCGCAACGGCACCGACGTGCTGCTCGTCGGCGATTCCCTCGGCAACGTGATGCAAGGGCAGAAGACCACGCTGCCCGTCACGCTGGAACACATCCTCTACCACACCGAATGCGTGTCGCGCGGCATCGATAAGGCGCTGCTTGTCTCCGACCTGCCGTTCGGCACCTACGGCACGCCCGAACAAGCTTTCCACAGCGCGGTGCGCGTGATGCAGGCCGGCGCGCAGATGGTCAAACTCGAAGGCGGTGTGTGGCTGGCGCCGACGATCAAGTTCCTCGTTGAACGCAGCATTCCGGTGTGCGCGCACATCGGCCTGACGCCGCAGTCCGTGCATGCCTTCGGCGGGTTCAAGGTGCAAGGCCGCGGCGACGAAGCCGCCGCACAACTGAAAGCCGACGCGCTGGCCGTGCAGGATGCCGGCGCGCAACTCGTCGTCATGGAAGCCATTCCGGCCGCGCTGGCCGGCGAGGTGACGCGCTTGCTGGCCATTCCCACCATCGGCATCGGAGCGGGGCTGGAGTGTTCGGGCCAGGTGCTCGTCATGCACGACATGCTGGGCGTGTTCCCCGGCCACCGGCCCAAGTTCGTACGCAACTTCATGGATGGGCAGACCACCATCGACGGTGCTGTCGCGGCCTATGTGGCCGCTGTCAAGGACGGCACCTTCCCCGGCCCCGAACACACCTTCGCCTAAAACCTGCCCATGGTCCTACTGCGCAACCCGATCTTGGCGCTGAGATGCTCGCCGTACCCATGTACGGCTGCGCTTCTCACGCCAACCTCGGGCTGCTCGCTACGGATCATGAGCACGTTTTGAGCCCGCATATATGGAAATCTGGTCGGCCACCGTCGACGCCTTCGGCCTGCTCGCCAGCGGCGATGCTGCGTTGTGGACGATCGTCTGGGTGTCGTTGAAGGTGGCGATTGCCGGGCTGCTGCTGGCCGCGCCGCCAGGGCTACTCATTGCGTACGCCATTGCCATGCACCGGTTTGCCGGGCGCCGCGCGCTGGTGGTGCTGGCGCAGGCATCGCTGTCGTTTCCGACCGTGCTGATCGGGCTGCTGCTGTATTTGCTGCTCTCGCGCCAAGGGCCGCTGGGCGGCTTCGGGCTGCTGTTCACGCAGGGCGGGATGATTCTCGGGCAAGCGGTACTGGGGCTGCCTGTCATCGTCGCGTTTGCGCTGACGACGCTTGAGCGTGCTGACCCGCGCCTGGCCGAGACGGCCCGCGTGCTCGGTGCGGGGCGCGTGCGCCTGCTACTGACGGTCTTCCGTGAATTGCGCTTCGGCTTGATGGCAGCGGTGGTGGCGGGCTTCGGCCGCGTGATTGCCGAAGTCGGCTCCGCGCTGATGGTCGGCGGCAACATCGAAGGCATCACGCGCACCATGACCACGGCGATTGCGCTGGAAACCAGCAAGGGCGAGTTCGCGCAGGGCATTGCGCTGGGCATCGTACTGATTGTGCTGGCACTGCTAGTCAACCTGGTACTGGCGTGGCTGCAAGGCGCGGGCACGTACCGCCGCGAGATCGCATGAGCACGCCCTCGCAACCCATGATGGTGTTTGAACACCTGCGTTGCCAGCACGGCGCCCGCACGTTGTTCGACATTCCACGCCTGGCGCTGTCGGCGGGACATGCGATCGTCATTACGGGCGCCAACGGCGTCGGCAAGACGACGCTGCTGCGCATGCTCGCGGGGCTCGCCCCAGCCAACGGTGCGACGGTCGATCTGGTGGATAGTGGCGGGGGGCCGCAGGCGCTGTCGCCCTATCCGGCTGAGCTGCGCGCACGGCTCACCTATGTGCATCAGCATCCGTATCTGTTCCGCACCTCGGTGCGGGCCAACCTGGGTTATGGGCTGACGGCCGGCCCGCACCGCGTCAGCCGCGCAGAGTTGGCAGAGCGTGTTGACGAGGCCATCCGCTGGGCCGGGCTGCAACACGTGGTGGAGGTGCCGCCCGAGCGCCTGTCCGGCGGCGAGACACAACGCTTGGCGCTCGCCCGCGCCCGCGCGCTGCACACCGATGTGCTGTTGCTGGATGAGCCCACCTCGAACTTGGACGGAGCTGCGCGCGAGCAGGTCATCGCACTGGTGGGTGAACTGGCCGCCGAGGGCCGCGCCCTGGTGATGGTCTGCCACGACCGCGAGCTCATCAACCTGCCCGGCGTGGCGCGCTGGAAGCTAGAGCACGCTGGCGGCGAGGGACGGCTGGAAATGCGCGGGCACCACGCCCCGTAGCGCATTACACACGGCGATGGCCTCGGCGCGGGCGACATCGGCGCGGGTCAGCACACGTTCATGCAGGGGCGCGCCGAGCCACGGCGTGGCGTCGTCCAGCAATACCGCGCGCATCACGCCCGGCAACACGCCTGATGACAGCGGCGGCGTCCACCACGCGCCATCGAGCTTGACAAGCACCGTGCTGCGACCACCCTCGGCCAACGTGCCATCTGCGTTGAAGAACACAGCGTCGAATGCGCCTGCGCGTTCGGCGGCTTGCCACGCGGCGTCGTAGGTAGCGCGCAGGGTGGTCTTGTGGGACGGCAGGCTGTGCGCCGCTTCACGCGGTTGCGAAGCGACGACCAGCCGCACCGGCGCTTCCCACGACGCCTGCAACGGCGCCAGCGGTGCCGCCGTCACGCTAGCCACGCCCTCGGGTGTGAGCGCCACACGCATGCGGTAATCGCCCACACCGTCCAGTGAAGCGCAGGCCCGCGCCACCTCACCCGCCAGCGCAGCGCGATCGAACGGGAAGCCAAACGCCTGCGCAGACCGCTCCAGCCGTGCCAGATGTCGGGCCAGCAACGGCACGCCCTCGCGCGTGGCGCGCATCGTCTCAAACAACGACAGCCCTGGATCGAGCGCCGTCACGAAGCGCGCCTTCAGTTGGCATTCTGCGTATTCGTCATCGGCCACGCTGTCATGCACGATGCCGGAGCCGATACCGAGTTCGCCCTTGCGCAGGCCATCGGTGCCGGGCGCGCTCAAGACCAGCGTGCGGATCGCTACGGAAAAGCACGCATCGCCCATTGCACGGCCATCGGCCGGTGCGTCGATCCAGCCGATGGCACCGGTGTAGAGGCCGCGCGGCTGCGGCTCCAGCGCTTCGATGATCTCCATCGTCCGCCGCTTGGGCGCACCGGTAATGGAGCCGCACGGGAACAGCGCACGCAGGCAATCGGCCAGACCGGTGGCAGGCGGAATCTCTGCCTCCACGGTGGACGTCATCTGCAACACGCTGCCGAATGGCGTCACCTCGAACAGCGCCGGCACACGGACCGAGCCTGGGCGTGCGAGGCGGCCCAAGTCGTTGCGCAACAGGTCGACGATCATCAGGTTCTCGGCGCGGTTCTTCTCGTCTGCAGCCAACGCGATGGCGCGGGCTTCGTCGACTTCCACATCGCCGGTGGCAGGCGCGGTGCCCTTCATCGGCCGTGCGATCAGCTTGCCGGCGTGATGCGAGAAAAACAGCTCCGGCGAACACGACAGAATCGCCCCGCCCTCAGGCAGCCCGATGAACGCGCCGTACGGCACCGGCTGACGTGCACGCAGGCGCCGATACAACGCTGCTGGCGCGCCAAACGCCGTCATGCGCAGCCGGTAGGTGTAGTTGACTTCGTAGGTGTCGCCCGCTGCGATCCAGTCGTGGATGCGCGCGATGGCGTGGGTGTAGGCGGCGCGGTCAACGCTGGCGGCACAATCGAATAGACCGGCCGCGCCGGCCGCTTCGGGCCACGCGTCGAACAGCGCATCGACCTCCTTCGGCGACAGCACCTGCAGCGAGCGAAACAACAGCACGCGCAAGCGGCCATCGTGGCCGGGCAAACCCGAGGAGATTTCGGTGGAAGCCGGCAGCCCGACCAACGGCCCGCCAAACTCATACGGCGCAACGATCAGCGCATGCAAACCCTCGCGCCAGGCGGCACGAAGATCGTCATCCTGGCCCTCGAGCACACCCGCCGGCCGGAAGAACTCACCGGCGTAACCGGTGTACCAACGCGAGCACTGTGCGCCGCCCGAGGTGGCATCGTCCAGCAGCGCAAACGGCGCGCCGGCTTGCGGCAACTGCATGACGATGTCCCCCGGTGACTGCGGTAGTGCTGTGCTTAAGATGAGAAGAAATTCTTCACCTTATCCATCCACGACTGCTCTTGCGGGCTGTGCCGCGAGCCGCCTTCGTGCACGGACTTGTCGAACTGCTTGAGCAGATCCTTCTGGTGCTCGGTCAGCTTGACCGGCGTCTCGATGTTCACGTGCACATAGAGATCGCCCGCGTAGCCCGAACGCACGCCCTTGATGCCCTTGCCGCGCAGGCGGAACGTCTTGCCGGCCTGCGTGCCTTCCGGCACCGTGAACGAGGCACGCCCGCCCAGCGTCGGCACTTCGATGTCGCCGCCAATGCACGCGGTGGCAAACGAGATCGGCATCTGGCAGTGCAGGTCATCACCGTCGCGCTCGAACACGGGGTGCGGCTTGATGTGGATTTCCACATACAGGTCGCCCGGCGGGCCGCCGTTGATGCCCGGCTCGCCATTGCCCGACGAGCGGATGCGCATGCCTTCGTCGATACCGGCCGGAATCTTCACTTCCAGCGTCTTCTGGCTCTTCAGCTTGCCCTGGCCGTGGCACTTGCTGCACGGCTTGGGGATGTACTTGCCGCTGCCGTGGCACTTCGGGCAGGTCTGCTGCATCGTGAAGAAACCCTGCGACACGCGCACCTGACCGGCGCCATGGCAGGTCGGGCAGGTTTCCACGCTGGAGCCGGGCTCCGCGCCATTGCCGTGGCAGTGGTCGCACTCGTCCCAGTGCGGCACGCGGATCTGCGTGTCGTAGCCGTGCGCGGCCTGTTCCAGCGTGATCTCCATGCTGTAGCGCAGGTCAGCGCCGCGGTACATCTGCGGGCCACCGCCACGACGGCCGCCGCCCTGCGCCTGGCCAAAGATGTCGCCAAAGATGTCGCCGAACGCCTCGGCAAAGCCGCCGCCAAAGCCTGCGCCGCCCGCGCCAAAGCCGCCCGCCATATTCGGGTCGACGCCGGCGTGGCCGTACTGGTCGTACGCGGCCTTCTTCTCGGCGTCAGAGAGCATCTCGTAGGCCTCCTTGGCCTCCTTGAACTTCTCTTCCGCTTCCTTGCTGTCCGGATTGCGGTCCGGGTGGTACTTCATCGCGAGCTTGCGATACGCCTTCTTGATCTCGTCGTCGCTCGCGTTCTTCGCAACGCCTAGAACTTCGTAGTAATCCCGTTTCGCCATCGGTTCACCGCCGGTACGCGCAAAACGCGCCCGCTCCTTTCGATACTAGGGAGTCTCGCGACTCGTTCGACGTGCGCGGCCCGGCCGCTCGGTAAGCCGGTCGGGCGCCCCGCCCTCTATAAAACAAATGTGCCCGGAGAACCCGAAGGCCCGCCAGGCGCGTGAGAGGCCGGCGCGCTGACAAGCACGCCGACCGTCGTTTCCAGCAAAGCCGGAGCTCAGTCTTTCTTCACTTCCTTGAACTCGGCATCGACCACGTCGTCTTCGGGCTTGCTCGCGCTCGCACCGGCCGAGGCACCGGCACCGGCCGCACCGGCCGCCGCGCCAGCGGCACCCGCTGCGCCCTGCGCCTGCATGTCGGCGTACATCTTTTCGCCGAGCTTCTGCGACGCGGTCGCCACCGCTTCGATCTTCGCCTCGAGCGCAGCCTTGTCGGCCGAGCTGTCCTTCAGCGCTTCTTCGAGCTCCTTCAACGCAGCTTCGATCTTCTCCTTCTCGCTCGCATCGATCTTCTCGCCGTACTCGGTCAGCGCCTTCTTCGTGCTGTGAACGAGCGCGTCGCCCTGGTTACGCGCATCGGCAAGCTCACGCAGACGGTGATCTTCCTCGGCATTCGCCTCGGCATCCTTCACCATCTTCTCGATTTCGGCCTCGGACAGGCCCGAGTTCGCCTTGATCGTGATCTTGTTTTCCTTGCCCGTCGCCTTGTCCTTCGCGCCGACGTGCAGGATGCCATTCGCGTCGATGTCGAACGTCACTTCGATCTGCGGCACGCCGCGCGGTGCGGGCGGGATGCCTTCGAGGTTGAACTCGCCGAGCAGCTTGTTGCCCGCTGCCATTTCGCGTTCGCCCTGGAACACCTTGATCGTCACGGCCGACTGGTTGTCGTCCGCCGTCGAGTACACCTGTGCGTGCTTCGTCGGGATCGTCGTGTTCTTGTTGATCATCTTCGTCATCACGCCGCCGAGCGTCTCGATACCGAGCGAGAGCGGCGTCACGTCGAGCAGCAGCACGTCCTTGCGGTCGCCCGAGAGCACCTGGCCCTGGATCGCCGCACCGACAGCCACGGCTTCGTCGGGGTTCACGTCGCGGCGCGGTTCCTTGCCGAAGAACTCCTTGACCGTGTCCTGCACCTTCGGCATACGCGTCATACCGCCGACGAGAATCACGTCGTCGATGTCGCTCACCTTCACGCCGGCGTCCTTGATTGCGATGCGGCACGGTTCGACCGTACGCGCGATCAGGTCTTCGACGAGCGCTTCGAGCTTGGCGCGCGTGATCTTCAGGTTCAAGTGCTTCGGACCCGAGGCATCGGCCGTGATGTACGGCAGATTGATTTCGGTCTGCTGGCTCGACGACAGCTCGATCTTCGCCTTCTCGGCCGCTTCCTTCAGGCGCTGCAGCGCGAGCACGTCCTTCGACAGGTCGACGCCTTGCTCCTTCTTGAACTCGCCGATGATGTAATCGATGATGCGCTGGTCGAAGTCTT
>CBJMVH010000015.1:0-92054 GCA_966433195.1 uncultured Ralstonia sp.
TCGTCGGACTTGGTCTTGCGACCGGTTGCGGTGTACATATCCATGCCTGCCTTTGGCGCTTCGTTCATGCTGCGCCTCAATAAACCATCTCGGCCGCGCGCGCAGTGGCGCGGGGCGTCGTTGTCGGTGCCGATGTTGACGTTGTTGTCTGTGTCTGCGCCGATGCTTCCACCCCCGACGGCACGGCTTGACCGATGCCCTCCTCAGCCTGGGCCCCGGCGCTATGACTGCTGCCCCAGCTCAGCATCTCTTCGGCAAGCTGGCGGAAAGCCATGGCCGAAGGCGATGCGGGAAACGCGCTCGCTACGGGCTTGCCGAGCGAGAGCGCCAGTTCTACGTGCCGGTCCTCCGGGAGGTAGCCAGCGAAATCGATTCGGGTGTTCAGGTACTGGCCGACGGTGTTGGCCAAGTTGCTGAACACGCGCAGGGCGGAATCCACCGAATGCGCGCCGCACACCACGGTGCGGATGCCGGCGCTGCTACCTTGCAGCACGGCGGTTTTCTTGAGCAGCGTGTACGCGCTCTTGATGCCTTCCGGACCATCGGAGAACGTCAGCAGCACGTCGTCGCAAGCCTCGGCCACGGTGGCCAGCGCGCGCGTACCGAAATGCGCGGCCACCAGCGTCACGTCCGCGGTGTCGTCGTACTGTTCGAGCATGCCCGTCACAGCCAGCATGGTCTGCGCGCTCACCACGGCGGCGTCGCGGCCCATGGCGGACAGCGCAATGCGCAGGTTGTCGACAAAGTCATCCACCTGGTCTTGCTCGCCGATCACCAGCACGCGGCGGCTGGCTGCCTGACCGAGCATGCGGCGCAGCCCGGCGGCTTGATCCTTGGCGAAAGGTGTGGTCATGCTCGCCCCCTTGTTCAGGCGAAATCGAAAGCGGCCAGGCCGGGTTCTCGGCTACCTGAGTGACGCACGGCAGCGCCTTGCGCCACCAGCAGCGACTCGTCCGAATCCAGCGCGAACGACGATTGCTCGGCACCCGCACGGAACGTGCGATGCACCAGCAGCTTCTTGTTTGGCACCGCAATGTCTTCCGGCACACGCTGGCCGTACGACACGTAGTGCAGCGGCAGGCGGCGGCGGATCATCACGTCCATCGCGTGGCCCACCGAGGCGGCCTCGTCGATCTTGGTGAGGATGCAGCCTGCGAGGTTGGCGTCGCGGTAGGCGCTCACCACCTCGTCCAGCGTCTTGCCGTTGCTGGCAGCATTCAGCAGCAGCAGGCGCTTGATCGACGGGCCGACGGCATGCAGCATCGCCATCTGTTCGGACACGGCGCGATCGCGCTGGCTCATGCCGATGGTGTCGATCAGCACGACGTGCTTCTCGCGCAGATCGTTCAGCGCCAGGCTCAGGTCTTGCGCGTCCTTCACGGCATGCACCGAGACGCCCAGGATCTTGCCGTAGATGCGCAGTTGTTCGTGGCCGCCGATCCGGTAGCTGTCGGTCGAAAGCAGTGCCACGCGCGATGCGCCATGACGCAACACGAAGCGTGCGGCCAGCTTTGCGGTGGTGGTGGTCTTGCCCACGCCCGTCGGGCCCATCAGGGCAAACACGCCACCCTGGTCGAGCAGGCTGTTTTCATCCGACACGGTGGCCAGGTTCTTTTCAATCGCGCGCTGTACGAAATCCAGCGCGCCTTCATACGTGTCGTGCTGCGGCATGTTCTCGAGCACGTAGCGCGTGAGCTGCGCCGAGAAACCGGCGTTCAGCATGGTCTGGAACAGGCGCGTGCGCACCGGGTCGCCCAGCTTCACGCCCAGCGAGGCGAGGCTCGACATGGCATCGGTCAGCGTGCTCTTGAGCACGTCGATCTCGCTGACCATGCGGCGGGTCATGGCGTCGCTTTCGGCTTTCAGATCGGCCTTCAGGTCAGCGCGCAGGTCGGCCTTCAGGTCGATGGGCGCGCGTTGCAGGCTGACGTCTTCGCGCGGGGCTTCGGGCTGCTTGGCCATCGCGTCCTCCATGCGGACAAAGATGTTGGAGGCGTTGGAGACGTCGGCCGACTTGCGCGACTGCGCTTCCACGCGTTCGGCAAAGCCACGCAGCGTGGTCGGCTGCGCGTCTTGCTCGCGCGCAAACGGGCGCGAGGGTTCACGCGAGACTTCACGGCGGGCGGCCGGGCGCTTGAACGGCTCGGCGGGTTCGTCCTCCTGCACCACAGTGCGGCGGGCGATGAACTGTGCGGTACTGGCCAGCGTGTCGGCGGCGTCCTTGCTGGCGCGATCCAGCGACAGGCCTGCCAGCATGCGGGTCGAGGCCGTCAGCGGATCATCGGCCGGTGCATCGGCCGATGCGTTGAGCGCGACATCGTCATCCACGCGTGTTTGCAGCGTGCGGCCGGCCGGCTTGGCCTGGGCGGCAACAGCGGCAGCAGTGGTTTCGGCAGTTGCCGACGCGTCTTCCTGTGCGGCGGTGCGACGCGAAGCAATGAAGCGGTTGCGCAGGCGGGCCAGCGCATTGGGCGCGGCGCCTTGCGCGGAGGCCTCAGCCTGGGCCGGAGCGTCGGCAGGTGCCTGGGCGACATGGGCGATGGCGTCGGCGGCCGGTGCCGGCTCGGGAATCGGTGCGGGGGCCATCGGGCGGCGCTGGGCAGCCTTGGGTGCCGTGGAATGCGTATCGACCAGGGCGTCCACATGCGTGTCGGATGCCGCGATGACTTCAATGCCGCCCGGAATGGCCCGGTTCGACAGAATCAGAGCGCCATCGCCCAGTTGGTCGCGGACTTTGCGCAGGACGTCACGCGACGTCAGTCCGGTAAATCGATGCATTTTCATGCGCGGCCTCCAAGCATGGCGACAACCTTAATCGTTCGGTGATCTGGAATTTCTGCGTGCGACAGCACGCGCAGGCTCGGTGCAGCACGCTTGAACAAGCGGGCAAGCATCGGGCGCAGTGCGGGCGGTACGAGCAGGACGCCCGTCTGACCCATCTGTTCGTGCTGGCGGGACGAGTCCGCTGCCGCTTGCATGAGCGAGTCCGCAAGTTGCGGTTCAATCGGGCCGGCATTCGAGCCAACGACGCTTTGCAGCAAGATGTTCTCCAGATTCGGGTCAAGCGTGACGACCTGCATTTCGGTCTTGTTCGGGAAGAGCTGCTGGGCAATCGCCCGGCCCAGCGCCACACGCACGGCGGCGGTGAGTTCGCCGGGGTCTTGCGTCCTGCCTCCGTGTTCCGCCAGCGTCTCGACGATGGTACGGATGTCGCGGATATGCAGGCCTTCGTCCAGCAGGTTCTGCAGCACCTTCTGCACGGTCGCGACGGGCAACAGCTTGGGCACAACGTCTTCGACCAGCTTCGGTGCTTCCTTGGACAAATGATCGAGCAACTGCTGCACTTCCAAACGGCCGAGAAGCTCGGTGCTATGGGTGTAAATCAACTGATTGACGTGCGTGGCGATGACGGTGCTGCAATCGACCACGGTGTAGCCCTCGGCTTGCGCACGATCGCGCACATCGGCGGTGATCCACATGGCCGGCAGCCCGAAGGTCGGGTCCACGGTAGGCGTGCCGGGCAGTTGCGTGCCCAGGTGGCCATGCTGCCCGCCTGGATTGATGGCGAGGAACTTGCCCTGCTGCACCTCGCCCTGGCCGATTTCCACGCCCTTGAGCGTGATGCGATACGACGACGGACCCAGCTCCAGGTTGTCGCGGATATGCACCACCGGCGCCAGGAAACCCATGTCCTGCGTGAACTTTTTGCGGATGCCCTTGATCCGGCGCAGCAGCTCGCCGTCCTGGCTCTTGTCCACGAGCGGGATCAGGCGGTAGCCGATTTCCAGGCCCAGCACATCGACCCACGACACGTCGTCCCAGCTCGCCTCGGGCGTATCCACCGGGGCGATGGCCTGCAGCACGGGCTCGACCACGGGCGTCTCGCGCTTCTTCTTGAGATACCAACCGAGGTAGCCCAGACCGCCGCCAAACAGGATGAACGGAATGTGCGGCATGCCCGGCACCAGGCCCAGCAGGCCGAGCACGCCAGCGGTGGTCATCAGCACCATCGGCATGGCAAACAGCTCGCTCGACAGTTGCTGGCCGACGTCCTTGTCGGTCGACACACGGCTGACCATGATGCCCGCCGCGGTGGAGATCACCAGCGCCGGAATCTGCGCGACCAGGCCGTCGCCGATGGTCAGCAGCGTGTAATTGGTGGCGGCGTGGCCCACGTCCATGCCGTGCTGCAGCACGCCCACGGCCAGGCCGCCGACGATGTTGATCAGCAGAATGGCGATCCCCGCCACCGAGTCGCCACGCACAAACTTGCTGGCACCGTCCATGGAGCCGAAGAACTCAGCTTCCTGCGCGATGGCCGTGCGGCGCTTGCGGGCTTCGTCTTCGCGGATCAGGCCGGCGTTCAGGTCGGCGTCAATCGCCATCTGCTTGCCGGGCATCGCATCCAGGGTGAAGCGCGCGCTGACCTCGGCGATCCGGCCCGCGCCCTTGCTGATCACCATGAAATTGATGATCACCAGGATGATGAACAGCACGATACCGACGGTGTAGTTGCCCCCCACCAGGAAGTGGCCGAACGCCTCGATCACCTTGCCGGCCGCATCCGGGCCGGTGTGACCTTCCATCAACACGACACGGGTGGACGCCACGTTCAGCGACAGCCGCATCAGCGTGGTGATCAGCAGGATGCTCGGAAACGACGAGAAATCCAGCGGCTTGAGCGTGTGCATGCTGATCAGCAGCACGATGATCGACAGCGCGATGTTGAACGTGAACAGCAAGTCCAGGATGAACGGCGGCAACGGCAGCACCATCATCGCCAGGATCAGGATGATGAGCACCGGGCCGGCAGCGGAGCGGTAGTCTCCCTTGCGCAGGATGTCGGTGACTCGGAGCAGTGCGGCGTTCATCGTTGGGGGTGTGCAGCGGGGGGCTTTTTTCGATGGATGCCATCTTGCCGCCCGGCCACCCAAATCGAAGACGGGAGAAAGCTACCCAAAAGGCGGCTTTTCTTTGAAATACCCTCCTGCTGGGGGGTGTGGAAGCCGCGAACGGTGCCGCCCGCCTGCCATTGCGCACCGCAAAGCCCGTCCATGGGGCTCCAACGACCCAATGCCCGCGTCAAAGTGCCGAGTGCGATGCTTTTTCTCGGCGGCCGCTGCTCCGGATGGCTTCGCTGAGTTTTGCTGACAGCCCTTGTTCAGCCACGGCCCCCGCGACGATGGCGCGCGCAAAATGGCGGCGTTTTATCTTTCCGCTTGGCACGGGACGGCATTTGGCGCGCGTCTGAATATCGCTAGCCCAACTCAACGGCAAGGCAGCAGCGCCTCACATAACCGATTGCCTACCATTTTTTTTACGCACCGGCGTTAATCCTATCGGTTGTTATCCAAATGGCGACAGGAATGCCAAAATTGCGCCCCGCCCAGGAGGCGGCCACCTTCCGCCGAAGGTGAAATCGAATCTCGCTCACGCCATCAACACGCGAGCATCGATCTAGGAAAGAAGGACCATGCTGTTACTGAATAATCGCGTCCGCAAACTGGACTTTCAGGATCTGGTGATTTTCCACCTGATCTATGAGCTGAGAAGCGTCACCGAGGTGGCCGAACTGCTCAGCGTCAGCCAATCCACCGTGAGCTACTGCCTGAAACGCCTGCGCGACTGCTTTGATGACGAGCTGTTCATCAACTCCCGTTTTGGCATGAGCCCCACGCAGCGGGCGACGGCGCTCACCCCGCGCATCCAAGGCATCCTCACCCAAATGGCCGAATGCGTGCAGGATGACGTCAGTTTCAACCCCTCACTCAAAACCACGTCATTTACCATTTACGCGCCGGAATATTTTGAAATCATCATCATGCCGGTGCTGATGAAGAACATTCTGGAGGCAGGCCACAAGGTTTCGATCAACATTACGAAACCCGAAAAGGATGTCCCCTACGCCGATATCGTTGGCGGGCAATTTGATCTGGGCGTTTTCTTTGGCCCCGGCTTCTACCGCAACTACCCGGGTCTTTCGACCCAGACGCTGTTCCGCGACCAGCTTGTTGCCGTGCAGGATGGGGCCGACAGTACCGAGCCCCTGCCGTTGAATGAACTGCTGGAGCGCCGTCACGTATTTCCCACGCCCTGGGTGTCCGACAGCAACATGGTCGACAGTTGGCTGCAGTCGCAGGGCCATCGCCGCACGATCGCGGCGCGGGCCAACAGCTACTTTTCTGCCATCGAACTGCTGTTCGGCACCGATCTCCTGCTGATGCTTCCCCGGCGGATACATGACAAGTTCAGGCGCAAGCTGCCCAATGTCGGCGCACGCCCGATGCCCGACGGCATGCCGGATTTCACGCTCGACATGGTGTGGAGCGCCGCGCTGACGAACAACCAGGCCAATACCTGGCTGCGTCAGCAATTGATCCGCGCCTGCGTCAACCTCTAGCCGCGGCCGGGCTGGATGGCAAAGTGCTTCGGATAGTCGGCCGGGCGGAATCGGCCCACCATGAAGATCATCCCGGTGGTCACCAGCGCCAGCAGCAGCCAAGCCTGCGTAAAGCTGGATGACACATCCTTGATGAAGCCCGCAATCAGCGGTGACAGCGCGGCAATGAGGTAGCCCACGCCCTGCACAAACGCCGTCAGTTCACCGGCACGGCGCGGGGCGTCCATGTGGTCCATCGCCACGATCAGGCTCATCGGAAACAGACCACCGATGCCAAACCCCAGCAGACCAGCCCAGACGATCGGGTAAGCCGTCGGCGCAACGATGAGGCCGGCAAACCCGGCGATCACCGAAGCCAACACGAGCAACAGCACCGGGCGGCGGTCCACACTGCGGCTAGCCAGCGCCGGCACCACCAGACCGGACACCACCTCCATGCTGGTCAGATAGGCCAGCAACAGCCCGGCATTCGTATCCTCCCAGCCTTGCTCGACATAGAACGGCGGTAGCCAAGCCAGCACACAGGTGTAGGAAGCCGTGCCCAAGCCAAAGAAAATGCCGAGCAGCCAGGCACGCGGGCGCGCCGCAAACGGCTTGTCGGTGCATGCCGCGCTTTGCTGGGGCGCGACGAACGACACGATGTCACCGCGAATGGCATACCACGCCGCCAGCGCCACCGCCGCCAGCGCCGACCACGCCGCCAGCGCGGGCTGCCAGCCCCCCAGCCAAACGCCGATGAATGGCGAAACCGAGGCGGACAACGCTGCCCCGCCCATGATGGCGGTCACGTACACCCCCATCAGCAACGCGACGGCATTCGGAAAGCGGCTCTTGATGATGCCCGGCATGACCGACTGGATGACGGCGATGCCCGCACCGGCCACCACGGCCGTCAGGATCAGGTCCAGCGCGGAGGAAGCGTACAACCGCGCCAGGCTGGCAAGCCCAATCACGAGCAACGAAACCGCAATGGCGCGGTGCTCGCCCCACCGCGCTGCGAGCTTGGCACCTCGGAACATCGCAACCCCCATTGCCAGCACGGGCAGCATGGTCAGCAGCGAAACGAGCGTGTAGCTCAATGGAATGCTGGTCCGGATCGACGTCAGCAGCGGCCCGATGGCGGCCATCGACGGGCGCAGGTTCAGGCCGACCAGCACCAGCGCGAAGATCAAGGGCAAGCGGCTTGCCGCGCGGGAAGATTGCGTCATGTTCTGACTCCGTGCGTGTAGGAACGACTGGGGCATTGTCATGACAGCAAGCTGTGCGCGGCAATTCAAAGTTTCAAATCGGCTATCGGCGAATTCGCAATCGCCCTATTGGCGCGCTACCTACACCACCCGTTCGCCCCGCCACCCCGCATTCGGGCCATGACTGCCATCGAATCGCCTGCCTGCGAACAGGGTTTCCGGTTGACACGGGGCCAATGACGGGGGCCTGCGGCAACCGACAAGAAGGCGTTGCACCTTCAATATGACGACGCCTGATCGGCTGCGCCTTCGAAGAAAAGACCGGCTTTTCGCCAGTTTTTGCCGGTTTTTCATGCTCGCCTGACCAAGCCGAGTATTTAATTAAATTCATAACAGATCAATGTGATTTAGAACATACCCGTTCTATTATTTAAATCCGCAAATCAATTTTCTGCAGCGCAGCATCACAGTTCACCGCCCATCATGCCGACATCGAATGTCGACCAACCTACAGGGCAATGTGATGAATATCCGAGTTGTCAAGCAAGGGACTGCGTTATGGAATCTTGCGGCCACCGCGGTACAGAACACGTACCGCAACGCCTACGAGGCGCAAATCGAACCCAATCCCGAAAATTTTGTCGTCGCGGTAGAAGGCGACCGAACGGTTCTGGCTTGCGCGGGAATTACATTCGCTGGCACCGGAACGCTGTTTTCCGAACAGTATCTGGACAAACCCATTGAAACCACCATTCAAGAGAGATGGCGGTGCGAATACGGCCGAAGCGAAATTGCGGAGGTCGGCAATCTGATTTCCATCGACAAGCGCGCATCGCTCAGCGTTATCAAGCTGGTGCCGCTGCTCGCCTGGTGCATGGGGGCCAAGGCTCTGCTGTGCACCATCACGCCCAAGGTTGCCGGGCTGCTCAACGCCTGCGACATCCGCTTTGAACCGGTGTGCGAAGCCGATCCGACCAAGGTCAATGGCGACGGACGTGAGTGGGGAAGCTACTACGCCAGCAAGCCGACCACCGGGCTGATCCACGTCGCCAACCACCGCGAGCTGTTCCAGCGGCTGACGACTTCCATGGACTTCATACGCAGCAAGCAGCCTGCGGAACTGGAGGCCGTAGCGTGAGCCTGAGCCATCAGCTGTGCCAGCAGTTTCTGAACAACCCCGAGCAAATTGCCTGTATCGACCACGATGCCGACGGCGGCATCCGGCGCCAGTTGAACCGGCGCCAGCTCGCCAACGCCGCGCACGTGCTAGCGGACACCCTGAAGGCTGAACTGCGCGCCAACCTCGTCACACCACGGCCGGTGGTTGGCATCGTGATCCGTAACAGCATCAACTGGTTGGTTGCGGACCTGGCCTGCCTGTTCGCCAACCTCACCAGCCTGCCGTTGCCCCAAGCCTTCACCCGCGCGCAGGCAGAACACCTGGCCGCCAAGTGCGATTTCTTTCTGGTCGATGAACCGGGCGAAGCGATTCTGGAACAACGTTGGGGGCTGCAAGCGTCTGCGGTGCGCAAAATCCGCGTGGACCAATTGGCCCCGGCACCCGATGCGCTGCCGGCATCGCCGCAGCTCGCGCCGGACGGCAGCTGGATCTGCAAGATCATCCACACGTCCGGCACCACAAGCCGCCCCAAGGGCGTCTGCCTGAGCGAGAACGCCCTGGCCGCCACGCTGAAGAGCCTGCATGAAGCCCTGCCGCCGGAGTGCCACCACCGCTATCTGTCTCTGGTACCACTGAGCCTCTTGCTTGAGCAAATTACCGCGCTGTACATGCCGTTGCTGGCGGGTGGCACCGTGCATTTCCTACCGGAAACCGTACCGTTGCTGGGCGAACCCGGCGGCAGTGCCGACCGGATGATCGACTGGCTGATGGACGTGCGCCCCGGCGCCTGCACCGTGCCGCCGATGATCGTCAACCGCATGCTGGCGCGGCTGGAACAGGGCGATGCAGCGTTGGTCCGCTATCTGCTCGCGGATGGCGCCCCGCACATTACCTGTGGCGGCGCGGCCGTCAGCACCGACGTGCTGGTCCGGCTGGCAGCGCTGGGGGTTGATATCTTTCAGGGCTACGGCCTGAGCGAGAACGCCTCGGTGGTCAGCGTCAACACCCGCACGGCCAATCGCCACGGCAGCGTGGGCCGCCCGCTGCCGCACGTGCAGGTCCGCATTGCGGACGACGGCGGCATCCACATCCGCAGTGCTTCGCAATTCAGCCATTACTCCGGGGAAGACCCGAGCGCCTGCACGCATACGGCCGATGGCTGGCTCGATACGGGTGATCTGGGCAGCCTGGACGAAGACGGCTACCTGTTTATCAGCGGGCGCAAGAAGAACGTCATTTGTCTGCCCAACGGCCGCAACGTCAGTCCGGAGCAGGTGGAACTGGAACTGCGCCAACTGGACGGCATCCACGACGCGGTCGTCTTCCTCGACGACGAAGACGGCCTGATCGCCTTGCTCGCCTTGCCGCATACCGGAGACGCGACCGACACCACGCCGTGGCTCGGCTGGATGGCTGACAACCTGTCCGACATCGAGCGCCCCTCCCGGCTGTGGCTGCTGCCGCGCGGCAGCGAACTGCTCTCTCGCCTCTACACCGTCACCGGACGCCCTCAGCGCGGCGACATCGCACAGGCCTATGCCTCCCGTCGCGCCAACTTCTCCAACCACGAGGAACACAACCATGAACACGGCCGTCTTGTTGCAGTCTGAATCGTCGCAGTCAGAGACCACCATCAAGCGACTCCGCCTGGAAGAGATGCGGGCGCTCAAAACCGAAGAGCTGCTCACGGAACTCGCGGATACCGGTGCGCTGCTGTTCCGCCACGGCGCGCAAACCGTCGACGAATTCTGTAGCTTCGTCAAACGCCATAGCTCCCGGCTGAGCCTGGACCCGGCCCGCACCATGGAAGGCGGCGCCGCCCAACTGGTCGATGCCGGCACCGATGCGGTCGGCCTGCACTGCGAGAACGGCAACTCGCCGTTCTGGCCAGACCTGACGTGGTTCTATTGCAAGGAAGCCCCGCGCGTGGGCTCGCAAACGACCGTCTGCGACGGCGTGGCCGTTCTGGAGCAGTTCTCCGACAGCACCCGCGACTTCTTCGTGCAGAACGAGATCCGCTATTCGCGCAATGTGCAGGCCGACAAATGGAAACGGCTGGTGGTGCACTACACCCCAGCACTGAACACTCCGGAGCAGGTGAAGTTCGAAGATCTGCAGCGCATCATCGGCGATGACCCGAATACCCACATCACCTACAACCCGGCTGATGAATCGATCGGCTACGACTTCACGGTATCGGCGGTGTTGTCCTCGGCGATCGGCCGTCAGCCCGCCTTCGCCAACAGCATTCTCGGCCCCTCCTACAACTACGAGAAGCCCCGCATCACGATCGCGGCGACCGGCGAGGCGATTCCCACGGCAATCATGGACGAGGTGATTCGCGTGACCGACGCCAACACCATTCCGATCGACTGGAACGACAACGACTTCGTGATGATCGACAACCGCCGTGTCATGCATGGCCGGCGCGCCATCGTGGATACCCGGCGCAAGATCTTCAACGCGCTCAGCTACCTGTGAGGAAGGCACCATGACCGCACGCGATGCGCTGCCTGCCGTGGCTGCGCCCATCTTGAGCGCGGAAGCCGAAACGCTGATCGACGTCAACGGCCGCCGGATTATCGATCTGGCCAGCGGCCACCTGGGCTTCAGTCTGCCCGACATCATCGACAAGGTACGTGCGCAGGCCGCTGTCATGGGCCTGTCCAACCGGGTGATGATGTCTGAGCCGCTGCTGCGGCTCTGCCGCGAGCTGGCCGCCATGCTACCGCCCACACTGTCCAACGCCTATGTGTGCAGCTCCGGCGACGAAGCGTTCGAAGGCGCGCTCAAGCTCTGCAAAGGTCTGCAGCCCCAACTGCGGCGCCTGGCCCACGTGCGCGGCAGTGAATTCGGCTCGCTGAGTTTCGGCCGCTGCCTGGAAGAGCCCGAAAGCTATGGCGAACTGCGCAGCTTCCTCGGCCTGGAAATCCTGACGATCGAGCGCCACGGTCCTCTGCCATCAGCCCGCGATCTGGCCCAGTGCTATGCGCTGTGCTACTCGCCGCTGGTCCGCCAGGACGACGGTTCGCTGGCGCCGCTCGCGGCCGAACGTCTGCGTGAGATTGCCAGCGTGGCCCGTGCCGCCAAGGTGCCGCTCCTCTGCCAGGCCAGCGACGTCTGCCTTGGCACCACAGGCGTGATGTTCGGCCACGAACTGGCCGGCGTGGACCCGGACATTCTCGTGCTGGGCGGTGCGCTCGGCGGCGGAGCGGTGCCCATCGGCTGCTACCTCACCTCGGCCGAGCGCGCCTACAAGGTGTACGGCTGCAGCTCGCCCGCCAAACACGGCAGCACCACGGGCGGCAACCCACTGTCTTGCACCGCCGCACTTGCCGCACTGGATTGCGCAACGCGCCACAAGACACCCATCCGGTTTCAAGAGATCGGCAAATACATCGCCCACGCGTTGCCGACGCACGTCCGCAGTGTGGTTGGCGGCATCGTCAACCTGCGTGTGCCAGACCACGTAGACGTATCCAGCCTGCCAGCACGCCTGCTGGCAGAGGGCGTGCTGGTGCGGCCGCCACGCGGTCGGACATTGACCTTGCGCCCATTGGCCGCCACTCGCACGCAAGCGCTTGATGAAGCCCTCGCTGTTATCAGGAAAGTCTTCCATGACGACCAGAACCATTGATCGCCAGCAACTGCTGGACACCTGTGAAAAACACTGGGGTGCGTCGGCCGCCAAGCTGTACCGGATTGCCGGCAGCCAGGTCGAGGCGGAAGCCTCCGATTGTGAGGTGCGCGACCACACTGGCCGTCGCTACCTCGATTTCGCTTGCAGCTATGGCGTGTTCATCGTTGGCCATCGCCATCCCGTCGTGCAGCGCCGCGTCGATGCGCAGCTGGCCCAACTGGCCTGGCTTCCGCACGGCACCATCCACCCCACACAGCACGCGCTGACAGAACGCCTGAAAGCCCTGGCACCGGGCCAGTGGGGTGACGTCCATTACATGTTGTCCGGTGCCGAGGCGGTGGAGCACTCGCTACGCTATGTGCTTGCCGCCAACGCGCCGCGCCGCCGCATTGTCATTACCGCAGGCGCCTATCACGGCAAAACACTGGCCGCGATGAGCATCCTCGGCCAGCGCCAACACGAAGCAGCGTTCGGCAAGCTCGCCGCCGACGTGATCATCGTGCCCTATGGCGACATGGCAGCCATGCGCGAGGCCATTGGCGACGGCGCTTGCGCTGTGTACCTGGAGCCGATACTGGGCGGCGCCCATCTGCGCATGCCGCCACTGGGCTACCTGCAAGACATCCGCGCGTTGTGCGATCGCACTGGCACGCTGTTCGTCGCAGACGAAATCCAGACCGCGTTCGGCCGCTGCGGCAAGATGTTCGCGGTGGAATACGCCGGCATCGAGCCCGACATCCTGATCCTGTCCAAAGGGCTGACCGGCGGATACGCGTCCATTGCGTGTGTGATGTACCGCCAGCAGACGCTGCAGCGGCTGCCCGCGCCGCAGGATGATCGCGGCAGTTGCGGTGGCCACCCCTTTGCCTGCGCGGCCGCCCTGGCTGCCCTTGATGTCATTGAAGACGAAGGGCTGCTGCAAGCCTCCGTCGAGCGGGGCCAGCAGTTGCGCCAAGGCCTGATGGCGCTGGCAAGACGCTTTCCCGACATCATCGAAGACGTGCCCGGCATCGGGTTGATGACGGGGCTGCGGCTCAAGGGCGCGGTGTACGAATCGCTGCTCTCGATGGAGCTGGGCAAACGGAACGTACATACCGGTCACTCCATGAACGAGCGCGCGGAGCGCCCGGTGCTGCGTTACTATCCGCCCCTGACCGTAAGCGCCGAGACGATTGACGATGTGCTCGATCGCAGCCGCGAGGCGCTCGAAGCTGTGGCCGCCCTGCCCCGTTGGAAAGTTGCGGTAATGCGCCGGGTGACGCGCTCCATGTATCAGTTGCCCAACGCGCTGTTGCGCAAGCTGTAAGGGCGCCCATGGGCAATGTCGATGCGCTGCCCGTGTGCGCCATGCAACTGAGCTGCTGGGTATGGGAATTGCAAGTCGTGCCGAAACACACACCCACCCAACCCGGATCCAGTCACGCCGCACGCAGGTGGTGCATTGGCCGGTGCGTGGATGCACCAACCCGATCATAGGCAACGTTCAATGAAGCACCCCGCATCTCGATTACTGGACACACACGGTTGTTTGCCCGACTGGCCGTTCAAACGATGAGTGGCGCCATGAGCCATCAGCTTCATCATGCAGGCGGCACCACCGTTGCGGCAACCAGCGCCCACAACCATGCAGCCCGACACACGATGCTCGAGGACATCTACGGCATGGCCGTGGGCATGATGTTTATCGTGACGGGGGTGGTATTGCTCAGCGCGGCCGGACTTGTGACCGGTGGCATTGCCGGCATCGCACTGCTTGTGTCGTATGTCGCGCCGTTATCGGTCGGCACCATTTTCACGTTGGTCAACGTGCCGTTTTTCGTGTTTGCCTATTTCGTGATGGGCCCGCGTTTTGCCATCAAGTCGACGCTGGCCAGTTGTGGCATCACCTTTCTGCTTGCGTTGACGCCGCGCGCCTTGCACATCGATTTCGAAAGCCCGCTCTTTGCGGCGCTGGTGGGCGGAACGCTCAATGGCATGGGGGTGTTGGCGCTGGCGCGACACGGCTCAGGCGTTGGCGGCACGGGCGTTTTGACGCTCTGGCTGCAACGCACGCGTGGGATCAACGCGGGGATCGTGCAGGTGGCCATCGATTCGATGATTCTGCTGACATCGATGTTGGTGATCCCGACTGGCCGCGTAGGGTGGTCGGCAGTGAGCGCCGTTGCCATGAGCGCGATGGTGATCGCGTGGCACCGCCCAGGCCGATATAGCGTCGTGGTGCCGTAGCGCCAGTCCTAGTTGCCGGTGACGTCGTCAGCGGCGTCTTCGGGGCCGGCCTGAGGGCCAGGGTCCATATCTGCCGGCACCGGCAGATCGGTCGGGCGTGTCGGCACCCGACCGCCAACCTGATGCAGGCGACGCAGCTGGTACACGTAGGCCAGCACCTCGGCCACGGCGGCATACAGCGCCTCCGGAATCTGGTGGCCAATCTCGGTATGCCGGTACAGCGCCCGCGCCAGCGGCGGCGCTTCGAGAATGGGGATCTTGTGCTCGGTGCCGAGCTCGCGAATCTTGGCGGCCACCAGGTCGGCACCCTTGGCCACCACGCGCGGCGCGCCGCCCTCCTGCTCGGAATAGCGCAGCGCCACCGCGTAGTGCGTCGGGTTGGTGACGATCACGTCGGCCTTGGGCACGTCGGCCATCATGCGACGCTGGGCCGCCTGGCGCTGCATGGCGCGAATGCGGCCCTTGACGTGCGGGTCGCCTTCGGATTCACGGTGCTCCTTGCGCACCTCTTCCTTGGTCATGCGGTGCTTGCGCGCGTATTGCCACAGCGCCAGCGGCACGTCCACGGCCACCACCAGCAACATCACGGCCGCCATGCACAGAAACGCTACGCCGGCCACGTGCATGGTGTCGCCCATGGCGGTGCGCAGATCTTGCTGCGGCAGTTCGATGAAATCTGCGCGGTAGTGCCGGATCAGCCACCAGCCCACACCGGCCACCAGCGCCAGCTTGATCAACAGGCGAGGCAACTCCAGCAGGCCTTCGACCGAGAACATGCGCGTGAGCCCCTGCAGCTTGAACAGGCGCGTGATGTCAGGCTCCAGCGGCTTGAACGAGATGGCCCCGCGGGTGAGCGCCAGCGGCGTCAGCGCGGCCAGGATGAGCAACAGCAGCAACCCGCCCAGCACGGTGGCCAGCGGCGTGAACTGCGCCGCCACATACGTCCACTGGTCTTGCGCGCGGGTGATGTCGTAGCGGTGAAACTCCAGGCAGCGCGCCAGGAACGACGACGCAGCGCGCACGATCGACTCGCCCATCACCCACATCCCGCCCGCACCCACCGCCAGCAGGGCGAACGAAGCCAGTTCCCGTGATCTGGGAACGTCGCCTTCCTCGCGCGCCTGTTCCAGGCGCCGGGGTGAGGCGGCTTCGGTTTTTTCAAGATCGCTTTCTTCGGACATGCCGGCGTGCGAGGGGGTGGATGGGTAGACGGTCGCATTATTCCCGCACCGCTCGCTCCCTAAAGCGTGGAGAAAACCGCCTCGGGCGGGTCTTTTCTGGCGAATGCCCCGTCCAAGCCTCCAAGTCTCAAAACAGCCGCTTGATAACACTGGCTTAACAAAACACCTTCGACCGCCGACTACCATGCGCCGCAGTCACATGCGTTGTGACGCTTGCGATACGTACAGCGGGCCGCCCAGCCTCAGGGTGCCCAACCTCATCAGGCAGGAGGTGGTATGCGGTGGCAGGTCACGGCTGGGGCCATCCTGGCGACGGCAGTACTAGTCTTTGCGGGCGTGCGGCTGTTTTCGGCCGATGCCGCCGATGTGCGTGACACCCCGCCGCCAGCCCCGCCAAGACAAGCTGCCGCGACCACGCCGCCCTCGCCCGCCCCGACGCCTGCCAGCGCGCCACCAGCCCTGGCCACCCAGGCAAACCGGCCGCCCCCGCCCGAACGCCCGCTGCCACCCCGCTTTACCGATTACCTCGCCCGCGAGTACCCCAATTCCGCCGCGACGCGCCAGGCCCTCACGCAGATCGCCTACGGCTGGAGCCAGGCCGTCAACGACGTGCGCAGCCCGCAGGACGCCAAACTGGCCGGCAACGCAATCGCCGGGGGGATCGCCTGCGCGCTGGGGCCTGGCGTGCTCGCCACCACCGGCATCGATCAGCAGACGATGCTCGACCGCATCAAGGCCGCGCGCGCCGTCATGCTCGACAACGACGCCGACACGGTGGCTTATCTGCGCTTCCAATCCCTGGCCGGCGGCCAGTACTTCGACGACCCCGGCGCTGCCTCGTGCACTTTCGACCCGGCCACGCTGCCGAACTGAGTTTCCCGCCTGACTTCACCCACGCCCTCACTCCACCATCAAGGAGACTGCTGCATGAAGACGAAGAAACTTGCCACCCTCGCGCTCGCCGGCTCGCTGCTCGCTGCGCCGCTCAGTGCCCTGTCGGCCGCGCCCGGGTCGGCCATCGTGTTCGTCAACGGCATCAACAACACGTTTGACGATGCGGTGGCCAGCCTGCAGGTGTTGAAAACCCAGCTCAACGCACGCTACAGGAACAACACCTACGTGTACGGCAACGCCTACAACGCCACGCAAGGCGCGCTGAGCGACATCTACCAGGTGTTCAAGCAAAAGGGTGTGGAAGGGACAAGCCCGGCCGACTTCTGGCGCGCCATCGACGGCAACAGCCTGCCCGCCGGCGGCATGAACGCAGCGCTGCAGCAGAAGTACATCGACCTGCTCACGAAGAACGATATTCCGGAGCTGCCCGACCACCTGAACCAGTACCGCAACTACCTGAAAGCGCAGCGCAAGGTGGTGCTGGTCGGCCACTCGCAGGGCACCCTGTACACCAACTTCGAGATCAACCTGCTGGTGACGGGGCCGGAGCAGGCGCAAGGCAAGATCAGCGCGGTCAACGTGGGCAACGCCACGCGCTATCAACTGCCGGGGTCGAGCTACCTGACGTCGCATGCCGACACGGTGATCGGCGCGCTGAGCTTGGTGCAGACGGTGCTGCCCGCCAATTACTCGCTCGGCTGGCATCCGTTGTCGGACGCGCTGGGGCATTCGTTCTCGAAGATCTACATGAACCCGAGCTACAGCGCGGCGGGGCAGATTCTGCAGCAGGTGTCGCAACAGGCGCGCAACTGAGGGGCGCCAAACAGGCGGGGCTTACCAGAAGGAACGACGCGCGCGGCCGGGCTGACTCAGCCGGCCGCGTGCGGGTGGGTTGGCTCCAGATTGGGCTCCAGACGCTCGAGCAACTGTGCGGTCACGCCCGCCGCCTGCACGGCGGTGCCGCCGTGGCGCGCAATAAAGTCACGCGCATCGGCTTGGCTCACGAAGGCTGGCAGATTGCCCTGTCGCATCGGCCCTGGCACATCAGACCCCCAGACGTAGATCGCCTGCGGGGCGGCAATCCAGCGCCCATCGCCCATGGCCCGCACGTAGCTGGCCGCAATGCCGGAGGCCTGCCTGCCGGCCGCGTAGCGCGGCAGGTTGCGCAAATAGAGGAACAGGCTCAGCGGTGAATCAAAGAAGTAGGCATCGCCATCCGCAAAGATGACCTGCGCGGCCCAGTCCGGCTTGCGTGACGGAAACGCCCCGCATACGGGGCACCGGGCACCGGGCGGAATGGCTCGCGGTGCATCGAGCGGTACGCCGGAGTGCGGGTCATAGTGCGTCGGCGCCGCGACAAAGCAGATCTGGGCGGGCACTTGGGGCTCAACGTGGCGGCTGGCGTGACCGGCATACCACCAAAGCGACACAGCCACGGCAATCACGGGCAAGGTGTATCGGCGCAACCGCACGGCTACATCCGCCCGTCGTGCTGTGCGCCGCCACTCAGGTCGACCATCGCGGGGGTCACTTCGGCATAGCGCAGCAGCTTGCCGCCTTCGCGGGTGATGAATGCACGGGCGTCTGCCTCTTGCCAGAAGCTGGCGACGGTCGGGCCCATGGAGCCGCGGCGCCGGCTGCCGAATACGTAGAACCCCGTTTTGGCGTCAAACCAGTGGCCGCGCGGGTGGTCCCAATCGGCTTGGGCCATGTCCTGCACCCATGCCGCGCGAATCGGCCTGGACTGCTCGGGCTTGAGCAGCGTGCTGAACATCTCCACCGTGTCGCAGCACCAGTGCGGGTTGGGGTCGCCCTCGTAGTAGAGCTGCGCCTTGGGGCCAGGGTAGTCGGCCAGCAGCATGCCATCCAGATCGCACGTGCTGGCGGCATCTACTTCAGCCGGGACGAGGGTGGCTTCGGCCTGCCGGCCACACGCAGCCAAGCCAAGCAAGCCGGCGGACCCAACCAGAGCGGCCACGAGCATGCGGCGACGATCAAGGTTCATGCGCGGAATCTCCAGGCGGCCAGCCCCAGCGGCGCGGCAATCCAAGCCAGCATCGCCGCGCCCATGGCCCACGGGTTGCCCAAGGCAGGCGGAACAATGCTGACCAGGCCATGCATGCCACGCAGCTGGTCCAGCGAAAACACGTTGAGGATGCGAAAGATGTCGGTGGGGTTGAACAGCAGCAGGTACGCCAGCGCTTGCCCGCCGAATGCACCGCCGCTGGCGACCAACACACCAAGCAGCAGCAGGTCGAACACCAGCACAAAGCCCAACCACAGCGCGATGGCGGCGCCCGAAGCGCGGGTGCGCTCACGGCTGACAACCGACACCAGCAACGCCAGACTCAGAAACACCAGCCCGAGGAGGACGGAACTGAGTACAAAGCCCAGCGCCTGATACAGCCCCGGCCCGCCAAACTGCCGCCACAGCAGTCCGGCCATCAGCGCAAAGCCACCGAGCGTGGACAACGTAAGCGCCGCCGCCAGCCCGAGGTACTTGCCCAGCAGCAGTTCCACGCGCGTGATCGGGAGCGCCAGCAGCAGGTCAAGCGAGCCCCGCTCGCGCTCGCCGACAACAGCGTCAAACCCCAGCAGCAGTGCGATCAGCGGGATCAGATAGATGACCAGGCTCACCAGACTGGTGATGACGAACTCGATGGAGCGTGGCCCAAGCGTGCCTTGCTCGGCACCGCCAAAGTAGCTGATCACCAGTGAGAACACCGCAAACACCACAGCAACCGCAAGCACCCAGCGGTTGCGCAGCCGATCGCGCAGCTCCTTGTTCGCCAGAGCGGTTACTTGGCGCCACTCGATGCCCATCATGCTGCCTCCGCCCGTAGCCCGAAGAAGACATCTTCCAGCGACGGCTCGTGGATCTGCAGATCCAGCAGGCGGCCGCCCAGCGGTTGGAGCGCCTGCAGTGCGTGCATCTTGAGCGCGTGCCGACAGCGCAGGGTCATCTCCTGCTCGGTGTGGCCCTCTTCGATTTCCACGCCGTGCGCGCTCAGCGGCGCGAGTTGCGCATAGACGGCCGCGCGCGTGCCGGATTCCACACGCAGGGCGAATGTGAGGGGCAAGTCGGCCTGGGCACGAAGCGCGGCGACGCTGCCCAGCGCCAGCATGCGGCCGTCCGCCATGATGGCCAGGCGGTCGATGCGCTGCTGCAATTCGGCCAAGATGTGCGAGGTGATCAGGATGGTGACACCCTGATCGCGCAGCGCATGCAGCACGGCGTAGAAATCGTGGATAGCGGCAGGGTCGAGCCCATTGGTCGGCTCATCCAGAAAAAGCACGCGTGGCGAGCCCAGCAGTGCCTGCGCAAAGCCCAGGCGCTGGCGCATGCCCTTCGAGTACGCCCGCACAGGCTTGTCTGCTGCACCCGCCAGCCCCACGCGCGCAAGCCATGCCGCGCAATCGGCCAGCGGTGCGCCCTTGAGCCTGGCAAAAAAGCGCAAGGTCTCCAGGCCGCTCAGATTGTCGTAGAGCACCAGGTTCTCGGGCAGGTAGCCGATCTGGCGGCGTGCGGCGCGAAATGCCGCACCCTGCACGGGTGCGCCGGCCACGCGAATGTCGCCCGCGCTGGCGGGAATCAACCCCAGCATCATCTTGAACAGCGTGCTCTTTCCGGCGCCGTTGTGGCCGATCAGGCCAAACAGTTCGCCGTAACCGATGTCGAGGTCCACGCCATCGACAGCGCGTACGGCACCGTACGCCTTGCTGACGCCGCGCAACGTAATGGCGGCGACGTCCGGTTCAACATCAAGGCTGTCTGTCACGCCAGGTGCTCCAAAGGGGGTTGGCAGGCTGCATGCGCGGCGCCGTGTCAATCACGCTCGGCACACGCAGAATCGGAAACTGGCGACTCACAAACCGCAGCGCCTGCACCGCCGGGCTGGCCAGTAGCAGCTGCACGCCGGGGTGCTTCCAGATCAACCGGTCGACCACGTCGTTGGCTTCATAGGGCACGTCGCCAATGCCGTCGCCGTCGCGGTCCCAGCCGAGGTAGTTGCTCCAGTAGTTGCCCAGCGAACGTTCGGCGGGGGTGCGCGCTCCCCACGCCTCGTCGCGCGCGCCAACGTAGCGCACCTGCTCCCGATTGCCGATGAAGTCGTTGCCTTGCACCACATTGCGCGTGGAGCCAGCGGACAAATGCACGCCCACCTGGTTACCGATGATCAGGTTGCCGCGCAGCTGTGTGTACTCCACGTCGTAGATAAAGAACCCGCGGTCGTTGTCGGCCACGACGTTGTTCTCTACGCGCGAGTCCTGGATCGTGCGCAGCATGATTCCGTGGTCGGCATTGCCCCAGGTGCGGTTGTTGCGCACGATCTGGTCACGCACTTCCATGAGCGCCAGGCCGCCGCGGTTGTTGTAGCTGTCGTTGTCCTCCCACAGGTTGTAGTAGGAGTTCATGTAGTGCGTGCCGTAGCGGCTGTGGTGCAAGCGATTGCCCTTGAATATTGCGTGGTGCGACACGTCCACATACAGCGCATCACGCACGAAGCTAATGTTGTTGCCGATGATGCGCGCACCCTGCGTGTTGTACAGCTCCACGCCGTTGCCGCGCTGCGCGGAGTTGTAGTCGCGCTTGCCGGTGATGGTGTTGGCCTCGACACGTACATCGTTGGCTTTTTCGATCCACAACCCGAACAGGTTGTAGGTGAGATCGCACTGGCGCACCACCGCCCGATGCGCGCCGGGCAGGATGTTGATGCCGGCGTTCTGGTCTTTCAGGCTGTCGCCGGAATCCCGCACGATCAGCCCTTCGATGACGACGTCCGGCGCGCTCACGCGTACGGTGTCGCCACGCTGGTCGCCGCTGAGTGTCGGACGATTCACGCCGCGCAGCGTCAGCGCCTTGTTGATGACGAAGTTGCCGACGTACGTGGCGCGCTCGATCTCCAGCACATCGCCAGGGTGTGCCGCATCGATGGCGGCCTGCAATGGCTGCCCCGCCCGTACGCGCACGGTGGCGGCGTGCGCGGCCGACAGGAGCCCGGCCAGAACGAGCAGCGTCGGCAACCACCTCATACCTGCAGCCACCCCATTGCCTTGAGCATCAGGAACAACGTTGCACCGATGAGCAGGTTCTTGAAGCCCACGTAGCTGAGCATGTCCATTACGCTGGCGCGGCGATAGCTTGAGCGCCACCACGGGCCGTCCTTCACATAGCGCCGCCCGCCCAAACGGATCAGCACCTCATACACGCTCCAGCCGAACCACCACGCGATGATGGCGCCAGAGGAAAGCTGCCCCATCGCCGCCAGCACCCATGCCACGCTGGCGGCCAGCGCCACGGAAACCCCGGCGATCTGCACCGCGCGCGCCGAAGCCCAGCCTTGGCGACTCCAGGGCCAGAGGTGGTCGCACAGTTCCAGCACCAACCAGCGCAGGTTGCGCTCCTGCACTTGCCTCGGTAGAAACACCCGGTCTGTGGGCATGCGCGGGTCCGGTCCTTGTGCCACGCGCGCGGGCATGGGCACAGCGGGCTCCAAGTGGATGGGGATGAAGTAGCCATCCTTGCCGATGGGCGTGATTTCCAGGCCATCGCGCTCGCGCCGCTTGCGCTCCTTGGCCAACGGCGGGCAGCCCTTGACGTCGGTGTACAGCACCATGCAGTCCAGACAGTGCAGGCATTCACGGTGGTCGATGCGGCCATCGGCATCAATGGCTTGCGCGCCGCAGCCCACGGCACACGCCTTGCAGCTATTGCAGTCCTGCTTGCGACGCAGGCCGAACCAGCGGAACGTGCTCGGCATGGCCAACGCCGCACCGAGCGGGCAGATGTACTTGCAGTACGGCCGCTCAACAAACAGCGAGATCCCGAGCAGCGTGCACACGAACAACCCATAAGGCCAGGCGCGGTTGTGAATGCCGACCAGGAACGTCGTCTTGAACGGCTCGACTTCAGCAAGCTTCTCTGCCAGCCCCATCGAAAACACCGACACCGTGAGCAAGCCGAAGAAGATGGCGTACTTGAGCCATTTCAGCCTGTCGTGCCAGGCACGCGGCAACTGCCACTGCCAGCGCTTCAAACCCATGCGTGTGCCGATCTTGTAGATCGCTTCCGATAGAGAGCCGAACGGACACAGCCAGCCGCAGAACAGACCACGCCCGAAGAGGAACACGGTCAGGATGATGAACACCCAGAAGCAGAAGATGAACGGATCGGTCAGGAACAACGACCACGTCCACTGGAACAGCAGCGAGTGAAACCACGTCAGCACCTGCGTGATGGACGGCTGCGCCATCGCCCCAAAGCCGACAAAGCCGATGCTCAGTGCCCACGCGCTGTACTTGAACGCGTTGACCGGCCACTTGTTCTTGTGGGTTGCGCGGCGCGTCAGCCGCTCACGCAGCGCATACACCACGCCAACGGCGACCAGCAGCGCGATGAACAGCGCGATCTGCGGCGCGCGTGATCGCCAGACACGGCGCCATGGCGCTTCCGGCTCGTCGATGCGCGGATGCCCACCTTGCAGCAAGGCCTCGGGCATCCAGTACGGCGCATCGAAGGTAATGAAGCTGCGCGTGCCGGTCGCACGGTCCACACGATTGCCGAGGAACGACAGCTTCCACGGATACGCCGCCGAAAACGCCGGCGAGCGCACCACGAAAATGGCCGACTCGGTATAAGACGGCGCTCCCGCAGCGGCCAGACCATAGAGGTTCAGGTAATCCGAATCACGGAAGGTGAAGGAGTCTGCGCCCTGCTTGATCTGTATGCGGTCATAAATGCCACCACGCACGAACCCCGAGCCCTTGAAGGACGCTGCGCCCGCCGTGCGGATCACGAAGATGGCGTGCTCGCCCGGCTTGAGCTGCGCATGCAGATCGCTCCACGCAGATTGGCCCAGCAGGCTTGCACCCACATCCGGGTGATTCAAGTCACCAAACCACAATTCGATGAAAGGTTCCGTTGAGCGCTCCAGGCCGAGTTGCTCGGGGTGGATCAACAAGCGCTGCACGCTGCCCTGCTTGACCAGCTCGGCCCAGCCTGCGTGCTGGCTTGCCTGCGCATAGCGCGCGGGCTCTCGCCGTGTGGGCGCCAGGATGCCTACCTGGCGCGCCACGGCAGAGGTGGCCGTCGCCAGTACCTGGTTCTGGGCGATCACGGTAACGGTAGCGCCGGAAATGGCATCAACACCCAGCACTCCCTCGTCTGGGCGGGACTGGCCGACTTCAATCTTGTCTTTGACCGATTTGCCGAGGTACTGCTTATTGAAGTTCAGCAGCGCGGATTCCGGAATCCCCAGCAACAGGATCGGCTCGGAATGCTTCAGCACCTTGATGCCAACGTAGTGTCCTTGCCGGTCCATGCCTATCAACGTCACCACTGGCTTGCCGGAATAGGCCGGAATGTCCGTGATGTCGGTCGACAGCATGACGTAGCCCAGCAGAGGCGCCTTGCCTTTGTCGCCCTGTTCGGGCCCATAGGCTTCCACATAGGGCGGCTGCCCCTTGCGTTCAGAAAAGCGGACCGCGCCCGGAAACACCTCGGCGCACGGCACCAGTGCGCACAAATCCTTGGCTTCGGCCAAATTGGCCGGCAGCTCGGCCTCGTAAGCACCACGCCCTGCGAGCGCCGGTTGCAGGCCAACAAGCACCAGCAGAAAAAACGCGGCCAAGCGTGCAGCCAGGGCCGCGAACCCCTGATTTTGAGATGACATCTTGCGGTTCATCCGCGCGTGCGCCGAACGCCGGCACACGCGCGCGTTTTGGTGGACTCAGATCCGGGACTCAGGCCTCAACGATCATGCGGCTGCGCATTTCCAAGTGCAGGGCATGGCAGAAATGCGTGCAGTAGCACCAGAACACCCCTGGCTTGTCGGCAATGAAAGTGACCGACGCCGTCTCTTGCGGGTTGACGATGAAGTTGATGTTGTATTTGGGAATCGCGAAGCCGTGCGTCAGGTCTTCCACCTTATCGAGGTTGGTGAGGATCAGCGTGACCTCATCGCCCTTCTTGAGCTTGAACTCACGCAGGCTGAACGCAGGTGCTTGCGAAGTCAGCCGCACCGTCACCTTCTTGCCCTTGCGCTCTACGCCAGACTGCTTCGGATCCTTGGTGGCCAGCGGAAAATCGTCCAGCGTGTAAATCTGCTTCGGGTGCAGCAACTCACGCTTGAAGATGATGAAGTCGTGCGGCTCGCTGCGGATGGGATGGTCTTGCAGCAGCACCATCTTCTCGCCAGAAATATCGATGAACTGCTCGTTCTCCGGATGCAGCGGCCCTACCGGCAGAAAGCGGTCTTTGGAGAATTTGCATCCCACGGCCAGAAATTTGCCGTCGGCCGCCACCGTCTCGGATTGCGAAGCGTTCAGATGGCCGGGCTGGTAGTGCACGTCCAGGCGGTCGACCACGTACTTGGCGTTCTTGTCACCGCTGTGGAACTTGATGGCGGCGTCGATATTCCACTTCACGATCTGGCTGTCGAGGAACAGCGTGGTGTAGGCATTGCCGCGCCCATCAAATGCGGTATGCAGCGGCCCCAGCCCCAGCTCGACTTCGGCAGCGATGGCGTCGTCAATCTTGGCCAGCTTGCCTTCAAACCAGTCCAGCACGCGCGACAGGTCGATGACCGTGGCGGTGGGCGATAGCTTGCCCGCGCAGATGAAGTACTTCTGGTCCGGGCTGGCATTCACGCCGTGCGGGTTCTTCGGCACCGAAACGTAGGCCGTCAGCGCGGTCTTCGGGTCTTGGTTGGCAGTGCGCGTGCCATCCACCACCGGCACCTTGGAGTCGCCGATGGTCTTGAACTTGCCCGCCTTCACGGCTGCTTCGATACGCGCGATGTTGAAGAACAGGCAGGCGTCGCGCTCGGCAGACATCATGTCTTCGTAGTGCACGCCCATCTCGGTGTTGTACTGGTTGGTCGCCGCGAGCTTGCCGTCGTACGAGCTGGCCACCAGGTCGCAGTTCCCGTCGATCAGCACCTGCCAGCGCACCTCCATGCTCTCGGCGTCCACGCAGGTGAACAACGAGTGGTACTTGGTCGGGTCGTCAATGCCGGCGGTGTTGGGCAGCGGAATGGCAAATTCGCCGCCGCAGAACACGCGCGTCGTGTAATTGATCTTCGGATCCACCGGGTCGCGCTTGTCCGGGAAGATGCCGTGGAAGCCCTGCACGTTGGGCAGCTCGGTGATCTTGTCGCAGATGAAGTAGTCGAGCCGCACACGCCCCAGGCGCGAATTGATCTTGTCGTTGATCCACGCATAACGGCCGTCGTAGTTGCCGTCTTTGTAGGACGCATGCACGTGGTGGGTGTCGCCCACCGTATAGCGCAGGCTGCCATCGGGCTTGGTGCCCATCACCTTCTTCGATTCGTTGGTGATGCCCCAGCCGACCAGCGCATCGGGCACGAACAGTGGGATGCGATGAATCTCGCGCCCTGACGGCATGCCCATCACGCGCATGTCGCCGGTATGCCCGCCGCTCCACAGGCCGTAATAGGTATCGAGTTCACCCGGCTTGGGGTGCAGGCCTGCAATGGCGTGCTCGGCGCCCGCACCGGCGGCCGCTGCACCGGACGCACCGGACGCGCCTGCAGGTGCCGCAGGCGTGCCCTTGTCTGTACAGGCCACGACCGTTGCGAGCCCGGCCAGTGCCGCGCTGTTCATGAAGCGCCGGCGCCCCGGCACGCTCGGCGCTTCGTCTTGCGGTGTGGATGGCGATTGTTGGTGCTTGGTCATCATCGATCCCTGGTTCGATTTCTCTCTCGGTTTTCATCAAGCCGGACAACACGACGCCGGCTCACATCTGCACGTTGACCTTCTCGGCAAGGCGCATCTTCACGTCACCGGGGTCCAAAGCAATTGACTTTGATCACACACTCTGCAAATACGTATTTTTTATACATCTTTATCGACGAGGACCGTAGAGAATGCGAGTCGTGTTCCGTTTCTGACCCGCGCCGACTCATCAAGGAGATTTCCATGCGCACGAAAACCACCCTGTGCCTGATGTTGATTTGCAGCGCCGTGCTGGCCGCTTGTGGACAGAAAGATGCGGCTGCCCCCGCATCTTCAGCGCCGTCGGCACCATCGGCATCAAGCGCTCCGGTGCAAAGCAGTACGACAGAAACCGTGGCCGCTGCCACCGCAGCGCCAGAAAACGCGTTGGGCAAAAAGACCTTCGGCAACGTCTGTTCCATGTGCCACGCTGCCGGGGTGGCGGGCGCGCCCAAGCCGGGCGACAAGGCGGACTGGGGCCCGCGTATCGCCCAGGGCAAGGACACGCTTTACAAGCACGCGCTGGAGGGTTTCAACGGCAGCAAGGGTTCGATGCCCGCGCGCGGCGGCTCGACGTTGCCGGACGACGCCATCAGGGCTGCGGTGGATTACATGGTGGCGCAGTCGCAGTAACGCCATGCGCGCCCTGTCTCCTTCCAGCCTTGCCCGCAGGCGTTGTCTGGCGGGCATTCCCCTGCTTGCGGTGGGCGCATTCGTGCGGCCGGCGCTGGCCGACCCCGCCGTGGAGCGAGCCTCGCACAGGCTGCTTGGCACGCAGGTCGACATCGTCGCGCAAGGCGAAACGCCCGGCACCGCCGCGCCGGCCATCCGTGCCGCCTTGGGAGAGATGTCGCGGCTTGAGCAGTTGATGAGCCGCTACCGTCCGGACAGCCAAGTCAGCGTGCTGGCACGGGCAGCCGGCCAGAACTCCGTGCCCGTGGCGCCGGAAGTGATGGCGGTGTTGAAGGCCGCGGCACGGGTTTCCGCGCAAAGCCGCGGCGCATTCGACATCACGGTAGGGGCGTATTCGGGCTGGAATTTCGATTCAACCCAAGCCCGCATACCGAGCCACGCAGAACTGGCGCGCGAACAACGCGTGGTGAACTACCACGATGTCGTGCTCAACGAGCGGCAAGGCACCGCCTACCTTCGGCACCCTGGCATGAAGCTCGACCTGGGCGGCATTGCCAAACTGCCGATCCTGCAGGCGGGCATGCGTGTACTACAGCAACACGGCATACACAACGCCATGATCAATGGTGGGGGCGACGTGCTGGTCTCAGGGCAGCTCCAGGGCCATGACTGGCGAATCGGCCTGCGCGATCCAGCGGCACCGGAACGGCTGCTCGGTGTGGTGGCACTTAGCCACGGCATCGTTGCGTCATCTGGTGACTACGAGCGCTGTTTTGTGCGCGAGGGCCAGCGCTATCACCACATTCTGGATCCGAAAACGGGGCTGCCGACCCACGGCGTCCATGGCGTCGCCCTCATCGCGCACGACATCAATGACGTCAACGGACTCGGCGCGGCCATCATGGTCGCCGGCGCAACTGCCGGGCCACGCCTGCTGGCATCGCACGCTGGCGTGGACGCGCTCATCGTCGGGCCGCGGCAACGACCGTGGATGTCGACCGGCATGGCCGCTCGCATACAGACGTAAAGTCTGACGCGGCGCATGGTCTTGACAGGCGATCGGCGCTACCCTCGCGTATCCTCATCATCACAATTCATGCCCGCCGTAGCCTCATCGGCGGGCGTTTTTTGGAGTTGCCGTTGATACGCGTCTTGCCGCCCGTCGTACTGGGCACGCTCAGCCTGATCCTGCTGGCACTGAACACCCTGTTCTGGAGCGTGCCGCTCTTTACGTTCTCCACCATCAAGCTGCTGATTCCGGTCACGGCCGTGCGACAGCGGATCGACCCGGTGCTCAACTGGGTCGCCACACGCTGGATCCGCTGCAACGACGTCTGGATTGGCCTGCTGCAGCGCGAGCCGTGGAGCGTGGAAGGCACCGCCAACCTGCGCTACGCCGGCTGGTACCTGGTCAACTGCAACCACCGCTCGTGGGTCGATATCTTCGTGCTGCAGCGGGTGCTGAACCGGCGCATTCCGCTGCTGAAGTTCTTTCTCAAGCAGCAGCTGATCTACGTGCCGGTGATCGGCCTGGCGTGGTGGGCGCTGGATTTTCCGTTCATGCGGCGGCACTCCAAGGCGGCGTTGCGCAAGCACCCCGAGCTGCGCAACCAAGACCGGGAGACCGCGCGGCGCGCCTGCGCCAAGTTCGCCAAGGTGCCGACCAGCGTCATGAACTTTGCCGAAGGCACCCGCTACACGCCCGCCAAGCATCGCGCGCAAGCATCGCCATATCGGCATCTGCTCAAGCCCAAGGCCGGTGCGATGGCGCTGGCGCTCAACGCCATGGGCGACCAGTTCCAGGCGCTACTGGACGTCAGCATTGCCTACCCGGACGGCACGCCAAGCTTTTGGGCACTTGCCAGCGGCCAGGCTGGTCGCGTGATGGTACACATCCGCGAGCTGCCGATTCCGGCCGGCCTTTGCGCAGGCGATTACACCGCCGATGCGGCGTTCCGCAGCGAGTTTCACCGCTGGCTGGCACAACTTTGGGAAGAGAAGGACGCGCAGATCGACGCCATGCTGGCGCGAGCTGCGGTGACGAACTAGGACCCCGCAACGAGCCCTAGGGAGAAGAAGCGCCGGCCTTCGCACAGGGCGAAGGCCGGGCAGTGCCGCGTTAGAAGCCCAGGCTTTCCAGCAGGTCGTCAACCTGTTCCTGGCTACCGACGACGTCGGGGTGGTCCGGATTGATCTGCGGGCCATTCAGCAGCGATGACGGCGATGCTTCCACGCGCAGATGCTCGGGTGCGTTCTCGAGCAGGATGCCAACCAACTGACTTTCAATCAGTTGCACGACATCCAGCACCTTCTTGATCACCTGGCCGGTCAGATCCTGGAAGTCCTGAGCCATCAGAATTTCCATGAGCTGCTGGTTCGTGTCACGCGTCTTTTGCGGGACGCTGCGCAGGAAGCCGTTGGTCTGGCCCACCAGATCACGGATTTCCTCATCGCCCAGCTGACGGTCCATCCATGATTGCCAGCGGTCGACCAGCGCCTCGGCATCGGTTTCCAGTGCGTCTTGCACGGGTCGCGCCGCGTCGATGGCGTTGAGCACGCGGGTGGCCGCCTGCTCGGTCATGTTGGCGATGTAGTTCAGGCGGTCGCGCGCGTCGGGAATGGCCGATGCGGCCTTCTCCACGCCCTTGTCCAGGCCCAGCTCACGCATGCTCTCACGCAGCATGCGCGTGAGATGGCCGATGCGCTGGAGCATTTCCGGCATGTCGCCGTGGTCTGCGCCTTCCGCGCCTTGTGCCGCAGGCGCCTGGGCGCCATCGTGCATCTCGCTCATCACGCCCCCTTTTCGATCTTCTCGAAAATCTTGCCCAGCTTTTCGTCCAGCGTGGCCGCCGTGAAGGGCTTGACCACGTAGCCGTTGGCACCAGCCTGGGCAGCAGCGATGATGTTTTCTTTCTTGGCTTCGGCCGTCACCATCAGCACCGGCAGCTTGCTGATGCTCGGGTTGGCGTCGGCGCGGATGTTCTGCAGCATCTGCAGGCCATCCATGTTGGGCATGTTCCAGTCCGAGATCACGAAATCGAACCGGCCTTCCTTGACCTTGGCCAGCCCGGCGGCGCCGTCTTCGGCCTCGTCGACGTTGGCAAAACCGAGCTCCTTGAGCAGGTTGCGTACGATCCGGCGCATCGTCGGAAAATCGTCGACGACGAGGAATCGGTACTGGCTCTTGTCCATGGACACAATCTCCGCAAACTAACTGAATTGGGGGGTTTCGGGACTACCTTGGCAGTGTTATCGGCGTCCCAGGCCGTTTCTTGAGCACGGGAACACGCCTGGAAACATTCCGGGGCGCCCAACCGCTGCGCCCCGCAACCAATGTACCCGCAAAAATGGGCCCTGTTCCCATATGGAACAGGCCCTGGGGATTACACGCGCGTCACACGGCCGTGCGCGGACAGCTTGGCCAGCACGTGCGGGCCGATCTGCGACAGCGGCAGGATTTCGTGCACGCCACCATGGGCCACGGCCTCCTTAGGCATGCCGTAGACCACGCAGGAGGCCTCATCCTGGGCGACGTTATAGGCGCCGGCGTTGCGCATTTCCAGCATGCCGACAGCCCCATCCTTGCCCATGCCGGTCAGGATCACGCCCAGAGCGTTGGCCCCGGCGTTGCGCGCGGCGGAGCGGAACAGCACGTCCACGGCCGGACGATGGCGGTTCACAGGCGGGCCCTGGTCGAGCTCGGTGACGTAGTTGGCGCCGCTGCGGCCCAGCGACAGGTGCATGTCGCCCGGGGCAATGTAGGCGTGGCCGGGCAGCACACGCTCACCATGCACGGCTTCTTTCACGCGGATGCGGCACAGACCGTCCAGCCGCTTGGCGAACGACGTGGTGAAACCCGCCGGCATGTGCTGCACGATCAGGATGCCGGGGCAATCGGGCGGCATTTCCAGCAGGAAATCCTTGATGGCTTCGGTGCCGCCGGTGGAAGCGCCCACGATGATGAGCTTTTCCGTCGACGAGAAATGGGTACGCGCCGGTGCCGCTGCAGCTGCCCCAGCCGCTGCGTGCTCCGCGCGAACGTGTGCGCCATGTGCCGATGCAACGGCCGATGCAGGTGCAGTAGCCGGCGCAGCCGCACGCGGACGCAGCTTGGCCCGCGCCGCCGCACGGATCTTGTCGGCGATCTGGTCGGCGTATTCGTTCATGCCGTCGCGCATGCCCAGCTTGGGCTTGGCGACAAAATCCACCGCGCCCAGCTCCAGCGCGCGCAGCGTCGCCTCGGAGCCGCGCTCGGTCAGCGACGAGATCATGACCACCGGCGTCGGGCGCAGGCGCATCAGCTTTTCCAGGAAGTCGAGGCCGTCCATCTTCGGCATTTCGACATCCAGCGTGAGCACGTCCGGATTGGTCTGCTTGATAAGGTCGCGCGCGATGATCGGGTCCGGCGCAACCCCCACCACTTCCATATCGGGTTGCGCGTTGATGATTTCCTTCAGGATGCTGCGGATCAGTGCGGAATCGTCGATGCACAGCACCTGAATCTTGCGTTTGTCGTTCATGCTGTTTTTAGGGGGGCAAGGTCAGGAAAAAACGAAATTACGTAAACAGTTGCAGGCGCGAGGCAGGCTTCGTCGTAATGGACCTCGACAGCTTGCTGGCGTATTGGGCTTCGCTGTCCAGATCGGCAGCGGAGCTTTGCGAGCGCAGCTTACGCACCATGATCTGGCCGGTGGACGGCACGAAATACACCTTGCGCGGGTGCACATCGAAGAGGTCCTTGGCGGCCACCGCCAGCCCTTCGTTGCGCAGGAATTCGAGTACGAACTTGCCGTTGCGCTCGCCCACGTCCAGCGTGCTCATGCCGGCCAGCACAGCGGCGCCGCCAAATACCTTGATCTCCAGGTGCTCGCGGCGGGCGCCGGCGCGGTAGAGCTGGTTGAGCAGCACTTCCATGGCGTGCGTGCCGTAGCGCATGGAGGGCGACAGGATCGATTCGCCCTCGTTGCGCGAGGGCAGCATGAAGTGGTTCATGCCGCCAATGCCGAGGATCTTGTCGCGCACGCAGGCCGATACGCACGAACCCAGCACCGTCACCAGCATCAGGTCTTCGGTGGTGACGTAGTACTCGCCGGGCAGCACCTTCATGGCGCGGCGGCTGAAGGTGGTGTCGTAATAGGCGTGCGTGCTGGCCGCCGATTGTGCGAGCGTGGCCATGGCGCCCGCCGTCATGCCGCTGTCGTTGCGCACGGTGTCGGTCATGGCGGCGCGAGGGATGGCTCTCTTGCCGAATTCGATCATCGGGCCCCCATCTTGGCGCGCAGTTCGGGCGCGATTTCGTACACGGTCTTGCCGCGCAGCGACCACGCCTTGGTCACCTGCAGGAAGCTCTCTGAATGGCCGGCAAACAGCAGGCCGTCGGGCTTCATCACGTCGATGAAGTGCTCGAGGATCTTGGCCTGCGTGGGCTTATCGAAATAGATCATCACGTTGCGGCAGAAGATCACGTCAAACTTCTGCTGCAGCGGCCAATCGCGGTCGAGCAGGTTGATCTGCCGGAACTCGATCATGGCCTGCAGCTCGGGCCGCACGCGCGCGTAGCCCTCCTGCTTGCCGGTGCCGCGCAGGAAGTACTTCTTCAGCCGATCGGGCGAGAGGGCAGCCACGCGCTCCATCGGGTAGATGCCGGCGCGGCCACGGGCCAGCGCGTTGGTATCCACGTCGGAGGCAATCACGCTCACCTGCCCGGGGTTCATCGAACCGAAGGCCTCGGCCAGCGTAATGGCGATCGAATACGGCTCTTCGCCCGTGGACGACGCCGAACACCACACGGTAAACGGGGTGCGCTTGGCCTTGGCGTGCTCGGCCAGGATCGGGAAGTGATGCTGCTCGCGGAAGAACGCGGTCAGGTTGGTGGTCAGCGCGTTGGTAAAGGCTTCCCACTCGTCGGGCAGGTGGCCGTTTTCCAGCGCGTCGAGGTAATCGCGGAAGGAGCCGAGGTTGACCACGCGCAGGCGGCGGGCCAGGCGGCTGTAAACCATCTCGCTCTTGCGATCGGACAGTGAAATGCCGACGCGACGGTAGATCAGGTCTCGGATGCGCGCGAAATCTTGCGCGGTGAATGAAAACTCACGTGACGCGAGCGTCGGCGAAACAGGCGCCAAATTTTGTGCTGCCATGGATAACTAACCCCGTGTTTGGCGAGTCTTGGTGCCCGCTTTCAATCGTTGGCGGGCACCGCAACCACAGCGCCGCGCCAAGTGCGATGTTGGCGAGGCTGGCGTCAGAAGGTGCTCCAATCCTCATCATCGGCAGAAGCCCCTGCCAGCTTGAGGGCCGGCGCCGCTGCGGCGGCCGAACCGGCTGCTGCAACCACCGGCGCGGCTGACGAATGTGCTTCATCATGCGCTTTTTCAGCATGCTCGGCATGTTCCGGGGTAGCCGCCGAAGCGCCCTCTGCGGTGTCGGCCGCCGGTGCCGCCTTGGCGGACTTGCGCGCAGCAAGAGCCCGCGCGATGGAAGGCACGACTTCGGTGGACTTCTCTGGCCGGACTTCACTGCGCACGGCGGGAGCAGCGGGCACCGACGACACATAGGCCATCACGGGCGCGGCATGGTGATTGGGCTCGGCGTGTTCGTCCGTCCGGAAGGCCGCCACGGCGTTGCGCAGCAGTTGTGCCTGCTCCTCCAGCGACAGCGCTGCGGCTGCCGCCTGCTCCACCAATGCGGCGTTCTGCTGGGTCACCTCGTCCATCTGGTTCACAGCCTGGTTGACCTGTTCGATGCCGGAGCTCTGCTCGTCTGACGCGGCCGAGATCTCGCCCATGATGTCGGTCACGCGCTTGACGGCGGTCACCACTTCTTCGATCACCTCGCCGGCTTCCGCCACCAACGCAGACCCATTGCGCACGCGGCCCACCGAGTCGCCAATCAGCTCCTTGATCTCCTTGGCCGCCGTGGCCGAGCGCTGGGCCAGGCTACGCACCTCGCCGGCCACCACCGCAAAGCCACGGCCTTGCTCGCCTGCGCGCGCGGCTTCCACTGCCGCGTTTAGCGCAAGGATGTTGGTCTGGAAGGCGATGCCCTCGATCACGCCGATGATGTCAGCGATCTTCTTGCTGCTGGCGTTGATGCCCGCCATGGTTTCCACCACGCGGCCCACCACCTGGCCGCCCTTGACGGCAATGTCCGACGCGCTGCCGGCAAGCTGGCTGGCCTGTCGTGCGTTGTCGGCGTTCTGCTTCACGATGCTCGTCAGTTCTTCCATGCTGGAGGCGGTTTCCTCCAGCGAGCTCGCTTGCTCTTCCGTGCGCTGCGACAGGTCGGCATTGCCGGCCGCAATCTGCTTGGTGGCGCTGGCAATGGAATCGGCCGAGCTCTTGATGTTGCTGATGGTGCCCGTCAGTTGCTGCTGCATCTGCGCCATGGCGAACAGCATGCTGTCGCTGTCGCCAGGGCGGGTGCGCACCTGCACGGCCAAGTCCCCCGCTGCGATACGACGCGCGACCTCGGCCGCATACGCCGGCTCGCCGCCCAGTTGGCGTGACAAGCGCCGGGCGATGACGATCCCCAGCACGATGCCGATCAATGCGCCCACGCACGCCATGACGATCATCACCAAGCGCGAGCGTTGCGCATCATCACGGGCCTTGATGTTGGACGCCGCGGAGACCTCCTCGACACGCTTGACCATCTTGTCGAGCGTCTTCTCAAAGGCGGCGGTGTCGTCCAGCAGGCCGACGTTCTCGGCCGTGACGCGGCTGTCGAACTGCGTCGGGTCCAGGCCCTGCTTGTCCATCAGCGCAACGAAGTCATTCATGCGCTTGCTCCAAACGGGGTAGATGGCGTCCACCTCGCGGATCATCTTCTTGCCTTCGTCCGACGCGAACAGCGGGCGCACGTTCTCCACACCGTCTTTCAGGTGCTGCATGCTGTCGTTGATCTGCCCGCTGAGCGTCTTGCGCTCGTTCAGCGTGGTGGCGATCAGCAGGGCCGTCTGCGCGCGGCTGGCATGCGCCAGACTGTTGGCCGCGCTGCCCATCTGCGTGATGGCGCGCATCTGCTTTTGCGCGAGCTCCTCGCTGGCCTTGGTCAATTGCGTGATCGTGACCACGCCCAAGCCGCCAATGGCCGCACCCACGGCGGCCACGACCAGGAATCCACCAGTCAATACCGTGGACACCGGCAACCGCTTGATCCAACCCATCATCTGTCTACCTCTCGTTTTTATATGCCCCTCTAACCGCTATCGGTTCGCAGGGGACGGCTCTTTAGAACCGCCTAGGGCTCATGCCACTTCAGTGGGGGGTCACCCCGGCTGTCGTAAGCGCCAGCCCAGGCAAAAAAAAACCTGCCCCAAAGGGCAGGCTGCACACCACAAACACACACGAGAGAGCTTTCGCGAGCAGCGAAGATCCCGTGCATACATGGTTAAAAGGTCTCCCAGTCGCCATCGTCACCGCTGGCGGCAACGAGCTTGGGTGTTTGCAACTTGGGCGCTGACGCAGCCGCCTTCGGTACTGCGGCGGCCACGGTACGCCCACGTGGTTGTTCTGTTGCGGCAACCGGCGCAGCGGGTACGGCGGCGGTTTCCGTTGGGGTGATGGCAGCAGCAGCGGCCTTCGGTTTGGCTGCGCGGCGCTCGGTTTTACCCTTGGCATTGGCTTTCGGCGCGGGCCTGGCTGCGGCAGGGGCCACCACGCGCGGCGCGACAGCCAAGGGCTCGGCGGCAGCCTGCGTGCGGAACACCGCCACCGCTTGCCGAAGCCCCGTCGCCTGTTCCTGCAACGACATCGCAGCGGCGGCAGCCTGCTCGACCAGCGCGGCATTCTGCTGCGTGCCTTCGTCCATCTGCGTGACGGCCTGGTTCACTAGTTCGATGCCGGCGCTCTGTTCCTCGGAGGCCGAGCTGATCTCGCCCATGATGTCCGTCACGCGCTTGACCGCAACCACCACCTCGTCGATCACGTGGCCTGCCTCGGCCACCAGCGTGGAGCCATTTTCCACACGACCCACCGAATCGCTGATGAGCTCCTTGATCTCCTTGGCCGCCGTGGCGCTGCGTTGCGCCAGGCTGCGCACCTCACCAGCCACCACCGCGAAACCACGGCCCTGTTCGCCCGCCCGTGCGGCTTCCACCGCGGCATTCAAGGCGAGGATGTTCGTCTGAAAGGCAATGCCTTCGATCACGCCGATGATGTCGGCGATCTTCTTGCTGCTGGCGTTGATGCCCGCCATGGTGTCAACCACGCGCCCAACAACTTCCCCGCCCTTGACGGCGATATCCGAAGCATTGCCTGCCAGCGTGCTGGCCTGACGCGCGTTGTCGGCGTTCTGGCGCACGATGCTCGTGAGCTGTTCCATGCTCGACGCGGTCTGCTCCAGCGACGAGGCTTGTTGCTCCGTACGCTGCGACAGGTCTGCATTGCCTGCCGCAATCTGCTGCGTGGCGCTGGCAATCGAGTCCGAGCCCGAACGTACCTGCCCAACCATCTTCAGCAGGCTCTCTTGCATGCGCTGCAACGCTGCCAGCATGCGGCCGGTTTCGTCGGTGCGGTCCACGCGGATGGTATGCGTGAGATCGCCCTGCGTAATGTGTTCGGCTTGTTCAATGGCCTGCATCAGCGGCACGGTGATGGAGCGGCGCAGCGCCCACGTCAGCAAGCCACCCACGACAATCCCGCCGACCAGCAAGCCGCAGGTGAGCGTGCTCAGCGCGGAGTGTTCGTGCTGGCTGGCTTCGTAGCTGTCTTTGGCCACGTCCAACTGCAAGCGGTTCAGCGCCATCACCTTGTCGCCCAGCGGGCGATACAGCGCGGGCATGATGTCCATGACCGTCTTGTTGATGCGCGCCTCGTCATGTGCCTGCACAGCCTGCATCAACACCTGTGCGCCATCACGCAAGAAGGTGCCGCGCAACGCCTCTGCCTCTTCAGCCAGCTTGCGCTCTTCCGCCGTGGTGGGTAGCGCACGGTAGCGCTTCCAGGCAGCGTCGGACTTGTCGAGGAACATCTTGGCGCGCTCGATCGTCTTGTCCATGCCCGGCGCATTCGGCGCCATGGCCGCACGGTCGAGCACGATGCGGAAACTCAGCAGGTTGGAATCGGACTCAGCCAATGCCACGGTGCCGGCCATTTGCACGGCATACGTGTCCTGCACACGTGTGTTGGCGTGCCGCATGCCAATCAGGCCCGTCACGCCCACGATGACGGCGAGCACACCAACGCCCGCCATCATCAGCCCCAGTCGGAGCCGGATGGTCATCCTGCTGAACATGCTTCCCTCCCCATGCGGCGCCGCACCCCTTGTGTCGGTGTCTTGTCGCCCGCCGGGCATAACAGCCCGGCCACATTGCCCGACGAGGACACGCGCACGGTGCCCCGGCCGGTTTCCATACGATCAGGCCGCCTCGGCCTCGTCGCACAACGCCATATCGGCCGACAGCAGCAAGCGTTCGATGTCCACCAGGATCAGCATGCGCTCATCGATCGAGCCCAGGCCACGGATGTACTCCGTATCCAGCGCGCCCGAAAACTCCGGCGCCGGCTTGATCTGCTGGCTTTGCAGCGTCAGCACGTCCGACACGCCATCCACCACGATGCCGACCACGCGGTCCATCAGGTTCAGGATGATCACGACGGTGTACTGGTTGTACTCCACGCGGTCGAGCTGGAACTTGATGCGCAGGTCAACGATCGGCACGATGATGCCGCGCAGGTTGATCACGCCCTTGATGAAGTCGGGCGCATTGGCAATGCGGGTGACGGTTTCGTAGCCGCGGATCTCCTGCACCTTCAGGATGTCGATGCCGTACTCCTCGCGGCCCAGCGTGAAGGCGAGGTACTCCTCTCCGCCGGTCTCTTCGCCGATCGCGTGTTCCTTGACTTCCATTGCGGCTCCCCTCGGCCCGTCGGGCCACTAGATTGAATTCGTTGTTGGGCGGCTGGCGTGGCCGCTCAGGCTGCAGCCATGGCGTCGGTCGAGAATCGACCACCGTGCGCTTCGCCCATCTCGTGCTTTTCGGCACTAACGGCACGCAACGCGTTTTCTGAATGGCTTGCGCGGGTCTCGCGCATCAGCGCCGATACGTCGACGATCAGCGCCACGCTGCCATCACCCAGAATGGTCGCGCCCGAGATACCCGGCACCTTGCGGTAGTTGGTCTCCAGGTTCTTGACCACCACCTGCTGCTGGCCGACGAGCTCGTCGATCTGCAGGGCGATCTTCTTGCCTTCCGAATCCAGGATGACGACGATGCCTTCCGACGGATTGGGAATCGACGGCGTAATGCGGAAGCGCTCGTACAGCGGCACCAGCGTCAGATACTCATTGCGTACCTTCAGCAGGCGCCCGCCGCCCGGCACGGCCTTGATGTCTTCCGGGCGCGGCTGCAGCGATTCAGCCACGCACGACAGCGGCAGGATGAAGACTTCGTCGCCGGTCTTGACCGACATGCCATCGAGAATCGCCAGCGTGAGCGGCAGCACGATACGGATGGTCGTGCCCTTGCCCTTCTGCGACTGGATCTCGACGTAGCCGCCCATCGACTGGATGTTCTGCTTGACCACGTCCATGCCCACGCCGCGGCCGGACACGTCCGTCACTTGGTCGGCCGTGGAGAAGCCCGGCGCGAAGATGAGCTGGTTGATCTCGTCGTCGGTCATGTTGTCCGACACGGGCAGGCCACGCTCGCGCGCCTTCTTGAGGATCTTGTCGCGGTTCAGGCCCTGGCCATCGTCACTCACTTCGATGACGATGTTGCCGCCTTGGTGTGCGGCGGAGAGCAGCAGTTGGCCCACGGCGTCCTTGCCGGCGGCCAAGCGCGCTTCGGGCAGTTCGATACCGTGGTCCAGGCTGTTGCGCACCAGGTGGGTGAGCGGATCGATGATGCGTTCGATCAGGCCCTTGTCCAGCTCGGTCGATTTACCGAACGTCGACAGTTCCACCTGCTTGCCCAGCTTGTGCGCCAGGTCGCGCACCAGGCGCGGGAAGCGGTTGAACACGTAGTCCATCGGCATCATGCGGATGGACATGGCGGCCTCTTGCAGGTCACGCGCGTTACGCGTGAGCTGCGACAGACCGGAGAACAGGCGCTCGTTCAACACCGGGTCGAACGCCGATGCGGTCTGCGCCAGCATCGCTTGCGTAATCACCAGCTCGCCCACCAGGTTGATGAGCTGATCGACCTTTTCCACGCCCACGCGGATGGACGTTTCCGCAGCCACGGCGGGCTTGTCGGAAGCGGCTGGACGCGTCGGCATCGGTGCGGCGGCGGCCGGCGCGCGCGGTGCCTCGTTGGCGGCCGGCGCATGGGCTTCGGTTTGTGCGGCAGCCGGTGCGGGCGCAGTCACAGCAGCCGCATCGGCCACCGCTGCAGCGGCTTCCACCACGGGCGCAGCCGCCTCGCCCGTATGCGGCGCGATGACGATCTGGTCCGCATCGATGATGAAGCAGCTCACCGCGATGATGTCGTCGGCAGTGCAGCTGGTCTGCAGCACGATGTCGCTGTTGCGGCCGGCGCGCACGTGACGCAGCACGGTGCCCAGATGCTTGAGCTCAGTGACAATCAACTCGCAGTCTTCGTTCGACACGTTGATGAGCTTGATGTCCAGGCCACCCTCGATGGCGCCGATCGGCTCAGGCGCAGGCGCCTCAACCACCACGGGCTCGGGTTCGGGTGCTGCCACCGGAGCCGCAGCCGCCGCAGCAGTGGCTGGCGCCGCTGCTGCAGGTGCAGCGGCCGCAGGTTGTGCGGCGCCACCGTCCTCGGCAGCAAGGCTGTTGAGCTTGGCCACCATGTACTCGAGCGTGGCCGTATCGATGGGGTGCTCTTGCCGATAGGCATCAAGTTGGCTTTTCAACACGTCTTTCGTTTCCAAGAAGGCATCCACCATGTTCTCGCGCAGCTGCAGCGTACCGGTGCGGGCGCGGTCCAGAATCGATTCCGCCACATGCGTGAGTTCCGTCATGTGCGTGAAACCGAAGGTTGCGGCACCGCCCTTGATGGAATGCGCGCAACGGAAGATGGCGTTCAGATCGTCGGAGGAAGGGTTGGCGACATCGAGATTGAGCAGCAGCCGCTCCATGTCAACGAGCAGCTCTTCCGCTTCCTCAAAGAAGGCGCCGAAAAACTGGCTGAGATCGAGGTTCATGTCGTTTGTCTCGGGTCGTTTAATGCGTGGACGCGGACCCGTGGGTCTGCGCATGCCATTCGAACAACTGCATCACCGAATCCGTCAGGCCTTCCGGGTCGAATGGCTTGGGCAGAAAACCCGTGGCCCCCGCAGCGCGGGCCTGGTCACGGATGGTGCCGTCGGCTTCAGTGGTCAACATCAAAATCGGTGTGTCGGCATAGGCCGGCAACGATCGCAGCGCGCGAATGAGGGTCAGGCCGTCCATCGACGGCATGACCTGATCGGTGATCACCAGATCGTGGCTGCCGCCGTTGGGGTCGCGCACCACTTCCAGCGCGGCGGTGCCGTCGGCGGCTTCCGTCACGACAAAGCCGCATTCGCGCAGGCACGCGGCGATCATGCGGCGGATGGAAGTGGAATCGTCCACCACCAGGATGTGTTTCTCGCTCATTGGCAGTTTCTCCCTCGGCGCTTTATGGCTTGGCCGGTGCCACCGCATCAGCCACACCCGTGGCACGTGCAGCGGCATCGGTCAGCGTGTCCTTGCCGTCATTGCGCAGGTCGGCCACCGGCTCGACCCCACCCGAGCGCACGGCCTCAGCGGCGCGCGCGTTGAGCACGACGATGCTGATGCGGCGGTTGATCGGGTTGTACACATTCGTCTTGTCCAGCGGCACCGAGGCTTCCAGGCCCACCACACGGCTGACCTTCTCGGGCTTCATGCCGCCGGCAATGAGCTCGCGGCGGGAGGCGTTGGCGCGGTCGGCCGAGAGCTCCCAGTTGCTGTAGCCGTGTTGCGTGGCGTACTGCGTGGCGTCGGTGTGGCCCGACAGGCTGATCGGGTTCGGCACGTCGTTCAGCGCCGAGCCCAGCTCACGCAGGATGGTGCGCATATACGGCTGCACCTCGGCGCTCGCGTTGGCGAACATCGGACGGTTCTGCTGGTCGACGATCTGGATGCGCAGGCCTTCTGTGGTCATGTCGATCAGCAGCTGGTGCTTGAACTGGCTCATCACCGGGTTCGTCTCGACCATCTCGGCAATCTTCTGCTTGAGCTTGTTCAGCGCCGCGTCGTCCGACTCATCGCGAATATTGCGCTGGCGCTGCACCGTGGGGCTGGGGCTGGGGTTGGGCTGCGGCATGTTCTGCTTGAGCGCCGGGCTGCCCTGCAAGATGCTCGACTGGTCGCCCGAACCGGCGCCGCCAAACAGCGCCACCTTCAGCGGGGTGCGGAAATACGTTTCGACCGACGACAGCTCGGCCTTGGTCACCGAGCTGAGCAGCCACATCAACAGGAAGAACGCCATCATGGCGGTCACGAAGTCGGCGTAGGCGATCTTCCACGCGCCACCGTGGTGGCCGTGTCCGCCTTTCTTGTTGCGCCGAATGACAATGAATGTCGGCGTGCTGGACTTGCTCATGGTCCGTTCCCGTCGGTGTGTACTGCGTCGTTAATGGCGTGGCTCGTTGGCCATGCTCTGTGTCATATGGGGTTCAGCGCTACGCTGTCTTTGCACCACGCACGTGATCTTCCAGCTCGGCAAACGAGGGGCGCTCGGTCGAGAACAGCACCTTGCGGCCAAACTCCACGGCAATCGCCGGGGCATAACCGTTCATGCTGGCCAGCAGCGTCACCTTGATGCACTGGAACAACTTGGTGGATTCTTCAGCGCGCTGCTCCAAGAGCGAACCCAGCGGCCCGATAAAGCCATACGCCAGCAAGATGCCGAGGAACGTACCGACCAGCGCCGAGGCGATCAGCTTGCCCAGCTCTGCCGGCGGCAAGCCGACCGAGCCCATGGTGTGCACCACGCCCATCACCGCGGCCACGATGCCGAAGGCCGGCATGGCGTCGCCCACCTTGGTGATGATGCGAGCGGGTTGTTCGGCTTCGTGGTGGTGCGTGTCGATTTCCTGATCCATCAGCGCTTCGATCTGGAACGGATTCAGGTTGCCGCCCACCATCAGGCGCAGGTAATCGCAAATGAAGTCGAGCGCGTGGTGGTCAGCCTGGATGGCCGGGTAGTTGGCGAACAGCGCGCTTTCATGCGCGTTTTCGATGTCGGCTTCGATCGACATCATCCCTTCGCGGCGGATCTTGGACAGCACCACATACAGCAGCGCCATCACTTCCATATAGAGGGCCTTGGTGTACTTCGAGCCCTTGAACAGGCCCGGGAGCGCCTTGACCGTGGCGTTGATGGCCTTCTTGTCGTTGCCGACCACGAAGGCTCCAATGCCGGCGCCGAAGATGATCAGCAGTTCGGTCGGCTGGAACAGCGGCCCCAGGTGGCCACCGGCCAGCATGTAGCCGCCGAACACCGAGGCGAGAATCACGATGTAACCGATGGCGACTAGCACGGGGCAAACTCCTTGATGGGACGGCGCAGGTCGATCCTGCGATCAATACAAGGGGGAATAACGGCATCCGCCCCGTTAACTGAAGGCTTGGGCAGCGTGTTTTGCTGCCGCGCGGTGGTCAGAAAACCCCGCCGCCGCGCCCTTCTTCACCAGAAACGGCAACAAAACGGGCGGCTTGAGCGCCACCCTGCCCGAAGAGGGCTTCTACCTAGGGTCTGTTGACCTCTAAACGCCCGCCCGCAAGGAGCAGAAAGGCCGCAGGGCTAGGCGTGGACGGCGCCGCTTAGCCAGCTAAGCAAGCCGGCCGCAACACCGCCATGCGGCCTTTCTGCTCCTTGCCCTCCGGGTTGACCCGAGCAGGGGCCATCTGCTTTGTCGGCGCGCCTTGTAAAAGGAAATGACCCTTTGCCGCGGCGTCCTTCGCGCATCTGGCCCCCGAAGTTTGGTAAATGCGGGGTCAACGGGCGGGCGTTTAGAGGTCAACAGACCCTAGGCAAATCCAAAGAAAAAGGGACGGAAATCGCTTTCCGTCCCTTCCCCTGCGCGCGGCGGCAAAAAAAATGCCGGTCTGCGGTTGCCCGCGACCGGCCTACCCCCTTCCCCTTTTGTGCTGTCTGAGCCCCTGTGCTTTCCTGCTCTGTGTTCTGTCTTGCTTTGTACTTGTTATGTGCCGGTCTGAGCGGCTGTTCCCGTGCTTCCCGTGCTTTCCCGTGTTCCCGTCAAACGCCGCTCAGGCGTCGACCGTCTTCTCTGCGACCGCATCGACCTGGCCAGCAACGCGCTTTTTCTTGCCTGCGCGTGACGGCGGCTGGCATACGCCGCACACAAAATCGTGGTGCAGGTCGTCTGCGTGGGCCACGAAATGGCCGGTGCAGCGCTTGCACTTCACGGTGTGCAGCATCTTCCCCTCGAAGAACTTCAGCATCATCCACGCGCGGGTGATCGAAAGCACCTCTTCCTGTTCGTGGACGTGAATATGTTCCTGGTACAGCTTGTAGGCCGAGATCAGGCGGCGCACACCCGTGCTGCGGCTGTTCTCACCCAGAAAACGGTAGATGTTCAGGAAGATCGACGAATGGATGTTCGGCGACCACGTCAGGAACCAGTCTGCCGAGAAGGGCAGCATGCCTTTGGGCGGCGATTCCCCACGAATTTCCTTGTACAGCTTCACCAGACGCTCACGGCTGAGCGTGGTTTCTTGTTCCAGCAATTGCAGGCGCGCACCGAGCGAAATCAATTCCGCTGCGAGGTGGATCTGCTGCACTTCATTCATGACGCTGGTCTGACGCATGGCACTGCTCCCGCTTTGCTTCTGCTACCCATCCGATACCGACTGAACCCGACGGAAAACCCGCCGCAATTGGCTCAGTTGATCTGCTCAACCGCTTGACGTGCCAGCAGGATCGACATTTGCGATTGCTGCAGGCCCTTGTCACGGTGCGGCTGGGTCACCAGACCCAGGATGGCGTGATCGTCGAAGCGGAAACGGCACAGCAGCATGTTGGTGCTGGCCAGCTTGACGATCTGCGCGGGCGACATCGTCAGGAGGATGTCTGCCAGTTCTTCAGAGATGCCGAGGCGAAACAGAGCGGCATCGCGATCCTTGACCAGCATTTGCTGGGCGAGCATCAAATAGGTGAGATTCAGCTCGCTGATCTCGGAAACAATGTCTTGCGTGTCCATGTACGTCCCGTCGTCGTGTGCAGTAAAAGTGCAACCTGCATCCGATCTCACATGGTGCTGTCCGGTGACGCTGTTACGTCGCGCCGCCCTCGTCCGGACCTTCACCAATTCCCCACAGATCGGATGTTCCTGGCATTCGGAGCCGTTACCGGCACTTCCTGCCTCCTTCTTACTCACGTCGCTAAAGACATGGCGAAGTTGTTTTCTGTTGAACACATTGTGGTTTGACGACGGGGGTAAGTAAAGAAGGTGGGACCCCTACGTCGGAGGGGTGGGTAGGGTTGCATTTTTGTAAGCCATTTTCGTACAAAACTGTTAAGAAACCTTGAGAATGAAGCCTTTGCAGCCGGATCGCCCCTGGGTGGACCCTGCGGTAAAGCGGCTGTTTGACACGTATTTACCCTACGCTTTTGCAAAAGATAGCAATATTATTGCCTAAAGATGCCGGAAAACGGTCACAGAGGCGTCGCACTTCTACGACTCTGAGCATCGGATGCCGGGTTAACCGCTTGTAGGACACTTCTTACCCTGTCCTACACGTCGTGTAGGACTGCGACGACCGGTTTTTGGCCCAATTTGTAGGAGTGATCCTACAGGCCAATGGCAGTTTTGTAGGACAGCTCCTACCGTTTTGTCACATTAATAGAGACACGTCTATTTAATCGCGACGAAAATCAACGCCAAGACACGGACATCGGGCAAAAAAGAATCGGCGCGTGCACTTTTTCTGCGGCAGCGCAACAAAAAGTGCAGGACCATCAACAAGGGCGGGACTCAATCGGAAGGAAAACAGCGGCCGCATCGAACGCCGTTGTAGGACAACGGCGCCCGTGCCCTATCTCAGGCGAGACTGGCCTGCGCGCAGCGCGCGCGTAACACAGCGCCCGTGGAGGATTCGGTAATGACGGCGGATTGCCCGTCCGGTGTGAGAGCGACGTTCGTGGTGGTCCGACCGCGGCACGAGGCGATGCGTGCCAGCGGCTCCCCGTGCGGCGAAAGCACAAACACCGCCCCCAACGACGCGTGCGCGACAAACAGATTGCCCGCCGCGTCCATCGCCATGCCGTCGGGGCCGCTGGTGCCGTAGAACTGCGCGAAGCGGCCCACCTTGCTGGTGCTTCCATCGGCCAACAGCGGCAAGCGCCAGACGGCGTTGTCGCGCGTCATCGCAACGAAGAGCGCTGATTCGTCTGGCGTGAGTGCCAGGCCGTTGGGGCTGGGGCCGTTCGACAACAAGCAATCGAGCCGGCCATCTGTGCGCAGGCGGTACACGCGCCCAGTGGGGTCGTGCAGGCCGGTTTGGCCTTGGTCAGTGAAATAGACATCGCCGTTGCGGGCGACGATCAGATCGTTTGGGCCTTTGAAGCGCTCGCTGTTGCGGCGGGTGAGGACGGGGCTGATCACGCCCGTCGCCGAGTCGAGCGATAGCAGCCCATTCTTATAGTCGGCGATGAGGAGCATGCCGTCGTGCCGCAGCGCGAGGCCGTTGGGCTCGCCGTCGTATTCCGCCACGACGGTCCAATCGCCTTGCGGCGAGAGTCGCAGGATGCGGCCATGTGGAATGTCGACCAGCCACAGGTTGCCCTGTGTATCCCAGCACGGGCCTTCGAGAAAACAATCGACCGGCGCCCCGCCCTTGTTGGCACGCGACCATTCGGTCGGCACCGGGCGGCGCAGCGCGGCTGGCATCTCCGCGAAGACCGTGGTTTCGATGGTGGGCCAATTAAAGTACGTCATTCGGTTTCCGCCAGATGCCGTGCGGCGGCGCCGGTATAGCGATACGGAAACTGGCGGGGCATCGGCCCCTTGTTGCGCTCGGCGCGGCCACTCTGCTCCCACGCGTGCGCGAGGATGCCGACGGCGCGAGACAGGCAGAACACACCGCGCGCCAGCGGCGCAGCAAACCCGAGTTCCGCATAGATGACGGCAGTGGCGCCATCGATGTTCATCGGGATCGGCTTGCCCTTGCGCGCAGACAGCAACGCCTCAATGGCGCGGCCGATGGCGGCATAGCGGCCGCCCACCACGCCGTCCTGCGCGGCCTCGTCCACCAACGCGAGCAAGCGACCCGCACGGGGGTCGACGGGGTGGAAACGGTGCCCAAAGCCCGGCAGGTATTTGCCATGCGCGGCGATGAAGGCATCGACGCCCGCCTCCGATGCAGCTTCCAGCGATGCGCCGTCGAACATGCGCGCCTCGATGTCGTGGAACAACTCCACCGCCTGCTGCCCTGCCCCGCCATGCACGTCGTCCAGCGCATTCAACGCCGAGGCCATCGCACCGTTGAGCGGCAGCCCGCAGCTCGTTGCCATCTTGGCAATGGCAATGGATGGCGCGTGCGGGCCGTGATCCACCGAAGCCACAAGCGCTGCTTCCAGCAATGCCGCCTGCCGCTTGCCGGGCAGCTCGCCGCGCAGCATCAGCCAGATCATCTCGGCAAAGCCGATGTTGCCGATCAGCTCCTGGATCGGGTAGCCGCGCACGTGGATGCGGCCGGGTTCGATGTCGATGATGTCGGTGCGCCAGTAGTCGGCAGCGAGGCCCGCGGGGTCTTGGACAGGTGTGGTCGTCATGGTCAGATGGCGCCTTCAACGCGCAGCGCTTCGATTTGGTCGGGGCGGTAGCCGAGCTTGGCGAGCCAGTCGTCGGTGTGGGCAGACAGCGCCGGTGCAGGCGTTTGCGGGGATGGGTCTTCGCCTGACAGGCGGAAACCCGCGCGTGTCACGTGCTGCCCTTCTTCCGGGAACGAGGTGACGAAACCACGGCCCGTCACCTGCTCATGCGCGAGCACGCCCGGCACATCGAGCACGAGCCCCGCCGGCACACCGGCGTCGATCAGCAGCGGCTCCCATTCCGCGGCGGCTCGCGTGGCCAGCGCCGCTTCCAGCGCATCGTTGAGGGCCTGGCGGTGCTCCTTGCGAGCATGGCGCTCGGCAAAGCGCGCGTCGGTGGCCAGTTCCGGGTAGTCGACCACGCGGCACAGCGCGGCAAATTGCTTGTCTTCGTTGGCAGCAATGTTGATCAGCCCATCGCCCGTGCGGAACGTGCCTGACGGCGCGGCGGTGAAGTTCTGGTTGCCCATCGGACGCGGGCTCACGCCGGCATTGAGGTAGTTCGACACCACCCAGCCCATGGTGGCCAGCGTCGATTCCAGCATTGACACGTCCACCATCTGCCCCACGCCCGTGCGTTGCGCGCCGAGCAGGCACGCGGTGACGGCCAGTGCCGCCGTGATGCCGCCCACCGTGTCGCTGATCGGATAACCGACGCGCAACGGTGCCGATGCGTCATCGCCCGTGACGCTCATCACGCCGGAAATGCCCTGGATGATCTGGTCGTACGCCGGGCGATGGGCCAGCGGGCCATCCTTGCCGAAGCCGGAGATGGCGCAGTAGACGAGGCGCGGGTTGGTCTCACGCAGCACGTCGTAGCCGAGTTCCAGGCGGTCCATCACGCCCGGGCGGTAGTTCTCGATCAGCGCATCGGCCTGCGCCACCAGCTTGAGCAGGATGGCGCGCCCTTCCGGGTGCTTCAGGTTGACGGTGACGGACTGCTTGCCCGCATTGACGGCGACGAACGAGGCGCCCATCTTGCGGCGCGCCTGTTCCGGGTCAGCGCCCAGGCGGCGGGCCAGATCGCCATTGCCGGGCACCTCGACCTTGATGACTTCCGCGCCGAGCAAGCCGAGCTGATAGGCGCAAAACGGCCCGGCCAGCACGTTCGACAAGTCGAGCACGCGCAAACCCGCGAGAGGCAAAGCCATGAAACAACTCCTGCTACACAATCGGCTCCGCCCCTCCGCCATCTGGGGCGTGTTGGCGAAGCCTAGGTTTTAGAGATCAACTGAGTGGCGTTGCGCAGCGGCGCAGGGTCGCCACCCAACGTGGATGTGATTTGCGCGGCGTGCTCCAGCACCGGCACGCGCCACGATTGCAGCAATGCCCCGTCGATGCGCGAAGCCGGGCCGGCCAAGCACAGCGCACCGCGGAGCGCCTGCTGGGCCCCAAACACCGGCACCGACAGCCCCACCGTTTCCCGATCGCGTTCGCCAATCGACACGTAGTAGTAGTCGCGGCGGATTGCGTCGTACGTAGCGCCCTGCATGCCCGAGAACGCGCACAGCACGCGCCCGCCGGAGCCGCGCTCCAGCGGCAGCACGTCGCCTTCGCGCACGTGATCACGGATGGAGTGGCTCGAATCCACGCGGTGCAGGCACACGCGCACGTCACGCTCGCGGATATAGAACGACACCGCCTCGCCCGTCGCCTCGGCCAGCGCGCGCATATGCGGCAGCACCACGTCGCCCAGGCGCATGCTGCGCTGGTAGAGCGCGCCCAGCATCAACGGCGCGGCCCCGATCTGGTAGCGGCCGTCTTCCAACCGATACAGCATGCGGTGCTGGATGAGCGAGCCGGCCAGCCGCAGAATCGTGCTCTTGTAGAGCCCGGTACGCGCCGCAAGCTCGGCCAGCGTGAGCGCGTAGTCGCCGGGGCGAAACGCGAACAGGATCGAGAACGCACGGTCCAGCGCAGCCACGCCTGAGGCACCCGGCGTGCTGTCACGCTCGGTTGCTAGTGTGTCGTTCTGGGCGATTTGGCGTTCAGCAGTCATGACGATGTTGGGAAGCCGGCTCACTTGACCGTCTTCAGAGCTTGGTCGACGAAGCGGTTAGTGTACGTTTTCGCCAGGTCGATCTTGGCATTGCGGATCTTTTCGTCGTAGCTGGAGAGCACCGTCAGGGCCACTTTGGCATCGGCGTCGGTCATCAGGCCGTCTTTCGAGAAGATCGGCTTGGAGTGGCGCAGCGCGTCGACAAACACATCGCGGCCGCCCACCTGCTGCTCCTTGGGCATCTTGTCGGCGATGGCTTCGGGCGTGCTGGCGTCGATCCACTTCAGCGTGCGGATGAAGGCGTTCACCAGACGCTGCACGGTCTCGGGGTTCTTGGTCATGAAGTCGCGTGTGACGTACAGCGTGGCCGTCGGGTAGCGGCCGCCGAACACGGCGTTGGAGCCGGCATCGGTGCGCGTGTCGACCAGGAACTTGGCGGCGCGGCGCTTTTCCAGCAAGCTCGCCACCGGGTCGAAGTTGACCAGCGCGTCGATCTCCCTGCGATCGAGCGCCACCATGCCCGGCGCACCCGAACCCACGGCGATGTACGACACATCGTTCACCTGCAGGCCGTTCTTGATGGCGTAGTAGCGCGCGAACAGATCCGTCGACGAGCCCGGCGCGGTGATGCCGATCTTCTTACCCTTCAAGTCCTTACCGCTCTTGATGTCGAGATCGGGCCGCACCGCCAGCACGATGCCCGGCGTGGTGTTGAGCAGCGCCACCGACACGATGTCCTTGCCCTGCGCCTGGATGTGGATGGTGTGGTCATAGAAACCCACCACCGCATCGGTCGAGCTCGCAATCAGCGCCTGCAGCGCCTTGCTTCCGCCGGCCTGGAAGTTCTCCACCTTCACATTGAGCCCTTCCTTCTGAAAGTTGCCCAGCGACTGCGTAAGCGGCACCGGCATGTAGTTCAGGATCATCGAGCCGACTGAGAGGCTCACGTCCTTCTTTTCCGGCTCGGCTGCGTTGGTGGCCGTCATTGCACATGCGACGGCCGCGCACAGTAAGGCCGAAATCCATCGTTTCATCTTCGTCTCCATCATTGTTATGGGGTCAGGCACTCGTCTCGGGATCTGCCTCCGGGCGCCACACCAGCAACTTGCCTTCGAGTGCATCCACACTGCGGTCCAGCGCGATCACAAACGCCGACAGCACGACGATCCCCGAGAACACGCCGGTGGCATCGAACACGCCTTCGGCCTGTGCAATCAGGTGGCCCAGGCCGGCGGACGAACCGAGGTACTCGGCCACGATCGCCCCCATCACCGCCATGCCGACAGAGGCACGCAGGCTCGAGAGAATCCAGCTCGTGGCGGACGGCACATACACGTGGCGCAGCAGGCTGAGGCGGCTCGCCTTGAGCAAGCGCGCGTTGGCCAGGATGACCGGATTCACCTCGCGCACGCCCTGGTACGTATTGAAGAACGTGATGAACAGCACCATCGTCGCGCCCAGCGCGACTTTGGACGTAAGCCCCAGGCCAAACCACATCACGAAGATGGGTGCGAGCAGGATGCGCGGGATCGCATTGACGATCTTGATGAAGGGGTCCAGCACCTCGGCCGCCAGCTTGGACAAACCCAGCCACAACCCCAGGCTGATGCCCATCAGCGTGCCAATGCCGAACGACAGAATCGTCTCGGCCAGCGTGATGGCCAGGTGCGTATAAATATCGCCGCCGGTGAACCACTCCCAGATGCGCGCGACGATAGACGATGGCATCGAGAAGTAGAACGGGTCGATCACGCCCGCACGGCCGAAGCCCTCCCACGAGCCGAACAGCACCACCACCACGGCAAGCTGGAACAGACGGATCTTGGTCTTGTGCGCGAGACCGGCGCGCGTGGCGCTCATCGTAGGCATGGCGTTAGTGCTGGACAGCATGGCTCTTCTCCACTTCGGTGCCGAGGATCGACCAGATCTCGCGATAGAGCCGGATGAACGCGTCGGACATATTGATTTCAGACACGTTGCGCGGGCGCGGCAGCGTGATTTCCACATCGCCGACCGGGCGGCTGGCGGGCCCGGCAGACATCACCACCACGCGATCCGCCAGGGCAATCGCCTCTTCCAGGTCGTGCGTGATGAACAGCAGCGACTTGCGGTCTTCCTGCCACAGGCGCAGCAGCTCGCTCTGCATGAGGTGGCGGGTGTGCACATCGAGCGCGGAGAACGGCTCGTCCATCAGCACGATCTTGGGCGAGAGGATCAGCGTCTGTGCCATGCTGATGCGCTTCTTCTGGCCGCCCGAAAGCTGGTGCGGATAGCGCGCCTCGAAGCCAGCAAGTCCGACCTTCTTCATCCACGGACGGGCGCGTTCGCGGGCCTCATCCACCGGCACGCCCTGGAACACCAGGCCCAGCGCGACGTTGTCCAGCGCCGTCTTCCAGGGCAGCAGCGAGTCCTGCTGCATCATGAAACCGGCGTTGCCGTTCAGGCCCGTCAGCGGCTCGCCAAACACGGTAACGGTGCCGCCGGCCGGCTTGAGTAGCCCCGTCACCGCATTGAGCAGCGTGCTCTTACCGCAGCCGGTGGGGCCAACCACCGCGACGAACTCGCCTTCTCCGATGGAAAGATCCACCCCTTGCACGGCCGTAAAACTGCCGAACCGCACCGACACCTGATTGAGCTGCACCGCTGGCAAACCGGCGTGTAACCGGCCGCCCGCGACCTGGGAGGAAGAAAGCATTGACGTCTCCTTGAACGCATCAAGTGCGGTCGTTCTGTTTGATAGAATACAGTTCTATTTTATAAGCCATATTCCCGGAGGTTAACGCGCGTTAACCCGTAAATGACCACCTTCCCGCTCAACGGTCAGGGAAGCTCGACGTGAAATCGGCCATACTGTTCTTTTCACAAGAACTATATTCCATTAAACAGAACAATAGAAGTAGAAAATATCACCCACCCCCGACAAGCGACCCTTAATACTTTGTAAAAATTGCAATCCCCCTAACTGTGGATGCGGCATACAGATCACCCCGCATACACTCCCCCTGCTCGCGCGCACCGAATCAGTGCGTGAAGAAGCACACAAATAAAAAGCAAAACTGACCGGGGGGTCATTCCATGAACGCATCGCGTTTGCTCACGCGGGGCACGCTCGCGCTTGCCTGCACGGCACTGCTGGGCGCCTGTGCCCAGAACTACACACACAAGATCAGCTCGACTACCGATGCCCTGAAGACCGGCGCGGTGGACAACGCCATTGCGGCGCACGAAGCGGCCTACAAGGACACCGCCGTTGCCGACCGCGACCTGCTCTACTTCCTGGAACGCGGCGAACTGCTGCGCACCGGCAATAAGGACATCGGCGAGAGCACCCAAGCCTGGCTGACCGCCGACGAGCGCGTGCGCGGCTGGGAAGACGAGGCCCGCGGCAAGCTGCAGAAGGGTGCCGGCCAGCTCGGCGCCTGGCTGCTCTCCGACGGCTTGGCCCGCTATGACGGACAGGACTACGAAAAAGTCTGGCTGAGCACCCGCCTGGCTGAAAACCACCTGGCCGCCGGCGATTGGGACAAGGCCCGCGTGGAAGTGCGCCGCATGTACGAGCGCGAAACCCTGATCGAAGACCTGCGCGACAAGCAGGTCGAGGCCATCAAAGACGCCGCCAAAGAGAAGAAGGCCGATGCCGGCGCCGTCAAGACGGCCGACATCAAGGGCTACCCGGTCGAGATCTTCAACGACCCGGAAGTGACCAACCTGCGCAATGCGTATCAAAGCGCCGTGTCGCACTACCTGGCCGCGTTCCTGTTCGAAGCTTCGCAAGACAAGAGCCTGGCCGCAGCCGGCTACCGCAAGGCGATCGAACTGCGCCCCGACGTGACGCTGCTGCGTGACGGCCTCGCCCAGCTCGACACCAAGAAGCCGCAGCCGGGCAAGACCGACGTGCTGGTGCTGGTGGAAACCGGTTTCATCCCGCGCCGCGAGTCGCTCAAGATCACGCTGCCGGTGCCCATCAACGGCAAGATCAAGATTCTGTCGGCGGCCTACCCGACGCTGCGCCCGCAGCCCGATGACCTGGTCCCCACCAGCGTGACGGTCGGCACCGACACCGCCAACACCGCCATGGTGACCAACCTCGACGCCATGGCCCGCCGCGCCCTGCGCGACGACATGCCGACCATGATCGCGCGCAGCGTCACACGCATGGTCGTCTCGGCCGCCGCGCAAGAAGTGCTGGACCGCCAGAACAACGCGGCCGCATCGTTGATGAGCCTGGCAGTCGGTATCGGCAGCGCCGTCACGGCGGATGCCGACACGCGTGAGTGGCAATCGCTGCCGGCGCACGTGTCGCTGGCGCGCCTGAGCGTGCCGAGCGGCCCGCAGCACGTCACGCTCGCCACCCCGCGCGGCCCGATCACCACCGACGTCAACATCACCGGCCGCTACGCCGTGCTGGTGCTGCGCCCGCTGGGCCCGACCGTCAGCACGCTGGCCTCCGTAGCGCCGGCCAATGAGCCCGTCATGGTGGCGGAAGCTGCCCCGGCAGCACCGGCGCCCGCCAAGCGCAAGGCAGTCCACGCACCGGCACGCAAGTCGGCAGCGGCGGCGACCAGCGCTGGCGCCTCAGCGCAGTAAGCCGCGCCCCGTTCCCCTCGCCCGTGGCTCCGGCGGAGCGCGGGCGGTTTTTGCTTGTTCACCCCAACCGAGTCACGAGCGATGTCCGTTCCGTTTCTCCCGCAGTTTCCGCGTGGTCTGCGCCACGCTGCCCGCGCAGCCGTCTGCGCTATCGCGTTTGCCGCTTGCACGCCCGCCCTGGCCGACACCATTGCCTCGCGCGTCGAGGGCCTGGGCGAGATGACCTACATCAAGGTCTCCGCCATGCGCGCCACCGAGCGCGGCGGCCGCATGTTGGTGCAGGTCCGCTTTACCAACCAGGACAACCGCGACCGCGCCATGTCGTACCGGTTCAAGTGGCTCGACAAAGATCAATTCAGCGTGTGGGAAGACGAGCCCTGGAAGCCCCTGCTGATCCACGGCGCGCAGTCGGTGGACGTGCAATCGCTCGCGCCCACCACGCAGGCCACGGATTTCCGCGTGGAAGTGCATGCCGTCGACAACAGCATGCCGATGACCAACGCCCCGCGTTGATCGACCCGCGTCACCCCACTCCCTTTCCTTCGACATTCGATAAGAGGACCGACATGTTCCAAGCTGTTTCCCGCAATGCCCTCAAGCTCGCCGCCATGGCCCTGGCCGCTTCGGCCATGGTCGGCTGCGCCAATGTTTCCGGCCCGAACGTGGGCGGCAACGTGCAATACGGCGACGCCAAGGCCGTTGAGACCGTCACCAACGAATTCGGCTCGACCGACCTGCAGACCATTGCCGAATCGATGACGCGCTCGCTGCTGCAATCGCGCCCGATCACAGCCCCGCGCGAGGCGCCGATCGTCACGCTGGCCGAAGTGAAAAACAAAACCAGCGAGTACATCGACACCCGCTCGATCACCGAGAAGATCCGGACGCAGCTCGTCAAGAGCGGCGCGGTGCGCTTTGCGGTGAGCACCAACGAGATGCAGTCGCAGGTGGATGAGCTGAGCCGCCAGAACCAGTCGGGCCTGTACAAGAACGCCGGCAAGGCGAAGATAGGCCAGATGCAGGGCGCCAAGTACCGCCTCGAAGGCAGCATCTCGTCGATCGTCAAGCGCTCGTCGAACGTGAAGGACGTCTACTACATCTTCAACCTGAGCCTGATCAACAACGAGTCGGGCATGCTGGAGTGGGCCGACGACAAGGAAATCCGCAAGACGAGCGCGAGGTAAGCCATGCGAGCGTTCAACCAAGCCGCACGCGCCATGCGCGTCGTGAGCGCCGCGCTCGGGCTGGTGGCACTCGTCGCCTCGGGCGGCGCGCACGCGCAGGCCAAGGTGGCAGTCGCCGACCTGTCGTACAAGGACACGGTGCAGGAGTACTTCTCGTACGAAGCCGGTTATGCCAAATCGAGCGAGCGCCTGTCGGGCTCGTACAGCGAGAGCGACTCCGGCTCGCGCGGCCGCGCCAGCTATGCGGGCTCGGCTGAAGCCGCGTACGTGAAGGCCGAAGGCACCGTCACCCGCATCGAAATCGGCGAGCTGCGCAAGTTCACCGCCGACATCAAGGGCGACCTGATCAAGTCGGGCGCCTTCCGCGTGGTGCAGGCGCGCCCCTACACGGCCAAGCCGACCGAACAGCTGTTCGACGTGATCAGCCGCATCAAGCAAGGCGCCTTCCCGGGCGCTGACTACGTGCTGTTCGGCACCGTCACCAGCGTGGAATGGCGCGACGACGTGCAGCCGCTGCAGGGCACGCGCAACTCGATGCTGCTCTACAGCCTGGAGCTGGGTGTCGACTTCAGCCTCATCAACACGCGCACGCATGAGGTGAAGGCGGCGTTCTCGGTGGTGGGCGAAGGCAACGACAACAAGATCTGGTCGGGCGGCGCGCGCCTGACGCCGAACAAGGCGCGGGTGATGCAGGCGGTGTCCCGCTCGCTGGCGGCAGAAGTATCGACGCAGTTGTCCGAGCAGGTGCGGGGCTTCCCGGCACCGCGTGAGGCCGGCGGTGAAGCACGCGAACCTGCCGAGGCAACCGGGGCAGCGACTGCAGCCAAGGTCCGCGTGTTCGAATAAGCGCACCTGGGGCCGCACGGGAATCGAACGATCGAAAAAAATCCTGCGCCGGCCCCTAAAGTTTTCTGCGCGCCATCCGATCACAGGCGTACTGATCAGCGAGATGGCGATGCAACTCTCCTCCTTTTCCATTTCCAGCACTGCAGCTGCCGGCACGCCTGGCGGCGGGAGCAGTTCGGCCAATGAAATTGAGCAGCTGCAGCGCCAGCTCAAGCATCTGCAGAAATCGATGGCAGAACTTCCCAACCTGGGGTTGCCGGCCGATCAAGCCAAGGCGCAAGCCCAGGTCTTGAGCATGCAGATCCAGATCGTGCAGGCGCAGATTGAGCGGCTGCAGGCACGCCGCGGCCTGGAGCAAGCGGAATCGCAGGTCGAGAACCGCCATAAGGCGTCGGACTCGTCCAACACCAGCAACACCAGCAACACCAGCGCGACCGAGCGGGCCCGTACCACGGACAAGGTCACCGGTTCATCCACCGCAGCCGATGCGCGCTTGCAGGCGCGCCAGGCGCAGGCGGCACAGACGGCGCATCCAGCCAGTGCCGAAGCCATCGCACCGGCAGAACCGCCGCTGGTGTCGGTCAAGGCCTGAGGGAACAAGCGGCGGCGCGCTCGCGGCTGTCCTGCTGCCATGGCGCCAGAACTGTTCCTCACCCCGTGCATCGGCCGCTCCCTACCACCGGGGGGACGCCAGCCCCTGCCGCCAACGGCGACAATCGCCGCGCCGCTTGTTTCCACACGGCACCGAGACTCCGCATGACCTCCGCCGCCAGCGACGCCTTGCCTCCGACCACCCCCGTCGCTCCGCCTGCGGCGCGCACACCCTCACGCAACTTCTTCGCTCGCCATTGGCGCGGTGACTACAGCCTCGCCCGCTCGTACTGGCTGCACACCGCGCTCATGCAGTTTGGCGTGGTCGCGCTCAGTGCCGGGGTCACACACGCACTGGCGCACAACGCGCCGGCACGCACCTCATCTTCGGCCTTGCTGGTTATCTATGTGATGGGGCTGGTGCTGTGGATCTGGGCGATCGTCGGCAGCTGGCGAGCCGCCGAGCGTGAGCGCGCCCGCTTGTCGAACGTATGGCCGATGGTGGCCAAGGTGATGATCGTGCTGGGCGCCCTGGCAACCAGTTCACGCGTCGTCAACGATTTGCCGCGCCTGGAAGCGCATCTGCGCACGGCGCTCGGAGAACAGGCGGCCTCGCCATTTACGGTGGTGCCGCAGCAGGATGGGCACGCCATCCTGTTTACCGGCGGCATGAACGACGGCGCGGCCGACGCACTGGAAGCCGCGCTGCGCAAGGCGCCGCAAGCCACCGCCGTGGTGCTGCGCTCTGAAGGCGGCTGGCTGCGTGAAGGCGCGCTGGTGGCCGACATCATCCGCCAGCACCATCTGCGTACCTATGTCGAGCGCGCCTGCGCATCAGCCTGCACGATCGCCTTCCTGGCGGGTGAGGACCGTGCCGCCGCGCCGGGCGCACGCATCGGCTTCCATCGTCCGCGCGCAGTGGGCGCTGAGCACGACCAGACCCCGGGCGCCACCGGCAATGAACTCTGGGAGGCCTACAGCGCCGCCGGCCTGCCCGACGCATTCGTGCGCCGCGTGCAGAACACCCCGTTTGATGAGATGTGGTCTCCAAGCGCGGAGGAATTGCGGGCCAATCACGTGGTCACGCGCGTCTCTGCCGGCGGGGAATACGTCACCATGGCCACACAACTGCGCACCCGCGAGGCACTGGCGGCCGAACTGCGCAACACCCCGCTCTACGCCACGCTGGAGCGCAAATACCCCGCCCACTTCGGCCAGTTGCTCGACACCGTCTGGCAGGCCCTGCAGCGCAACGCCAGCGATGCCGAAGTGACGGCGTTGCTGCGTGCGCAATCGACCAAGCTGTATCGCGCCTTGATTCCCACCGCGCCCGACGCCCTGCTGTTTGCCAACGCGCAACTGACGCTGGACGCTGCACAAGCCCTGCAGCGCGTGAGCCCCGAAGCCTGCGTCGCCTACCTGGACGGCACAGCGGATGCGAGTGCCGCCACCGCACACCTGCCGCGCGCCCTGGCCACCCGCGAGCAAAACCTGTTTGCCGACCTGATGCAGGCGGCCGACCCTGACCACGCCCCTGTGGTCACCCGGGCGCAAACCCTGCCCGTGCTGCAGATGGCCGTGGCTGCCCTGCCGCTGGACCAGCAGCGCGTGCTGACCCTGCCCGCGTTGCGCAATGCGGCGCCCGCAGGCGCGCGCTGCCAGGCATTGATCGGCTTCGCACGGGCCATCCTGGCCCTGCCCGACGCCGAACGCGCGCTCGCGCTGCGCGGCATGTACGCCGATACCTCCGCGCCCGACGCTTAGGCCAAACGCCGCACTAACCTAGGATGCCGCCCGCAACGCACTGAGCGACACCCGCTGGCGCCCCTGCGCATCAAAGTTTTCCGGTGCCAGCCATTGCTCAAACGCAGCCCGCAGTTGCGGCCATTCGGCGTCGATGATGGAAAACCACGCGGTATCGCGGCTGCGCCCCTTGTAGACGATCGCTTGGCGGAAGACGCCCTCAAACTGAAAGCCCATCCGCAGCGCTGCCTGCCGCGACGGCGCGTTGAGGCTGTCGCACTTCCATTCGTAGCGGCGGTAGCCGAGGTCATCAAACACGTGCCGCATCAATAGGAACTGCGCCTCGGTGGAAGCCGGCGTGCGCTGCAGCAGCGGCGAGAACGTCACCGCCCCCACCTCCACCACACCGTGCTCCGGCGTAATACGCATCAGCGCCAGCGTGCCAACCGCCCGATCGGTACGCGCATCAATCACGGCGTACTGCAGTGGATCGCGCCGCGCCGCAATGCGCTCGAGGTAAGCGCGATGCGCGGCGGCCTCCGTAAATGGGCCTTCCATGAGGTACGTCCAATCGCGGCCGTCCTGCGCGTGGCCAAAGGCCTCGAACAAGGCATCTGCGTGGCGCGCCGGGTCCAGCGGCTCCAGCCGGCAATATCGGCCGAGCAGTGGCGTATGCGGCGGCAGCGGGCGAGCCCTCCAGTCAGGCAGCGGCATGCCGATGGGTTGTTCGTGAACGTTGAGCGTGGTGGTGGTCATGCGAAAACGGGGGAATGTCGATGATCGATGAGGCAAGCATGATGGTGACCACCCTATCGAACACCGTGGCTCTGTGAAAAGAGCCATGGATGCCCGACCTGCTGGAGCCAGGCATGCCGGGCCGCCACGGATTAGTCCATTTGATGCACGGCCAACCACCGATGGTGCGGCCCCCGCCCAAGCCGTTATGGTGCGGGCGGGGGAAGACAGCGTCGGACAACGACGCGGGCATTGGCTTTGCTGTGTGGAGACTCATCCGCAAGCCAGAGCAGGGGCTCGTCAACCGTTGTGATATCGCACTGTTTTCCTGACCAGGAGCCGTACGTGGCGCCACCGACCAAGGGGAGGATTCGCCAGCGCATCTGCCGCGGATGCGCTGCTGCGTGGCTTGTGCTGGCTGCGCTGGCGTGGGCTCGCCCCATCCCGGCCACACCTCGGCTGGTGACCCCTGTCACGTTGCGTGTTGACGAGGGCGCGACCGTGGCGCTGCCCCGTGGCTGGGGCCCCGTGCGGTTGAGCAGTGACACGCCCATCCCCAGCATTCCGCCGACCATCCAGTCGCCGTTCGGGCCGTCCCGGCTGGTATTTGCGCAACAAACGCCAGCATCGGAAGGCTTTGCGCTGGTGACGGTGCGCAAGTCCCAATTTGAACAAGGAACTCCACAGTACCTGGAGACCATGCGCCCGCGTGATCTGGCGATCCTGCTCAACCACATGGAAACACGCGTACACGGTGGCCGCCCAAGCTGGGCCGTACGCCTGGTCCATAGCAAGCCGCCGGCGCTGCGGTCCTTGGGTGGCCGCCGCGTGATCTATTGGGAAGGCGAGTGGAATACGGGGGACAATCGCACCGCCATGGTCCGCGGCTACGCCTTTTTCGGGAACGGCGCGGTGTATCTCCTGCGCGTGTTTGGCACCGCTGGCCACGAGCAGCCCGCCTTTGCCGATGAAGCACGCTTTGCCGACGCCGTTGCGGGCACCTTCCGGACCCGGTAGCGACATTCGGACGTATTTTGGCCCCTGCTTTGTTGCGCCGCACCAACGGTCGATCAGGCGCCACACCGGTCCTGCCAAGGCGCAGCCCGCGCCACGCAAGCCCTGAAATTTGTTGTTACCTTTGGAACAGTCTGTTCACCCCGAACCGTATTGTTCTTCCGCATTGCAACACCTAAACTTCGTGACAGTTGTTCAGACATCGATTGCCTGAACAAGCATTGCAAGTGTTGTAAGGAGAACAATCATGAAATGGTTGGATATCGGCGCCGTCATGGCCGCCTGGATCGCAAGCTGCGTCGCAGCAGGCTGGCTCATCAGCGCCGCCGCTTTTCTGGCCTGACCTCGCCAGAAACAAAATGGCCGAGCGGGAAGCGCCCCTCCCTGCCCGGCCCCGAATTTTCCCGTTGTTTCCCGTTGATCGGTTTGTCAGACGCGCACCTCGCCCGCCCACTGGACAAATCGATCGACAAACCCCTGCAGGAACTGACGCGTACGCGCGTCCACCACCTCGCCCTGCGCATCGAAGGGCTCCCCTGCATAGTGGAAGAACACCTCCGGCAACGGCAGCGCCCTCACGCCGACCGCCGCGAGCACATTGCGCAGCTGCGCCTGCGACAGCGCCGTACCGATCGCACCGGGTGACGCGCCTGCAACACCCGCCGGCTTGCCACCCCACACACTCTGGCCGTATGGCCGTGAACCCCAGTCGATGGCGTTTTTCAGCACGCCGGGTATGCCGCGGTTGTATTCCGGCGTGACGAACAACACGGCATCAACGCTCGCCACCGCCGCCTTGAAGCGCTGGACGGGTTCGGGCAGAGCGCTGTCCAGATCCTGGTTGTAAAGCGGCAGCTCGCCAATCTCGATGAACTGCGCCTGCGCGCCCGAAGGCAGCAGCCGCACCAGCGCCTGTGCCAGCTGGCGGTTGAACGACGCCTTGCGCAGGCTGCCGACGATCACACCGATAGTCAGATTGCTCATGAACGCTCCTCGCTCAAAATAGATTCGGGGTGGCTGGGTTGCGTGAGCGCCATCAATCGGCTGTGGCCGGTTCGGGCGCGACTTCACGCTTGATGCGGTTGATCAGGGCAAACATCAGCGGGTTGAGCAGGATCGACAAGATCGCTGCCGCCAGCAGCAGCCCGCGGGCGCGCGCTGGCAGAATCTCCAGAGCGACGCCCAGCCCGATCAGGATGAACGAAAACTCGCCGATCTGCGCAAGGCTGGCGGAAATCGTGAGCGCCGTCCGGTTGCCGTGGCCAAATGCACGCACCACCGCAAAGGCCGCCAGCGACTTGCCCACCACCACGATCAACACCGTGCCCAGCACCGCCCAGGTGTCATCGATCAACACGCGCGGGTCGAACAGCATGCCCACCGAAACAAAAAACAGCACCGCAAACGCATCGCGCAGCGGCAGCGACTCTTCGGCCGCGCGCTGGCTGAATTCAGACTCGGCCAGCACCATGCCCGCAAAGAACGCACCCAACGCGAACGACACACCAAACAGCACTGTCGCGCCGTAGGCCACGCCCAGCGCGGTGGCCAGCACGCCCAGGCGGAACAGTTCGCGGCTGCCGGTCATCACAATGCGCTCCAGCATCCACGGGATGACGCGGCGGCCCACCATCAGCATCAGCGCGGCAAATGCCACCACCTTCGAGAGCGTGATCGCCAGCACTTTGATGATGCCCCACGCGCTGATGGCCGTGCTCCCAGCGCCACCCAGCGCGCCGGCCAGCGCTGGCAGCAGCACCAGCGTCACGACCATGACGAGGTCTTCAACGATCAGCCAGCCGACGGCGATATGGCCTTCGTGCGAATTGTCGATGCCGCGGTCTTCGAGTGCCTTGAGCAGCACCACGGTGCTAGCGACCGACAGCGCCAAGCCGAAGACGAGCCCCGGGCCCCAATCCCAGCCGAGCAGCCACGCGAGCCCCATACCCATGAGTGTGGCCAGCGCAATCTGCCCGATAGCCCCGGGAATAGCGATGGCCTTGACGGCCAGCAGCTCCTTCATCGAGAAATGCAGCCCGACACCGAACATCAGCAGAATTACGCCCAGTTCAGCCAACTGCGGCGCCAGGCTCTGGTCGGCCACAAAACCGGGTGTAAACGGCCCCGCCACCACGCCCGCCACCAGATAGCCCACCAGGGGCGGCAGCCGCAGGCGCTGCGCCAGCGTGCCAAAGACAAAGGCTAGCACCAGGCCGCCGATGATGGTGGAGATGAGCGGGGTGTCGACGTGCATGCGGTCCTGTGATGTTGGAGCGGAAGATGGAAGCAGCGCGCAATGAGGCACTGAAGCGGGCGCGCCACCCAGATGGGACAGGCGCCAAGCCGTTTGGTGCGATCAATGCAATTGGTGAGATTGGTGCGGCGAGCCCATGCCCGCCCGCGCCGCACACAGTATGCGCAGACGAGCTTAGCGTGATGTTGCGGCGACGTTGCCCGGGGGCCCCCCACCCGCCTGTGCCGCAGCAAGAAGCGTTCGCACCAGGGCATCGGCCTGTGCCAACGCGGGGTCGGCTGCGTCGGGAGTCGCCGGCCGCGGCGCTGTGGGCACCGCCCCCAACAACCGGCCATCACGCGCGTGGGTATCGATCGACACCGTCATCGACACGCCAATCGGCAGCGGACGCGCCGCCATTTCCGCCGGATCGAGCGCCACCATCACCGGCACCCGCTGGACCACCTTGACCCAGTTTCCGGCGGCATTCTGCGGCGGCAGCATCGAGAAAGCGCCGCCCGTTCCGGGCGATAACCCGGCGATGTGGCCGCGAAACACCACATCGGCCCCATACAAATCAGACACGACTTCAACGGGTTGCCCGATGCGTACGTTGCGAATCTGTCCCTCCTTCAGGTTGGCCTCCACCCACAGTTGGGCCAGCGGCACGATGGCCATCAACTGCGCACCCGCGCCAATGGGTTGCCCAACCTGCACCGAGCGCTGCACTACGCACCCATCGACCGGCGCAACGATGGTGGTGCGCGCCAGTTGCAGATAAGCGGCCCGCACCTGCTGGGCCGCATCGGCAACGGCGGGGTTGTCTTCGGCACGCACATCGCCCGCCACGGCGCGGCTCGCCGCCACCTGGTTGCGCGCCGCCGCCAAGTTCGCACGGGCCTGTTCGACCGACATGCGCGCCCGTGCCAGCTCCTCTTCAGACACCACTTCCGCCGACGCGCCGGAGCGTGCCGCGAGTGCGCGCTCGGCCAAGGTCAGCTCTGCAGCCCGAGCGCGGACAGCGTCTTCATACATCGCCGCCGTCAGGCCGCCTTCGCGGGTGCGCCGCACGGCCAGCGTCAATTGCGCCTTGGCGCGCTCCAGCGCGATCTGCGCATCCGCCGGGTCCAGCCTGACCAGCAGTTGGCCGGCCTTGACGCACTCCGTGTTGCCCACCCCCACGTCACGCACAACGCCCGCTGTCTGCGCGGCAATCTGCACAACATTGCCAGCCACGTAGGCGTTGTCGGTGTCTTCCAGATAGCGGCCGCGCAGCAGCCAATAGGTCACGGCGACTGCCGCAATGGCCAGCACCACGCCCAACAGCGCGGCAAACATGGCATTGCGCCGCCGCACCTTGCGCGGGTCGCGCACGGGCAACGCCGCCGCTTGATCGATGAGAGGCTCCCTATGCATGCGTGTTGCGCCCGTTGATGTCGAATCCCCCACCCAGCGCCCGCATGAGGGCGATCCAGGCGTCGCGCCGCTGCGCTTGCAGCGTGGTCAGCCGCAGTTGTTCATCCAGCAGCGCGGCTTGCGTCGCGAGTTGCTCTGCGCGTGTCACCAGACCCCGCCGATGGCGTTCGTCGGCAATCTGCGCCATGTGCTCGCGCGCCGCCACCACCTGCTGCTGATGACGGGCCAGCCCCTCCGCGCTATTGAGCGCGAGGATGGAACGGGCCACCTCGCCGAGTGCCTCGTCGAGCGTCTTGTTGTAGAGCGCCACCATCGTGTCGGCGTTGGCCTCCTCGGCACGCAGTTGTGCCTGCAGGCGCGGGCGTTCGAACAGCGGCAACGATAGCGCCGGCCCGGCCGCCAGCGTGATCGACGAACGGGAAAACAGCGTGTTCACGTTGAGCGATGAAAAACCGGTCACCGCGAGCAGGTTGATGTTGGGATAGAACTGCGCCCGCGCTGCATCGATCCGCCCCCCGGCCGCATCTACTCGCAGGCGGGCAGCGACGATATCCGGCCGCCGGCCGAGCAAGTCCAACGGCAAGGTCGGCGGCAGCGCGGCGCCAGCCGGTTCGGCCATCTTCGGCCGGGCGAGCGCAAGGCCACGCTCCGTCCCTTTGCCAGACAGCACCCCCATCTGCAACCGCAACTGCGTGATGGTGTCGTCGGCCTGTTGCAGTTGCGCTTGCAAGGCCGCGTCGGCCGCACGGGCCGCTTCGGCGTCGTAGCCGTTGTCCAAGCCGCGCCGGGCGCGCTCAGCGCTGATGGCATGGCGGCGCTCGGCGTCGTGCAGCTTGTGTTGGAGAAGATCGCGCCTGGCAAACGCGTAGTCGAATTGGCTGTACAGGGTGACAAGCGTGCTCACCAGCGCAAGCCGTGCCTGTTGGGCATCGACGGCAGCAGCGGCACGCTCCGACAACAGTGCGCGGCTGACCGCACGGTTGTGGCCCCACAGATCGAGGTCGTATCGCGCGGCGCCGATCACGCTGCTCGGCGAGACCCACGGTTCGCTGAACAGCTCGATTGGGACGTTCGTGCCGGCCACATTGACGTTGGCCACGCCATCCACCTGCGGCGCACGCGCCTTCATCACGCTGGCCGTAGCCGTGCCCGCCAGACCAGTCACCGAGCCAAACGCCTCCAGCTGGGCTTGGGCCGCCGCCATGCGGGCTCGCGCCACGTCCAGGTCGGGGCTGTTGGCACACGCCTCATCCACCAACGCGCTCAGTTGCGGATCGGCAAACACGTCGACCCAGCGAGCCGTGGGCCATGCCGCGCCGCCGGGTGCTGCTGGCTCTGCGCTGGCCAACGTGTGAGCGAGCGCATCAGATGCCGGTGTGCGCATCGACACCGCTCGATGCTCAGGACCGACGCACCCAGCCAGTGCCACCACGGCCAACACAGTCGCCAACACCGGCACACGCCGCGTCCCACCCCACCTCGATGGCGGCGACATGGTCAACGGCTGAAGAAGCGGGCTGCCAGCCGGGGCCGCGCCAGTTCAATCGAACCGAGCCGGCCACGCAGTGCATCCACAATGCCGCAGACGATGCCCAGGAGCTTGGCGCGCTTGTCGCGCTCGAACAGCGCAATCTGCACCACCTGCCACAGCGTGATCAGGTTGGGCGTGATGGCAAGCGGCAAGCCCAGTCCGTACTGCAGCGCCAGATGCATGCCATTACGCGCAATGTAATAGCGCCGAAAGGCCGGATGGTTCATCGATGTCATGTGCAGAAAGCCGAGCCGGTGCTCGCGCTTGTTGCCGATCTGGTGCGAGAGCACGAGCCTCGGCACCACGTAGAACGGCACGCCGCGTGCGAGCGCGCGCAGCGCGTATTCCGTATCTACGTGGTCGATGAAAAGGGCCTCTGAAAACGTACCCAGCCGAGCGAATGCCTGCCGCGAGATCACCGATCCCGAAGACAACAGAAACGAGCACCGCTGCAATGCAACCGACGTATCGATCTTCACGCGCCGGATCGTGAACCCGTTGCTGACGATTTCGGGCAGGAAGCGTTGCGCACCTTCGTCATAGATGCGCGGGCCCACCACAAACGCGCTGTCGCCGAGCGCGGCGCAGGCCTCGCGCATGGTCGGAAAGTAGTCATCGCCCGCGCGTGAATCCTGGTCGAACAGCGCGACGGCGGCAGCGCCTTCAGCAAACAGCGCCTGCAGGCCCCGGTTGAATGCCCCCGCAATCCCACCTTCGTTGCCATTGAACTGGTACGCAACGCCGTGCTCGGTCAACCACTGCTCGCGTTCCCGATCCGCTTGCGGCGAGTTGTCGATCGCCAGCAAGCGCGGCGTGCGAGCGCGCAGGCGGACGAGATGGGCGACATCGTCGTCAGATGGCCGATACAGCACGACCAGCGCAGCGGGCGTATCGACGTCTTCCACGGGTTCGATGTGCTTGGCGGTCAGTTCGGTCAGCATGGTCGTCATCCCTTCGCGGAATCAGTGCGCGGCCGGCGCGGCGACACCCTTGCGTGGGCGCGTCAGCCACATGGCGGCGGCCAGCCCCAGGCACACCAGGCTGGCCATGTAGAACAGGTCATTGGTGGCCATCATGTAGGCCTGCTGGCGCACGGTGCGCTCGATGGCGCCCAGCCCGCTGTTGCCTTGCAGCCCCACCTCACCCAGCGCATGCAGGAAATGCCGCGTGCCGTCAGAGGCCGGCGTAACGGCTTGGACCAGCGTGCCGTAGTGGTGCCCGGCACGGTTGTCCCACCACGTCACGCTCAATGCGGTACCGACTGCCGCGAACATCGTGCGCAGAAAGTTCGACAGCCCGGCCGCCGCCGCCAGCTTGTGGTCCGGCACGTTGGCCAGGATGATGGTCGTGAGTGGAATAAAAAAGCATGGCAACCCGATGCCCTGGATGAAGGTGGGCGTGACGATCTGCCAGAACGCCATCGTCAACGTGAAACGCGCATCCCACGCCATCACGGCGCCGAATACAAGAAAGCCGAACGAGGCCACAAGCCGCGCATCCAGCCGCTCCAGATACAGGCTCACCAGCACCGAGAACACCAGCGCCAGGATGCCGAGCGACGCCGTCACCATGCCGGTATGCAGCGCGGTGTAGCCCATCACGGTCTGCATCCACAGCGGAAAGATCACGCCGATCATGGCAAACACGATCATGCCGGCCGACACGATGACCACGCCCAAGGTGAAGGTGCGGTCTTGAAACAGCGTGAGATCCACCACCGGATGCAGCTCGGCCGATTCCCAGATCAGCAGCGCCGACAAGGCCAGCACCGCCACGATGCCCAGCGTGACGATCAGGTGGGAATCGAACCAGCCGCGGTCGCGCCCCAGGTCGAACATCGCCTGCATGGCCCCCACACCCACCACCAGCAAGGCGATACCGACCGCATCGATGGGCGTGCCGGCAGCAGATGGCCGATCGCGCGGGAGCAATGCAGCACACGTCAGGAAGGCAAACACGCCGATCGGCAGGTTGATGAAGAAGATCCATGGCCACGCAAACTGATCGACGATCCAACCGCCAAACACCGGCCCGAAGATGGAGGCCAGCAGCACCGTCATGCCCCACAGCGACAGGGCAAGCGTGCGGTGCCTTGCCGCAAAGACCCGCAGCAGGATGGTCTGCGACAGCGGCACCATCGGCCCGGAGAAGAACCCTTGTAGCGCACGGAACCCCACCAGGCTTTCGATGTGGCGCGACAGGCCGCACAGCATCGACGTGAGCGTAAACAGGAAGATGGCCGCCATGAACAGCCGCGCCTCGCCAATGCGGCCCGCCAGCCAGCCCGTAAGCGGCACCGCAATGGCAGCGGACACCGCGTAGGAGCTGATGACCCACGTTGCCTGCGCATGCGAGACGCCGAGGTTGCCCGCAAGCGATGGCACCGCCACGTTGGTGACGGTGGAATCGAGCACCTCAATGAAGGTCGCCAGCAACAACGCGCCGGTCAGCACGGCCAGCCACACGCCGTGCAGTGGCGGCGCGTCGGTGGAGGCGCCAATGGCGGTGCCGGCAGCGGCGTCGGCCGAAAGCGGGGTCGCGGCCGTCATGCGGGCATTGCAAGCCGGTCAGCCTCCACGCGTGCGCGGGCGGGGGGTGCCAGGCGCTCGATGTAGCGGGCGGCGTCGACGCAGGCATCTGGCGCCTCCGCCATCTGCTGCTTGAAGCGGGCGCACCGGGCGGTAACCACCGGGTTCGCGATCAGCCTGTCGAGTGCAAGCGCTACAGCGCGGCCGCTGGCCGGACTGTCGATCCGCACGCCGCAGCCCGAGCGTGCCACGCGCGCTGCGTTGTCGAACTGGTCGTGCGCGAACGGTGTCACCACCTGTGGAATGCCGGCGGCATACGCCAGCGCCGCCGTGCCGACACCACCATGGTGGACGATGGCCGCACAACGCGGCAGCAAGGCGCGCATGGGCAGGAATGGACGCTGCAGCACGCGGTCGCTCTCCAGCTCCATGGACGACGAGGATGCAGCCTGGCCCAGCACGATGACGCGGTGACCGGTGCGCCGCAGCGTTTCTGCCACCACGCGTGCATACGCTGCATCGTCGATCCGTGTCGACCCGGCGGTGAACACCACGGGCGCCGGGCCCGCTGCCAGAAAGGTTTCCAGTGCGGCATCGTGGGGCGCGTCATCGTCCGGCGCTTCGCCCAGCAGGGGGAAGCCGCATAGATGAAGAGGCTTCGGCCAATCCGGCTGCGGCGGCGCAAACCACGCCGGAAACAGGCACAGCACACCATCGGGGGAATGCAGCCACGTTCCGAGAATGCGCCCCACCGGCGGCAAACCTAGCTCCGCCCGCACGGCGTTGAGCGTGGGGCCCACGGCGGGATCGAGTACGCGGTCTTCAATGGCGTGCATCAGCGCGATGCGCCAGCGCAGCGGAAGCCAGCCAGGCACGGTCAGCCGCTTGTGTGTGGGTGGCGCATGCGCCGACAGCAGCGTGGACGGCGACACCTGCACCGACACGTAGGGCGTGCCATGGCGCTCCTGCATCAGGCGCGCCGCCAGTGCCCAGAGTGATCCGACCAACACCGTATCGTCGGTGGCCAGCTTTTCCAGAGCATCGAAATGCGGGCGGATGGTCGGCGCAATCAGGCCCCACAGGGTCTTGAACGACGTGCGCGGATTCCACAGCGCTGGGCTTGCGAGCGCGGCTTCGTATTCCTGCGCTGAACCGATCGGCACAAAGCCAAAGCCATGGCGTTCCACGAGCGACGCAAACGGCGCATGCGTACATACGACGACACGATGGCCGCGCTCGGACAACGCACGCCCAATGCCGATAAAGGGGTGGACGTCTCCGGTGGACCCGATGGCCGTGATGACGATCTGCGCCATGGCGGCCGTCAGTAAAGGCCAGGCACCAGTGCGCGGACCTGGCGGCGATACGCGCGATAGGGCTCACCGAAATGTTCGGAGAGCCAGCGCTCTTCCAGCCGCACCTTGTAGGCAAGCGACAAGAAGATCAGCACAAAGCCAAACCCCGCAGGCCATGCGCCCCGGATCATCGCGGCGCCCGCCAGGGCGGCAAGGCAACCGGAATAGATGGGATGACGCACGAACGCATAGGGGCCGCTGCGCACCAGCTCGTGGTCGTCCTTGAGCGTGACGGACACACTCCAGTTCGTGCCCAGGTGCACACGCCCCCACACGGAAAACAGCAGCCCCGCCGCCACCACAGCCAACCCGCTCCACTGCAACATCCCGAAGACGGGTTCGGATGCCGCACCATGCGCAAGCCCTAACAGCGGGAGCGGCAACACGATCAACGCACTGCCCACGATCAGCGGAATGGACTGCAATGTGCGCGACAGTCGACGCTCCATCCGGACGGTCTCCTTGGTGCCGGGCGCGGCGTGAATCCAATACGCGAGCCAGGCGAGCCAAGGCACCACAATGGCGGCCGTCCGAACCAGGGCTGAGACCACTTCCACTTGCACCCCGCCCATTCAGTTTGCTCCGGCAAACGTTGGCGCTTGCAGCGCAGCAAGAAAGGACTGCGCGGGCAGCGAATGTGCTGCGGGCGTCTCCGCCGTGTCGAAAAACGCCATGATCTCCCCACGTACGGCCGCTTTTTGAGCGCGGCCTTCCAATTCAAGAAAATGGCCGGTATCCGCAATCGCAGAAAACTGCGCATTCCTTATATAGCTCGCCATTTTCCGAATATCGTCCGCCGGCGTATGTCGATCCAACGTTCCGTTAATGAACTTGATTTCGCATCGGATATTGGAAAGCGTCGGTAGATATTCATCCGGACGCAACGCCAGTATCTGGTCAATATGAAACTTGATTTGCGCCCGCTCATCCTCAGGCAAATTGATCAGATAACGATAGTTCATTGACTTCAACACCCCCGGCAGGTTTTGCCCGACGGTATTGTTGAGCAATTCGGCGGCGGCATTCTTATCGTCTCGATGGAGATGCTCGCGCGCCGTGGTCACATAATCCATCATCGCGGCATTCAGAAAGGGCGAAAACGAACCAATGACGGCGCGCTGCACACTCGTCGCACCGCGCGCAAGCGCCAGCAATGCCGCCAGCCCGCCCCACGAGACCGAGTAGAGGAATTTCGGCCGGAACCGGTGGATCAGCTCCAGCAGGATGGCAACCTCGTCCTCCTTCGTCAGGAGGAACTGGCCTGGGTTGTGCTGCCGCGACTGCCCCGCATACGGCAGGTCGAAGCACACCACGTTGTAGCGTTCGCCCAGGTACTTGATGGTCTGCCCAAACGAGGCCGTCGTGGCCAATGCCCCATTGACGAGAATGACGCTGTCCGCATCGTCATGGAACAGGTGCCTTTCAACATGGACGTTCAGTGTGTCAAACACACGAACAATGATTTTTTCAACGGACATGCCGCCTCCGCAAAACCGCAGAAAAGAGGGATCCCTATTGCGCATGTCGCGCAATATCTAAACGGAAACATCCATGCTGAACACAACAGAAGCCCTCACACCGAGCCACTCGATCGCCACTCTTGGTGCAGTGCAAGGTAAGGGCCAGTATAAGCACGCGCGGCGTCGACGTCCAAGCAGAACGAACTAAATCTTTTGAATGCCTCTATAAAAATAATTTTTTTGACATCGGATACCCGATCGACTTTCCGCTTTTTATTGCTTAACGCGCAACCTCGCACCATTCGAGTGATTTTATTAAGCATTGATAAAATCAAAGCGTTTTCATTTTGGCGTCATCTTGCTCGTTTAAAGGGCACACCGGCCCGCGTTTGTGCATACGCACAAATCGGGTGCTGATGACATGCCCGATGGGCCGGTCCGCGCCACACCCGAACTGTCTGCGCCAAATGTCATGCAAAAGACATCCCCGCGAAGGCGCCGCTCCTACACTGCGCCGCAGGCCGACCCGGACCCTCCGCACGACCGGCCAAGACAGGAGACACCATGCGCTACGCCAACAAGGTCCTTTCCGTGGACGAGGCCATCGCCCACGTCCGCAGCGGCAGCCGCCTGATGCTGGGCGAATTCGTGGGCGCGGGCGAGCCGGCCTGCTGCATCGAGGCGCTGCTCGCCAGCGACATCAAACAACTCACGCTCATTACGAACACGCCGGGGTTGCGCGGCGGCTTTCTCAAGGCCAGGTTGTTCGCCTCGGGCCAACTGGCCGAGTTCATCGGTACGCACGTCGGCACGACCGATGAATCGACCCAGGCGTACCTGACCGATGCCGTGCGGGTTGCGGAGTTCTTCCCTATGGGCACCTGGGCGGAAAAGGTGCGCGCCGGCGCGTTGGGCCTGGGCGGCGCACTCGTGCCGGTGGGCGTTGGCATCCTCGACCAGCCGGGGATGTTTCCGCAACGTGGCGCACCCAAGCCGACGATCACGGTCGAGGGCTTGACCTGCTTCGTGGAGCCACCGCTGCGTGCCGACGTGTCGATCATCAAAGGCTGGCGCGCCGATACCTTCGGCAATGTGGAGTTCCGCGGCACGGCGCTGCAGAACCAGCGCGACATCGCCATGGCGGGCGACTACACCATCGTTGAAGTGAACGAGATCGTGCCGGTGGGCACGATTCCGCCTGAGCGCGTCGGCTGCCCCGGCGTGTTCGTCAATGCAGTGGTGCAAGGGCTGTCATTGGAAGACCAGCACACGCTCTACAAGCAGCACTGGACCAAGCTCGGCCGCCTGCCTGCCGCTGCCGAAGCCTGATCGCCCCTGCCCGACGACAAGACAAGGAGACCGCCGTGCACCCGTTGCCCGAACACCCCAAACAACGTATCGCTGCCCGCTGTGCGCAAGAGCTGCGCGCCGGAGAAGTCGTCAACCTTGGCCTGGGCATTCCCACGCTCACAGCCAACTACCTGGATGCCGACGCCGGCGTGATCTTCCATACCGAGAACGGCGCCTTCGGCTTTGGCGGGCGCCCGGCGCTGGACGCCATCGACAGCGACATCACCAACGCCGGCTGCGAGCCGATCACGCTGCCACCCGGCGCCGCCATCATGGACCTCGCCACATCGCTGGGCGCCATGCGCAATGGCTACATCGACGTGACCATCCTCGGTGCGCTGCAAGTGGACGCGCAAGGCAACCTCGCCAACTGGGCGTGCGATCGCAACGGCAAGTGGTGGCCCGGCATCGGCGGAGCAATGGACTTGTGCTACGGCACGCGCAAGGTCATTGCTGCGCTGGCGCACACCGACAAGCATGGCAATTCGAAGATCCTGCCGCGCTGCACGCTGCCGCTCACGGGCAAGGGCTGCGTGAAGGTCATCGTGACCGAGCATGCGGTGTTTGACGTCACCGACGCGGGGCTGGTGCTGCGCGAAATCCTCTCGCATGCGACACTCGACGACATTCGCGCCATGACAGCTGCGCCCTTCACGCTGGCCCCGCTGCTGCAGATGCGCGCACCGCTTGAGGCCTGAGGATCGACCATGCCCACCACCGTTGATTGGTTCTTCGATGTCATCTCGCCGTTCGCGTACCTGCAGCTGGAGCAGTTCGACAAGCTGCAGCAGGCCAACGACATCGTCATCCGCCCGCGTCCGCTCGTGCTTGGCGCGATCCTGCATCACTGGGGGCAGCGGGGGCCGGCCGAAATCAGCCCCAAGCGCGTCTTCACCTATCGGCATGCGCTGTTTCGCGCGCAACAGTTGGGCATTCCATTCCGCATGCCACCCGCGCACCCGTTCAACCCCATCAAGGCGCTGCGGCTGACGATTGCGATGGGCGGCTCGCTCGATGCGGTGCGCGCCGTCTTCCGGCACATCTGGCGCGATGGCAACGACGTTGCATCCTCCGAAGGCTTTGCCGCGCTGTGCGAGGCGGTGGGGTTTCCGGAGGGCACGGCCGCCGTCGAACAGCCCGCCGTGAAAGACGCCCTGCGTGCGCACACCGATGCCGCCATCGCGCTGGGCGTGTTTGGCGTGCCCACGCTGGCGCATAACGGCGAGCTGTTCTGGGGCGAGGACGCGACCGAGATGTTTCTGCAAAGCCTGCACCATGGCTGGCTCGCTACCCCGGAAGTCCAACGTGTGAGCCACCTGCCGGTGGGCATCCAGCGTGGCTGATCACGATACAAACTCGCGCCCCGGCGTCACACGCGCACGGCTGGCGCATATCGCCGCATGGTCGATCGAGCTGCCTGCCGACGAGGCGGACCGCGCCTGCGCCGGCATCGTCGAGAAAACCTACGCGCGCGGCGCCTGCATCTGCCCAAAGAACACGCTGCTGGAGAGCTGGACCGGCGTGGTCACGGGCCTCATCAAGATCGGCACGGTCTCGCCCGAAGGCCGCAGCGTCACGTTTACAGGCGTGCCGGCCGGCGGCTGGTTCGGGGAGGGCACGGTGCTCAAGAACGAGCCGCGCCGTTACGACATCGTTGCGCTGCGCGACACACGCATGGCCTTCATGGACCGCACCACCTTCATGTGGCTGGTGGAAAACAGCGTCGCCTTCAACCGCTTCCTGGTCAAGCAGCTCAACGAGCGTCTCGGGCATTTCATGGCGCTACTCGAATACGACCGCCTGCTCGATGTCACGCCACGGCTGGCACGCTGCATTGCTTCACTGTTCAACCCCGTGCTTTACCCCGGCGCGGGCGACCATCTTGAGATCACGCAGGAAGAACTTGGCCTGCTCTCGGGCATGACGCGGCAGGTGGCCAACCAATCGCTCAAAGCGTTGGAGAAAGACGGCGTGGTCCGGCTGGAATACGGCGGCGTAACGGTCGTGGACCTGGACCGGCTGCGCACCTATGGCGCCTGACAGCGCAACGTTTGTTATCGAATCTTCATCCGGCGCGGTAGGCCGTACCCGCTAGAATCGCGGCACAACAAGACAAGATCATTACGCTGCGGCATGCGCACCGCGCCGCCCGCAGCCGGAAGAGGGAACAGGGCAACGCACCCGTGCGTGCCTGCATCTATGCTGCCGATTCATCTGCTTTCCACCGGCAAGGCGCTGCCGGAACAACGGGTCACCTCCGCTGAACTCGACACTCGCCTCGGCCATGCCGCGGGCTACGTGCGCAAGAAATCCGGAATCGACGTCCGTCACCATGCCACGTTGGCCGAGCACCAATCGGCGCTCGCCGGCGCCGCCGTGCGCGATGCACTGCGCCGTGCCGCTATGCCCGCTGCATCCATCGACTTGCTGATCTCCGCCTCGGGCGTGCAGGAGCAGGCGTTGCCCAACACGGCCACGCGCATCTTGGAGCACGCCGGGCTGCCTGCCGGCACGCCCGCGTTTGACGTCAACGCCAGTTGCCTGAGCTTTCTGACTGCGCTGCATGTGGCCAGCAGCCTTCTGACCACGGGCGCATACAACCGCATTGCCGTGGTAGCGTCCGACCTGGCCTCGCGCGGCATCAACTGGGACGACGCGGAGACCGCATTGATCTTCGGCGACGGCGCGGCCGCGGTCATTGTGGAAGCGGCACCTGCGGTGTCTGGCGCGGGCATCCACGCCTACCGCATGGAGACGTATCCGGCCGGTAAGACCTTCTGCGAAATCCGGGCCGGTGGCACGCGCCGCAACCCACGCACCGGTGCGCAGCCGACCGACTACCTGTTCCACATGGACGGCAAGCGCGTATTCAAGCTCGCCTCGCAATTGATGGGCGGTTTTCTCGATCGCCTGTTTGCGGACTGCCGCTACACGCTGCGCGACATGCACGTCGTCGTACCGCATCAGGCCAGCCACCTTGGCATGCAGCATCTGCGCAAACGGTTGGGGGTGCCCGAGGCCAGCGTGGTCGACATCTACGCCCAGCATGGCAACCAAGTCGCCGCGTCGATTCCCACCGCGCTGCATGAAGCGGTGGCGAACCAACGCATTGAGCCCGGCAAACCCGTGCTGCTGCTGGGCACTGCGGCCGGGCTGACACTTGGCGGCATGGTGCTGACGACATGACCACCCTCGTGACCGGCGCCACGGGTGGCCTGGGCCGCAACGCTGTGGATGCGCTGTTGGCTCAAGGCGCCCGCGTGCGCGCCACCGGGCGTAATGCCGCGCAGCGCGAGCACTTCATCGCACGCGGTGCGGATTACGTGCCGGCCGACCTGGCACAGCTGACGCCAGCCATGCTTGATGCACTGCTGGATGGCGTCGATACGGTGTGGCATTGCGCGGCGTTGTCGTCGCCGTGGGGCGCGTATGACCACTTCTACGCGGCCAACGTGCAAGCCACCGCTGCGCTGGCCGAAGGTGCCGTCAAGCGTGGCGTCCGGCGCTTCGTGCATATCTCCACGCCGTCGATCTATTTCGACTACCAGCACCACGCCGATCTGCCAGAGACCTATCGGCCCGCGCGCTTCGCGAACCACTACGCGGCGACCAAGATGTTGGCCGAAGATGCCATCCAGCAGCAGGTGCGGCACCAGCACGCCACGCGCTTCGTCATCCTGCGCCCGCGCGGGTTGTATGGGCCGCATGACCGGGTGGTCTTGCCGCGCATCCTGCATCTGCTGAAGCTGCGCGGCGGCGTGCTGCCGTTGCCCCGTGGCGGTGCGGCGCGCATGGATCTCACGTATCTGGAGAACGTGGTGCACGCCATGCAGTGCGCCACCACGGCAGACGTGCCCTCCGGTGCCGCCTACAACATCACCAACCACGCGCCCGCCACGCTGCGCAACCTGCTCGACCAATTGCTCGGGAAGCACCTCGGACTGCGTTACCGCATCCGCGCCGTGCCCTATCCGGCCATGGCACTGGCAGCGCGCGTAATGGAAGCGGCGAGCGCCATCACGCAGCGCGAGCCGCTGCTCACGCGCTACAGCGCCGCCGCCCTGCACTACGACATGACGCTCGCCAACGACCGCGCGCGCATTGAACTCGGCTACGTGCCACCCATCGACATGGCCGAAGGCATCCGCCGCACAGCCCACTGGTTACGCGAACATGGCGACATTGACGGTCTTTGAAGCCGGCTACTGCACGCACACGGCGTGCGTAGCACTGCGCGGCGCGGGCCTGCGCACCTGCGCATTCCCTGCCCGTGCGTGGTTGATCGAAGCGGCCGGCCGCCGCTGGCTGTGGGACACGGGCTATGCCTCCCACTTTCATGACCACACACGCAGCGGCCTGTTTGCGATCTACCGCAAAGTCACGCCGGTGTACTTCGATACATCGGAGTCGATGGCGGCACAGTTGGCGCAACGTGGCGTGCGCCCCGCAGATCTGGATGGCCTGATCGTCTCGCACTTCCACGGTGACCACGTGGCGGGCCTGCGTGATTTTCCGGGCGTGCCGGTCATCTGCTCCGGCGATGGGTGGATGCACCTGCGCGCCCTGCGCGGCGTGTCGGCGTTACGGCGTGCCTTTGTGCCGGGGCTGATTCCCGAAGATTTCGAAACGGGCACGCGCTTTGTCGAACAGTTCGAGCAGGTTGCGTTGCCGCCCGAGCTGGCGCCTTTCACTGCTGCATGGGCACTGCCCGACAGCCATGGCGATGTGCTGCTGGTGCCGCTGCCCGGCCACGCCGCTGGTCACTTGGGCGCTTTCGTACGCACACATGAAGGCTGGGTACTGCTGGCCGCCGACGCCGCATGGTCACCGCTGAGCTATCGCGAACTGCGTGGCCCGTCGGTGCTGGCTTACTCGATCATGGAAGATCGCCATGCGTATTTCGACACGCTGCGCAAGTTGCACGCGCTGGATGCGGGGGGCCACGTACGCATCCTCCTTACGCACGAGGGCGCGCTATGACCGTACTGCACCGCTTGCTGTGGTCGTACTGGCAAACGCGCCGGTTGCGCTTGCCGGATCGCGCCGCGCTGCAAGCCCATCAGCAACGCCAGATCGCGCGCTTTACGCAACGCGTACTGGCACGCAGCCCGTACTTCCGCCCGTTCCTCTCCAAGCCGATGCACGACTGGCCATTGATGGACAAGGCCACCATGATGGCCAACTTCGACGCCATGAACACCGCCGGCCTGCGCCTGGACGACGTGCTGGCGTGCGCGCAGCAGGCCGAGCAATCCCGCGATTTCCGGCCGATGGTGGGTGCGTATTCGGTAGGCTTGTCGTCTGGCACATCGGGCGGACGCGGCGTGTTTGTCGTCAGCCCCGCTGAACGTGCGCAATGGGCCGGCATCCTGCTCGCTAAGCTGCTGCCGCGTGGCCTGCTGCATGGCGAGCGCGTCGCGCTGTTCCTGCGTGCGAACAGCAACCTGTACACGGCGGTGCGCAATCCATGGTTGACGTTCTCGTTCTTCGATCTGTTTGCGCCGTTCGATTCACACCGCGCGCCGCTTGAGGCCTTGCAGCCGACCATCATCGTGGGGCCGGCGCAGGTGCTACGCGCCCTGGCCATGGAGAAGCTGGCCGGGCGGCTCGACATTGCACCCGTGCAGGTGCTCTCCGGCGCCGAGGTGCTGGAGCCGATGGATCGCGCGCTGCTTGCGCAAGCCTTCGGCAACGTCGGCGAGGTCTACCAGGCCACGGAAGGTTTCCTGGGTGCGACCTGCTCGCATGGCACGCTGCACCTGAACGAAGCGCACGTGCACATCGAACCGCAATGGCTGGATGCGCGCCGCTTCGTCCCCCTCGTCACGGATTTCACGCGTAGCACGCAGCCCATCGTGCGCTACCGGCTCGACGACATCCTCATCCGCCGCGATCCGGCATTGGCGCCCTGCCCCTGCGGCAATCCGGCCATGGCCATCGAGCGCATCGAAGGCCGCTCCGATGACACGCTCGTCCTGCCTGCAGTGAGCGGTGGCACCGTCACGCTGTTTGCCGACGTGTGCTCGCGCGCGCTGGCACAAGCGCTGCCGCTGCATGCCGACTACCGCCTCGTGCAGACGGATGCCCACACGCTGGCGCTGTCCATCCAGCCGGCCGACGCAAACATTGCCAGCGCGTGCCGTGCGCATCTGACCGATGTCTTTGCCCGCCAGGGTGTCGACACTTCGCGCGTGACATGGCACAGCGCGCCCGCGCACATCACGACAGATTTCACCAGCAAGCGCCGCCGCATCGTACGGCTCGCAGCAGCGGGAGCGGCACGATGAGCCCGCTTACCACGCGGCTCCGACATCTGGCGTTGGGGTGGTGCTCTGTCGGCCTCGTCTATGGCACGTGCGGTGTGCTGCAGGGCGCGGGCACGGTCGTACCGGAAACCGCGCTGGACCGCGCCATTCCGTTCAGCGCCTCGGGCATTTGGCTGTACGTGTCGTTCTTTGCGCTGATTCCGTTGGCGTATCTGCTGGCGGCTCCCGAGCGTCTGCGCTGGCTGGAGCGCGCCATGCAGATGAGTGCGCTGGTCAGCGGCGCAGTGTTTCTGCTGTGGCCGACCACGCTGCACTATCCGCCGCTGGCCGATGCGTCCTTGCCGGCCAGCGTGCAGCGCATGCTTATCGCCGTGGACTCCAGCCAGAACTGCCTGCCCTCGCTGCATGGGGCGCTCACGCTGCTCTCGGTGTGGGCGCTGGCTGATGCGCGCAAACCCATTCGCACTTGCATCGTGGCCGCATGGGGGCTTGGCATTTTGTACGCCACGATCCAGACGCGCCGGCACGTGGCGCTTGACCTGTCCGCGGGTGTCGCGGTGGGCGTGCTGTGCGGTGTGGCCGTGCGCCTTTGGTTGGCGCGACGCGCCTCGACGCTCTCGATTCAACCGGTATCGACATGAATGCATTTGCTTTGCCGCTGGCCTTGATGCTCGGCTGCGTGCTGCTGGAACTCGCCGCGCTCAAGTGGTGGCGCGGCCAGCCGCTGCCGTGGCGCGACGTCATCCTCAACCTGAATTCCGGCCACGTGCTGATGTGGCTGTGCCGGGGTGTGGAAGTGGCCGGCTTCACCTGGCTATATGCCAATGCCAGCCTGCATTGGGTCGACAGTTGGCACCCGGTGGCCGGCTGGGCCTTCGCGTTTGTGGCGTGGGATCTCGGCTTCTACTGGCTGCACCGCATGCACCACAAGCTGGGCTTTCTGTGGGCGATCCACGCGGTGCATCACGAGGGCGAGCACTTCAATCTGTCGCTGGGTGTGCGCAATGCGTGGCTGTCGTCGCTGACTTCGCTGCCATTCTTCGTGCCGTTGGCCCTGTTGGGCGTGACGCCCGAGATGTTCGTGGCGGTGTCTGGCCTGCATTACTCGGTGCAGTTCTACAACCATTGCGGGCTGGTGGGCCGCTCGGGTGTGCTGGACCGCTTCATGGTCACGCCGGCCAACCACCGCGTGCATCACGGCTGCAACCCGGAATACATCGACCGCAACTTCGGCGGCACGCTGCTCCTGTGGGACAAGCTGTTCGGCACGTATCAACGCGCACTGCCCGACGTGCCCATCCGCTACGGCGTACACAAGCCCACGCACAGCGACAACCCCTTCTGGGCCAACGTGGTGCCAGCATTGCAATGGCTGGGGCTGCGCACGCCGCACCTGCAACGCGACACCCATGCGACGCCAGCCGGGTGGATCGCCACCGGCGGTGTCCTGCTGTTTGGCGTGGTGATCGACTACGTCCGCACCGATGGCCTGTGGCCGGCGCACTGGCAGGCGCTGTGGTTCGCGCTCATCCTGCTGCTCACGCTGGCCCTCGGTGGGCTGTCAGATGGGCGTGCTTGGGGCCGCTGGCTATGGCCGCTACTGGCGCTGGCGTTGCCAGTGCTGATGATCGGTCCATGCGGCGCGGGTGATGCTCTGTCCGACACCCTGGCTGTTGCGCTGGGGCTGCATGGCGCGGCATGTGGCCTATGGCACCTGCTGCGTGCCAACCCCTCAACCTCGTCGTCACCGCATGCCGAATCTCACTAAGCTGCGCTACGCATCGCCCCGGTCATCATCGTTGGCAGATGACCTGCGCCGCGTCGCGCATGATCACCTGGAAGCGCGAGGCGACCATCGCTTTGCAGACGTCGCCCTCATCGCCAAGGGCGTGTTGCTCGTTGCAGGCGCGGCGCTGCTATATGCCGCCATGGTGACGGCGACGAACGCGACGGCGTTTGTTCTCGCCTATCTCGCGTTTCCGTTCGTCGCGATGCTGCTTGCGATGAACGTGCTGCACGACGGCGCGCACCGGGCGCTATCGCCTTGGCCGTGGCTGGATAGCCTGATGACGCGCATAACCGCCATCCCGCTCGGCATTGAGCCGGCGTACTGGACGGTGCGCCATGTGCACTACCACCACGCCCACGCCAACATAGAGCACTACGACCTGGACACCGCCGCCAACCGCTTCCTGCGGCAGACGCCGTTTCAGCCGTGGTATCCGCAGTTCCGCTACCAGCATCGCTACTGGCCGCTGATCGCCGCACTGTCGTTGCCGTACATCAACTGGATCTATGACTGGTCAGATCGCTTCGGCGTCACGCCGCTCAAGGCGGACCGTGTACTGCCCGGCGTGCGCGGCTGGCTGACCTTCCTGGCCGCTAAATCGGCCCACTTTGCCATCGCCGTTGCTGTGCCGGCCTGGGTGGCACATACGCTTGGCCTGGGGTGGGGCTGGGTTGCGTTCGGCTACTTTGCCGGGCAGATGCTGGCCTCGTGCGTGCTGGTGGCGTTGATTCTGGGCACGCACTGGGCAGACGTGACGTTCTACTTGCCGCCCGAATCCGGCCAGTTGCCGCATACGTGGCACGAACACGCGTTTCACACGGCGTGTGACTGGCAGCCGCGCGCCGCATGGATGGGCTACTGGCTCGGCGGCCTGAACTGGCACTTGACGCATCACCTCTTCCCGACCTATAGCCACCGGCACTATCCCGCGCTGGCCGCGCACGTGGCCGACGTCGCTCGCGCACATGGGCTGCATTACCGTGTGCTCAGCTATTCAGAATTGTTGGCTGCCCAGCAATCCTTCCTGCGCACCATGGGCGAACGCCCCGCTGGCTGACGGGCGGCTGCGTCCCACTCATCGCATCGAAAGCACGTCTGGCGGCAACCCCTGCATTGCCGCAATCAACAGCATCACGCCCGGCATGGCGGCGGCCGCCAACACGGTCTGTGCTGCGGTAATGCCCGCCATGAGCGGCGCATCGCCGCCAAGCTGGCGCGCCATGATGTACGACGACGAAGCCGTCGGCAGCGCCTGAAACAACAGGGCGACGATCAACGGCACGTCGAACGATCGAACAAGCGAACGTTGAACGCCTCCTCCAAAGACTTGGTCTGCAGGCTGACCGCAGACTGCGTCAGCCCGATGGCTTCGCCCGCACGCGCGAACGTACGGTGGCGGGCGATGGCGACGAGTGTTCTCAGTGCGCGGAGCGACATGGTGGGGATGAGGGGTGGATCGCGCGAGCATAGCGCATCGCCCGGGTCTATCCGGAGCGATCACGGAGGCCCGCCCCTCACGCAGCGCTCAAGCCAGCAGCGCCGACAGCGCGGGCGGCAAACCGCGGTTCGCCTTGATGGGCGGGCGAGCAAAACTGCCTTCGGCAGCGCCGTTTGGAGCGAGCGCGATCAGGCTCTCGCAATGGCGGATGGCGCTGGACACACCATCAACCACCGGCACCGGAATGCGGTCCTTGAGCGTACGCGCCAAGCCTGCGAGCGGTGCACCGGCCACGATGATGACGTCAGCGCCATCTTCGCGCACGGCCTGCAGGCTCATCTCCTCCAGCCGCGCGGCGTGGTCTTCTTGCACGCTGCCGATGTCGCGCAGCGGCTGCTGCAACGAGCGCACGCTCGCCAACCGCGACGACAACCCATTGGCCGCCACGCACTCGCGGTACCACGCCTGAATGCGGTTCGAGATGGCGATGATGGAAAAGCGTTGGCCGAGCAGGCACGCGCTGGCGAGCGCCGCCTCCGTCATGCCGACCACCGGCACATTGCACAGTTCCTTGATGCCGGCCAGGCCCGGATCACCAAATGCCGCCACGACCACGCCATCGAACTGGCCCTGATGTTCAGCCACAACGCAGGCAGTGGCATAGCCGCCCACCAGCGCCTCAAAGCGCGTTTCGATGTAGGCCACGCCAAACGGCGCCGTTGCCATGGTGAGCGTAGTACCAGGCGATACGGAGCGCTGTGCCTCCGCATGAATCAGATCCGTCACGCTCTCGGAGATGTTGGGATTGACGACCAGAATACGCATAGTGAAAACCTAAGATCAGATGAGAGGCGTCAAACCAGCGAAGGCGCGCCCGCCGGCAGGAACTGCCCACGCCCCGGTGCCGGTTCGAGATACTTGCCGTTCTCGACCAGTTGCTCGCCGCGCGAGAAGCAATGCACCGGCCAACCGGTCACTTCAATGCCTTCGTACGGGGTGTAGTCCACCGCGTGATGCAGCGCATCGTTGGTGATGCGCACACGGCGCTCGGGGTCCCACAGCACGATGTCCGCATCCACACCCACGGCGATGGTGCCCTTGCGCGGGTACAGGCCATACAGGCGCGCCGGGCGATACGAGGTCAGCTCCACAAACTGATGCAGCGACAGCTTGCCCCGCGCGATGCCGTCAAATAGCAGCGGCAGACGCGTCTCGATGCCGGGCACGCCGTTGGGAATATGGTCGAACGGCTGGGCCTGGCCACCGAGCTTCTTGCCTTCCGGGTCGTCATAGTTGAACGGCGCGTGGTCAGACGAGAACACGCTGAACACGCCACCCGCCAGCGCACGCCACACGGCCGCCTGATTCTCGGGGTCGCGCGGCGGCGGGCTGCAGACGCACTTGGCGCCTTCGTAGCCATCATCGCCTTGCAGGCCCATGTCTTCGGCAGTCAGGTAGAGGTACTGCGGGCACGTCTCGGCCAGGATCTGCAGGCCTCGGCTCTGCGCCCAGCGGATCTGCTCGATGGCTTCCTTGCCCGACACGTGCACGATGAGGATGGGCACGTCCACCAGTTCGGCAAACGTGATGGCGCGGTGCGTGGCTTCACGCTCGACCGCAGCCGGGCGCGACAGGCCGTGGAAGCGCGGCGAGATGCGGCTCTCGCCCACCAGCTTCTCGGTCAGCCACGAGATGCAGTCGGCGTTTTCCGCATGCACCATCACCAGCGCGTTGTTTTGCTTGGCGACGTCCAGCACGTCGAGCATTTCGCGGTCCGACAGCTTCAGGTCGTCATAGGTCATGTAGACCTTGAACGAGGTGTAGCCCTTGCGGATCAGCTCCGGCAGCTCGTGCTTGAGCACTTCGGGCGTGGGGTCGGCCACGATTAGGTGGAAGCCGTAGTCGGCCACCGCGCGGCCTTCTGCGCGGCGGTGATAGTCGTCCACCGCGGCCTTGAGCGAATGCCCCTTCTCCTGCGCGGCAAACGGGATGACGGTGGTGGTGCCGCCGCACACAGCCGCACGCGTGCCGGTGAAGAAATCATCGGCCATGCGCATGCCGTCGGGCATGGGCTGGTCGAGGTGGCAATGGCCGTCAACGCCGCCGGGCAGCGCCAGCAGGCCGCTGGCATCCACTTCACGCGCGCCACGCGACAGGCCGTTACCCAGCATGGCGATGCGCCCGTCGCGCACCCCGATGTCGCACACAAAACGGTCGGAGGCGGTGACGACATCCGCGTTGCGGATCACCAAGTCGAATTGAGTAGACATGTCTGACACCCCCTTATGCCACTTCCGCAAACAGGCGGCCCCAGCCGCTCAGTTCACGCGTATCGACCCCTGCCAGGCGCAGCGACTTCCACACCACCGTGGAAATGGTGTCGTAGACGGGAATGCCAATTTCCGCTTCCAACGCCTCCACCAGATGCGCCGCACGCAGGTTGGTGCAGAACGTCGTGATGGCTGCCGGTTTGTGCGTGGCCACTTCACGCACCAGCGTGCGGATGGTGTCTTCTTCCACGTCGGCAAAGCTGTGGTTCACATGCAGGTCAAGATGACGCTCGGCAACGCAGTTGAAACCACTGCGCTTGTAGTTCTGCACGATCAACTGCTGCACGTCATTGAGGTACGGCGTTACGAGGGCGAAATCCTGCGCGCCCGTCTTCTTCAGAATCTCGTTGAGTGCCAGCACCGACGTGGTGGCCGGAATGCCGGTGGCTTCCGTAATCTGGCGGCACAGTGCTTCGTCCTTGTCAAAGCCGAGCCAGCCGGATGATGTGCCGTTCCAGGCAATCACGTCGACATGTGCGTCGGCCAGCAGCTTTGCCGCGTTGAGGATCTTCTCCAGATCGAACTGTCCCAGCGCCTGGTCGCGCAGCGAGATTTCAGTGACGGTGAAGCGCGAAAAATGCGCGCTGACCTGTACCTTGGAGTTTTGCAGGCCACTCACCATGGCACTGGTCATGGGTTCCAGAGCCGTGTTGGACGAGGGCGTCAGCATGCCCAGCTTGATGCGTTTGGTCATGGGTGTTTCTTCGTGATTGGCATGCCCCGGGACCGGAAACCCGGCGTGGGGCATGCTTGTTATGTGGTGGATCGCGTTTTCGGCTTGCCCTCAGACCGGCAGCTTCTTGCTGTAGTCGATCAGCACCGTCGAGCAGATGAAGAGGCCCGCACCGGCAGCCGCAAACAGCGTCAGCGCCATGTCATACGAGCCGGTCGCCTGGACGATCAGGCCAACGATGATAGGCATGCCGACCCCGGCAACGTTACCGCCCAGGTTCATCGTGCCGCCCAGGAAACCCACCCGCTTGCGCGTACCCAGAATGGAAGGGATGCACCAGAACAGGCCACACCAGCGCAGGAAAAACAACGTGGTCGATAGCAGCACCACAACGACGACCGGGTCCTTGAAGCGCGCCACCGTATAGATGGCAATCGTGGCCAGCACTGAAGCCACGCCGAACAGCGTGCGCAGCACCTTGGCTCGCGAGGCCCCGGCGGCCATCCATTTGTCGGCAATCCAGCCCCCTACCATCTCGCCCACGAAGCCAGAGAAGAACATGGCGAAGACCGCGCCGCCCATTGCCTTGATGTCCAGCCCGTGCACTTTCGACAAATAGGTCGGCATCCAGGTCAGCAGCCCGTAGAACAAGGCGTTGAAGCACATCCAGCCAAAGAACATGCCCCACACCGAGCGGTACCTGAAAAAATCCAGAACGTTGCCGCTTACCGTGGCGGGCTCGGCTGCATGGTCTGCGGCGTGCGCCGCTTCAATGTAGGAGGCTTCGGCCTCGTTGACGGCCGGATGCTCGCGCGGGTGGTTGCGGATGTACCACCACGAGAAGAGGCCCGCCACCATCGTTCCGACACCCGCCACCACGAACGACGTGCGCCACGAACCAAACTCGGCGATCAGGCCCGCGATGATGAGCGCACCGAGTGCCGCACCCAGTGGTGCACCGCCGTCGAGCAGCGTGGCCCCACGGCCGCGCTCGTTCTGCGTCATCCAGATGGCGTTGAGCTTCCCGCCTGCCGGGTAGATCGGTGCTTCAGCAGCGCCCAGACCGAGACGCGTGATCAGCAGCGGCACCCAACCGGAACACAACGCGGCGATGGACTGAAAGAACCCCCAGCCCAGCGTGGCCCCGGCAATCACCACGCGCGGGCCAAAGCGGTCTGCCAGCATGCCGCCCGGTATCTGCATGAGCGCATACGTCAAGAAGAACGAGCTCAGCAGCAAGCCCTGCACTGCCGGACCGATGTTGAATTCCTTCGCGATCAACGGCATCGCCACCGACAGCGATGCACGGTCGATGTAGTTGATCGAGATCAGCATCAACATCATCAAAAAAATCTTCCAACGCACGGAGCTCTTCGTCTCCGTTAGCGCCATGGCCGGGGCCTGGCTTGCGGTTTCCATTACGCATGTCTCCTGGTAGCCCAGGCAGCCGTTTTGCAGCGCGTGCAGGAAGGTCGGTCTTCGCGCCGAGCCATCCCACTCCGCTGACCAAAACGACTTCCCGAGTCGGTTTGATTGATTTGTGTTGCGCAACGTGGCCGAGTATAGGATTCGTAATCTGTAATTACAACAATCGTAAGTTATTGATTTACAACGATACCGAAAGCACAATGTTGGCGTGTGATAGCCTTTTGTGGTGCATCTTCCCCATTCTGGTGACGTCTGTGACCCAACCGCCGCTCCAATCCGCGCGCCTGCGCACCCTCGGCATGTCAGCCGAAATCGCCTCGCGCCTTCGCACCCTCATCGAGGAAGGCGAGCTGCCGCCCGGCGCCCGTATCGACGAACGTGCCTTCTGCGAAATGTTCGATGTATCAAAGACGCCGCTGCGCGAGGCGCTCAAGGTGCTGGTGGCCGAAGGGCTCGTGCTGCATCGACAGTACATCGGCTACCGCGTCGCGCCGCTCGATCTTGATGAATTGCGCGCCACGTTCGAAACGCTGCATGGGCTGGAATTTACGGCCGGAGAACTGGCGGCGTCGCGCCTGTCCGAGATGGCCGTGGCGCGCCTGGAGCGTAAGCACCAAGCCATGCTGGATGCGCACGCGGCGGGCCGGCGCACCGAGTACTTCCGCATCAACCAGGAGATCCACCAGCTCATCATCGACGGCGCGGCCAACCCCGTGCTGGCCGGCATCTACACGACGCTGATGAGCAAAGTGCACCGCGCGCGCGGCGCGGCCAATGCCGACACGCTGCGCTGGCAGGAATCCCATGAAGAGCACGAAGCCATCATGGCCGCGCTGCGCGAGCCGGGGCGCCCCCGCTTGGCGCAGGTGCTGCGTCAACACTCGGAGAACACCGCCAAGGAGGTACTGAGTGTCGTCGCGCGCAGCTTGGCCGAGGCTGCCCACCCCACACGATCCACCAAGGAAGTATCCAAAGGAAACCCATGAGACTCGTACGTGTGGGCGCCCCTGGCGCAGAACGCCCGGGGCTGATTGATGCGCAAGACCGTGTACGCGACCTCTCTGGCGTGATCAGCGAATTGGGGCCGCAGGCGTTGTCCGACGGCGCGCTCGCGCGCCTGGCAGATTTGGATGTGAATACCTTGCCGGTGTTGCCGGATAGCCGGTTCGGTGTGCCATGGAGCGGTATCGGCAAAATCATCGCCATCGGGCTGAACTATGCCGATCACGCCGCAGAGGCCGGCTTGCCGCCGCCCGCTGAACCTATCCTCTTTCTCAAAGCCAACAGCGCGCTGAACGGTCCGAACGATGCCGTCATGCTGCCGCGGGGCTCAACGAAGACCGACTGGGAAGTCGAGTTGGGCGTGGTCATCGGCAAGACCGCGCGCAACGTTGCACTCAATGATGCGCTTTCGCATGTGGCCGGCTATTGCGTGGTCAACGATGTTTCCGAGCGCGAGTTCCAACTGGAACGCGGTGGCACCTGGGACAAGGGCAAGGGCTGCGACACGTTTTGTCCGGTCGGGCCGTGGCTGGTCACGCGTGATGAGGTGCCCGATCCACAGGCGCTGAACTTGTGGCTCGACGTCAACGGCGAGCGAGCCCAGCGGGGCAACACGGCAACCATGGTGTTCAGCGTTGCACACCTGGTCAGTTATGTCAGCCGATTCATGACCTTGCACCCCGGCGACCTGATCTGCACCGGTACGCCGCCGGGCGTGGGCATGGGCGCCAAACCACCGCGCTATCTCAGCCCGGGCGACACCCTGCGGCTGGGCATTGATGGCCTCGGCGTGCAAACACAAACCGTGATCGCCTATACGGACACGGCGGCGTAAGTACCGGCGCAGCACACTCAGTGCTGCTGTGCCGCCACCAGCTTGCGCATCGCCTCCACCAGCTTTGGGTCCACCGCGCCCAGCGTGTTGGTGCGGGCGTTGATGCGTCCCTCCGCATCCAGTAGCACGATGGTGCTGGAGTGGTTGAAATCGCCATCAGCCAAACGCCGATACTGCACGCCCAACAGCGCCGCCACTTCACGCGTGCCGGCGGCATTTGCGCGGGCAACTTGCCAGTGGCCATCCGCGCCATGGGCGGCCGCCGTCTTCTTGAGCGCAGCCACGGAATCGCGTTCGGGGTCGACTGTCACCATCAAGACCCGCACCCCATCGTGTGCAGGCTTGCCGCCCTTGGCCACGGTGGCATGAATGGTTTCGAAGATCATGGGGCACACCATCTGGCATGACGCATAGAACATGCTGACCAGTACCGGCTGCCCACGCAGATCGGCCAGGTGGAAGACATGGCCATTCTGATCGGTCAGTGCCACATCAGATTGATACAGCGAGCCGGATGCGGGCCCTGCCGCATGGGCACCGGCCGCACCCACCGCCAGCAGCGTAGTCAGCAACGCGCGGACGAAGAGATTGAAAAGCTTCATGGTTGTTCTCCATGGATGGAGCGGGCGCACCGAAAACCGAGACTGCTCGTGGAATCGGCGCCGCCGAGTGAAGACAGCAACGCCACGCGCATCAGCACGGCGTAGCTGTCGCGCCGCACGATGCTGATGGCACCGGCGCCGCAGAACTTTTGTTTTTCAGGATCGCCCTGCGTGCGGCTGTCACCGGCGATGAAGAGCGCGTTGAAATCATCAACCCACTCCCAGATCAGGCCATGCAGGTTGCGCACGCCATGCACGTCGGCGGGGCCCCCGACCGGCGGCAACACGCGCGTGGCCGGGCGTTCGTACCAGCTCAGAATGCGCTGAGCCCACTGCGGGTCGTCGCGCGCATCGGCACGGGTGGCATCGGCGGCGGCGGCGGATTCCCACTCCAGCCACGTTGGCAGCCGCGCGCCCTCGCTTTCGCAATACGCACGCGCGGCAAACCAGCTCACACCTGTGACGGGTGCCTGTGGCAGGGCCTCCTGGTTGGGGTGCGTTGCATCCGCCCAATCAGCGAGATACGCGGGCCCCGCAAACACCTCCGGCACATGACCACGCTGCCAGACCGGATGCGCCTGCACAAACGCCTGGAACTCCGCGACGGTGACCGGCACCGTGCGCAACGCGAACGGTTCGACGCGCACCCGCTGCGGTTGGCCCGGTGCGTTCTGCGGCAGCACGCTATCAAAGTCGCCGCCGGGTAAGCGCGCATAGTCAGCGCCTTGCACGGCAGTGCTCGTCATGGCCACCAGTACGGCGGCCATACGCAACATCAATGCGAACAGCGAGATCCAGCGGGCCATGATGACAACGCGGTTTGATCAGTGCTCCGCCACGGCCTTGGCAGGCGCGGGCTGAGCACGCACTTTCTTGACCTCATCCGCAGTCACACGGCCACCGGGGTTGTCCCAGCTGTTGAGCACGTAGGTCAGGATGTTGGCGACCTCGTCATCGTTGAGCTGCGTCATGGGTGGCATGACGGAGTCGTACTCCTGGCCGTTCACCTTGATCTTGCCGTTCAGGCCGTGCAGCACGATGCCCGTGGCGCGCTTCGGGTCCGCAGCCAGGAAGTCGGACTTGGCCAGCGGCGGAAACACGCCGGGCAGCCCGGCGCCATTGCCCTGGTGGCACACCGAACACGTGCCCGCAAACAGGGCGCGGCCGGCGTTCACCTGATCCTGCACCGACAGCGTGCCGGAGGCGGAGGCCTCGGTCGCCTTGGCCACGGCCTTCATGTTGGGCGCGGCGCGATCGCCCAGGTAGACGGAATCCAGTTCCTTGCCGGAATACACAAGCTTGTTCTCCGGCCCGTCAATCTTGAGGATGGCCATGGCACCCTTGTTGAAGGCCCGGAAGATGGAGTGATCCACCAACACGTAACTGCCCGGCACCTTGGCGGTGAACTTGACGATAGCCGCGCCGCCTGCGGGGATCAGCGTGGTCTGCACGTTCTTCTGCACGTTGCTGCCGCCCTCGTAGCGCACTTGGTCAAAGATCGCGCCGATGACGTGGAAGCTCGACACCAGGTTGGGGCCGCCATTGCCGACGAACAGGCGTACCGTCTCACCGACCTTGGCGTGCATGGCTTTGTCCCCCGTGAGTGCGCCTTCTGCGCCATTGAAGAGGACGTAGGTCGGACGTTCGTCGATGGCCTTTTCCATGTCAAACGGCTGCGTGCCCTTCTCGCGGTACTTGCCGGCCGTGTAGAAGTCGCCTTGCATGACGTAGTACTCGTGGTCAACCTTGGGCAAACCTTCGGGCGGCTCGACCAGGATCAAGCCGTACATGCCGTTGGCGATATGCATGCCGACCGGCGCCGTGGCGCAGTGGTAAACGTAGATGCCCTCGTTGAGCGCCTTGAAGGTGAACTGCGATTCATGCCCCGGCGCGGTGAAGCTCGATGCCGCGCCGCCGCCCGGCCCGGTCACGCCATGCAGGTCGATGTTGTGCGGCATCTTGCTGCCGGGGTGGTTCTTGAGGTGAAACTCCACCGTATCGCCCTGCCGCACACGGATGAAGCTGCCAGGCACCGTACCGCCGAAGGTCCAGAACGTATAGCTCACCCCTTCGGAGATCTGCATTTCCTTCTCGACCACTTCCAGCTCCACGATGACCTTGGCCGGATAGTTTCGGTTCACCGGCGGTGGGACGAGCGGCGGGCTCGTCAGTACTGCATGGATCGGCTCACCACGTGGCGGCCCGAAATCGCCCGGAAGCCGGGTCGCCGCACGTGCCACGGCGCCCGCTAGCACTGCACCCAGCAATGCGGAAATCAAACCCGCGCGCATCAAGCCACGGGCCCTTTGAAGACGGCTCATTTTTTCCCCCATGTATCGGTGTGATGTCGTCTGCTCCACGTTAGGAGCCGTCCGCCGATCGGGCTTTGACGCAGCGCAAACGCACTGCCGCACTTCTTGGGTCGGGCCGCATCCCGCACTGCATCAAAACAAGCATCTGACATACATCAATAACCGGCCATGTCGCAGCCAATAATATAAATGCATATTCAATGCATCTTTTTTGATGCCAACCACCCCACCGGAGTCCCCATGACGCAGACCACGCCATCCATCCAACTTGACCTGCGCGTGCTCGCGCCGCGCGAGCGCCATCCGCTGATCTTCTCTGCGTTTGGTGAGCTCAGCGTCGGCCAGAGTCTGGAGCTGATCAACGATCACGATCCGCGCCCGCTGCAATCGCAGTTCCAGATCGAGCGCCCCGGCCAGTTCGCTTGGGATTACCTCGAGCGCGGCCCGCACACCTGGCGCGTCGCCATTACCCGGAAGGCCTCGGCGGCAAGCACCGGCCAATGCTGCGGCGGCTGCGGCGGCGCCTGATTCCCTTCTTTTATTGCGATGACACCCTTGCGAGGAACCTTGTCATGAAAACCAATGGAAGGCTGTGGCGGTGGCTCGGCCTCATTTTTGTCCTGTCATTCGGGGCACTCGGTTATCTGGGGCGGCAGATCTACCTAGCGGCGCCGCCCATCCCCCACGCGGTCGTCACGACGGCCGGCACGGTGCTCTTTACCGGTGAGCAGATTGAACGTGGGCAGCAGGCTTGGCTGGCAGCCGGTGGGCAGCAACTGGGCACCGTGTGGGGCCACGGCAGCTATGTCGCGCCGGATTGGTCCGCCGACTGGCTGCACCGCGAAGCCACCGCCCTGCAGAGCATCCGCACACAGCAGCAATTCGGCACGACCGCACCGCTGACGGCTTCTCAACAAGCCGCCGTCGATGCGGCCGTGAAGGAAGAGATGCGCCGCAATACGTATGACGCATCGCACGACACGCTGACGGTCTCTGCCGACCGAGCACGCGCCATTCAGGACGTGGCACGACATTTTGAAGCGCTGTTCGGCACCGATGCGTCATTGGCAACGCTGCGCGAACAGTACGCCATGTCCACCGGCGTGCTGCCGGACCAGGCCGACCGTGAGGCACTGGCCGCGTTCTTCTTCTGGACATCGTGGGCTGCCGCGGCCGACCGCCCGGGCGAGACCGATATCTCGTACACCAGCAACTGGCCGCATGAACCGCTCGTGGGCAACACCATGACAGGCGGCGCGGCCATGTGGTCGATGGTCAGCATCGTGCTGCTGCTGGGCGGCATTGCCGCCATGCTGTGGCTGCACGGCAGCAGCAAGCACGAGGAGGACCCCGCGCCGCTGCCAGCCGATCCGTTCCTCAACGCGGTTGCCACCCCGTCGATGAAGGCCACGCGCAAGTACTTCTTTGCCGTGATCGGGCTGATGCTGGTGCAGATCGGCATGGGCGCCATCACCGCGCACTATGCGGTCGAAGGCGAGGCGTTCTTCGGGATTCCGCTGGCGCAGGTGCTGCCGTATGTCATCAGCCGCACGGTGCACACGCAACTGGGTGTGCTGTGGATTGCCACGGCGTGGCTGGCCACCGGCCTGTACATTGCGCCGCTGCTGTCGGGGCGCGAACCCAAGTTCCAGAAGCTCGGCGTTGACGTGCTGTTCTGGGCCCTGATCTTCGTGGTGGCGGGCTCCATCGTGACCGGCTGGATCGGCACGCTGCAGCATCGCGGCGTGGACTTCAGCTTCTGGCTCGGTAACCAAGGGCTGGAATACACCAGCATGGGCCGCGTGTGGCAACTGCTGCTGTTCGTGGGCCTGCTGTTCTGGGTACTGCTGCTGGGCCGTGCGCTGTGGCCGGCACTGAAGACACCGTCGGAATCGCGCGGGCTGATCGCCATGGTGTTCCTGTCGGCCACCTGCATCGGTGGGTTCTATTCGACCTCGCTGGTATGGGATCAGCACACGCACTATTCGATGATCGAGTACTGGCGCTGGTGGCTCGTCCACCTGTGGGTCGAGGGCTTCTTTGA